>CADBCV010000005.1 GCA_902793285.1 Oscillospiraceae bacterium
GGTCGCAAGCACAGCTTGCTCCCCGCTTTGGCTACAAACGTGCCACTGGCACGTTTGCTTAACGCGTCGCGCCCTTTTCGAAAGGGAGCTTAGAAGCTGCGCAAAGCCGATACGCACAATAATAAATAACGAGGTATAAAGAGATGCCGAAAGGATCACCGGAGCTGACCAACGCCCGCAAGGAGGAGATCATCGCCGCCTGCCGTATGCTCTACGAGACCATGAGCTTCAAGGACATCACACTCAAGGCGATCGGACAGCAGACCTCCTTTACCCGCACGTCGATCTACAATTACTTTGAGACGAAGGAAGAAATCTTCCTCGCCCTCTTCCAGCAGGAATACGAGCGCTTTACCGAGAACCTTGACAGCCTTTGCGAGCAGAACGAGAGCCTGACGCTCGACGAGCTCTCCTCCGCGCTGGCGCGCGCGCTGGAGCGGCGGCCCCTGATGCTCAAGCTCCTGAGCATGAATCTCTACGACATGGAGGCCAATTCCCGCATGGAGCGCCTCGTCGCCTTCAAGACGGCTTACGGGGCCTCGAAGGACGCGGTGGACCGCTGCCTTAAAAAGTTCTTGCCCGGCCTGGATGAGCAGGGACGCCAGACCTTCCTGTATGCCTTCCTGCCCTTTGTCTACGGGCTTTATCCCTATACCATGGTGACGGATAAGCAGGAGCAGGCCATGCGGGAAGCCGGGATCGCCTATGTCTACATGAGCACCTACGACATGGCATACAGTTTTATCCGCACCGTATTGGGAGGGCTTATATGATCACCGTAAATCTCTATTATACCGGCAAAAACGGCAGCGCCAAAGCCTTTGCCGAGGAAATGGTACGAAGCGGCACCGTCGCCGCGATCCGCAGAGAGGACGGAAACCTGCGCTACGAATACTTCTTCCCGATGGACGATCCCGAGACGGTGCTGCTCATTGACCAGTGGCGGGATCAGGCCGCCATCGACGTGCACCACGCATCCCCCATGATGGCGCAGATCGCGGCGCTGCGGGAGAAGTACGACCTGCACATGAAGGTCGAGCGCTTTGTCTCCGATGATTCCGCCCTGCCGGAAAAGGATATGCAATTTATAAAACGATAAAAGGGGAGTACAGCATGAGCAAGAAAATCACACAGACTGCGGGCCGTATGCAGCTCGGTGCGTTTGCGCCAATGTTCGCCCACCTCAACGACGATGTCCTGTTCGGCGAGGTCTGGAACGCGGAGGCCCTTGACGTAAAGACCAAGTGCATCATCACCGTCGTCGCGCTGATGGCGTCTGGGATCACGGACTCGTCCCTCGCTTACCACCTGCAGAACGCAAAGAACAACGGCGTCACAAAAGAAGAGATCGCCGCCGTCATCACCCACGCCACCATGTATGTGGGCTGGCCCAAGGGCTGGGCCGTGTTCCGCCAGGCCAAGGAGATCTGGAACGAGGAAACGCCCGCCGAAACCGGGAAGGACGCCGCCACCGAAGGGCTGGAAGCGGTTTCCGAACAGGATTATAACAAATTGAGCTGATTGAAAGGAAGTATACATATGAACACCTTAGTCGCATATTTTTCTGCCGGCGGCAGCACCGCGAGACTTGCCCAGACCCTCGCCGCCGCGGCAGACGCAGGGCTGTATGAGATCAAACCCGCCGTGCCCTATGAGCGCCGGGACCTGAACTGGATGGACAAGAAGGCCCGCAGCACCGTGGAGATGCAGGATCTGAACTGCCGCCCGGCGCTCGCGGATACGGCCGCGCCCGTTGCCAGGGCCGACGTGATCTTCCTGGGCTTCCCCATCTGGTGGTACCGTGAGCCCAGCATCATTGACAGCTTCCTGGAGGCCTACGATTTTACCGGCAAGACGATCGTACCGTTCTGCACCTCCGGCGGAAGCGAGCTCGGCGAGGGGCAGGGGCGTATCGAAGCCCTGGCCGGGAGCGCAAAGGTTTTAAGGGGCAGGCGTTTTTCCGCGCGCGCCTCTGAGCGGGAGCTGAAGGACTGGATCAACAGCCTCCGGCTGGCGTAAAAAAAGATAGAAAGATGCAGGGGCGGCTGTTATTGCCGCCCCCGCTGCGCTGGAGGGGCTTGACTTTATCCGTTGGTCTACGGTATGATGCAAGCATTTCAGGAGCATATTTGCTTTGAAGAGGAGAAAACGCATGGAGACGAAAACCTATGTCCTCACCCGCATCGACGGGGACTACGCCTGGCTCACCTGTACGAGTGCCGAGGAGGAGCCGTACTTTATCGCCCGCGCGCTCCTGCCCATGGACGCGGACGAGGGGAGCAGACTCAAATTGGAGAATTTCCAGTTTGAGATCATCTGATTTGATTACGGACAGGAAAATATAATCGCAAGCTGGCACTTGCGGGATCGGCCTATCAATGGTATAATACCCTCGCTTGTGATCGCTTTTATCCGCCTTTTCGGGGATAAACCGGGCACAAAAGAACAACAAGGCAGAAAATACGGGCGCCGCTCCCGCTGATGCGGCGCCCGTTTGCATGGAGACGAGACAATGGCATCCAATAAAATCGCAAGAATCAACGACGATATCCAGCGCGTTCTCTCGGCAAAACTCCGGGATATCAAGGACCCCCGCGTGCAGCAGGGCATGATCAGCGTCACCCGCGTGGAGACCACCGGGGACCTGCGCTACTGCAAGGTTTGGCTGTCCGTGATGGGGCTTGAGAACGAGAAGGAATTCAGGCGCGGCATCAAATCCGCCGGCCCCTGGCTGCGGCGGGAGCTTGGCTCTGTACTGAATCTGCGCTATACGCCGGAGCTGGTGTTCGAGCTGGACCACAGCATCGAATACGGCGCCCACATCAACGAAGTGTTAAACTCCCTCGACATCAGACAGGATGGGGAAGCTGAAGATGAACACTGAACGCTGCGCAAAGCTCCTTCTGACCCATGAGAATATCCTGATCGTCACCCACAAGAACCCGGACGGGGACACCTGCGGCAGCGCCGCGGCCCTCTGCAGCGCGCTTAAAAGGAGCGGGCGCAGGGCCTGGCTCTTCCCGAACCCGCAGATCGGGCGAAAGCTCCTGCCTTATTGCGAGAAGTATTTTGCCCCGGCGGACTTTAAGCCGAAGTACATCGTCTCTGTGGACGTGGCGGATCAAAAGCTCTTCTGCCAGGGCTTTACCGGGAATGTCGATCTCTGCATCGACCACCATCCCTCCAACACCCGTTTTGCGGCGGAGTCCTTTGTCATGGGGGAGAAGGCGTCCTGCGCGCAGATCGTCCTGGATGTCATCACCTGCATCAACGCAGACCTCACCCCGGAGGAGGCAACGCTGCTCTACATCGGCCTGTCTACGGATACGGGCTGCTTCCAGTATAACAACACCGACGCCGACGCGTTCTCCGCGGCGGCGGAGCTTGTGAGAGCCGGCGCGGACATCATGAATGTGAACACGGTCTTCTTCCGCAAGGTCACCGCGGCGCGCATCAAGCTCGAAAGTCTCGTGTATGACAGCATCCGCTTCTATCGGGACGGGAAGATCGCCGTCGCGCTCGTGACGCTCAAAATGCTGCGGGAGACCGGCGCTGTGGAGGATGACCTCGACGATCTCGCGGGGCTTGCCGGCCGCTGCGAGGGAAGCCTTGTGAACATCACCGTCCGCGAGAAGGAGGACGGGACCTGCCGCGTCTCCGTCCGCTCCATCCCCGGGGTCGACAGTAGCGCCATCTGCGCCGTGTTCGGCGGCGGCGGCCACGCCATGGCCGCCGGCTGCACGGTCTCCGGCACGCCGGAGCGCGTGTGCGAGCTGCTGGTCGGCGTGGTGGAAGAGGTCTGGCGATGAACGGCATCCTGCTCATCGACAAGGCCCCCGGCTGGACCAGCAGCGATGTGGTCGTCAAGCTCAAGGGCATCCTGCGCGAGCGGCGCATCGGCCACGCCGGGACGCTCGACCCCATGGCGACGGGGCTTCTGGTCGTCTTCGTCGGCAGGGCCACGCGGGCCGTGCAGTTTGCCGAGCAGGACTCCAAGCGCTATCGCGCCGCCCTGCGCCTCGGGATCGAGACCGATACCCAGGATATCACCGGGAACATCCTTGCCGAAAAAAACGTCTCTGTCAGCGAGGAGGAGCTCGAGCGCGCCCTCGCGCGGTATCAAGGGGAGATTTTGCAGATCCCGCCCATGTATTCCGCCGTGAAGCTCGGCGGCAGGCGTCTCTACGACATTGCCCGCAGAGGGGGAGAGGTCGCGCGCGCCCCGCGCCCCGTCACGATCCATGAGCTCCGGCTTCTGGGACGCGAGGGGGAGGACTGGCTTCTGGATGTCAAGTGCTCCAAGGGCACCTATATCCGCACCCTCTGCCATGATATCGGGGAGAGTCTCGGCTGCGGCGGGTGTATGAGCGCCCTGCGGCGGTATGAGGCCGGGAGCTTTTCCGTTTCCGATGCTTTTACGATCGAAGAGGTCCAGCGCCTGCGGGACGCGGGAGAGCTGGAGGCCGCCCTCCGCCCGGTGGACAGTCTCTTTTCCCAGGAAATGGCCTGCACCGCCTCCGGAGAGGAGGAGGGGCGCATCCGCTGCGGCGCGGATTATCAGACGGGCCTTGCGGACGGGACATACCGGGTATATAATCAAGACGGCGCTTTCCTGATGCTCGGCAGGGCGGAGGGCGGCGCCATGAAAACGGTCAAATCTTTCTTTGAGGTATAGAGACATATGGCTGCAATCAAGCGCGTGATCGCCCTGGGCTTCTTCGACGGCGTCCATATCGGGCATGGCGCGCTGCTCAGAAGAACGGTCGAGCGTGCGGAGGAGACGGGCGCGAGACCCTCGGTCCTCTCCTTTGACGTACACCCGGACACCCTGGTGTTCGGAAAGGACGTCCCCCTTATCAACAGCGCTCTCGGGCGGGAGGAGATCATCCGCCGCTGCTACGGGATCGACGATGTGGTCTTTATCCACTTCAGCCGCCGCACGATGGAGATGCCCTGGCAGAGCTTTGCGGACAACATCATCCGGGAGCTCGGCCTTGTCTGGATCATCGTGGGGCACGATTTCTGCTTCGGCTACCGGGGCGAGGGGACGGCGGAAAAGCTCAAGGCATACTGTGAAGAGCGGGGGATCGGCTGCGATATTATCGAGGCCGTGCGCTTAAACGGCCGGATCGTGAGCTCGACTTACATCCGCACTCTTATACAGGAGGGGGATATGGAGGAGGCTGCCCGCTATCTTGGCCATCCCCACAGTCTCCAGGATACCGTACACTCCGGCTACCACCTCGGCACGAAGCTCGGCGCGCCCACGATCAACATGGAGTTTCCCGAAGGGGTCATCGTCCCCCGGCACGGCGTATACGCCGCGAAGGTCTTTCTGGAGGACGGCTCCGGCCACATCGCGGTCGCGAATGTCGGCGTGCGCCCGACTGTGAGCGACGGGGAGCACGTCAATGTGGAGACGCATCTTTTATCCTTCTCCGGCAATCTCTACGGCCGCCAGGCCCGTGTAGAGTTTTACAAGTTCCTCAGACCGGAACGGAAGTTCGCGGACTTTGAGGCCCTTTCCGAGCAAATCCACCGTGACGCCGAAGCGGCCAGGGAATATTTCCGGCAAACGGCGCAAAGCTATGACAGTCTTGACACAGAGAGGAGATCACCATGAACGAAGTCAATTCTGCAGCGCGTCCCCAAAAGAAAAGACGCTCTTTTTTGTGGCTCTGGATTCTGCTGCTCCTGTTTTCCTTTACGGGCGGCATCATCCTCGGGCTGAAGCTCAACACGCTGCCCATGCCGAATGATGTGAAGAACCGGCTCTATCCGGTGCTTGAGGCCCTGATCCCCGGCTCCACCGCAAACCGCCCGCAGGAGGCCGCCCCGGCTGTGACGCCTGTCCCGACTGAGACGCCTGCCCCGACCGAGACGCCCGATCCTGTTTCGGCGACGCCCGCGCCGGTCGAGCTGCCCGCGGTGGCGGTGCCGTCCGCGCCCATGCCCCCTGCGGAGACTGTCGCGCCTGTTTCGACAGACGCCCTGACCGGCTTTGAGATCCTGGAGCCGGAAACCCTCGCGCTGGAGGATACCGCCCGCTTTGAAACGGCACAGCCCGAGAGCCCCAGGTACATCGGCATTGACGCCGCGCTGGACGCCGCCCTCCAATACGCCAAGATCGAGAAAAAGGACGCGAACGTCACCGGCGTCTACCGCACGAAGGACGCGGACGGCGAGGCCGTCTATGAGGTGAGCTTTAGCGTCGGTGAGCTGCGCTATGAGTACGTCCTCAGCGCCGTCGACGGGGAGATCCTGAGCTGGAAGGTCTCGGGCCTTCACATGGAGGACACGGAAACCTTCGGCGAGCTGCCGCAGACTCCCGCGCCCGCCGAGACCGCGAAGCACGGATGAAATGAAAATGCTGTGGGGAATAAACCTCACAGCATTTTTGTTCACTTGCTCGCGGAGCTTCTCTTGCGTCCGTGGCCGCGGCCGCGCCTTCTCGACTGGGAAGCCTTGCTCTTGTAAAAAGCCTGCATCTCCTCGTCCGCCTCATAGATCAGGCGGTTTGCAAGCCAGGTGTCGTCGTCCTTGTTCTTGCGGAACTTCGCCCGCACAAGAAAGCTCCCATGCTCGGGACAGGAATAGATGTTCATATAGCGGTGGTCGCCCTGGTTGATCCACTTGAGCGCGCCGGTCTCCCCGCCGCATACCGGGCAGGGGATCGTGTGCATACGCTCGTCCGTGAAGGCGTCCGCCTTGCTCAAAAAGCCGTCGAAGCTGTCGTGGCGGAGGGCGTCCGGCCCGTCAGACTCCGTGGGCGGCTTGTAGTTCGGCATCCGGGAGGCGAGAATTTCAGCCGCGTCGTCATACATGCGAAGGCCGGACTCCATATCGAGATGCGCCCCGACGAGGGCGGTGTTATAGGCGTCTCCCAGCGCGTCATGGGCCACGCGCGTCTGCTCAATCTCAAAGTGCTCCATCGCGCTTGCGAGGGACTTCTGGTTTTTATCCCCGCCGGTCTGGAGATTGTAGATGAGCTGGAGATTGATCCACCCGGCGATCCAGTCCCAGTCCAGATCATGGATGATGATATTCTGCTCCATGATGCGCTGGTCGTCGCAGCCCCAGGTGATAAAGGTCACATCATCCCCGCACCAGGCGCGGAACTTCTCCATCGCCTCGGGGAAGGAGAGGCCGTGGGAAAGGCGCTCCTTGTCAAAGCCGGTGATTTTCTTCACCTTGTAGTGCATACGGCGGAAGTACACGGGCTTTACGTCCACGGTGAACTCCTCGCCCGGCTTCATGTCCTCCGTGAGCTTGACGGCGCCGATTTCGATTATTTCGCCGCCGAGATGGATCGGCAGCTTGTTGAAAACGGAGGATTTGGAACTCATCGCCTGATTCCATTCCAGATCCACCACAATATAATTCATAGCAAATTGTCCTTTATCAAAAATTGTACTTTTTTATTATAGCATATCTTTTCCCGCTGTGCACTACTTTTTTAGAATTTCTTTTGCCACCCTCCGCTGTGTATGCTATAATACAGGAGAGGAGATGGTTTTTTGAGAACAATGACTTTGCAGGCCGCCTGCGACGCCTGCCATGGCGTGCTGGTCGGCTGCCCGGACCCCGCCCGCGGCATCGGCCGCGCGGTGATCGACAGCCGGGAGATCGCGCCCGGCGACCTCTTCGTGGCCTTTCGCGGGGAGAAGACGGACGGCCACCGCTTTATCCAGAGCGCCCTGGAAAAGGGCGCGGTCTGCGCCCTCGCGGAATACCTGCCGGAAGGGGTCGCGGGTCCCGTGCTCCTGGTTTCAAACGTGCAGCGCGCCCTGGAGGAGATCTGCACCGCTTACCGCAGGACGCTCCAGATCCCCGTCGTCGGCATCACCGGCAGCGTGGGCAAAACCACGGCGAAGGAGATGATCTCCGCCGTACTCGCGCAGCGCTATCGGGTGCTGAAGACCGAGGGGAACCACAACAATCAGATCGGCGTCCCCATGACGGTCTCCCGCATCGAGCCGGAGCACGAGCTTGCGGTGGTGGAAATGGGTATCTCCGGCTTTGGGGAGATGACGGAGCTTGCCGCGATCGCGCGCCCCACCGTCGCCGTCTTCACGGTGATCGGCAGGGCCCACCTCGAGTTCCTGCACGATCTTGACGGGGTTTTCCGGGCGAAGACCGAGATGCTCGCCTTCCTGCCGGAGGACGGGACTGTCATCTGCAACGGGGACGATGAGAAGCTCAAAGCCCTGCGCTGCCCCCAGCGCGTCCTGCGCTTCGGCACGGGCGAGGGCTGCGAGGTCCGCGCATACGATATTGAGCTGCTGCCGGAGGGCCGCACCCGCTGCCGTATCGAATATGAAAACCGTGTGATCCGCGCCGACGTGCCGGCCTTCGGCAGACAGATGGTCTATGCCGCGCTCGAAGGGGCGGCGGTCGGCATCACGCTCGGCCTCACGGATGAAGAGATCGAGGAGGGCATCCGGCACTTTGCCACCGTCGGCCGGCGCAACAGCGTCACCCATACGGATTCGCTCACCCTCATTGACGACTGCTATAACGCAAACCCAGAGTCTATGCGCTGCGCCGTGGACTCCCTCACCAAGCTCGCGGGCCGGCGTGTGTGCCTGCTCGCTGACATGCTGGAGATGGGCCCGGATGCGCCCCGGATGCACCGGGAGCTCGGGGAATACTGCCGGGAGAAGGGCGTCGATCTTGTCCTCTGCTGCGGCGAAAACGGCAGGGAGATCGCCCTCGGCGCCGGGGACCGGGGCCGCTGGTTTCCTGATAAGCAGGCGCTCATCGCCGCCCTGCCGGAGCTTTTGCGGAAGGGCGACACCGTGCTCGTCAAGGCCTCCCTCGGGATGCGCATGGGGGAGGCTGCCGACGCTGTCAAGGAGCTGAGGCTGTGATGCCCATGGAGAAAGACACAAGACCCATCGTGCTGCTCGACCTGGACAACACGATCCTCGACTTCAACACCGCGGAGTACCACGCCCTGGGCCGCGCCTTTGAGACCCTGGGCCTGCCCTTTGACGAGCGGATCGCCGCCCTCTATCACCGCATCAACATCCGCCACTGGGAGCTGCTGGAGGACGGCATCCTCACCCGGGGGGAGGTGCTGGTCAAGCGCTTTGAGGCTCTCTTTGAAGCCCTCGGCATCAAGGGGGACGCGGAAAGGACCCAGGCCCTCTATGAGACGAACCTTGCCGAGGGGCACTGGTTCATGCCCGGGGCGGAGGCGCTTTTGGAGACGCTCTCGAAATCCTGCCGTCTCTTCATCTGCTCCAACGGCAGCCAGCGCGTGCAGGACGGGCGCATCAAAAGCGCCGGCATCGCGCCGTATTTTGAGAATATCTTCGTCTCGGAACATATGGGGGCCAACAAGCCCGAGGCGCGCTATTTTGAGCTCTGCTTCCGGGAGATCCCGGACTTTTCACGCGAGCGCGCCATCCTCCTCGGCGACAGTCTCACCTCCGATATCCGCGGCGGGAAGAACGCGGGGGTCCTGACGTGCTGGTTCAATCCGCGTGGGAAGGAAAATCCCGGGCCCATCCTCCCGGATTACGAGATCGCGGCGCTCGCTGATTTTGAGACTGTCATTCAGCGGGCTTTCGGGTAAAAGACACAAAAACCGGGCATATTTTTCGGCAATTTGTGTCCTTGCTTTTCCATCGGCAGATGCTATAATTTTCATATGATACGGAGCGTTGGCCGGTTCGACGCTCCGTCTGCTTTCTCTCGGGAGGCAAGTATGGAAGACAGCTTTCAGATTTTCCGGGAACTGAATCTCTTCTCCATGGCGGCGCGCATCCTGCTCGCCATGCTGATGGGCGGCGTGATCGGGCTTGAGCGTGAGCGCAAGGGGAGGGCCGCGGGCTTTCGCACCTATATGCTGGTTGCGCTCGGCGCGGCCGTGACCGTGATATTGAGCCAGTACCTCGATCTGATGCTCTCCACCTTCATGGCGGACGCCTATGCGATCGTCAAGTGCCGCACGGATGTGGTACGTCTCGGGACCCAGGTTATCAGCGGCACGGGCTTTCTCGCCGCCGGCACTGTCCTCGTCACCGGCAAGCAGGAGGTCAAGGGCCTTACCACGGCGGCGGGACTCTGGGCCTCGGCCTGCATGGGGCTTGCGGCCGGCGCGGGATTTATCGAGTGCCTCTTTGTGAGCTTCGTGCTCATCGTGCTGAGTATTCGCGTCCTGCCCACCATTGAGACGATCATTCTCAACAAGTCCCGCAATATGCTCATCTATCTTGAGACGGAGAACATTGTCCAGCTCTCAAGCGTTGTGAACTTCATCAAGCGCGAGGATATCCGCGTCTTCTCGCTGGAGATCGAAAAGGATAAGCCCGAGCAGATGAACAGCATCTCCGCCATTCTCGACGTGAGACTGCCGATCCACCTCTACCACGCGGAGCTGATCGCGGCGCTCTCCACGCTCGACGGCGTCATCACGATCGACGAAGTCTGAAAGGGGGCGGGGAAATGCTGCACTGTTTTGATTTCTTCCGGGAGATGGATCTGCTCGCCATCACGTGCAGGCTCGTGCTCGCGGTCGTCTGCGGCGGCGTCATCGGCATCGAGCGTGAGATCAAGCGCCGCCCCGCGGGCTTTCGCACCCATATCCTCATCTGCATGGGCTCCGCCATCACGATCCTCACAAACCTCTATCTCTATGAGGTCATGCACCTCTATACCGACATCTCGCGCATGGGCGCACAGGTCATCGCGGGCGTGAGCTTTGTGGGTGCCGGCACCATCATCGTCACCCGCCGCCAGCATATCAAGGGCCTCACCACTGCCGCGGGACTCTGGACCGCGTCCATCATCGGCCTCGCCTGCGGCGCGGGCTATGCCGAGTGCGCGATCTTCGCGACGCTCATGGTTCTCTTCTCGGAGCTTGTGCTTATAAAGCTCGAGTACCGGCTGATCGACCGGAAGAGCGATGTGAACATCTATGTCGAATACTCCAAGCCCGCCACCATCCAGCGCCTTGTCCGCATCCTGCGCTCCAAGAAGGTTCCCATGAACGACATGGAGGTCAACCGCATTGCCGATGGAGAGGATAAATTTCACTACAGCGCGATCCTCACGGTGCGTGTCAGCCAGCAGACCATGGAGAAGGAGATCATCCGGGGCTTTGAGAGCCTGGACGACGTGCTCGCGGTCGAGGAGCTCTGAAGAGACAAAACCACACAGGCCGATCGCCTCTCCGGGCGGTCGGCTTTTCACATCCTCTTGCGGCGCGCATAGGATGGGGTGAAGCGACGTGCTTCAAGGAGGAATTCATTTGAGCTGCAATAGACCGGATCAATCCTATCGAAACGGCAGTCTGCCCGGGGCCATGGCGCCGCTTGCCATGTCCTATGTCCCGATGCAGGTCTCCTCCGCGCCGAGCTATGAGGCGTCGGAGGCCCTCGCGCGCGGGACGCTCTTTCCCGGGCTTGATCTCCCGTTTATGAATATCGTCAACGAGAAAGCGCCGGATGTGCCGACGGCGGAGCTCATGGCCATCGACTTTGTGACGGATGAGCTGGAGCTCTATCTCGACACCCACGCCGAGGACCGGGAGGCCTTCGACCTCTACCAGAATTTTCTCGCCCTCCGGAAGGAGGCCCGGGAGCGCTATACCGCGCGCTACGGCGTCATTACCCAGTGCGACCAGCTCGGCCAGGACAGCTACACCTGGCTGCAGGACCCCTGGCCCTGGGAGTTTCAGACAAGGAGGGTGCGCTGAGTATGTTCGTGTATGAAAAGAAGCTCCAATACCCCGTCAGAATCCGCAACACCAACCCCGCCCTCGCCAAGTTCATCATCAGCCAGTACGGCGGCCCGGACGGCGAGCTCGGCGCGTCCCTGCGCTATCTGAGCCAGCGCTACTCCATGCCCTATCCCGAGCTCAAGGGTCTTTTGACCGATATCGGCACCGAGGAGCTGGGCCATCTGGAGATGGTCGGCGCGGTGGTACACCAGCTCACCCGCGACCTCTCCGTGGAGGAGATCAAGCGCGCGGGCTTTGACGCCTACTTCGTGGACCACACCGCGGGCGTCTATCCCACGGCGGCCTCCGGCTTCCCCTGGAGCGCCGCGTCCATGGCGGTCAAGGGGGACACGATCGCCGATCTGAGCGAGGACCTTGCGGCCGAGCAGAAGGCCCGCGTCACCTATGACAATATCCTGAGACTCTCGGACGACCCGGATGTCAACAACGTCATGCGCTACCTCCGGGAGCGGGAGGTCGTCCACTACCAGCGCTTCGGGGAGGCCCTGCGCCTTGCCACCGAGAAGCTGAACGAGAAAAACTTCTACGCCGTAAACCCCTCCTTCGACCGATAACCAAAACCCGGCCTGCACGGATTACCCCGCAGGCCGGGCTTTTTTCTGAAAAAATTTTCCGCGACCCCATTTTTCCCGCCTCCTTTTGCATATTGATAGGTGAAGGGCAAAGAACCCATAAAAGGAGGAAAACAAAATGAAGAAAATCATGGCAATCGTACTTGCGGGGCTCTTGGCGCTCTCGCTTCTGCCGGGGGCGGCCTTCGCACAGACCAATGTGGATCTCGCGCGGGAGGACGGGCGGCTTCTTATCACGGAGCCAGGCAGCTATGTCCTCACCGGCAAGCTCACGGGCTTATGTGGTCAGCGGTGAGAGCGCGGACGGCAACATCACGGTCAAGAAGGGCACCACGGGCGTGGTTCTCGTCCTGCAGGATCTGGATCTCACCAGCACCACCGGCGCGACGCTCTCTGTCAACAAGGAGGCGGAGGTCAAGGTCATCATCTCCGGCAATGTGGTCCTCACAGACAACGAAAACCCCGACGATGAAACTTCCGAGGACGCGGACGTGGCGGACGCCTTCGACGGCGCGGCGTTCAAGGCCAAGGCAAACTCCAGTGTCTATGTCACGGGCGACGGCACCCTCACCATCAACGGCAATGCCAAAAACGGCATCAAGGCGGGGGACGACGCAAGCCTCATCTTTGACGGCGTGACGGTGAACATCAGCGCCATCAACGACGGCATCAACGGAAACTACGACGTGACCCTCCTGAGCGGCAGCTTCACCATCGCGGCGGGGGATGACGCCATCCACGCCGACCACATCCTCACCATCGGAAAGCCCGACGGGAGCGGCCCGACCATCCGCGTGACCGAGTCTGAGGAGGGGCTTGAGGGCACGGTCGTGAACGTCTACGGCGGCGATATCTCCATCGTCTCGCGCGACGACGCGGTGAACGCGGCAAACGGCGACGGCCTATGCCATGCCCTACGGCACCGTGTCGCTCGAGGGGGAGCCGTCTATCGAATATACCATCAACTGCTTTGACTATGTGCTGCGCGTCCGGGCCGTGAATGACGCGGGGGAGACGGTCCTTGGGGCGATGGATCTCAAAACCGTCCGCCACCACAGAGTAGAGGACGCCGTCACGACCACCATGGAGCAGATCGAGCAGGGGGGCTATCTGGAAGACCCCGCGTCTGAGCTGCGCGTCTCAGCCGAGACGAGGAGCGAGCGGCACGCCGACAGACTCCGGCAGGAGCTGGGGGAGATGGTGAGCCGGACCGTGCCCGCACCCGACGGGACCGCCATGGCGAGAGAACCCCGAGAGGAGGGGAGAGAACCGGAGGCGCTGCCCGCCCCCACCGAGAATCTGATGCCGGAGACGAAGGAGCAGCAGGAGCCTCGCCCGGATGAGGCGGAGCGATACGAAGGGCCCATCACGATCGAAGGCCGTCCCGCTGGCCCAGAGGGGGAGCAAAGACCGGACATTCGCCCCGCAGAGCAGGAGCCGCCCGAGAATCCATGGGAGCCTGACGGAAACGGGCCCGGTCTCCCGGAACAGAACGAGCCGCCGCAAAACGCCCCGGCCTTTTTCTGAAATGCACAATTGGTATAGACACTTTTCATGCCGATATGATAAAATATTTACAAATGTATTTGAAGGAGGGACAAAAATGTTCGACAGAAAGCTCTGCCGTGCGGACATGCTCCGCTGCGCCCTTTGCCATGACGCACCCTGCACAGCGGCCTGCGGGAGGATCGACCCGGCGGCCCTCCTGCGGAGCGTCTGGTTTGACAATGAGAAGGGCGCGGCCGCGGTTCTGCCGGCGGAAAACCCCTGCTTCTCCTGCCCGGCCCCCTGCGAGAGTGCCTGCGTGCGCCCGGGGGAGGTTCCGATCCGCACGCTCGTGTCGCGCCTCTATGGCGAAGTGAGGCCGGAGCTTGAGACCCTCCCGCCGGAAAACGAGGAGCGCCTGCGGACAGAGCTCTGCGGCGTCCCGCTGGAAAACCCGTTTCTGCTCTCCTCCTCCGTGGTCGCAAGCACCTATGACATGTGCGCGCGCGCCTTTGAGGCGGGCTGGGCGGGCGCCGCGTTCAAGACGATCTGCGCCATGGAGATCCATGAGGCCTCGCCCCGCTTCTCCGCCATCACCGGGGATAACGGCAGCATCATCGGCTTTAAGAACATCGAGCAGCTTTCAGACCACAGCGTGGCGGAGAACATGGCGATCTTCCGGAAATTGAAGGAGAAGTATCCCACAAAATTCATCCTTGCCTCCATCATGGGGCGCGACGATGCGGAGTGGGAGGAGCTTGCGCGCCTGTGTGAGGAAAACGGCGCCGACGCCATTGAACTCAATTTTTCCTGCCCCAACATGGCTGAGGGGGGCCTCGGCTCCGATATCGGGCAGGTGCCGGAGCTGGTGGAGCGCTTCACCGCCGCGGCAAGGCGCGGGGCGAAAATCCCGATCCTTGCAAAGCTCACGCCCAATGTTGCGGAGATGAGTCCCGCGGCGGAGAGCGCAAAGCGCGGCGGGGCGGATGGGATCGCCGCCATCAACACCATCAAGAGCATCACCAACATCAACCCCCACACCTATGTCTCCGCCCCGGCGGTGCACGGCCTGTCCGCCGTCGGCGGATACAGCGGCACCGCGGTCCGCCCGATCGCCCTTCGCTTCCTCGCGGAGCTGGGGCAGAACCCGGCGCTCTCCGGTATGCACCTGAGCGCTATGGGCGGGGTGGAAACCTGGTCGGACGCGCTGGAATTCATCCTCCTCGGCGCGGGCAGCATCCAGGTCACAACGGCGGTCATGCAGTACGGCTACCGCATCATAGACGATCTGAAGGCGGGGCTCAACCTGTACCTGGCCGAGAAGGGCTTCCAAAGTGTGCAGGAGGCGCAGGGTCTCGCCATAGACGCCGTGAGCAAAACCACCGATGTCCTGGAGCGCGACACCGTTATCTACCCCAAATTCCACCGGGAAAAGTGTATCGGCTGCGGGCGCTGTGTCATCTCCTGCGCCGACGGCGGCCACCAGGCCATCCGCCTCGGGCCGGACCGGAGGCCGGTGCTGAACGGCGCGGCATGTGTCGGCTGCCATCTGTGCGTGCTGGTATGTCCCGCGCGGGCCATCAGCTCCAGCCGGAAAAGAATTCGAAAGAGGAAGGCCTGACAGAGACAAGCCCAGACAAGTGCAAAAGCCATCCGGCCGAATTTCGGCCGGATGGCTTTTGCGGCAATATTTCGCACAACTTTTTCTATCGGCTCATCCCGCGCTTGGCGTGGTACATCCTCTCATCCGCCACGGAGAAGAGCCTTCGAAGGCTGTTGGAATTGCTGAGCGTCTCGTGCACGCAGCCAACGGAATAGCCCACAGGGTGCGCCTTGCCGCCGGTGTGGAGCATGGGCTTGTGCGCCATCATCTGCTGGAGCTTTGCGTTGAACTCCTCCATGGAGAGATCCGGCACGATCACGAGAAACTCATCCCCGCCGTAGCGGTAGCAGTACTCCGCCCCGAAGGTGGCGGCCAGAAGCTGCCCGGTCTCCCTGAGCACCCGGTCGCCCTCCTCGTGGCCGTTCGTGTCGTTGATGTTTTTGAAGCTGTCCAGATCCAGCATCATGACGGTGACTTCACGGTTGAGGTAGGTGTCAAAGTCCTGGCGCAGGGCCAGGCGGTTGCGGATGCCCGTGAGCGCATCCGTGAGGGAGATGCTTTTGAGGTGCTCGTTCTCCTCGCGCAGCTTCTCCGTGAGCGCGTCCACCTCCCGGAAAGCCTGCACCTCGGCCCGCTTGAGCTGGCAGACGAGGATCATGTCCGCCGCGATGCCGAAGAGGGAGACAAATACCTTCTGCATGTTCTGGGGCGTGAAGCGGAGAAAGCTGTGGTCGGTCGAGAAGAAGAACAGCGTATAGAAGAACATGATCACCGCCGCGACGATGCCGCCGCCGTAGCCGTACAGCGCGGAGCAGAGCACAAGCCCCGCGATGAGGATCATGTTCGGGTTCGGAATGCTGCCATAATACACCAGCAGTATGAGCGCGATCATGATGAGCGCCGTGATGAGGATCCGTTTCCGGAGGCTGATCTGAAGCTGCATCAGGGTCGTCCTGTGCTTTTTCTCGTTCATGGTTCCCTATCTCCTGCATCTGTTTATATAAAGGCGAAAAGTGCCCCAAAGAAAAATTATCCACCCATATTATAGGTGAAAAGGATAAAATTGTCTATAGCCGTTATCCTCAAAAATTGGTAAGATATGGCCGCTTTTCGTATGCAAATTGGAAAGATTGCACATGAAAATGAGGATGTGAAAAAGTCCCCTTATCAGGAAAACCATATTATCAGTATCGTAGGGGCGGGCGTCTCGACCGCCCGGCAAAGAAAGCGTAAAAGAGAATCAGCCTTCGGCGAATTCGTACCATGGTGTGTACCTTTTCGCCGAAGGCATTCTTGCTTTTGCAGCTTGTACCGCGCGGGGCGTCCGGGAGGCCGCCCCCTACGATGTCAATTGACTTTTTTTCACATACCCTTCGTTCCGCTTATTCCCCCAGCGCATCGGGGAGTTTGCCCACGTCGATCCGGGCGCGGACTTTTTCGATAGACACGGGAAACCCTCGATCAGCCGCGCATGGACAGGAGCTTCTGCTTGAGCTCGCCCTCGATCTGGGCCAGCTCCTGCTCGGCCTGGATGCGCTTGGCGCGCCCCTCGTCCTGGATCTGGCGCACCTCGTCCAGGGTCTGGATGAGCTCAAGATTGGTCTTCTTGAGCGTCTCGATATCGACGATGCCGCGCTCGGCCTCCTTCGCGATGTTGACGCTGCCCTGGTGCAGAGCCTCGGCATTTTTCATGAGCAGGCTGTTTGTCACGTCGGTCACCTCGCGCTGGGCCTTCATGGCCTGGTCGGAGTGGTACTGGGACAGGGCGAGCACCATCTGGCTTTTCCACAGGGGGATGGTGTTCATGATGGAGGAGCGGATCTTCTCGGCCATGAGGCTGTCGTTATTCTGGATCATGCGGATCTGCGGGGCCATCTGCACGGAGATCGTGCGGGTGAGCTCGAGATCGTGGATCTTCTTTTCAAAGCGGCCGATCATGTTGGAGAAGTCGTTCGCGGCCTGGGCATCCTCGGGCAGGCCCGTTTCGAGCGCCTTGGCCTTGTACTTCGGCAGCTCCTCATTGCGAAGCTGCTCCACGCGGAGCTTGCCCGCGAGGATGTACATGGTCAGCTCCTTGAGATACTCCTGGTTCTTCTCGTACATCTTGTCCATCATGCTGATGTCCTTCATCAGCGTGATCTCATGCTTCTCGAGCGATTCGACGATGTTGTCCACATTGGTCTCGGCTTTGTCGTAGGACGCCTTGAGCTCGGCAATGTTCTGGGTGGATTTCTTAAAGAGGCCGAGAAAGCCCTTTTTCTGCTCTCCGTCGAAGTTGAGCCCCTGAAGCTCCACCACAAGATCGCCGAGCATGTTGCCGACCTCGCCCAGATCCTTGGTGCGCACGGTGCTGAGTGCGGCGCCGGAGAAATCGGAGATGTTCTTCTGGGCGTTGCTGCCGTAGTGCATGACCTGCTCTGTGTTCATCACGTCGATCTTTTCGGCGAAGGTACGGACGGCGGCCTGTTCCGCGGGGGAGAGGCTGCTGAGATCAAAGTCCCTGACGGGTTCCGCCTGTTCTTCCGTGACTTCCTCCGCGGGCTTTTCCTCGACTGCGGGGGCCTCTTCAACGGCGGCGGCAGTCTCGGCGGGCATGGGGTCGAGCGTCAGGGAAGGGATTGAGCTTTCTTCGTTCATGCTGTCTGCTTCCTTTCTCATCGGTTTCAGATGGTTTTCCTGATCAGATTTCAAAATCCTTGGAGCCGGAGAGCCCCTCTCTGGCAAGCATGGTGTTCATGACCTCGATCTCGGTCTCAATATCCAGGGCCTGGTTTTCAAACAGGGTGTCAAGCTGCTTGCGGTAGGCAGTGATCGCGGCGTCCAGCATCTCATTGATGCTGTTCATGCTCTTGTCCAGGTTCTCCCCCTCGATGCCCAGCGCGCTCATCCTGTCGTAGGCATTCAGGAGCTTGATGGTCGTGGGGAGATAGTAGTTCATGAACTTCTTGATCTGCGGGATATCGGAGGGGTCCGCAATGGCGTCCTGCATGATCTTGTCCGTGATGCGCATGATCTCGTTGATCTTCTGGCGCACCTCGGTATCCTTGATGGAGAGATAGAGCCTGCCCATCTCGCTGAGGGCGCGGTTGCCCTCCTGGATGATGGGGTCGATCTCCGGGCCGTAGCTCTTCTTGACTGGCTCGCTCTTGACGGCGGGATTCTGCTTCTCCTGTCTGCGCCGTTCCCGCTCACGCTTTCGCGCCTTTCGTGCCTCGCGCGCCTTGATGATGAGCGCGACGATCCCCGCCGTACCGCCCGCGGCCGTCAGCACAGCCATCAGATTGATGAGCGGCTCCCACTCCATGATACCGGCAAACACCCATGCGCCGACGAACAGACCGGCAAACACGGCCGGCCAGAAATTGGGCTTGCTCTTGTCGTTCTTATCGCTCACGGCGGAAGCCTCCGTTCAAATTCATTCACAATATTTTATATCTATTTTCCCGGCGCGTCAAGTGCTTATCCAAGACAAAAGAATCCCCCTCTGTGAGAGATCCTTACAGAGGGGGAACGGATTCTTGCAGCTCAGCCCTTGCTCTGGCCGTAGTAGGCGTTGGGGCCGTGCTTGCGCAGGTAGTGCTTGTTCTGGATGCGCTGCGGCGCGGGGGCGGCGGCGGGGTTTACCTGCCGGGTGAGGATCGCCATCTTTGCGACCTCCTCCAGCACCACCGCGTGGTACACGGCCTGGGCCGCGTCCCTGCCCCAGGTGAAGGGGCCGTGGCTGAAGCAGATGACGGCGGGCACCGCGACGGGGTCGATGCCGCGCGCGCGGAAGGTCTCGACAATGATCTTGCCGGTGTTGCGCTCGTAGTCCTCGTCCAGCTCCTCCTGCGTGAGATGCCGGGCGCAGGGGACGGGCCCGTAGAAATAGTCCGCGTGGGTCGTGCCGTAGCAGGGGATATCCTCGCCCGCCTGGGCCCAGCCGACGGCGTAGGGACTGTGGGTGTGGACGATGCCGCCGATCTCGGGAAAGGCGTTATAGAGCACGAGATGGGTCTTCGTGTCGGAGGAGGGGTTCAGCGCCCCCTCGACCTTGTTCCCGGCGAGATCCATCACCACGAGATCCTCGGGCCGCAGCTCGTCATATTCCACGCCCGAGGGCTTGATGACGAAAAGGCCGCGCTCCCGGTCGATCCCGCTGACATTGCCCCAGGTATAGGTGACAAGATTGCGGCGCGGGAGCTCCATATTGGCCTCATAGACCTGCTCCCGGAGTTCTTTCAGCAGCATAGCCGTCTCTCCTTATTTCCCGTAGTTTTCAAACATCGCGTCGGTCGCGGCGCGGATGGCGCGCGTCACATCCGCGACCTTGTCCTTGTCCCAGGCATCGGGCTCCGCGCGGAGAAAGGAGGTCTTGTCCACGCGGTTGTCGAAGACGCCGATGGGGATGTCCCAGTGCCTGCCGTGGGCCTCGAAGCTCACGCAGTTTTCCCTGGAGTTTGCGCGCATATACTCCATGTCGTCGCAGCCGTAGTCGCCGAGCATGACGGCCATGGGCACCCCGTGATGGAGGTTTGAGCCGGGATCGTTCGGGTCTGCGCGGTCGGCGTTCTTGCGCCTCGACTCCTCGGGCGTGACCCAGATATAGAGGATCGCGGCGTTCTCCAGGATCTCCGGGCAGAACATGGGCAGGGAGTACTGGTAGCCGAAGGTGCCGGTCAGGGGCATGGCAGAACCGTCCGGGCCGCCGCGGGCGCACTCGATGACGACGGTCTTGTCCTCAAAGCTCTCGGGGTAGGCGTCCTGCTTCTCGTCCAGCATGGCGCGGGCCTCCGCTTCGAGCTTTGCGGCGAGCTTTGCGCGGACCTCCTCTTTCAAAAGGCCCATGCGCGGCGGGATGCCCGCGCCGAGCCCAGCGCGGTCCAGGCGTTCAAAGAGATACTGGGCGGCGGAGTCGGGGCAGACCTTCACGCGGTTCATGAGATCGTGATAGTCCTCATTCAGCAGGTTGCAGAGCGTACCCCAGTCGCGCCCGTCGATGAAGGGGGCCTCGCCGGGGTAGAAGACGCGCGCCTCGCCCATGGCTTCGAGCTCGTTGTCGATGCGGCGCATCATGTGGACATAGGGGAAATCGTCCAGCTGGAGATTTGCGCCGATATGGAACTCGTCGCGCAGGCGCTCCGGCTCCACATGGGCCATGAAGTTGCGCACCTCAGACTTGCCGGAGGCGGGCAGCGCCTGGAGAAGGACAAGCTTGAATACGTTCTTGGACATTTCTTTTTCTCCTTTATCGGTCATGATTCAGTATAAAACCGTGAGCCAGCGGGTTTTGTCCACCGTGATTTCGCGGCGGCGGTCCACATAGGCGATGATGAGCGAGGAGATCTCGTCCGGCAGCTCGCCCACCGTCTCACACGCGGCGTAGCAGTCGTAGCCGCCGGCCCCGGAGGCGCGGTAGTTGTTGAGACACAGGGTCAGTGTCGCATCCTCGGAAAGCTCCTCCCCGTTTCGCCGGATGGAGCACACCCGCTCGCCCGGCGCCCTGCGCAGGTCGATCGTTACCTCCACGCCGGAGAGGAAATCGAAGCTGTAGTGCTGCACGATGGGCTCGAGAAACGCCCGGCTCACGGTGGGCTCCCCGCTTTCATCCAGCGTGAAGTATTCGGCACAGCGCTCGAGCGCCTGCTTCAAAACCGCGCGGTCAACACGTATGGTCTTGAGCGTGTTCGGGAAGATGTAATTTGAAACGATGTCCCGCAGGGTGACATTCTGCGAAAAGCCCGGCACAGTGTTTGCAAGACAGGTGGCGGAGATGTCCGCCCCCGTCGCCTCAAGCTGGACCTGGTTAAAGAAGTTTGCGATGAGGCAGCCGTTCAGCGCCCTGTCCAAAGGCTCCTGCGCGGGCAGCGCCGTGTCCAGACGGCCGAGGGGCGTGTCGAGGAAAATTGCCGTCTCGCGCTCCAGCGGGGCAAGATACGAGGAGAAGGCGTCGGGCGTCACATCTCCAGCGGGGCAGAGGACGGAGCGCGCCGCGACTTTGCCGCCCCCGTCCACCGTCACGTCCATGCGGATATACGCTGCGGCTTTGTCCGGCGGCTGGCAGGTGAAGGTGCTGTGGACGCACTTGTCCTCTAAGGGCATGTGCTGGTGCCCCGTGAGGAGGATGTCAAAATCGAGCTCCCGGCACATGCGGTAGCCCTCGTTCTCGAGGGTTTCGGAGAGAGCCTCGCCGGTCTCCACGTCGTTTTCAAAGCCGCCGTGATAGAGGCAGACGGTGAGATCGACGTTCTGCGCTTTCAGTTCGGCCAGCATATCGCGCGCCGTCTCAAAGGCGTCGGTAAACGTGAGACCCTCAATATTCTCCGGTTTTTCCCAGCGGGGGACGAACTGACTCGTCACGCCGGTGAGACCGACGCGAAGCCCGTTTTCAAGCCGCACCACAGCGTACTTTTCCACAAAGCGCAGGCCCTCCACATTGGCGCAGAGGCACCTTGCGTCCAGCGCCTCGAGGTAGCGCTCAAGCTCCCGCGTGCCGTAGTTGAAGTCGTGGTTTCCGAGCGTCACGAAATCATAGCCCGCGAGATTCATGAGCCTTGCCGGGACGAGACTCTTCTCCTCCGTCCGGCTGTAGAGCCAGTAGGTGAAGGGGCTGCCCTGCAGCGTGTCGCCCCCGTCGAGAAGGAGGGTGTTCCCGTCATTCTCAAAGCCCGCCGCGCAGTTAGAGAGCCCGGTGGGGGAGGGGCGGTCCTTCGCGTAATCCGTCGGCGCAAAGCAGCCGTGGATATCGGAGGTATAGTAGATTTTTAAAGTTCGGTTCATGGTCTCACTCGCCGCGGGCCAGCTTCTTGCGCACGCGGGTGGAGAGGAACTCGATGATCAGCACAAGGATCATGAGCCCCCACACAAAGGAGCCGACCATGGCCCAGCGGCGGGAGTTCAGGCACTGCACGAGGCTTGCGCCGATGCCGCCCGCGCCCACGATGCCGAGGGTGGTGGCGTCCTTGAGGTTGATGTCGAAGCGGTAGATGGTGGTGGAAATAAAGCTCGCCGTGAGCTGGGGGATGACGCCGTAGCGGATCTTCTGGAAGGGGGTGCAGCCCATGGCGTCGAGGCTCTCGAGGATGCGGGTGTCCAGATCCTCAATGGCGGTGATGTACATTTTGGAGATCATGCCGATGGAGCACACAGACTGCGTGATGACGCCGCAGGCGGCGCCGGGCCCGGTCACGCGAATCCACATGAGCGCCCACACGAGACTCGGGATCGTGCGGATGAGCAGGATCACGATGCGGAAGAGATAGGCGACGGGCTTCGGCAAAATGTTCGTGGAGGCGAGGAAGGCGAAGGGGATCGCGAGGATCGCCCCGAAGAGGGTGCCGAGCACCGCGATGGCCATGGTCTGCAAAAGCAGATAGGGGACATCCGTGTCGCCGGTGCCGAACATGAGCTTGAGATCCGGGTGGGTGATGCCGCTGATGACGCCGTTTGCGACGGTGCGGCCCTGGACGGTGAGCCCCTCAAATTTGATGGTGGAGCCGGACCAGCTCACGAGGACCACGATGATGAGGACGATGAGCGTATAGAGCCACCACTTGCGGGGACGCCGGGCGTACATCTCGGCGGCGGTCAGCTTCTCGTCGATGACCTGTTCGATTTTGTTCAGTTTTTCAGCCATGTCGTCCCTCCTCTCAGCTCAGCTTGCCGCGCAGATACTCGCTCGTAAACTCGATGACCACGACCACCACAAAGAGCGTCAGCAGCACCATGCCGAGACCCTCATAGTCGCGCCAGCCGATGCGCTCGTTGATCGTGATGCCGAGACCGCCCGCGCCGACATAGCCGAGAATGGCGGAGGCGCGCACGTTCATCTCAAAGCAGTAGAGACTGTGGGAGAGATAGATGGGCAGAATCTGCGGCATACAGGCGGACCAGAAGGCCTGGAACTTGTTCGCGCCCATGGCCTCCATGGCCTCAAAGGGCCCCATGTCGATGGTCTCGATGCTCTCATACAGCATCTTGGAGACGATGCCGAAGGTAAAGATCGCAATGGCGAGGGTGCCGGCAAAGGTGCCGAGACCGAAGATCAGCGCGCAAACCAGCGCGATGACGAGCGTCGGCAGCGTGCGGATGAGGGCGAGGATGAAGCGCAGCACGCTCACGATCGGACGGCTCTTGTCGATATTGGTGGAGGAGAGGACCGCCACCGGCAGGGAGATGGCGCAGCCGATCACGGTGCCGAGGATGGACATCTTGATCGTGTCCACAAGGGGGCGCGTGACCTTGTCAAAAAAGCTCCACTTGGGGTGGAAGAGCTTGACCATGAGATCCATCAGCTTATTGAACTTGCGGAAGATGAGGCCCAGATCAAAGCCTGTCATGTTGAGCGACAGCACGATGGCGACGACCAGCAGCAGCACGATGATGGGGGCGCGGCTGCGGCGGCGGATGGTCGAGTGCCCGTTTGCCAGCGTGATGACCTGGGGCTTAAAGATTTTGTCAAACCAGGTCAGCTTGACAACAGAGTTGACTTCGTTCTCCATCGGCTCACTCCCCATTGCCCAGAACGGGCGCCTTGGTGCCGTTGTAGACGTAGTCGATCTGCTCCTGCGTGATGGTGGAGGCGGGGCCGTCAAAGACGATCTCACCCGCGCGCACGCCGATGACGCGGTCGCAGTACTGGAGCGCAAGGTCGATATGGTGGATGTTCAGGAGGATGGAGATGTTGTAGTCCTTGTTGATGCGCACAAAGTCCTGCATGACCTGACGCGCGGTGATGGGGTCGAGGGAAGCGACCGGCTCGTCCGCGAGGATGATCTTCGGGTTCTGGTTGAGCGTGCGGGCGAGGGCGACGCGCTGCTGCTGGCCGCCGGAGAGCTGGTCGCAGCGGGTGTAGGCCTTGTCCAGGATGCCGACCTTGTCGAGACTCTCAAGGGCGCGCATCTTCTGCTCCTTGGAGAACACGCCGAAGAGCACCTTGAAAAAGCCCATGTCCGGCACGTCCGCCGTGAGGACGTTCTTGATGGCGGTGGAGCGGCTGACGAGGTTGAAGCTCTGGAAGATCATGCCGACCTTGCGGCGGTAGCGCCGAAGCTCCGCGCCGCGCAGGGTGTTGACATCCACTCCGTCGACGGTGAGGGTGCCCTTGGTCACATCGTGCATCCGGTTGATGCAGCGGAGGATGGTGGACTTTCCCGCGCCGGACAGACCGATGATGGCGACAAACTCGCCCTGCTCGATCTGCAGGTTCACATCCTTGAGCGCGGTAAAGCCGTTGGGATAGGTCTTGTAGACGTTCTTAAATTCAATCATGCGGCGGCTCTCTCCCTTTCTTTGTTCCAGTTATGTTCAGAAAACAGGCATTTGTCGGAACCGGTCAGCGGCGCGGCGGCGCCGCTCAACGCTTTCGGCATGGCGGTATGAAAAAAGGGCTCTGTATTCACTTGGGGATACAGAGCCCGGGATTGCTGCGGAAAGATCAGGCGTCGACAGCAGTCAGCGCGGCACGGGCGCCGTCATAGTCGGAGTCGACAGCCTTGGCATAACCGGTGTGGCTGTAGACGTCGAAGATGGCCTTGCCCTCGGGGGTATTGATGATGTTGATGAAGCAGTCCTGCAGCGCCGCGACGATCTCGGGCGTGTAGTAGGGACTGGCTTTGGAGATGGCGACGGTGTCGTTGTAGATGCCCTCGGTCACGCCGATGACGTTCAGCTCGTTCCAGATGCTGTCGGAGCGGCCCATGCCCTGCTTGCCGGTGGGATCCTGCTGGTCGGTGGGCAGGGTCCAGGAAGCCTCGTAGTCGTTGCGGCCGTCGGCGTAGCAGACGATGATGTCGACCTGCTCAGCGGCGGCGTAGGAGAAGGCGGTGCCGTAGCCGGAGTCGATGGGGATGACGTTGGAGAGGTCGGAGATCTTCTTGCCGTCATAGTTCTTCATGAGCCACATGGTGGGGTAGATGTAGCCGGCGGAGGAAGAGGTCTTCTGCACGGCCCACTTGGCGCCGTCGAGATCCTCCCAGGTGAGCTTCTCGCCGTTGTTGACCTTCTCGGCCAGCTTCTTGCCGTACTCGGAGGGAGCGGCGTAGATGAGGGCGCGGTAGAAGGTGACCTGGGGGCCGTTCTTCTGGGTGGCGTTGGCTTCGCCGTTCCAGTCGGCGGGGTTCACACTGTCGTTGGACAGGCCGTTGCGGGTGGCGGTCAGGATAACGTCTGTATCATTAGAATACAGGGCGTAGGTGCCGCCGGGCAGCCAGCCGAGGTCGATGGAGCCCGCGGACATGGCCTCGCCGGTGGCGTCGTAGCTGGTGCCGACCGTGATGTCGACCTCGTCGATGTCATAGCCGAGCTTAGACATCTCAGCTTTGACAAGCTCGGGCAGGTTCGCGGTGCCGGCGATGATGACGTCGGCGTCCTTGGAGGGTACGAATTCAAGCGTTAGCTTGTCAAAATGGGGCTTTGCCGGCTCAGCAGGAGCAGGGGCGGGTTTGTTGCCGCAGGCAGCCAAGGCAAAAACCATGACGAGCACAAGCAGCATGGCAACGATTCTCTTCATGAAGGGTATTCCTCCTAATAAAATATCTTCACGCCTTGCGGCAGTGAATCCGGGGAAAAAGTTAAAAAATCGGAAGGAAAATTAAATTATGTGAACCAAACCTGCTTAAATAATATTCTAACATGGAAAAGCACATTTGACAAGAAGAAAATCGAATTCTGTCACATCACGGGGCTCATGATCTTGCCGACGGAGATGTACCCGTTCAAAACGGCGGCGATGTCGCTGCCCTCGGGGGCGAGCTCCTTTTCGACCGGCACGCCGATCTGACTGATGAGCCGGTGTCCCGTCTCATGCGTCCGGGCGGAGAAGAGGGCGTTATAAAGCTGCATCGGGGCGATGGTCCGCTCCCGCAAAATGCCTCTGAGCGCCGACACGGGGCCGGAGGGGAAGTTCACGTTCCAGATCTCCCCGGGCTTCTGTCCGAGTGCCATGAGCTCCCGCGCGAGGGTTACCATGTACTTCTCCGCGATCTCAAGATCGCCGCGGCCCTGCGCGGAAAAGGCGATGGCGGGGATCTTGTGCATCACGGCCTCATAGCAGGCGCCGATGGTGCCGGAGTAGGCGATGTCAAAGCCCGCGTTCCACCCGTCGTTCACGCCGGAGAAGACGTAGTCGGGCCGGAAGTCCAGAAGATGCTCAAGCGCGACCTTCACGCAGTCGGTCGGCGTGCCGCCGAGACTCCACGCGGCTTTGACCGGAACGGGGAAATCAGCCTCACGCAGGGGCAGCTCGTCAAAGATGGAGAGCTTCTGACTCATGCCGCTGCACTGGTGACTCGGCGCGAGGACATATACCTCCCCGAGTTCGGAGGCCGCCCTTGCGAGCGCTGCGATGCCGGGAGAGGAGATGCCGTCGTCATTGACCACCAGGATGCGCATGTTTTCACCCCCTGAATTTTCCCAGTAAGTGTAACACAGAGAGGCCTGTCGAACAAGCGGGAAAAGCATATGAAAAAGCGCGTCCCCCGAGGCGGCATTTTCGGGAAGTCTGTCCAAATCGTCACAGGCTCAAAACCACAAGACCTTGATATCGTGCGCGTCGGATGATACAATACACAGGAAAAAGACAGAAAGGAGGAATTTGTATGGCGCAGCTTGAGAAGACCCTGCTGCCGTCCTATACCCGAACGGAGGAAAGGCTCAACGTGGGCACCCACGCCGCCGGCGTGCTGCTTGGGATTTTGATCCTGCGCGACGGGCTCGCGGTTCTGCACGGCAGAGGAGACACTTTCGCCTACACGGGTCTCTGGATCTATGGCCTCTCCATGATCCTCCTCTACCTCATGTCAAGCGTCTATCATGCCCTCCCTGCGGGCAACGCGAAAAAGATCATGCGCATCGTCGATCATTGTACGATCTATCTGCTGATCGCAGGCACCTATACCCCGATCCTGCTCGGCGCAATGCGTCTTCGACACCCCGGCCTTGCCTGGGGCGGCCTTGTCTGCGAATGGGGTCTCGGGGTGCTCGCGGCGGTGTTTACGGCCATCGACCTGAAAAAATACAGCAGACTCTCCATGGCCTGTTATATTGCCATGGGCTGGTTTGCCCTCGCCGCCCTCAAGGCGACAATCGAAGCTGTCACACTCCGCGGCTTCTGGTGGCTCCTCTCGGGCGGAATTGCCTACACCGTCGGCGCGGTGCTCTACGGGATCGGAAAGAAGCGGCGTTATATCCACAGCGTCTTTCATGTCTTCGTCCTGCTCGGCAGCATCCTCCAGGCTGTATGTATCCTCAACTTTTCGTTATAATGACTATAGAATGGCGCAATGCAGCACGGGTGCGGCACCATATATTCATTGCGATGAGCAAGATAATAGAAACACGCTGTCAATGCTGACAGCGTGTTTCTATTATCTTCTCTTATTTATCTCATTTCAGCTTGCTGCGGATGATCTTGCCGCTGGTGGTCTTGGGCAGCTCCTCACGGAATTCCACGATGCGCGGATACTTGTAGGGAGCGGTACGGCTTTTGACGTAGTTCTGGATCTCTTTCTTGAGCTCCTCACTGCCTTCCTTGCCCTTGACCAGCACAATGCAGGCCTTGACGACCTGGCCGCGGATCTCGTCCGGCACGGCGCAGACCCCGCACTCGAGCACATAGGGCAGCTCCATGATGACGCTCTCGATCTCGAAGGGGCCGATGCGGTAGCCCGAGGATTTGATGACATCGTCCGCGCGGCCGACGTACCAGAAGTACCCGTCCTCATCCTGCCAGGCGAGATCGCCCGTGTGGTAATACCCGTCGTGCCAGCAGGCGCTGGTCTCCTCCTCGTTTTCAAAGTAGCCTGTGAAGAGGCCGCAGGGCGCGCCGTCGCCGGTGAAGATGCAGATCTCCCCGACCTCGCCCGCCGGGGCGGGCGTCCCCTCGGGGGTGATGAGCTCTACGTCGTACTGGGGGTTCGGTTTCCCCATGGCGCCGACCTTCGGCACCATGCCGACAAAGTTTCCGATGACGACGGTGGTCTCCGTCTGGCCGAAGCCCTCCATGATCGAAAGGCCCGTCGCCTCGCGGAAGCGGTTGAAAACCTCGGGGTTCATGGCCTCGCCCGCGGTGGAGGCGTGGCGGATGGAGCTCAGGTCATAGCGGCTCAGATCCTCCTTGATCATGAAGCGGTACATGGTGGGCGGGGCGCAGAAGGTCGTGATCTTGTATTTGGCGAAGAGAGGCAGAATGTCGTCGGCGGCGAAGCGGTCAAAGTCGTAGACGAACACCGCCGCCTCGCACAGCCACTGGCCGAAGATCTTGCCCCACATGGCTTTGGCCCAGCCGGTGTCGGAGATGGTCATGTGCAGGCCGTCTGGGTCCACACAGTGCCAGTAGCGCGCCGTGACAAACTGGCCGAGGGGGTATTTGCAGCTATGCGCGGCGAGCTTGGGATAGCCCGTGGAGCCGGAGGTGAAAATCATCATCATGGGGTCGTCCCCGCAGATGGCGTCCTCCGTGCGCAAAAAGCGGCTGGAGTACATCTCATACTCCCTGTCGAAGCTGTGCCAGCCCTCCACGTCGCCGTTTGTGACGATCTTGACGGCGATCTTGCCGTACTTCTCAATGGCGGGGGCGCTCTGCTTCGTGCTCTCCCCGTCGGCGGTGCAGATGATGGCGCTCACATGCGCGGTCTCAAAGCGGTAGAGATAGTCCTTCTCCAGAAGCTGGTCCACCGCGGGAATGGCGATCGCGCCGAGCTTTTCGAGCCCCACGAGGATGGGCCAGAACTGCCAGTTGCGCCGCAGGACGAGCATGACCTTGTCGCCCTTCTTGATGCCGAGAGCGCGGAAATAGTTCGCGGCGCGGGCGCTCATCTTCCGCATCTGGCCGAAGGTGAGGCGCGTCTCCTTCTTATAGCGGTCCACGTGCAAAAGGGCGAGCTTGTCCGGCTGCTGTTCGCCGAGGGCGTCCACCACGTCGAAGGCGAAGTTGAAGCGCTCCGCGTTTTCAAAGCGGATGCCGCGCAGCACGTCGCTGCCGTCCTCGATGGGGGTGATGAAGTTTTCGTAAATGCGCGTCTGGCCCGCGCGGCGGATGGCGGTGATGGCGGGCTGGGTCTCGGGCTGGGGCTCAAGCTGCTCCTCGGGCGTGAGGACGATGGCGTAAAAATCGCAGTCCGCGCCGTTTGTGGCGATCATGCCGTGGGGCGTGGAGGAGTCAAAATAGATGGTGTCGCCAGGGCCCAGGATCTCGGTGTGCCGGCCGAGCTGGATCTTGAGATGGCCGCTGATGACAATGTCAAACTCCTGCCCTTCATGGGTCGTGACCTCGATGGGGCGGAGCTGGGCCGTCTCGCTGAATACGCTGTGGACAAAGAGAGGCTCCGCGATACGGCGGCGGAACTTGTAGGCGAGGTTGTAGTAGGTCATGCCGTGGGCCTGCTCCACGCGCCGCCCCTCGCCGCTGCGGGTGAGAATATAGCTCGAGAGGCGCGGGGTCACGCCCTCGATGAGCTCCGTCACGTCCACATTCAGGATCTGGGCGCAGGTATAGAGGAAGGCAAAGTTCAGCTCCTCCTCGCCGGCCTCGTAAGCCTCATAGTCGTCCACGGGCATCCCGAGACGCGCCGCCATCTCCTCCTCCGAGATGCCGAGGATCGCGCGCAGTTCCCGGATGCGGTCTGTGATCTCCTGAATCTTGAACTCCAGATCTGCCATTTTTGCCATGCTTATGCCTCCCATATGCACAAAAGTGCCCCGGAAGGTTTCCGGGGACGCGGGTTATCTTGTGAAAAAGGAGCTCCCGACGAAGACCCCAGTGAATAATGTTTGCATGATTATAATATTGCCCGGGGCCTTTGTCAAGAAAAACGGGTATTATTCATGTGCGCCGGAAAACGGCGTAAGGTCGAGATGCCGATAATCGTCCGGCCCGAGACCGGTGCGCGTGGGGATGAGCGCCCCGTTGAAGAGTCCGTAGGCGCTGCGGTAAATGTCAAAGCCGGAGGAGCTCGCCTCGTTCATAAGCTGCCCGTCCGTCAGCACATACCAGCGGTTAAACTCCCAGCCTGACGCGGGGTGGAGCGCCTGGCCGCCCACAAGACAGAAGAGATCGAAGACGGGGCTTGCCTCGCCCGCCGGCGTGATCTCCCCGAAGAGGAGCTCCTCCACACCGTCGCCGTTGATATCGAGCCGTGCCCAGCCGAGCGGCACATCGTCCGCGCGGCGGAATACGTCGCTCACGCCAAGCTCCTCCGGCGCAAGCTCGCTCCAGCGGGTCCGGAGTCCCTCTTCGGTTTTCAAAATCAGCTCCTCATAAGGCGCGTAGAGGTCCGGCGTCGGCACGGGCGTGGGGGCAGGTGTCGGTTCCGCTGTGGGTGACGGCGTGGGCGCCGGACTCACGGTCACGGACGGCGCGGGCGCGGGAAGAGCCGCCTCCGTCTCCCGCCCGCAGCCTGTGAGAAGGGCGGCAAGCGCGAGGCACAAAATCCAGATGTGTTTTTTCATACAGGCCCCCCTCAGTAGGCGATGATGCCGTCGATGCCGTAGTATTTCGCCATGTACTCATTTGCCCAGTCGTTCGGGTCCTCGACGTTGAGATAGCCGAGACCCGCCATCGCGCTGAACCTTGTGCGTGGATAGGGGCGCGGGAGCTGCACCACGCGCTCCCCGTTCGCGGCGCATTCCGCGATAAGCTCCTCATTATACCGGAGCAGATAGTGCGTGTCGCGGATATCGGCAAGGCCCACGGCAAAGCAGCGCGCCATGCACACGACGGCGACACAGGAGGCGAGGATCAGCGCGTTCCGCCCGGGCAGATCGTAAAGCCGCGCAAGCAGCACAGCGTCCGCCGCGAGGAGGAGCACAAGCGCGATGTGCATACTCCGCCCCGCGCAGTAGAGGGCAAAGCTCAAGACAAACTGCCCCGCGAGCGACCCGAACAGCAGCACGAGCGCGAGAAGCCGGACCTTGAGCTCGACGCCGCGCCGGAGGGCCAGGGCATAGAGGAGCGCAAAAGCCAGCAGCAGCGGCCAGAAGCGCAGATACATCCTGCCCGTCTCAAGGAAATTGGAAAAGAGCACGGGAAGGCTCATCTCGGCGGATTTGTTCACGGTCTCCGCCGGGGCGGTCATCATGTAAGCAAAGCCCGCCAGCAGTAGCACGAGCGCGAGGATTTTCCAGCGCGCGGGACGCCGCCGGAAGAAGATCCAATCGAGAAGCGCGAGGGCGAACCACACCGCCGCGAGCGCGACCGTTCCGTTTTCCGAGTATGCCCCAGCGGGGAAGGAGAAGAGCACATACCATACCCGGAGGGCGGCAGAGGGCTCCGTATCATCCCGAAAGCTCCGCACAAGCGGCAGGAGCCACAATACGCCGAGCGCCCCGAACCAGAGATAGTTGACCGAGCCCGTGAGCCACAGGAAAACCTGCCCGAAATCCGGCTGGAAGGCCCAGAAGGAGAAGAACACCAGCGCCGCGAGCACGGGGTTTGCAAGCCCCTTCCCGACGGCGAGGCGATGAATAAGCCAGACGAGCAGGACAAAGAACAGGGAATTGATCCCATCGAAGATCCCCTTCGGCAGAAGGAGAAAGAGCTGCACCAGAAAGTGCGGCACGACGCGCCCGTTCATGCTCTGCCGGTGGGCCGCCATGGAGGGGAGGATCTGCCGGACGGAGCGGATGCGGGCACCGTCCGCGTAGCTGAAGCAGTAGCGGTAATCGTCCGCCACAAGGTCTGTGAGGTGGTTGCAGAGAAGCATCATCCCGAAGATGCACAGGCACACAAAGGCGAGCAGAAGTCTTGAGCGGCTCAGATTGCGCAGCGTTTTACCCATGCCCCCACCTCAGTTCCCGAAGACCCACAAATGGGTCACGCCGAAAGCCTCACGGATAAAGTAGTTGAGCATCACGAAGAAATAGCCCCAAGGCGCGGCGACGCCCGCGGCGTCCGGGACGCCGAGACTTTTTGCCATGAGCTTTGCGCGGTAAAGGTGGTAGGCGCTCGAGACGATCGCGACCTTGCCCTCGGGCTCGTCCCCGCGGGAGCGAATGATCTCAAAGGAGTAGGTGAGGTTTTCCATGGTGGAGCGCGCCTTCGGCTCCATGATAACGCGCGCGGGGTCTACCTTGTGGGCAAGCAGCCAGTCATACATGGCCTGCGCCTCGGTGATCTGCTCGCCCGGGCCCATGCCGCCGGAGACAATGGCGACGGTACCGGGGTGTTCGTTCAGATATTGCAGCGTCCCCTCGAGTCTGCGCACAAGCGTGAGGGAGGGCTGGTCCTTGTAGACCGCGGCGCCGAGGACGATGAGATAATCCCGGCCCTCATCCGCGTCCGTGCGGGCGTTTTTGATGATGAAATACTCCACAAAGCAGAAGTAGCAGAGCCCGATGCAGACGAGCGCCACCACAATGCGCCACAGAAGCGCGGGCAGGAAGCGGTGCATCAGAAGAAGCGCCGCGATAAAGAGGCAGACATAGCCCCACCAGGCGTAGCCCCGCAGGGCAAAGCGCAGGAAAAGCCCAGCCCCGGTCAGGATGCCCACCAGCGCCGGCAGATTTTTCCGCAGGTGCCAGAGCACGATCCCCGCGCTCACCACGCCGAGGGCATAGGCGTGGTAGTGCAGGCCCGCCGTAAAGCGCAGGGCAAGGGCGAGCGCCATCAAAACCGCCGCCCAGATAAGCCAGAGATATTTTTTCATTCGTTCAGCGCCTCCCAGCGCTCGTACAGCTCCAGGAGGGCCGCCTCCTGTTCTTCCTTTTCCGCCGCGATCTCCATGAGCTTCTGGTAGTCGCTGCCGTTTGCCTCCGCCTCCCGGTCGAGCTCCGCGATCTTCTCCTCAAGCCTCGCGATCTCACGCTCGAGCTTCTGGATGGCCTTGTCGTTATTCTTCGGACGCTCGGGCTTACCCTTCTTCTCTTTGGGCTGCTCGCGCTCGCGCTGCTTCTCGATCTGCCCCACAAGGGCCTGCCGGTCCCGCCAGGCGCGAAACTCGCCGTAGCTGCCGCGGTAGTCCGTGATCTGCCCGTCCCGGAGCTCCCAGACACGGGTGGCGAACTTCTCGATAAAATAGCGGTCGTGGGACACAAAAAGGAGCGTCTGCTCATAGTCCGAGAGCGCGTCCTCCATCCACTCGCGGCTTGCGATGTCGAGATGGTTCGTCGGCTCGTCGAGGATAAGGAAGTTGATGTCCCCACCCATCAGCATACAAAGGCGCAGCCTGCTCTTTTCCCCGCCGGAGAGGGCGCCCACGGGGGTCAGCACATCCTCCCCCCGAAAGCCGAAGGCGGCGAGACGGTCGCGCGCCTGCTGCGGCTCACACTTACAGTCGTAGAGCATGGTGTCAAGAGCGGAGCGCTCTTCGTTGGAAAAGCCCACAAGCTGGGGGAGATACGCTGTCCGCACCGTCGGGCCGAGATAGAGCCAGCCCTTGTCCGGCTTCTCAAGGTTCATGATGAGCTTGACGAGGGTGGATTTTCCCGTCCCGTTATCCCCCACGAGGGCGATGCGCTCCCCGCCGGTGACGAGCATGTCGAGCCCCGTGAAGAGCGTGCGCCCGCCGAAGGACTTCTCGATCCCGTCCATGACGAGCACCTCGTCCCCGACAAATTCGCGCTCTTTGAATTTGACATTGAGCTTTCGCTGCTGGGTGGGCTTCTCGCTGTGACTCAGCTTTTCGATGCGCTTTTCCATGGAGAAGGCCCGCTTGTGGAGCTTGTCGTTTCCCATGAAGGCCCAGAGATGCATCTGCTCCGCCGCGCGGGTGAGCTGCTCGATCTTGGCCTGGTCGCGCTCGTACTTTTTCAGCTTCTCCTCAAAGCGGTGCTGCCGCTCCTCCACATAGAAGCTGTAGTTGCCGCTGTAAAACTCCGCCTTGCCGTCATTGATCTCAATGCAGCGCTGCACGACCTTATCGAGAAAATAGCGGTCGTGGCTGATGGCGAGGACCGTGCCCTTGAAGTGCAGCAGATAGTCCTCCAGCCACTCGGTCGCCCGGAGGTCCAAATGGTTCGTCGGCTCGTCCAGCAGGAGGATGTCCGTGTTCTCCAGGATGAGGCGCGCGAGGTTGACCCGCGTCTTCTCCCCGCCGGAGAGGGAGGCAAAGTCCTGCCCGAGCATCGCGGGGGAGATGTCAAGTCCGTTTGCCACCCGCGCCCTGTCCACATCCATCTCGTAGCCCCCGAGCCTCCGGTAGTCCTCCTGCAGGCGGTCATACTCCCGCAGCAGGGCGGGGGACTGGTCGCGCTCCATGCGCTCGGTGAGCTCCTCCATGCGCGCGCTGATGTCGTAGAGGCGGCGGTGGGCGTCCTTCAGCACCATCTCGGTGGTCCAGCCCTCGGGATAGACCGGGATCTGAGAGATGAGACCGAGACGCTTTCCCGGCGCCATGGCGATCTCCCCCTCGTCCGCGCGCAGCTCCCCCGTCAGAATGCGAAAGAGCGTGGTTTTCCCGCAGCCGTTGTGCCCCAGGATGCCGATGCGCTCCCCGGCGGTGACGGTGAAGGAGAGCCCGTCGAGCACGTTTCGCCCGACCTCAAAGGATTTTACAAGATTGTTGACGGAGAGATCTGTCATGACAGTATGCCCCTTATGTTTTTATCCGTCGACGGTCCAGCCGTCGCTGTGCATATCCAGGATCTGCGGGAACTTGGCGAGCTTTGCCTGGTTGTATTCCACCTGCACGTCGGCTCTGGCCTCTCGGCCGTCCTCCCCCGTGATGGTGAAGGTGACGGTCATCCGGTGCCGCCCCTCCTTCAAAATCCCGTGCTGCTTCACAAGGCGCAGGCCGGACTTGAGAAGCTCCTGCATGGTTCCCATTTTCAAAAGCTGCAACAGAAACATATTTCTCTCTCTTCCTGCGCGGCAAAAGCAGGCCGCACTTTTTTATTCCATATTCTTCACGGCCCACTGCAAAACCTCGTTCGTGATGCCGCCGGCCTTGGTGAGCCCGAAGCCGCCGCGCTCGATGAGCGTGACAAAGGCGTAGGGGTGCTCCTCATCGTCCAGAAAGCCCACAAACCAGGAGTGGGACGCCCCGTCGCCGAGCTCCGCCGTGCCGGTCTTGGCGCAGAGGGGAAGCCCGGGGAAGTTCACGTCCGCCTCGTAGTGGGTGAGGGCGTTATTGCGCATCATGCGTTTGAGCCTCTCCGCCGTGGCGGGCTTCACAAGCTCCGACACCACCGGCGTCTCGTCCGGGAGAAAGTGCGGCTCGACCAGCACGCCGCCGTTTGCGACTGCACAGAGAAAGCGCAGCATGGAGTAGGGCACCACCATGTCGGTAGACTGCCCGATGCCGGACCAGCCCGTCTCCGGGTCGCCGACAAACTCGAGCGGGTAGCTGCCCTTCGCCGTGGGGAGCCCGTCCAGGCTGTGGTTGTCGAGAAAGCCGTAATCCCGCACGTACCGGATCATCGTGTCCTGCCCGAGGGAGACCGCGATCTGGGCGAAGGCCACGTTGCAGGAATTGGCCAGGGCCTGGTCAAAGTTCTGGGTATAGTGGCTCGCAACGCACACAAAGGGGACGCCCGCGATCTCATACTCGTCCTCGCAGTACCAGCGGCGGCTGTCGATATCGGGGATGCACTCGATGGCGGCGGCCGCGGTGATGAGCTTGAAGATGGAGCCCGGCGTGAAGGAGGCGGAGATGCAGCGGTTGATGAACGCGCCGTCGCGCTGCTCGCCGCTGCTGTCGAGGGGGTCCACCGAGGGGGCGGACACCATGCCCAGCATCTCGCCCGTGCGGTAGTTACAGACCAGCATACAGCCGCTGGCCCACTCGCCGATGGCTTCATAGATGCGGTTATTGAGTCTCGCGTCGTAGGTGAGGGTGAGCTGCTTCGTGCTGCCGGTGTGGGTCGTGCCGGTCAGCAGGCTGAAGCCCTGCATATTGTCCCAGAGGCGGGAGAGGATGCCGGTACCCGTCCGGCCCCAGTAGTCGCCCGTGATGTGGTAGTTTGCGGCGCGTGTGATCCGGTCGGGGGAGTAGGTGCTCACGGTCTCGTCAAAGTAGGCGAGGGTGATGCCGTTTCTGTCCACGATATGCCCGACGGCCCCGGAGTTTGCGCGGGAGAAATAGAGCGCCCAGTTTGCCCCGTCCTTAATATAGCGGGAGACATAGACCCCCATGCCAGCGACCACCAGGGCCGCGATGAGGAGCACCGAGAAGGCGCGGTTCGTTATTTTTCTCGTGGCTGCCACACCTCCCAGTCGGAAAGATCCTCCTCGCCGTCGGTATCCTTCGACGCGGCGCGCACGGCAAAGCTCGCCTCCCGGCGGTTGTCGGCGCTCTTGATAAAGGCCATCAGCATCCAGCAGCTCAAAAGCGAGGTGCCGCCCCGCGACACGAAGGGAAACGTGACCCCCGTGAAGGGCAGGATGTCGAGCGAGCCGAACACGTTCAGCGCAAGCTGCACCAAAAGCATACTCATAGCAGCGCAGGCCGCGATGGAGTAGTAGGCGGAGCGCCCGTGCCGTGCCGAGCGCACCGCAAAGAGGGCGAGCACCAGCATCGCCGTCACCATGATGACGCCGATAATAAGCCCCTGCTCCTCGCACACAACGGCAAAGACCATGTCGGTGTTCGCGGCAAAGATATCCTTGAGCCAGCCGGCCCCGGCCCCTTTTCCGTACAGGCCCCCGGAGGCCGCGGCGGACATGGCGCGGGACTGCTGAAAGCCCGCGCCGTAGATATCCTCCCACACGTGGCCCCAGGTGGCAAAGCGGTTTGCGATATAGGGCTTGATGCTCACGGCGAGAAAGCCCGCCATCCCGGCTCCGGCCACGGCGAGAAACACCGTCGCAATGGAACCGGAGCGGAGGTAGGAGATCACAAGGAAGGTCACAAAGAAGATGAGCGCCGTGCCGAAGTCCCCGATGAGGGCGAGCGACACCACGCAGAAGCCGGAGAAGAGGATGAACATGCGCAGATTTCGGCGATTGAAGAGCTTATCGAGCGTGGAGGCCCCCACATAGATATACCCGACCTTCACAAGCTCGGACGGCTGGATGGAGAGCCCGCCGACATTGAGCCAGTTGCGCGCGCCGAGCACGGCGTCGCTGAAGGCGATGTTTACAAAGAGCAGCATGAGAGCCCCGATCGCGACGACGGAGCGCGCCGCCATCGTCCGCTCCAGATCCCGCAGCCACCAGCCCATCACGGCAAAGAGCACCACCGCCGCGACCGTCAGCAGGAGCTGCTTTAATAAATCGTCGGACGCGGAGGAGGCGGCGACGGACATGCCGAGAGTCGTGAGATAGAAGGCGAGGGTTTCGATTTCAAAGCCTGAGCGGTTCAAAAAACGCATGAAGTGATAGCAGCTCCACTCCAGGGCGATGAGCGCGACGAAGGCCAGCACGATCGCAAGCAGGTTTTTCTCCCGCGGGGCGAGGGCGTGCTGCAAAAGGAGCGCGAGCTGAAACACCGTGAGCTCGAAGAGCGTCCCCGCGGGGGAGACCCCGTGCCCGGCCCGCGTGCGCTTCAAGTCCAGCTTCTCGCGCTTTTCCGGCGTCACCGCGCGAAAGCGCAGCTTCTCCCCGCCGATGTTGAGCGTGTCGCCCGTCTCCACCGGAAGGCCCGAGACCCCCGCCTGGGCGTTCTGAATCCAGACCCCGTGGCGGGAGAAGATATCATACACGCGCCAGCGCCCGCTGTCCGTGCGGCGCAGCACCGCATGGGCGCGGCTCACCCCCGGGGAGATGACGCGCACGTCCGCGCTCAGAGAGCGGCCGATGAGGTTTTCCCAGTGCGTCAGGGGATAGCTCTCCCCGTTATAGCGGAGATACCCCCAGATCTCAGGCTCCGGCCGGTCGGACAGGAGCGAGCGGATGCACCTGAGAAGGATGGCGATCGATATGACGATCAGCACATATTTGCTCAACGCGAGCACATAATCGGCAAGTCCCCCCACAGGATCACCTCCGTTCTGAGATTGCCTTCCTCGGAGAGGGAGCCGGGTAAAGGGCATTATAACACACCCGCCCCCGTATTGACAACCGTGGACAAGTCATCTAAAATAGAGCGCATGAAAAAGAATAACCTTCTCTGGGGCCTGGCGCTTGTGCTGATCGCCGCCGCGGGGCTTTTGTCCTACAGGATACTTGGGCAGGGTGAGGGAACGGTCGCTGTCGTCTCTGTCAACGGGGAGCAATGGGAAAGGATTGATCTCTCAAAAGTCAGGCGGGCCTATGACCTGGATATCACCACGGAGTATGGGCACAATATCGTCCATGTGGAGCCCGGCGCCATCTCCGTCACGGAGGCCGACTGTCCCGACCAGGTCTGCGTCCATCAGGGGCGTCTTACGGGCAGCGGCATTCCCATTATCTGTATGCCCCACCGACTCGTGATTGAGATCGAAGGCGGTGAGCTCGATGCCTAAGACCCGCAGGCTCGCCCTGATGGCGCTTCTGACGGCCATCGCCCTCACGATCTTCGTCGTGGAGGCGCAGATCCCGGCCCCGGCGCCGATCCCCGGCGTCAAGCTGGGCCTTGCCAATATCATCACGCTCATCACGATGCGGCTGCTCGGGAAGCGGGAGGCCGGCGCGGTGCTGCTTGTGCGCGTTCTCATGGGCGCCATGTTCGTGGGCAGCCCCTCCACGCTCCTTTTCAGCGCGGCGGGGGGCGCACTTGCCTATCTTCTCATGTGCCTTCTGGCAGAGCGCTTCGGGCCGGACAGACTCTGGATCGTCTCCGCCCTCGCGGGCATCGCCCACAATGCGGGACAGCTCTTGGCCTGCGCGCTCGTGGTGAAGACCCCGGGCGTCTTTGCCTACGCCCCCGTCCTCGCGGCCTCCGGCGTCATCACGGGCGTCTTCACGGGCCTCGCCGCGCAGTATCTTTTGAAGGCGCTCAAAAAAGTGAAGTTTTAACCATTTATAAATTATCATATACGAAAGGCAGAAAACAGTAAAATGAGTGAATGCACACACGATTGCTCCACCTGCGGCAAGGACTGTGCCGACAGAACGGCGGAGAGCTTCCGCAAGAGCCTGCGCGAGGGCGCGAGCGTCAAAAAGGTCATCGCCGTTGTGAGCGGCAAGGGCGGCGTCGGCAAATCCCTCGTCACGTCCCTGATGGCGTCCGAGATGCAGCGCCGCGGCCACAACTGCGCGATTCTCGACGCGGACATCACCGGCCCCTCCATCCCCAAATCCTTCGGCATCCACGAGCACTGCATGGGCACGGATGAGTACCTGCTCCCCGTGACCACGCACACCGGCCTGCAGATCATGTCCATGAACCTCATCCTCGAGGATGAGACGGAGCCCGTCGTCTGGCGCGGCCCCGTGATCGCGGGCGCGGTGACCCAGTTCTGGACGGATGTCCTCTGGCAGGATGTGGATTACATGTTTGTCGACATGCCTCCCGGAACGGGCGACGTGCCGCTCACCGTGTTTCAGTCCCTCCCGGTGGACGGGATCGTCATCGTCACGACGCCGCAGGATCTCGTCGGCATGATCGTGGAGAAGGCCGTGCACATGGCGGGACTTATGAATATCCCGGTCCTCGCCCTTGTGGAGAACATGAGCTACTATAAGTGTCCGGACTGCGGCAAGGAGCACGCCATCTTCGGCGAGAGCCGGGTGGAGGCCCTGGCAGAGCAGTATAGCATCCGGCACTTTGCAAAGCTCCCCATCGACCCCGCTGTCACCGCCATGGTGGATGCGGGCGAGGTCGAGTCTGTGAGCGGGGAGTATATCCGACCCATCGCGGACCTTATCGAGAAGGAGGTCTGAGATGCGCATCGCGGTTGCCTATCAGGACGGCCAGATCGGGCCGCATTTCGGCCATGCGGAGATGTTCGCCGTCTATGAATATGAGGACGCGGACGTGAACCGCTGCACCAAGCGCCTTGTCGATACGGGAGACCGCCGCGGCCACGAGGCCATGGCGGCGCTCATGCGGGAGCAGCAGGTGGACGCCGTCATCGCCGGGAACATGGGAGGGGAAGCCAAGGCCGCGCTTTTGAGTCTCGGCATCGTGCCCATCGCGGGCTACACCGGCAATGCCGACGACGCGGCGGATCTGCTCATGCTCGGCAATCTCCCCATCCTGCAGGGGGAGAGTCCCTGCGCGGGCGGCGGGTGCTCCGGCTGCTCGGGCTGCTCGGACGCGGGCGGCTGCCCCGGCTGCGGCGGCTGAGGCGGAAATGTCTGGTCTCTGCCGTAGGGGCGGCTATCAGCCGCCCGCGCGGTATATCTGAATATGCGCGAAAATGTTGGGCGCGTTCGTAGAATCATACGAATTCGCCCGACTCTTTTTATGATTTATTCTCTCTCATTGCCGGGCGGCTGATAGCCGCCCCTACGGAATTGCAGGGAGATTTTCAACAGTCCTCTCTCCCGTCCTCCTCGCCCGGACCTTTGTCGGAATGGGGACATTCTGTGGCGGAATAGGATAGAGCGAGGTGATGCCTGTGCTGGAAAGCGCGTGGATACTGCTGATGAAAAGCCTGCTGCTCATGCTGCGCATCGCGCCGACCGACTCCTACCCGAAGCCTCTGACGCGCGAAGAGGAGGGGGAGGCGCTGGCGCGCTGGCTCTCGGGGGATCTCGCGGCCCGGAATATCCTGGTAGAACACAACATGCGCCTTGTCGCGCACATCGTCAAGAAGTATTACCAGAACGACGATGTGGACGATCTCATCTCCATCGGGAGCATCGGGCTCATCAAGGGGATCAACACCTACAGGCCCGACAGGGGCGTCCGCCTTGCGACCTACGCGAGCCGCTGCATCGAAAACGAGATCCTCATGTACTTTCGCAGCCGCAAAAAGTCCGCCGGGGACGTGAGTCTCTCGGACGCCCTTGACGCCGACGGAGAGGGGAGCGGTCTTCTGCTCATGGACGTGGTGGCGAGCGATGAGGATCTCGCCGATCAGATCAGCGTCAAGGAGCTCTGCCGCACCCTGCGGGAGGTGATCGACCGCACGCTGGACCTGCGGGAGGCGCGCATCGTCCGCCTGCGCTACGGCCTTGAGGGCGGCAGGCCCCTGACCCAGTCGGAGACGGCGGCGACGCTCAAGATCAGCCGCTCCTACGTCTCCCGCATCGAAAAGAAGGCTCTCGGAAAGCTGCGCGCGGCGCTTGAGGGGCGGGAGACTGCCGCCGCGAGAGTCTGACGCCCGGGGCCGAAGTGGGGGACGGGTGTGGGAGAAAGACTTGAATTCGTAATATTTTGGTGCTATAATGCATCACAATGCGGAATTTCAAGCGTTTTCTCTGGAAAGGAGTGTGTGCGTTTGAAGAAAAAAACACTCTGGATCCTCTCCATGGTCGCCCTCTGTCTCGTGCTCTATGCCGTGGTGCAGTCCCGCATGGAGAGCGGCGCGGCCATCATCTTCGGCGGGAGGGACGGGGCATTCGTCCATTCCGACAGCGCGAGCTTTGCCGACCGGAACCTCACCCCCACGCCGGAACCGACGGAGGATATCTGGCCGAAGCTCAGCACCAAGGACTTTGAGGACAATACCTATCTGCAGATCGTGAACAACAATAACCTCCTCTCCTCAGCCTACGAGCCGGAGGTCTCCAAGATCGCGCGGACCCGCTACATGATGTACAGCACGGAGTATATGCCGTATCTCGACGCATTCCTCGACGCCATCGAGGAGGCCGGCTTTGAGTACTTCATCGCGGGCGCCTACCGCTCCTACTCCTATCAGGCGCACGTCTTCAACTCCAAGGCCAGCCAGATCGCCTATGAGATGTCCGGCGGCAAGCAGGTGGACTATACCGACCCCATCTATCAGGAGGCGGCGGAAAAGGCCAAATCCATCACCGCGCCCGCCGGGGCAAGTGAGCACCAGCTCGGCCTGTGCGTCGATATCCTGGACAAAAACCGCCAGCGTCTCGTGTACGAGAACATGAACCAGGAGCTTTTCGCCTGGCTTGACGAGCACTGCGCCGAGTACGGCTTTATCAAGCGCTATCCCACCAGAAAGCTCCTGCTCACAGGCTGGGATGAGCCCTGGCACTACCGCTATGTCGGGCGGGAGGTCGCCACCTTTGTCATGGAAAACAACCTCTGCTACGAGGAATTCTACGCCCACTATTTCCCGGACTTTGAATACTGAAGCGGGGGAGACGTGTCCGGCGTTGGGGACGACGCCCTCGACGGCCCGGCAGAAATACTTGAATAACATACAGATCTCCGGCAAATTCGTTAAATAAAGACGTTTTTGCCGGAGATTTCTGCTGTTTTCAACCCATTCCAAAAGACTTTTCGTGGGCACAGTGTTTTATGCGTATGCCGTGAAAATTGCGCTATAATTGCTTGTGAATTGGAAATATCTATGATATAATAAAGTATAATGGAAAAAGTATGTGGTGAATCACGATGGATCATTTCAAACTTGTCTCGGACTATCAGCCTATGGGGGACCAGCCCGAGGCGATCGACACCCTTGCGGCGGGCATCGAAAACGGCATTGACGAGCAGATCCTGCTCGGCGTGACGGGCTCCGGCAAGACCTTCACGATGGCAAACGTCATCGCGCGCCTAAACCGCCCGACGCTGGTGCTCGCGCACAACAAGACCCTCGCCGCCCAGCTCTGCACGGAGTTTAAGGAGTTCTTCCCGGAAAACGCCGTGGAGTACTTCGTCTCCTACTACGACTACTACCAGCCGGAAGCCTATATCCCGCACACGGACACCTATATCGAAAAGGATGCCTCCATCAACGACGAGATCGAGCGCCTGCGCCACAGCGCGACCTCGAGCCTCTTTGAGCGGCGGGATGTGATCGTCGTGTCCTCGGTGTCCTGCATCTACGGCCTCGGCGACCCCATCGACTACGCCAACATGGTCATCTCTCTCCGTCCCGGCCAGACCCGGGATTTTGACGAGCTGCTAAGAAAGCTCGTGGACATCCGCTACGAGCGAAACGACATCGCTTTTGAGCGCAACAAGTTCCGCGTGCGGGGCGACACGCTGGAAATTTTTCCTGCCTACTCCAATGACAAGGCCATCCGCGTGGAGTTTTTCGGGGACGAGATCGACCGCATCAGCGAGATAAACGTCGTCACCGGCACGGCCACGCGCTATTTGAACCACGCCGCCATCTACCCCGCGAGCCACTATGTCACGACCAAGGAGAAAATGGCCGCCGCCATCGAGCGCATCCGCGTCGAGTGCGACGAGCGCGTCAAATACTTCACCGACAACAATAAACTCCTTGAGGCCCAGCGCATCAAGCAGCGCACGGACTACGACATCGAAATGATGCAGGAGCTCGGCTACTGCACGGGGATCGAGAACTATTCCCGCGTCATCTCAAACCGCGCTCCCGGCAGCCCGCCTATGACGCTGCTGGACTACTTCCCAAAGGACTTTCTGCTCTTTGTGGACGAGAGCCACGTGACCCTTCCCCAGGTGCGGGCCATGTACCGGGGCGACCGGGCGCGCAAGGAATCGCTTGTGGACTTCGGCTTCCGCCTGCCCTCGGCCTTCGATAACCGCCCCCTCAAGTTTGATGAGTTTTCCGCGCGCATCCACCAGCGGGTCTATGTCTCGGCAACGCCCGGGGACTATGAGCGCGAGCGCGCGGGCCAGATCGTGGAGCAGATCATCCGCCCCACGGGGCTTCTCGACCCCGAGATCTTTGTCCGGCCCGTCGAAGGACAGATCGACGATCTCATCGGGGAAATCAACGCCAAAATCAAGATGGGCCAGCGCACCCTGGTCACGACCCTCACCAAAAAGATGGCGGAAGATCTATCCAACTATCTCAAGGGCGTCGGCATCCGCTGCCGCTACATGCACCACGATGTCTCCACCATGGAGCGCATGGAGATCATCCGGGACTTGCGCCTCGGGGAGTTTGACGTGCTCGTCGGCATAAACCTTTTGCGCGAGGGGCTGGATATCCCCGAAGTGGGGCTTGTCGCCATCCTCGACGCGGACAAGGAGGGCTTCCTCAGAAGCGAGACGAGCCTTATCCAGACCGTGGGCCGCGCCGCCCGAAACGCGGACAGCTTCGTCATCATGTACGCTGACACCGTGACGCCCTCCATGCGCGCCTGCATCACGGAGACGGAGCGCCGCCGCGCAAAGCAGATGGCCTATAACGAGGCGCACGGCATCGTGCCGAAGACCATCGTCAAGAGCGTGCGGGAGCTTCTGGAGATCTCCACGGACGCCGCGCCCAAGCTCAAGTCCGGCGGCGTGAAGATGACCGAGCGCGAGCGCAAGGAGCTCATCGCATCGCTCGAGGCGCAGATGAAGAAGGCTGCCCAGATGCTCGAGTACGAGATCGCGGCCCAGCTCCGCGACGAGATCATCCGGCTCCGGGGCGAGGGCTGAAGGCAGGGAGGCAAGACCATGAAACTTATGATCCTCGACGGAAACAGCATCGTGAACCGCGCCTTTTACGGCGTCCGCTCCCTCAATGCGCCGGACGGGACGCCGACCAACGCGATTTTCGGTTTTTTGAATATCCTCCAGCGTATGCTGGACGAACACAAGCCCGACGCCGTCTGCGTGAGCTTTGACCGGCGGGAGCCGACCTTCCGCCACAGGGCCTACGACGGCTACAAGGCCCAGCGAAAGGGAATGCCGGAGGAGCTCAGTCAGCAGATGCCGCTTTTGAAGGAGACCCTCGACGCCATGGGAATCCGCCGCTATGAGCTCGCGGGCTATGAAGCCGACGACATTCTCGGCACCGTCTCGGTCAAATGCGCCGCTGCGGGCTGGAAGTGCGTCGTCGTCACCGGCGACAAGGACAGCCTCCAGCTCATCACCGACACCACCACGGTCTGCAATGTCAAGACCCGCATGGGGAGCACCGAGACCATCAACTATACCCCGGAAGTTTTCCGGGAGGAATACGGCTTTGATCCCCCGCAGATGGTGGATCTCAAGGCGCTTATGGGCGACAGCTCCGACAACATCCCGGGCGTGCCCGGCATCGGGGAGAAGACGGCCCTGGAGCTTGTGCGCAAGTACGGGACCGTGGAGAACATCTATGCCGATCTCTCCGCCCTGGATGTCAAGGAGGGCGTGCGCAAAAAGCTCGCCGCCGGGGAGGAGAGCGCCCGCATGTCCTACTGGCTCGCCACCATTTTGAAAGAGGCGCCGATGGACTTCGACCCGAAGGACAACCGCTGGGATCACAACTACACGGACGCCCTCTACAGCCTCTTCAAGCGCCTCGGCTTTCAGAAATTCATCGACAAGTGGGGTCTCACGGAATCTGCGGAGACCCCGGCGTCTGAAAAGGCGGAGGCGCTGCCGCTTACAGCGATTGAGAACGCAAACCTGTCTGATGTTCTCCGGGCTGTCGAAGACGCTAAATATTTGGCCGTGGATATTCATGAGGACGCTGATCTTCTGGAGTTTTGCGATGGGAAAGCCGTCTACACGCTTGGCTGGAATTTGGCGCGGAACAGTTATCAGACGCTTCTTATCGCTGTCTTCAGCCCTGAGAAGAAAAAGCTCGGCCATAACGTCAAGGAGCTCATGAACACCCTCGCGCGTGAGGGATTGAGCCGGGAGGGCTTCGTCTTCGACACGGCGCTTGCGGCCTATCTCCTGGACGCAAACGAGAGCGACTATCCGCTCAGCCGTGTCACAGCCCGCTATCTCGGGACGGAATCCGAGGGCGCGCAGGCGATCTACGCCCTCTATCCCGTGCTCGATCAGAAAATGAAAGAGCTCTCGATGGACGGGCTCTATTATGACATTGAGCTGCCGCTCTGCCTCGTCCTCTCCGACATGGAGCAGGCGGGCTTCTTCGTCGACCGGGACGCCCTCTATGAATTCGGCGAAAATCTCAACGGCGATATCGAGCGCCTGCAGGAGTCGATTTGGCAGCACGCGGGACACAATTTCAATATCAATTCCCCCAAGCAGCTTGGAGAGGTTTTGTTTGAGGAGCTGATGCTTCCCTCCGGCAAGAAGACCAAGACCGGCTGGAGCACCAACATCGACGTGTTGGAAAAGCTGCGCGGCAAGCACCCCATCGTGGACGAGGTGCTGGAATACCGCACGCTCACAAAGCTCAAGTCCACCTATGCCGAGGGGCTTTTGAAGGTCATCGGCGAGGACGGGCGCATCCGCTCGAGCTTTCAGATGACCGTCACCGCGACGGGCCGTCTCTCCTCCACGGAGCCGAATCTGCAGAATATCCCGGTGCGCAAAAAGCTCGGGGCCGAGATCCGCAAGATGTTCGTCGCGGGGCCCGGCATGGTCCTTGTGGATGCGGACTACAGCCAGATCGAGCTGCGGCTTTTGGCTCACATCTCCGGGGACGAGGCGATGCGCGAGGCATTTCTGAGCGGGGAGGATTTCCACCGCGTCACGGCCTCCAAGGTCTTCGGCGTGCCGCTCGCGGAGGTCACGACCCTCCAGAGGAGCCGGGCCAAGGCGGTCAACTTCGGCATCGTCTACGGCATCTCCGCCTTCTCGCTCGCCCAGGATATCGGCGTTTTCCCGAACGAGGCCAAGGCGTATATGGACGCCTATCTCAGCAAATACCATGGCGTGCGGGACTATATGGAGAAGATCAAGGAGCAGGCAAAGCGCGACGGCTATGTCGAAACCCTCTTCCACCGCCGCCGCTGGCTGCCCGAGCTCCGAAGCTCCAATTTCAATGTCCGCTCCTTCGGGGAGCGCGTGGCGCTCAATATGCCTGTGCAGGGTACGGCGGCGGACGTTATCAAGCTCGCCATGGTGAATGTCCACCGGAGACTCCGGGAAGAGGGGCTTCAGGCCCGGCTCATCCTCCAGGTGCATGATGAGCTCATCGTCGAGTGTCCCGAATCGGAGGCCGCGCGCGTGCAGGCCCTTCTGGAGCAGGAGATGGAGAACGCCGTACACTACTCCGTCCCCCTTCTTGCCGAAGCCCACGTCGGCCATAGCTGGGCGGAGGCGCACTGATGGATTATTCGATCCGCGACGTTCTGCCCGGGGAGATCCCCCAGATCGAGGCGCTGGAAAAAGCCTGCTTCTCTATGCCCTGGACGGAGGACCAGCTCAAAGGCCAGCTCAGGGATAATCAGCACGAGTTTATCGCCGCCGTGAGCGCAGGCGGCACGGTCCTCGGCTACATCGGCATGATGTACGTTTTGGACGAGGGGTATATCTCCAATGTCGCCGTCTCGCCGGGAAACCGCAGGCGGGGCATCGGCGACGCGCTTATTCTGGCGCTTTTGAAGCGATGCGCGGCACTCGGCCTCAGCTTTGTGACGCTGGAGGTGCGCGCCGGGAACACCCCCGCCATCGCCCTCTACGAAAAGCACGGCTTTGCGCGAGTCGGCCTTCGCAAAAACTATTACGATCATCCGCGTGAGGACGCGCTCCTCATGACAAAATATTTGAATCGAGGCAAGAGCTTTGAAAATCTTAGCGTTTGAATCCACCTGTGATGAGACTGCCGTCGCCGTCGTGGAGGACGGGCGGAAGATCCTCACCGACCAGATCCTCTCTCAGGCGTCCCTGCACGCGGTCTACGGCGGCGTCGTGCCGGAGATCGCCTCCCGCTGCCATGTGGAGGCCATCTCCATCCTTTCACAGCGGGCGATTGAGGCAGCGGGCATCGGGAAAAAGGACATCGACGCTGTGGCCGTCTCCTACGCCCCGGGGCTTATCGGGGCTGTGCTCGTGGGCGTGAACTTTGCCAAGGCGTGCGCCTCGGCGCTCGGCATCCCGCTCATCCCTGTACACCATATCCGGGGCCACATCGCGGCAAATTATCTTGCCTACCCGGAGCTTGAGCCGCCCTTTCTCTGTCTCGCCATCTCGGGCGGCAACTCGCTCCTGGTAGACGTGCGGGACTATACGGACATGAAGATCCTCGGCTGCACAAGAGACGACGCGGCGGGGGAGTGCTTTGACAAAACGGCCCGCGTTCTGGGACTGCCTTACCCCGGCGGCAGACCCATTGAGGAGTTCTCGAAAGGCGGGGACGATACCAAATACGTCTTCCCCACGGCCCATGTGGAGGGCCACCCCTATGACATGAGCTTTTCGGGCCTCAAGACGGCCGTCATAAACCTCGTCCATAACGCAGAGCAGAAGGGGGAGGAGATCGACAGGGCCTCCCTCGCGGCCTCTTTCACCAAGGCCGTGAGCGACAGTCTCGTCCCGCGCACCATGCAGGCAGCGGAGGCGCTCGGCTATGACAAGATCGTCGTGGCGGGCGGCGTCGCCGCGAACGCCCGCATCCGCGCGGACTTTAAGCGCGAGGCCGAAAAGGCGGGGCGCAGGCTCTTCATCCCGCCGCTCAAGCTCTGCGGCGACAACGGCGCCATGGTGGGCGCCCAGGGCTACTATGAATATCTCGCGGGCGTGCGCGCGGGCAGCGACCTGAACGCCTACGCCACAATGGAAATCTAAGGTAACACCGCATAATTCGGCGAGAGCGAATCCCGAGAAAATTTGGGTTCTGATGATGGCACTTTTTTGCAGATGTACTTTGTGTACCTCAAGAAAAAGGGCAGTGGGCATACACGAGGGACACAGGGAGCGCCTGCGCGAGAGCTTTCTTGAAAACGGACTCCAGGCCATGAACGACCTGAACGCTCTCGAGCTCCTGCTGTTCTACGCCCTCCCGCGCCGCGACACCAACGAGCTCGCCCACCACCTCCTGCGCCGCTTCGGCAGTCTCGACGGGGTGTTCTCCGCCTCGAAGGAGGATCTCTGCGAGGTGGATGGGATCGGCGAGTACGCCGCGGCCCTCCTTCTTCTGGTGCCGGAGATTGTGAAAAAAAGCCGCATCTCCAAGGCCGGCAACATCCGGCAGATCCGCTCCTCAAACGATGCGGGAAACTACCTTCTCCCGTACTTCATGAACGAGAGGGACGAGGTCATCTATCTCCTCTGCCTGGACAACAAGCGCGCCGTCATCTCCTGCACGGAGGTGGGCCGGGGCGTCGTCAACGCCGTGGACGCGAATGTCCGCCGCATTGTGGAGAAGGCCATCAAGGTCAAGGCCGTCACGGTCATCCTCGCCCACAACCACCCGGACGGGATCGCCCTCCCCTCAAGGGAGGATGATGTTTTCACCCGCACGGTGCATAACGCGCTGGAAACTGTGGGGATACGTCTGGAGGACCACATCATCGTTGCGGATGAGGATTATATCTCCGTCGCGGACACGGGTCTCATGGGCCTGTATAGATATTAGATTATGTCCCCTGTTATTCGTTTCTGAATTGTAACCAGGCAGGCTTTGCCGCTTCGACAAAAAATTCCATCAATCGGCAAAAGCCTTGATATCCCACACGTTTTCGGCTGTTGAAAAAGCTGTTGAAAGTGTTGATAACTCTTTGCTATATTCATCGGCGTTTTATTTATGTTAACTTTTGTTTCCACGGATACCTGCGCTCAAAGCGCCTGCTTTCTTCCGGTTTATTCAAGAATCCGGCACGTTTCACGGGGCAAACATCTGCCCGCACGCTTTGAACGTTCCGCAGCAAAATGACAATAAAATACAATTTGTAATATGTACGCGGCGCAGCCGCGCCTCAAGCGCAGTTTTTTCTTTTTCCCACTTGCAAAGGATATATCCCTGTAGTATAATATCATGAAATTTTTTACATGAAGGCGGCGGACCATTGTGATCAAAATCGCACCCTCTGTCCTGGCGGCGGATTTTTGCAGGCTTGGTGCGGAGGCGGCTGAGGTGAAGGCCGCCGGGGCCGACTATCTGCATGTGGACGTGATGGACGGGCTGCTTGTCCCGAATATCTCCATCGGCATCCCGGTGGTGGAATCCCTTCGCCGCGCGACGGATATGTTCCTCGACGTGCACCTCATGATAACGGAGCCTGTCCGCTATGCCGAGCGCTTCTGCAAGGCCGGGGCGGACCTCGTGAACCTGCATGTGGAGTCCGACACGCAGGAGAATACGCTTCGCGCCATCGAGATCATCAGGGCCTGCGGGAAGAGGGCGGGCGTCACGCTCAAGCCCAAGACACCCGCAGAGGCTGTGCTTCCGTTTCTGGATCGGGTCGACCTCATCCTCGTCATGACGGTGGAACCTGGCTTCGGCGGCCAGCACTTCATGGCGGCCCAGCTTCCGAAGATCCGGGAGATCCGGCGGCTTATCGAGATGAATAACCCCGCGTGCGAGCTGGAGGTCGACGGCGGCATCGACCGGGACACCGCGCCGCAATGTGCAGAGGCGGGGGCGAACGTCCTCGTCGCGGGCAGCGCCGTCTTCGGAAAGCCCGACCGGGCGGCCGCCATCCGCGCCATCCGCGAGAATTGTTTGAAAAACTGAGGATATATACCTATGGCTTTCTTTCCCGCATCCCTTGAAAACCTGGTGGACCGCTTCGCCTCTCTCCCCGGCATCGGGAGAAAGAGCGCACAGAGACTTGCCTTCCACGTCCTCTCCCTGCCCGACGATGAGGCCAGGGCCTTTGCCGACGCGATCCTCGACGCGAAGAGCAGCGTACACTGCTGCCGCATCTGTCAAAACCTGACGGAGGGGGAGATCTGCTCTGTCTGCGCGAGCGAAACCCGCGACAAGAGCACCATCTGCGTCGTATCGGAGCCCCGGGATGTGGCAAGCATCGAGCGCGGGCACGAGTATAACGGCACCTATCACGTCCTGCATGGGGTTCTGAGCCCCATGGGACACGTCGGGCCGGACGATATCCGCATCAAGGAGCTTCTGGTGCGCGTCGCGGACAGCGCCGTGGAGGAGGTCATCATGGCCACAAACCCCGACACCGAGGGGGAGGCAACGGCCATGTACATCTCGCGCCTTTTAAAGCCCTTCGGCGTGAAGACCACGCGCCTTGCCTACGGGATTCCCGTGGGCTCAAATCTCGAGTTTACGGACGACGCGACCCTGAACCGCGCCATCGAGGGGCGCACGGAGATCTGATTAAATATTGCTTCTCCGGGCTATACTGTTACCCTGTACTACATAGCTTTTCGCTGTAAAGTCTCTGTCATTCTGAGGAACTCTGTTCCGAAGAATCCCGTCGTTTATTGCGCAATCCCGGGAGATCCTTCACTTGCGTTCAGGATGACACGGCATCATTGCAATACATAACTTTTAACCTAACCTGACTGATTGGAGCGAACATGATTTCAAAACTCAAAATAATCCCCCTTGGCGGACTCGGCGAGATCGGCAAAAACATGTACGCCTACGAGTTCGGGAACGACATCATCGTGGTAGACTGCGGGATGGGCTTTCCGGATGAGGACATGTACGGCATCGACAGCGTTTTTCCCGACATTTCGTACCTGCGCGCCAATAAGGAGAAGCTGCGCGGCATCATCCTCACCCATGGGCATGAGGACCATATCGGCGCCGTGCCCTACATCCTGCGGGAGCTGGATGTGCCCATCTACACCCTGCCGCTCACGGCGGCGCTTGTCGAGCTCAAGCTGGAGGAGCATGAGCTTCTCTACAACACCCAGATCTTCACAAAGAAGACCGGCTCCAGCTTTCGGCTCGGCTGCTTCACGGTGGAGTTTATCCATGTGAACCACTCCATCCCGGATTCCGCCGCCGTCGCCATCACGACGCCCATCGGCACCGTGATCCACACCGGCGACTATAAGATCGACGTGACGCCCATCTCCGGCCGCATGATCGACCTTGTGCGCTTCGGCCAGCTCGGAAACGAAGGGGTCCTCGCCCTGATGGGAGAGTCCACAAATGTGGAGGTGCGCGGCCACTCCGACTCTGAGAGCAAGGTGGGGGAGAGCTTTGACAAGCTCTTTATGGGCTGCGACAAGCGTATCATCATCACCACCTTTGCCTCGAACGTCCACCGCCTGCAGCAGATCATCAACGTCGCGGCAAAGTACCACCGCAAGGTCGGCATTACGGGCCGCAGCATGGAAAACGTGCTGAACGTGGCAAACGTCCTCGGCTACATGGACATCCCCGACAATGTCATGGTGGACATCGAGAAGATCAACAAGCTGCCCCGGAACCAGACCGTCATCATCTCCACCGGCAGCCAGGGTGAGGCGATGTCCGCCCTCTACCGCATGGCCTTTTCCGAGCATAAGCAGATCCAGGTGGACGCGGGCGACCGGGTCATCATCTCGGCCTCGGCCATCCCCGGCAACGAGACCACCATCAGCCGCGTCATTGACGAGCTTTTCCACAAGGGTGCGGAGGTCATCTATGACCGGCACACGGATCTGCACGTCACGGGCCACGCCTGCCAGGAAGAGCTCAAAATGATGCTGGCCCTCACAAGGCCGAAGTTCTTTGTCCCCATCCACGGGGAGCACAGAATGCTCGTCAAGCACGCGGAGCTTGCCAAGAAGATGGGCGTTGCGCCGAAGAACGTGGTCATCGCGGAAAACGGCGGCGTCATCGAGATCACAAAAAAGAGCATCAAGTGCGAGACCACTGTCCCCGCCGGCGCTGTCCTGGTGGACGGCAGCGGTGTGGGCGAGGTCGGCAGCGTTGTCCTGCGCGACCGGCACAAGCTCGCGGAGGACGGGATGGTCGTCGTGGTTCTGCCGTACTCGAGCTATGACCACAGGCTCCTCTCCGAGCCGCAGATCATCACGCGCGGCTTCATCTATGTCAAGGAGGCGGAGGAGCTTATGGAGGAGCTCAAGCGCGTCGCCACGGAGTCGGCCGAAGCCTGCGCCGCCCAGCACATCAACGACTGGACCGCCATCAAGGGCAAGGTGAAAAACAACCTCTCCGGCTACCTCTACAAAACCACCCGCCGCAGCCCCATGATCCTCCCCGTGATCACCGAAATCTGAGCGAATAAAAAAGCAAAAGCGCATATTATTGAAAAAAACGTAGGGGTCGATGCCCTCATCGACCCGCATAAAGAATTTTGAAAATGATAGAAGCCTCGGGCGAGTTTGTATGTCTTGCCCGAGGCTTTTTTCACAGCTCCCGTATCGCCTCCATGATGCGCACCATGAGGGCCGTGCGGGAGAAGGGGGTGATGAGAAAATACCCGTCCACATAAGTCGCCATGCGCCGCGCGATATCAAGCGAGAGCTCGAGCGCGATCGCCTCCCCGCGCTCCCTGTCCACCCCCTCGTAGCGGGCGACGGTCTTCTCGTCCACGGAGATGCCCGCGACCTCGCGGTTTAAGTAGAGGGCGTTTTTGTGGCTCACGATGGGCATGATCCCGCCGAGGAGCCTTGCGTGCAGGGTCTTACGCGCAAGGCGGAGGTTGTCGAGCGCCTCTTCGGTGAAGACGGGCTGGGTGAGAAAGCCGACGGCGCCCCGCGCCTCCTTCTCAAGCGCAAGCTCCAATTGAATGGGAAAGCTCCGGGCGTTCACGTTGAGGGCTGCGAAGATGTGAAACGGGGCGGGGAAGAGCGTCTCGTTCAGCCCCGCGACAAATTCGATGAGCCCGCGGGAGTTGAAGTGATAGACCCCCTTGTCTGTCTCGCGCCTCTCCCGCGGGATGGGGTCCCCGGTGACGAGGAGGATGTTTTCGATCTCCTCTGCCGAGAGGCCGAGCAGCAGGGCCTGCGCCGCGATGCGGTTCCGGTCCCGGCAGGCGAGGTGGGGCATGACCTCGATCCCGAGCTCGCGCCGGAGCTTACAGGCGGTCATGCAGGCATCCATGCGCGCAAGGGCGAGAGGGGAGTCCGGCACGGTGATAAGCTCCGCGCCCCCGTCCCGGAGCTCTCGCGCCCCCTGCATATAGCGCGCAATGTCACCGCCCGCGGGGGAGTCCAGCTCCACCGCAAAAGGCCGGCGCGCGGGATCGCAGAGCGCGTCCCAGAAGCGTGTGTTTTTCGTCTCGTTCCCGTTCATCCAAGCACCCTCTTTGCAATGTCGGCGCTCTGCTTTGCGTCCTTCGCGTAGTAGTCCGCGCCGATCTCCTTTGCGTACTCCGGCGTGAGCACCGCGCCGCCTACCATGACCTTGCAGGCGTGGCCGCTCTCTCTGAGCGCCGCAATGGTCTCAGCCATGCTGGGGACCGTCGTGGTCATGAGGGCCGAGAGGCCCACAAGCTGTATGTTCTCCCGGATGGCGGTCTCCACAATGCGCTCCGGCGGCACGTCCCGCCCGAGATCGAGCACCGTGTAGCCGTAGTTTTCCAGCACGACCTTCACAATGTTTTTCCCGATGTCGTGGATGTCCCCCCGCACGGTGGCGAGGAGGATCCTGCCCCGGGAGACGGACTGCCCGCCCCGGGCGGCGATGCGGCTTTTGATGAGCTCAAAACCCTCGCAGGCGGCGTTTGCGGCCTTGATGAGCTGGGGAAGAAAGAGCTCCTGCCGCTCGTAGCGCTCGCCCACCTCGTCAAGCGCCGGGATGAGGAGGGTGTCGATCACCGAAAGCTCGTCCATCTCCCGGAGCGCCTTCTCTGTGAGGGCGGCGGTCTCACGGCCGAGACCGCGCAGCACGGCCTCCCGGAGCGTCATATCCTGCATCGGTGCCACTGTCGCGGGCGCGGGGAGCAAGTCGGAAAAGCGGCGGATATAGGCCTCGCAGTCCGGATCCTGCCCCGCGAGAGCCCGGTGCGCCGCCACCGCGTCCATCATGGCGCGCTGATTGGGGTTCAGGATGGGGAGATCCAGACCCACTGCGAGGGCCTGGCTTAAAAAGCAGGCGGAGATCGTCTCCCGCGCGGGAAGGCCGAAGGAGATGTTGCTGACGCCGAGCGTGGTGGAAAGCCCCAGCTCCGCCTTTACAGTGCGCACGGCCTTGAGCGTTTCCGCGGCCTGCTCCTGCTGGGCCGAGACCGTGAGCGTGAGGCAGTCGATGATGACGTCCTCCCTGGGGATTCCATAGGATTCCGCCGCCCGGAGGATGCGCCGCGCAATCTCCACGCGACCCTCGGCGCTCGGGGGGATGCCGTTTTCATCCATGCAGAGGCCCACCACGGCGGCTCCGTACTTTTTGCAGAGCGGCAGCACGGCGTCCAGCACCTCCCGCCGGCCGTTGACGGAGTTTACGATGGCCTTGCCGTGATAGACACGAAGCCCCGCCTCGATCGCCTTAGGGTCGGAGGAGTCGAGCTGCAGGGGGAGGTCCACCGCCGCCTGCAGGGCCTTCACGACGTTTCGCATCATGGCGGCCTCGTCCACGCCGGGAAGCCCGACGTTAACGTCCAGGATCTCCGCGCCCGCGTCCTGCTGCTCGATGCCCTGGCGGACGATGTAGTCAAGATCCCCCTCGCGCAGGGCCTGCTGAAAGCGCTTCTTGCCCGTGGGGTTGATGCGCTCGCCGACGATGCGCACAGCGTCGAGCTCCGCTTCCCGCACCGCGCAGCAGATCCCGTGCCGCCGCGCGCGTCTCTGAGGCGCGGGGCCTGGGGCGTGTAAACGCGCGCAGAGGCATCGGATAAAGTCCGGCGTCGTGCCGCAGCAGCCGCCGACGGCGAAGACCCCAAAGGGGAGGGCCTTTGCAAGCGCCTCCGCAAAGTCCGCCGGCGCGATTTTGTATTCCCCGGTCGCGGGGTCGGGAAGCCCCGCGTTGGGCTTCAGGAGGATCGGCAGGTCTGTCCATTCCCGCAACTCCCGCACAAGGGGCAGCAGCTCCTGCGGGCCGAGACTGCAGTTGAAGCCCAGAGCGTCCACGCCGAGGCCCGTGAGCGTGAGGGCCATGGCGGGCACAGTCACGCCGAGAAAGCTGCGGCCGGTTTTTTCAAAGGTCATGCTGGCCCAGACGGGCAGGCAGGTGTTCTCCTTCGCGGCGAGCACGGCGGCACGGAGCTCCGCAAGGTCGCTCATGGTCTCGAACACGACAAGATCCGCGCCGGCCTCCTCGCCGGCGGTCACCATCTCGCGGAAGATGTCATAGGCATCCTCAAAGGCGAGATCGCCGAGCGGCTCCAGAAGCTGCCCGATGGGGCCGATGTCGAGGGCGACCTTCACGTCCCGCCCCGCGTCCGCCTCTCTCGCGCAGCGGACGGCGGCGCGGATGAGCTCTGTCGGTGCATAGCCGCAGCCTGCCGTTTTCCGGCGGTTCGCGCCGAAAGTGTTGGTGTAGAGGACGCGGCTGCCCGCCTCCACGTAATGCCGGTGGATTGCCGCGACGCGCTCCGGGTGCGTAATACACCAGGTCTCAGGCAGCTCCCCGGTCTCGAGACCCGCCGCCTGGAGCATGGTGCCCATGGCGCCGTCGAGAATGAGAATGTCAGGCTTTTCCACAGCTTTTCCCCTCCTTCCGATAGGCGCAGGCAAAGCGCCCGAGACAGTCCCCGCAGCCGCTCTGCCGGTTTTCCCGCGGCGTGTCGGACACTCCGATCAGGGCCGTGACGCTCTTCTGCGGGATCATGAGGCCGCTCTCGGTGAGGCTCACCCCGATGCGGCGCGAAACATCCAGAAGCCGGAAGACCGCCCGCTGCTCTTCGAGGGGATAGTCCCCGTAGCCCGGGCTGAAGCGCCCGGTGAGATGCCGTGGGGCGAGCTCTTTGGAGAGATCCGCGCAGAAGGCGTCGCACACCGCCTCAATGGCGGCGCTCCCTACGGCATCGAGCAAAACGGCGTCCGCCATGCTGCGAAGCTGCGTCCGGCGGATAAGGCTTTCCGTCTCCATGCCGAGCGTCGCGGCAAAGAGAACAGCCTGGGTGCAGCCTGCGAGAAAGTCTTTGATGTCGCGCCCAGCGGGGGTATAGTCGGTCCCCGCAAAGCGCCCGCCGTCCGTGAGCGCAAAGAGCCGCCACACAAGCCTGGGCCGCGCGTTTTTGAGGATCAGCGCCTCGCAGCGATCAAGGTCCGCCTCAAGCTCTGCTGTCAGGGCCGCGCCGTGCCAGGCGAGATAGCGCAGGGTCTCCGCGCGCGGGATTTTCTCCAGTCTTGCCTCCACAGCGCCGCCCCCTTTCGTATGATTGTCCATTATAAAAAATGCCGCCTGACTTGTCAATCGACGAAATCCGGGCGGCAGCAGGATGATGTTTTTGTAAAAGACAGTGTGAATCGTAGGGACGGGCGTCTCGACCGCCCGGCGGCAAAAAGCTGTTCCTATAACAAATCCAAGGCGAACACGTACAAAGATACGCAAACGCCTTGGATTCTTGCATGATTTTGAACTGTACCGCGCGGGGCGCCCGGGAGGCCGCCCCCCACAGAGTAACGCCGGTGTATCGCTTTATTTCTGAATAAAATCCTCCCGCATGGGAGTGAAGATGTCGAGGAGCTTGGTGTCCTCCAGGATCTGAACCCCGTGGACAACGTTCGGGGCCACATAGTAGGTGTCGCCGGTCTGGAGAATTTTGTCCTCGCACCCCTCCTCCTGATACACGAGTTTGCCGGAGATGATGTAGCCGATCTGCTCGTGCGGGTGGGAGTGCTTTGCCCCGAAGGAGCCCTTCTCAAAGCGGAGCTCCACGGTCATGAGGTTTTGGCTGTAGGAGAGGATCTTGCGCGTCACGCCGCCGCCGAGATCGGTGGGGGCGATGTTCTTGTTCTCCGTAACCATGGCATCACCCGACGAGAGCGCCCGTCACCTTCGGCAGCCACAGGCTGATGTCCGGGATGAAAGAGATGAGGAGCAGCGCGATGATCATGCAGAGATAGAAGGGGAGCGTCGCCTTGACGACCTTCTCCATGGGTCTCTTCGCCACGGCGGAGCCGATGAAGAGCACCGCGCCGACCGGGGGCGTCAGAAGGCCGATGCCGCAGTTGAGGACCATCATGATGCCGAACTGCACGGGATGCAAGCCCACGCTCTGCGCCACGGGCAGGAGGATGGGCGTCGCGATCAGAATAATGGGCGCCATGTCCATAATCATGCCGAGGATAAGCAGGATCAGGTTCAGCAGCAGGATCACGACCACGCGGCTCGAGGAGATGCTGGTGATGAAGGTGGCAGCCTTGGCGGGCACATGCAGGAGGGTCAGGCAGTTGCCGAAAGCCGCGCTCATGGCGATGAGGATCAGCACGATCGCAAGCGTGTCGATGCACTGCTCCAGGCTCTTCCAGACGCCCTTCCAGTCGAGGCCGCGGTAGATGAACACGGACACCAGCAGGGAGTAGATGACCGCGATGGCGGCGGACTCGGTCGCGGTGAAGACGCCGCCCACGACGCCGACCACGACGATCAGCACGGCGAGCAGGGCCCAGATGGACTTGCCGATCTGCTTGAAGAAGTTCATGAGGGAGAAGGCCGCGCCCTTGGGGTAGTTGTGCTTGACGGAGAGGATGTAGGACCCCACCATCAGCGCGATGGCGAGCAGCGCCCCGGGGATGTAGCCCGCCATGAAGAGGGCGCCCACGGACACGCCGCCGGCGGAGGTCGCGTAGATGACCATGTTGTGGCTCGGCGGGACAAGAAGCCCTTCGCACGAGGAGGTGATGGTCACGGCGGTGGAGAAGTCCGCGTCGTAGCCCTCATCCACCATCATGGGGATCAGGATGGAGCCGAGGGAGGCGGTGTCTGCCGAGGCGGAGCCCGAGATGCCGCCGAAGAAGTAGGAGGCCACGATGTTCACCATCGCAAGGCCGCCGCGCATCCAGCCGACCAGACTGTTCGCGAGGGCGATGAGCTTGTCGGAGATGCCGCCCGTGCCCATCAGCACGCCCATCGTGATGAAGAAGGGGACCGCCATCAGGGAGAAGGACCAGACGCCCTTCACCATCTGCTGCGGCAGAGTCACGAGATTCTGGCCCATGGAGACCATGCACAGGATCGTGGAGATGCCGACGGAATAGGCGATGGGGAAGCGCAGGAAGATCATGACGAAGAAGCTCCCCAGCAGGACGATCGTGGATACGGTTTCAGGTGTCATGGCTCACTTCGCCTCCTTTCCTTTGACAAAGAGCTCCTCGAGATGCTGGAAGATCTGCTCCAGCTCGAAGATGATCATGCCGATGCCGGCGACGGGGATGGGCAGATACTGCCAGAACTTGCTCAGCGGCAGGGAGGCATATTTGCCGCGCAGACTCAGCGGGGAGTTGCAGAACTTGATGCCGTATTTCACAAGGTAGATGCCGAGGATCAAAACGGCGATGTCCGCCAGGATGTCGGACACGACCAGCACCTTTTTGGGCAGGTAGGTGTCGAAGGCGGTCATGCGGATGTGGGCCCTTCTGCGGATGGCGAGCGTCGCGGACAATACCGCCATGTACACCATCAGCGTCAGCACGATCTCCTCACTCCAGTGGGGATCGGTGATGAAGGGGATGTAGCGTCCGGCCACGGCCCAGGAGGTGATGAGGATGTCCCCGATGAGCAGCAGCTTGCAGATGAACAGAAGGATCTTATAGGTCCAGTCGTATACCGGCTTGATTTTCTCAAGGGTCCGGAAGAATGCAGGCATTGACAAGCCCCTTTCTTAACGAAAAATTAGCGGTAAAAAAACCGGGGCGCAGGGGACATCCCCTGCGCCCCTCAGGCTTTTAGATGCTTATAAGGCGGCGAGGCGATCAGCCGGCCATGTCGACGAGCTGCTGGTAGAGGTCAGCGAGCTTGGCGGTGTTGGCCTGGATGGTGGGCTGGCAGGCCTCGACCCAGGGGGTCTTGTCTTCCACGGGAATTACGGTCGCGCCGTCCTTCTCCAGGAGGGCAAAGGTCTCGGCCTCGATCTCGGAGACCTTCTCGCGGCAGACGGAGGAAGCGTACTGGGCAGCCTCCATGATCCAGCCCTGCTGCTCTTCATTGAGCTTGGCCCAGGCAGCGTCGGTGATGACGATCTGCAGCGCGCCGAGGGTGTGGCCGTCGAGGAGCAGGTAGGGGGCGACTTCCTGGAAGGCGTTGGAGCGGTAGTTTGCGGTGGGCTGCTCAGCGCCGTCAACAACGCCGGTGTTCAGGGCGCTGTAGAGCTCGGTGAAGGGGACGCTCGTGGCGGAGGCGCCGAGGTCGGAGACCATGCCGGTCATGACAGGGTCGGAGGAGACACGGATCTTGAGACCCTTCAGGTCGTCAAGGCCCTTGACCTCGTTCTTGAAGAAGAAGTGCCGGAAGCCCTCTTCGCCGTAGCAGAGGCCGCGCAGGGGCAGGCCGATCTCTTGGGGCTCGAGCAGGAACTCCTGGGCGAGCTCGCTGTCGGCGAACTTCCAGAAGTGATCCTCATTCACGAAGGTGTAGGGGATGGACAGAAGGCTTGCCTTGTCGCAGCCGTACTGGGTCAGCGCGAAAGCGGAGATACGGCTGATGTCGGTGATGTTGCCGCCGCCGAGCAGGTTGTCAAGGATCTGGTCCTCGGAACCCAGAACGCCGCTGGCCTGGATGTCGATGATGATCTGACCGCCGGAGAGCTCTTCAGCCTTCTCCTTGAAGGCCTTGGCCATAGCGCCGACGATGGTGCCCTCGAGGGGGTTGACTTCCGCATAGGTGAGCGTGATGGGCTCGTCCGCGGACGCAGAGACTGCGCACAGTGCGAAGATCATGCAAAGTGCCATGGTGAGTGCCAGGATTTTCTTCATGTGTTTCTCCTCCATACAATAATTTCGATGCATACGCCCGTGCAGAAATGCCGTCCTTATGCATTTTCCACTACACAAGCGCGATCTTGTATGTTATTATACCATCGGATTCACAATTTGTCCACAATCAATATGAGCATTTGGGATAGAAAACATGGCGAAAACGGATGCGCCGTCTCTGCCCAACGCAATCGAACGAGAGGAAAACCTGTATGGAAATGGAAAAACAGCAGCCACCGGTGACCCTTGAAGGCAATATCGACGAGAGGGATTTTCTGCGCTTTGCGGTATACGATTCTTTTAAAAGAAAGAAGGCGTGGCGAAACCCGCTGCTCTTCACGCTCATCATGGCGGCCTTCGCGCTCATCTGCTTTGCCGGGCGGAAGACGCATGAGGAGGCCGTGCTTTTAGGCTCTGTGCTCCTCGGCATCGGGCTTGCGCTGCCCGTGGTGTGGGTCGGCATGTACCTCTCGTCTGTCCGCCGCCAGGCCAGGGCAAACGGCCTTTCCCGGGAAAAGGCGCAGTATTATGTGACGTTCACGGCGGACGGTATCCACGTTGCCAAAGGGAAGGAGCAGGCGGCGTTTTCCTGGGGCGACATCTTCCTTGCGCACCGGGGCAAGGGCTGCCTCTATCTCTATGTGAGCGCGGCGCGCGCCTTCCTCCTGCCGGAGTGCGAGAAGTCCGCCGCCGCCTGGGAGATCCTGACTGCCCATGTGGCAAAGGGAAAGCTCTCGTCATAATTTACAAAGAAATCTTAAATCATTTGTGAATTTCACCGCATCTGCCAAAAAGCGTCGATTTAGCGCTTTACCCCTTGACAGTGCTGAAGCGTGATGGTAAGATGCAGCCAAAGTGAATCGCTGATTGATAGAGGCGCGGTGTTCATCAGTACCGCCCGGCAAGGCCAGGCAGCCGCCGGAGAGAAAGGGAACATCGCCGAAGAACCGCCGCCTTGCCTGACGCGCCGGTTCTGGGCCGCTCGAGAAGATCGTGCGGACTGTCACAAGTCTTTGTGGAGCGCTATCGAAACACCGGAGAGGGTTTTATCCTCACACCCGATTTTTCATGGACCGCTGACAAAGCGGTTCATTTTTAATATCCCTCACCGGCGGGGAGAAACAGCCGGGGAGCCGAAAGGTTCGGAAAGGAAACACCATGAGAAGAATTCTTGCCGTCGCCCTGTGTATGCTGATGATGCTGAGTCTCTCCGCCGGCGCCTTTGCCGCGGTGCCGAGCGGCGTGGAGGACGGGGTGCTCACCATCGCCATGGAATGCGCCTACGCCCCCTACAACTGGACCCAGTCCGACGACTCCAACGGCGCAGTCCCCATCGCGAATGTCGAAGGCTCCTGGGCAAACGGCTATGACGTCATGATCGCAAAGAAGATCTGCGAGGCCAACGGCTGGCAGCTTGAGGTCCTCCAGTCCGACTGGGACTCCCTGGTCCCCGGCGTGCAGACCGGCACCTTTGACGCCGTCATCGCGGGCCAGTCCATGACGGCCGAGCGCGCCGAGCAGGTCGACTTCGCCGGCCCCTACTTCTACGCCACCATCGTCTGCCTCACCACCGCGAACAGCCGCTTTGCCAACGCCAAGGCCATCTCCGATCTCTCCGGCGGCGCCTGCACCGCGCAGCTCGCCACCATCTGGTACGATAACTGCCTGCCCCAGATCCAGGGCGCGAATATTCTGCCCGCGGCCGAGACCGCTCCCGCCATGCTGATGGCGCTCATCACCGGCAACGTCGACTTTGTCTGCACCGACATGCCCACCGCGCAGGGCGCCGTAAACTCCTACAAGGACCAGCAGGAGCTCGTGATCCTCGACTTCTCCGGCACTGACGGCGACTTTGAGTTCACCGAGGAGGAGCGCGCCGAGAACGTGAACATCGGCGTCTCCATGATGAAGGGCAACACCGTCCTGCGCGAGGCCATCGACAGCGTGCTCAGCCAGATGACGGTGGAGGACTTCAACAACCTCATGGCCGAGGCCATCGCCATCGCCCCCACGAGCGAGGATTGATCGCAAGTCTGAGCGAAGACACAACATCGAGCCTCGGGTCACCCCGGGGCTCTGCTGCATCATTATAAAAATCAAGGAGCAGACCGAATGAACAAGTTTTCGCAGCTCGGTTTGGATATTGTAAAGCTCTGGGGCAAGTACGGGAACTCTTACCTTCTGGGCGTGAAGAACACGCTGATCCTCGCACTCGTGGGCACGGCTCTCGGCTGCGTGATCGGCTTTCTGTGCGGGGTTTTGAACACCATCCCCTATACGAAGAGCGACCCGCCTGTCAAGCGCTTTTTTCTGCGCCTCATCCGCATCCTCATCCGCGTGTATGTGGAGGTCTTCCGCGGCACCCCGATGGTGCTGCAGGCGGTGTTCTTCTATTACGGCCTGCCCTATTTCTCCAATAACAGCCTCCGCTTTTCAAGCGTGTGGGCCGCGGCCATCGTGGTCGTGTCCATCAACACCGGCGCCTATATGGCGGAGTCCGTGCGCGGCGGCATCATCTCCGTTGACCCCGGCCAGACCGAGGGCGCGAAGGCCATCGGCATGACCCATGTGCAGACCATGAGCTACGTGATCCTGCCCCAGGCCCTGCGCAACATCATGCCCCAGATCGGCAACAACTTCATCATCAACGTGAAGGACACCTCCGTCATGTTCATCATCGGCTTCCCTGATTTCTTCGCGGCGCACCGGGCGGCGGTGGGCGCAAGCTATCTCTATTTCCCCTCGGCCACGGTGGAGATGGCGGGCTACCTCACCATGACGCTTGCGGCGTCCTTCCTCCTGCGCTGGGTGGAGCGGAAGATGGACGGCAGCGCAAGCTACGAGCTTGTGCAGGTCGACCCCCTCACCATGACGGCGGGCACCTACAGCTACCCGGAGCGCGCCACCCCCTTTGACGAGCGCAACCCCGAGGCCGTCAAGAGTATGCAGCGCGAGGCCCTGCGCCGCCAGGTCGAGAGGGAAGAGGCGGAGCGCCTCGGCAAGCGGGCCGAGACCCGGCGCGACAGCGAGACCATGGCGGACAGAAAGGAGACGGGCAGATGAGCGAGACGATCCTGGAGGTAAAGCACCTCTCCAAGTCCTTCGGCAGCAATCTCGTCCTGCGGGATATCGACTTCACGGTCGGGAAGGGAGACGTCATCAGCATCATCGGCGCCTCCGGCTCCGGCAAGTCCACGCTCCTGCGCTGCATCAATCTCCTTGAGACGCCGAGCTCCGGCGAGATCTTATATCACGGCAAAAACATCCTCGCCCACGGGTCAAACCCCGCGCAGTACCGCGCCCATGTGGGGATGGTGTTTCAGTCCTTCAATCTCTTCAACAACATGACGGTGCTCGAAAACTGCATCACAGGCCAGGTGCATGTCTTAAAGCGCAGCCGCGCGGATGCCGAGAAGCACGCCATGGAATTTCTCGAAAAGGTCGGCATGGCCCCGTACATAAACGCGAGACCCCGCCAGATCTCCGGCGGCCAGAAGCAGCGCGTCGCCATCGCCCGCGCCCTCGCCATGGACCCGGAGGTGCTGCTCTTTGACGAGCCTACCTCCGCCCTCGACCCCGAGATGGTGGGGGAGGTGCTGCAGGTCATGCGCCGCCTTGCCGAGACCGGCATCACCATGCTCGTCGTGACGCACGAGATGGCCTTCGCCCGGGACGTGAGCCGCCGGGTCGTCTACATGAACCAGGGTGTCATCTGCGAAGAGGGAAGCCCTGACGAGATCTTCTTCCACCCGAAGAAGCCCGAGACAGCGGAATTCCTTACGCGCTTTCGCGGATAAAGACGCCTTTCTTCACCACATGGGACAGCTCTGCTTCGCCAGCGGGCTGTCCCCATTTTTATAGAAAACCCTTGTCATGCCACCGGCAATGTGGTAAAATATCTGCTGTTGATTATAAACACTACTTTCGGATAAGGAGAGAACACAATGTCTGGACATTCCAAGTGGCATAATATACAGAAGACCAAGGGCGCCGCGGACGCCAAGCGCGCCCAGGCATTCACCAAAATCGCGCGCGAGATGATCGTGGCCGTCAAGGAGGGCGGCGGCGGAGATCCGCGCAGCAACTCCAAGCTCGCCACCGTCATCGCCAAGGCCAAGGCCGCGAACATGCCGAACGACAACATCAAGCGCACCATCGACAAGGCCCTCGGCGCGGGCAACACCGAAAACTACGAGAAGATCACCTACGAAGGCTACGGTCCCCAGGGCGTCGCCGTCATCGTCGAGACCATGACCGACAACCGCAACCGCACCGCCGGCGAGATGCGCCACTACTTCGACAAGTACGGCGGGAACATGGGCGCGGCAAACTGCGTGTCCTGGTCCTTCGACCGCAAGGGCGTCATCGTCATCGACAACGAGGATGAGGAGCTTGACGAGGATACCGTCATGATGGACGCGCTCGACTCCGGCGCCGCCGACTTTGAAAACGAGGGCGACGAGACCATGACCGTCTACACCACCGAGGATGACGTGGCCGCCGTGGCCGACGCCCTGACCGCGAAGGGCTACAAGCTGCTGAGTGCCCAGGTGGAGATGCTGCCCCAGAACGGCTACATCAAGCTCACCAATGAGGACGATATCAAGAACATGCAGAAGATGCTGGATATGTTCGAGGATAACGACGACGTGCAGAACGTCTGGCACAACTGGGAAGACGCAGAGTAAAAATCCGCGCCCTGCAGAAAAGCTGAATAATCTATAATATTTTTGGGCGAATTCGTAAAAAGATACGAATTCGCCCAATGTCGTTATTGTGTCTTTTTTCTCACCGCGGGGGCGACTGACAGCAGCCCCTGCTACTATGTAACGCATATAACTTGGTGTCATTCTGAGGAGCGTCAGCGACGAAGAATCCCGTACTTTCTGCAACTATCCACGGGATCCTTCACTTACGTTCAGGATGACACGCCTTGACCGAGCAGTTCCTTATTGTGTCTTTCTTCACGTCTCCGCCGGCAGCTTGTTCTCCCGCAGGAGGCGGAGCATCACGTCCGCGATCGCGGGATCGAACTGGCGGCCCTTGTTTTTCTCGATCTCGCCGATTATATACTCCCTCGTGAGCTTCTGTCGGTAAACACGGTTGGAGTTCATCGCGTCAAAAGAGTCGGCCACACAGATCATGCGCGCGATGAGGGGGATATCCTCCCCGGCGCGCCCCTCGGGATAGCCTTTGCCGTCGTAACGCTCGTGGTGGTAGAGAGCGCCCTCGCCCACGTTCTTGAGGCTTTTGAAGCGGCTCAAAATCTCCCCGCCGCGCACGGTATGGGACTTGATGATCTCAAACTCCTCGTCCGTGAGCTTGCCGGGCTTTCGGAGGATATTGTCCGGCACGCCGATCTTGCCGCAGTCATGCAGAAGCGCGACATAGTAGATGCGGTCAAGCTCCTCTCCCTCATAGCCCATTGCCTCGGCGATGAAGTAGTCCCCGCCGTTTAAGACGATGAGCGTCTCGCCGTCCACCTCGACCGTCTCGAGCGCGTAGTCGGCCGGGTCAAATTCCCGCAGGTCCGGGACCGTGGACACAAGCTCCCCGCCGTTTACAAGCTGGTGGATCTCCACCGCGCCGTTTTGTGTGTGTCAAGGTTTTTCTTTCACAGGGAAGCCTGTAGCGTCCGTGCAGCTTCCGTACTTGAGAGATTCCAGGAAATATGCTATACTGCAATGCACATGATGCTCCGAGAAATCGGAATGATCTGCACTGGAGGAGACCCATGCCGAAAAAATGGTATCGCCTGGATACGGCGGCCCTCATCTTTCCCGCCATCACAAGGCGCGACTGGTCCAACGCCTTCCGCGTCTCGGCCTGCCTGAGAGAGGATGTGGACACCCAGATCCTGCAGCGGGCCGTGGATGCGCTGCGGCCGCGCTTTCCGTCGTATTACGTGACGCTGCGCAAGGGCGTTTTCTGGTACTATCTGGAGGAGAGCCGGGAGCCCGTGACGGTGCAGCAGGATTACGCCTACCCCCTGACGTTCATGAGCAGCAGGGAATTGAAGCATAATTGCCTGCGCGTGCTGGTATATAGAAACCGCATCGCGGTGGAATTCTTTCACTCCCTGGCCGACGGGCGCGGTGGAAGCGTCTATCTCTGCAACCTGATCGCCTGTTATCTGAAATTGAAAGAGGGCATATCCATCCCCTGCGAGGGACTGATCCGGGATCTGAACGAGACGCCCCCGCCGGAGGAGCTGGAGGACAGCTTCCTCAAAAACGCGGCCGAGCTTGCCTCCGGGCGGAAGGAGGAGCGATCCTATCACCTGCACGGGACGCGGGAGGATCACGGCTTCAAGACGCTTACAACCGGCATCGTGGAGACGCAGACCCTGCTTGACACCGCGCACCGCTATGGCGTGACGGTGACGGCGCTGCTTGCCGCCGTCATGGCCGAGAGCATCATCGCCATGCAGAACGAGGAGAAACCGCGCAGGCGCCAGCGCCCCGTGAAAATCACCATCCCGGTGGATCTGCGCCGGCTCTACGGAAGCCGGACGCTCCGAAATTTTTCCCTCGTGCTCAATATAGGCGTGGACCCGCGCTTTGGCGATTACACATTGGAGGAGCTCTGCCGCAGCATCTACCACGAGCTTTGTGCCAGCGCAACGCCGCAGAACATGGCGGGCATGATCGCGGCCAATGTCCAGCCCCAGAAAAACATCGTGCTGCGTCTCGCGCCGGTATCCGTTAAGAACCTTGTGATGGACGCGGTGTACCGCCGCAGCGGGGAGAGCGGCGGCAGTCTCAACATTTCAAACATCACGAAGCTGCCGCTGCCGGAGATCATGCTCCGCTATATCGAGCGCATGGAGTTTATCATCGGGCCCCAGCGCAGCTACCCCAACAACTGCTCGGTGATGAGCTTCGGGGGAAAGACCTATATCAACATGATCCGCAATATCCGCGAGTCTGAGCTGGAGCGCCGCTTCTTCTCGCGGCTTGTCGAGCTGGGGATCGCGGTGGAGATCGAGTGCAACAGGAGATAAGATATGTATTGTGTAAAATGCGGCGTCAAGCTGCAGGAGGGCGTGGAGCGCTGTCCCCTGTGCCGGACGCCTGTCTGGAACCCCGAACCGCAGAAGGAGAGCCGGAGCTATCCCGACACCCTGCCGCTGCAGCATCGGGAGGCGGATCTGCCGGGCGCGGTGGCGCTGACGGTGATCTGCTGCGTCGCGAGCATCGTGACGCTCACGGTATGCCTGAAGCTCTATGGCAGGCTGCAGTGGGGCGGCTATGTGATCTTCGGGCTGCTGCTGTTTTACGTGATCGCGGTGCTTCCGCGCTGGTTCCGTGAGCCGCGGGGGGAGGTTTTTGTCCCCATCGACCATGCCGCGGCAGCGCTCTTTGTGCTGTATGTCTGTCTGAAAACGGGCGGGCACTGGTTTATGAGCTTTGCCCTGCCTGTCATCGGGAGCAGCGCCCTCATCTCCACGGCCATGATCTGTCTGCTGAAATACGTAAAAGGCGGCAGACCCTTTATCCTGGGCGGGTTTCTGCTGGTGCTCGGCGGGTTTACGGTGCTTGTTGAGTTTTTTGAGCACCTGAGCTTCGGCACGGAGATGTTCCGCTGGAGTCTCTATTCCCTCGCGGGCTTTGGCTCCGTGGGCCTTTTCCTGCTGATCGCGGGCATGATCCCGTCCCTGCGCCAGGGGATGAGAAGACGCTTTTTCTTCTGAGGTATCAACATGACGAAACATCTGTTTTTGACCGAAAAAAGAAAAATCCCCGTCGGGGATCACAATATCCGGCTGCTGATCCTGCGCCCCCTGGAAAGGAGCGAAAAACCTGTGCCCGGGGTGCTGTGGGTCCACGGCGGGGGCTACCAGTCCGGTTCCGCGAAGGATATCTTTGTCACGCGCGCTTTATCGCTCGTGGTCAAGTTCGGGGCGGTGCTGGTCGCGCCGGATTATCGTCTCTCCAAAAGGCACCCCTACCCGGCGGCCCTGCAGGACTGCTGGGCGGCCCTGCTGTATCTTAAAAACCACGCGGAGGAGCTGGGCGTGCGCCCGGACCAAATCATGGTTGGCGGCGAGAGCGCGGGCGGCGGCATGGCGGCGGCCCTGTGTATACTGGCGCGCGACAGGGGAGGGGTGAACATCGCCTTCCAGATGCCGCTCTATCCCATGCTCGACGACAGGGATACGCCGTCCTCCGCGGATAACCATGCGCCGAACTGGAACAGCAAGCGCAACCGAAAGGCGTGGAGGCGATATCTGCGCGCAGCCTATGGGACGGATCTCGTATCCAGCTACGCCGCGCCCGCCCGCTGCGAGGACTATCACGGCCTGCCGCCCTGCTATACCTATGTGGGGGATATAGAGCCGTTCTACTGTGAGACGGTCGACTATGTGCGGCATTTGCAGGAGGCCGGGGTCCGGGCCGTGGTCGATGTCTATCCGGACTGGTTTCACGCCTATGACCTCTTTTTCCCCGCCAAGAAGATCGTGCGCGAGGCTGTCGCCCGCTTCGAGGAGCAGGTGCAGTATGCCATCGAGCATGACTTCGCCCCGCAGGATGAAGGGAATATGACAAGTAGGTCTTGACAGTTATGCAACTGCTTCTTATAATGAAACAAATTCCGTACATGCGGTAGGTTATGCTGAGCTGCCATAACGTTTTACGGCGCCGAAGGCGCGCTGAAGACGGTATGAAACGAGTTTTGCGCCTTTTAAATAAAAATGCATCCTTTTATCGAAAAACAGTATTCAACCGTGCCTGCCATGACACAGCGTATTCGCCGGCACGAAACCCGCCCCTGTTAAACCTCAGAGGAGAGAGAAAGCCCGGCTCGGCGTTTTATTGAAATGCAGGCTGAGAGAACCAGGAAAACGAGGTGGCACACGATGTCTGTAAGCGCGCAATACATTCTGGATCACATTGACGAAGCGATTGACAACGGCTGCATCAGGGCGTTTTTTCAGCCTGTTATGCGCACGCTCACAGGCCGCATTTGCTGTGCCGAAGCGCTTGCCCGATGGGATGACCCTGAAAACGGGATGCTGTCGCCCGCGGCATTCATCCCGGTTTTGGAGCGCCATGAACGTATCTATCGGCTGGACATGACAATCTTGCAGCAAACATGTATGCTTTACCGGAAGCTGCAGGATACGGAAGCGCCTGTTCACTCTTTTTCCGTGAACTTTTCAAGATCCGATTTCAGCGTGCCGCACTTCTTTGAAGATGTCGTAAATACGCTGCGCGCCTTTCAGGTGCCCCATGCCGCAATCAAAATGGAAGTGACAGAGAGCGTCATGTTTGCCGATCAAGAACGCTTTCATTCGGTATTCAACGCTTTTCGCGATGCCGGGTTTGATGTCTGGATCGACGATTTCGGCAGCGGATACTCTTCGCTCAGTATGCTGCATGAGTACAGTTTCAGCCTCCTGAAGATCGACATGCTTTTCATCCAGAGCTCTACGCTTCGTTCACGGCAGCTTATCGCCGCCATTGTCAACGCAGGAAAAGCGCTTGGCATTCAGACACTGATCGAAGGCGTAGAGACTGAGGAGCAGATGCGCTTTGTCAAATCAATCGGCTGTGAAACCATACAGGGCTTTTACTATTCTAAGCCGCTGGATGAAAAAACCTTCACAGCGTATCTTTCCCCCGATAACACAGAGCCGCTGGCGGAAAAAGAATACTGGAACACCGTGGGCAGCTTTAATCTGCTCAGTCCGAACCCGATGGAGGATCGAAACGGAGCGGCGGCCTTTCAAAGCGATTCTCCCCTCGCCCTGATCGAGTGTACCTGGGGACAGGGAGAGTACATTTACGTCAACGACGCCTATATGGAGAGCGTCCATTCGCTTGGCTTTGATTCCATCCAGGACTTGGAGCTTTTTTTCAACGCAAAGCTCAGCACACGCTATCACTCCATGCAGAACATGCTGACCGAGGCCGTCATGACGGAAACGATCCAGGAGACGGAATATGTCTCGGGACAGGTCTTCTACAAGTTCCGCGCGAAATGTATCGCGAAATCGCGTGAACTGCAAAAGGCCATGGTCGTGGCCTCCTTGAGCACATTTAAGGAGGACAGGGAGCTTCGGGAGCAGACAGATGTGGTGCGATACGGGAGACTGCTCTATGCCTCCTATGAACATGTGAACGTCGTTTTCCCGGATAAGGACTCGTCGATTCGCGTTTTTTCCAATGCCAACTTTCAGACAGCGCATCAGTTGATGCCGCTGCGCGACGGCATTCGCTCCTTTTGCGAGAAGGAAGTCCATCCCGATGATCGCAGCCGCTATCTTCGCTTTTTCGACCTTGACAAGCTCGATGCGCACACCAGCGAAACGGGCTTCATCCAGCAGGGCTTTCGGATTCTTGACAGCGGCCGCGGCTATAGATGGCGGCAGGTCAGAATCACAAGGGCTTCTCTGGCCGCTGAGAACATCTATATTTACACCATACAAAGAATGTCTGATGTCAGCGTGAAAATAGCGGAGATGCTCCTCAAAGATCATCCCGAATTGCTGGAGTAATACTATTCCCTGATAGAAAGCGGACAAGGATTTCCGACGGATAAAAAACCTTCCTGAGCACAGACCCCGCATAAGGTCGAGCTCAGGAAGTTTTTTTTCAAGTGGAAGGTTTACATAATATCAGTTGTCATCCCCTTGGCGCGGTAAGGAGACAGGATCTATTCGTGCAGCTTATACGCTTTATCGTCATCCATGATGCTGACCATCACGTCGGCAACAGCCGGATCAAACTGGCTGCCTTTGCAGCGCAGGATCTCCGCCCGGACCTGCTCCTGCGGCCTCACGCTGGAGTAGGCGCGATTGCTGGTCATGGCGTCATAGGCATCCGCTACGCCGATGATACGGGCTTCCAGCGGGATCGCCTCGCCGGACAACCCGTCGGGGTATCCGCGGCCGTCGTACCGCTCATGATGCCAGCGCGCGCTCACCGCAAGAGCCGGCAGCTCTTTGACATTCTTCAGAATATCATAGCCCATGACGGGATGCGCTTTGATCGTTTTGAATTCTTCGTCTGTCAGACGTCCGTTTTTATTGATAATGGACTCCGGAACGCCGATTTTGCCGATATCATGGAGCAAACCGAGCGTATAGATCTCTTCCTGCTCCTCCGGGCTCTTTCCCATCCGCCTGGCAATTTCTCTGGAATACTGGGCTACGCGGGCGGAGTGGCCGCTGGTATAATGATCCTTCGCGTCGACGGCCTTGGCAAGCGCCAGCATGAAGTCCTTTGTGAGATGCGCTGTCTTCTGCTCCTGCTCCACGATATGATCGACATAGGCGTCCATGTCGTGAACCAGCTTTTCAAGGCTGTGATAGAGCCGCTCGACCTCATCCCCCGTGCGGATGTTGAGATCGGGATATTCACGCTTGCTGCCGTCGTCGTGCTGCTGCGCGAAATACCGATCCATGTACTGCGACATTTGATTGATGGGGAAGACGACAGCCCGCATCATAAAGCGATTGAACAGATACGCAATCGGAACGCCTGCACACATCATCATGAGAGCGAGCCGCAGATTGTCCTGCCACTTGGAGAGGATATAGGACAAACTGAACGCCGTCCTTTCCGCGCCGGCGGAGAGCAGGTTCGTACAGAACAGGGCGGCAACATATAAAAGCAGCGTCTCCAGCATGGACAAAGCGGTAATGCGCTGAGAGAGCACCTGATTTTCCCGTAACTGGCCATATTCACAGGGCTCATAAATCCAACTGCTTCCCATCAGAATGCGGATACGCTTAGGGGCCTTGTGATAGAACAAATACACCGCGAGAAAGGAGAGGACCGTCTCCGGAAAAGCCATCACGAGAAGCTGCCAGTATGGCGTGCCTTTGTATATGGTGTTCGGGAGGGAACCCTCCGGCAGGACGATGGTAAATGTCACAAGCCAGCATAAGGCGAGCACAGCCGTGGTCATCATACAGCCGATCATCGTCTTCCTCACGGTTTTGAACCAGCCTGCCGTGGATAGGCTTGCCGTGAGGAGCACAAGGATCAGGTATGTAGATACCGCATAGAGCGACATGTCTCCGCCGAAGCGGATGAATTCCGCAATAAAAACGAGGACAAACGAGAGAAGACCGCTGCCCAGGCTGCCGATCCCGGCGGAGATCGCAAAGAAGGAATCGGTGAAGGGGACCGTAAGCGGGCCGAGCTTTATTGTGCTGCCAAGCGGCGAAAGCCTGCCTGCGATCACAAGACAGGCACATGCGATCGACAGGATTACGGTGGGCAGCAGCGGACGCGTTCTGTTCATAGACCCATGCTCCTTTCTCGGCGTGCGTTCATTCTACTTGAAACAGGGTGGAAAGTCAAATCCCGCAAACCATAATCTGTGGGAAAAATCCGGCTGTCCGCGCGAAATAACAGCCCGGCGGCATACTTTAAGCGGCTCTCGCTGGAACGGCTTTAAAGCATGTCGCCGGGCTGATTGTTTCGCAATACACGCCCGGAGACCGTTTACCGGGCGCGCAGCGCCGCATTACCCGGACTTTCGGAACATGAAGGCCCGCGCGGCCCGGATGGCGATTTTGTAGGGCAGGGGGCGCAGGGCCCGGTCGGCCTCCTGCAGCTTTTCCCGGATGGGGAGACTCTGCGGGCAATGCTGCTCACATTTGCCGCAGCGGATGCACTGCGAGGCAAAGGCCGGTTCCTTTGTGAGACCCACAGTCTGGATAAACTGGCTGCGTCCGGCGCTCTTCGACTCGGAGAACATGGTGTTATAGCTGCGGAAGATACCGGGGATGTCCACGCCCTTGGGACATGGCATACAGTACCGGCAGCCGGTGCAGCCGACCTTCTCCTTCTCGCGGATCGCGCGCTTGACTTTTTCGAGCGTTTCAAAATCCGCCTCGGTAAAGGCGCCCGCCATGGCCTCGCTCGCCGTGCGGCAGTTTGCCTCCACCATTTCAACGGAGTTCATACCGGAGAGAACGACCGTGACCTCCGGCTGGTTATAGAGCCAGCGAAGGCCCCATTCCGCCGGGCTCCAGGCGCGGCCGCTCTCCCGCATGGCCTGCTTTGCCGCCTCAGGCAGCATGTTGACGAGCTTGCCGCCGCGCAGCGGCTCCATGATCATCACGGCAAGGCCCTTTTCCGCGGCGGCCTGCAGACCGGCCCTGCCGGCCTGGGAGACCTCGTCCAGATAGTTATACTGGATCTGACAGAAGTCCCAGTCATAATCATGCAGGATCTTCAGAAAATTCTCGGTGTTCCCGTGATAGGAAAAGCCGATGCTGCGAATGGCGCCGCTCTGCTTCTTCTCCTCGATCCAATCGAGAATGCCGACCTTCTTCAGCTTTTCCCACATGGCTACGTCGGTCAGATGGTGCATGAGATAATAGTCCACGTAGTCCGTGCGCAGGCGGCTCAGCTCCTCGTTGAAATACCGATCCAGCGCCGTGCGGTTCCCGATCAGATACTGGGGCAGCTTGGTCGCAAGATTGATCTTATCCCGGATGCGGTTGCGCTCAAAGATCTCGCCCACAGCGGCCTCGCTGCCGGGATAGATATAGGCGGTGTCAAAATAATTGACCCCGGCCCGATACGCGGCCATAAGCTCCTTTTCGGCCTTGTCGATATCGACGCCGTTGCCCTTCCTGGTAAAGCGCATACAGCCATAGCCCAGGATGCTCAGTTCATTGCCTCTTCGATCTTTTCTGTATTGCATCTGATCTCCTCCGTCACTCACAGCAGCGCCATAACCATGTCGCCGTGCGGGCGGTCAGGCGGCGCGCTGCCGGCATTGCTGTCATACCCTGGTGTGGTTCAGCCCTCCTGCGGTTTTTCGCCTTTGTGGATTCTGTGGGTCTTGCCGTCGCTGCCGAGGAAGGTACTTTCCGCGGAATAGGGCTTGAGCTTCCCGCTTGAAATGAGATCGACGACGACCCTCGCAATTTCGGGGTCAAACTGGGTGCCGGCGCAGCGCTCAAACTCGCTGAGGATCACATCCAGGCTGTAGGGCTCCTTGTATACGCGCTTGGAGGCCATGGCGTCAAAGCAGTCCGCGCAGCAGATGATCCTTGCCACAAAGGGGATCTCCTCCCCGCGAAGCCCCTCCGGGTAACCCGAGCCGTCGTATTTCTCGTGGTGGGACTTTGCGCCCTCGACGATCTGGGGAATGGTGGAGATGCCCTTGAGGATTGCGGCGCCCCGGGTGGTGTGGCTCTTCATCACGGCAAATTCCTCATCCGTCAGACGCCCGGGCTTATTGAGAATGCTGTCCGGGATGGCGATCTTGCCGATGTCGTGGAGCAGGGCGATGTAGTAGATATTGTCGACCTCGTCGTCGCTCATGCCCATGTTCTCCGCGATGATCTTGGAATAATAGCCCACGCGGATGGAATGGCCGTTTGTGTATTCATCCTTCGCGTCGATGGTCCGGGCGATGGCCTGGATGGATTCGACGGTGATGTTCTTGTACTCAAGCTGCCGTTTTAAGGACTGCCTCGTCTTGTAGCGGACGAAGAGGCCCGCGGCGAGAACCACCAGAGCCCCGGTGACGACGGCGAGCGCCGCCCAGAACCACCTGTGCTCATGGACCTTTTTCTCCTTCTCCAGATGGATCAGAACGTGGTTGGATTCCTGCCCGTATTCATCCGTGACATAGACCTCAAAGGCGTAGCTCCCGCCCGCGAGGTTCGTGTAGTACATGCTTCTCGTGCCGTCGGAATAGGCGGTGAAATCGTCGTCGATCCCGTCCAGCTTGTAATAGACGGTATAGCCGTTGTTCGGCCGGAAGCCCAGCACGGAGAGATTGAAGGCGACACGGTAGACATTTTTACTGACCGCGATGCTGTCCCCGTGGTAATGCGCCCCGTCCAGATCCACGGAGGACACCGCGATTTTAACCGGGGGCGGCACATCCCGCGTGAGGTTAAAGTCGTAGACGAAGATGCCGTTTGTTGACTGGAGATAGTATTTCTGCTCAGCCTCGTCGTAATAGCCGGAGGTATTGGCAATGATCGGCTGCAGGCCGTTTGTCGCGTCATAGGAGACATAGTCGCCCAGCCGCTCCCCGTCGAGGGAGTCCGCGATGTAGAGCTGAGTCTGGCTCCCGATGACGTATTTGTACTCCTCTCTCCCGTCCTGCCCGGTGCAGCGCACCTTGGCGAGCTCGACAATGGAGCCCTTGATATAGGGGATCACGATCTCCTCGGAGACAGGGTTCGCGTCCGCGGTGTTGAGCCTGAAAAGGCGGCTGTTGAGCGTGTAATAGAGCATGTCGCCATCCACGAGGAACTTGAGCCGGTTGCCGGTGATCTCCTTCTCGGTGGGGATCTCCGTCACGCCGGTAAAATCATCGTCGATGACAAAGAGCCCCTGGGTGCGGTCAAAGAGGAGCTTGCCGTCCTTGGTCTTGTTGATGTACAGAACGTTTGAACCGATGTTCATGACGGAAAAGTCCGTCCCGTCAAAGAGCATGATCCCGCGGCTATAGCCGAGGGCGAGATAGTTTTCAAAGCTCCGCATGGAGCGGATGCTGTTCGTCAGGGCAAGGTCGGGCTCACCGACGAGCTTTGCGGTGTGTCCTGCAATATAGGGCTGATCGTAGATGACGACCTCGTCAGACTGCGGGTCGTATTCCACAAGACCGATGGCGGAGACGGCGAAATAGAGCTTGCCATTGAAAACCTCAACATCCTTCGGCGCGTAGGTGAAGGTGAAGTTGCTGTCGCCCTGCGCGCGGCCCTCCTGTGTTCTGGCGTCGGCGTAGGCGTCGATGGCCTGCATGATGGCGTTGTCCGGCAGGATCTCGTTTTTCACAAGGTCATAGCGGTAGATGCGCGAGGCGGCGACGATATACAGCATGTCGCCGTATTTCTCAACGGCGTACACGTTCCTGTCAAAGGCGGGCGGCGCGTTGAGAGACTGCCACACGGGATCGTCATACAAAAGCTCGGACAGGGCGTTTCGCGTGATGACGGACACGCCCGAGGCGCCGATATAGTGGGAGGCCACCCAGAGATTCCCCTCGTAGTCGATCATGAGATCCACAAGCTGGCTCTTGTTGTCAAGATCGCCGGCGAGGGTGATGCGCGGCTCGCCGCCGCTGAAATCAACGCAGTAGATGCCGTCCTTCTCGCAGGCGACGAAAAGAATCTGATCCGCCTCGGAATACAGCATCTGGTTGACCTGATCGGGGACGATGAGATCGTCGAGCATGGCGCCGCTTTCCATGTCGAAGCGGTGGATGACCCCGCTGTCCTCCGCCATATAGAGGGTGGCGCCGTGGGAGTAGATCTCCAGAATCCTCGGGTTTTCAAGGATCGCAGTCCCGTTTTTGTCGAAGATCCCTTCGTCCACCTGATAGTAATAATCCCCGCGCCCCACGCCGAGCGCGATATCGAGGACATATCGGCCCTCTGTGCCTGCAATGGGGGAGAGCAGCCCGCTTTCAATGTCATAGAGGAACCCGCCCCGGTCCTGTGTGGAGATGTACAGAAGGTCGTTTTCACGATCCAGGATGAGATCGACAATGACGCAGGGCTCCATGGGCAGCGGCTCAAAAGAATTGTCATGATAGATAAACACATGCTCGGAGGTTGCGATATAGAGCGTGTTTCCCTTGGCCGCGAGAGCCCGGACATTGATGATGGCATACTCCTGCCCGTCAAACACAAAGTCCTTGTAGCTTATGAATTCCTCCGAATCGTATCGCGTGAGCCCCGAATACTGGGCGATCCAGACGTAGCCGTCCTCCGTCTGGCAGAGCGCCTCGGCCCCGGAGACCTCAAGATCGACAGGGATCTCCGTCTTGTTGCTCATGTAGGACGCGGCGTGGGCCCCCTGCCCGGTGAGCGCGAAAGCGGGCAAAAGGAGCAGGCAGGTCAAGAGCAGGCAAAAAGTTCGTTTTACCATAAAATCATCCCATCTTATACCCAAGAAAAACTGTCAAAACAGATAACCACAGATTTTCGCGAAACAATATTGCTTCGATTCGTTCATTTTAGCATAGTATCACGGGCGGCGTCAACACGAACATTTTCGCTTTCCGGAGAGCCGGGCATTTTTCCCGCGCTGTATATAAAAAATCAAGCGCCGCATCCGAAAAAACTGTGGCGTCACTTCGGCCTGTCTGCTATAATATCCTTACCATAGAGAAGGGGTGATCGCTTGAAAAGGACGCTGATGCTGTGCCTTGCCCTGCTTCTGCTCCTGCCGCTTACGCTGCCGGTGTCTGCCCGTGCGGAGGATGAATTTGACCTCTCCGTTCCGGGCCTGCGCATCGGGGTGGAGAGCGGGAGCGCGCATGCCCAGCTTGTGGAGAAGCTCTATCCCGAGGCGCAGCTTTTTTATTTTTCCAAAATGGACGGCTATAACGCCGTGGCCCAGGGGAAGATCGACTGCTTTGTTTTCGACAAAAAACAGATGGAGATCGCCGTAAGGAGCGGCATTCCCGGCGTGAGAGTGCTCGAACAGACGGTGGGGGAGGATACCGAGATCGCCTTCGGCCTCTCGCCCGTCTCCGCGATCCCGAACCTCGCCAGGGAGGTCAACGCCTTTATCGACGCCATGCAGAAGGACGGCACCCTGGACGAGATGTATGAGCGCTGGGTCGTACAGGGGGAGAAGGAGCTGCCCGAGATCACGCTCCCCGCCGCGCCGAAATACCATCTCAGGGTCGGCACCACCGGCATCGTGGAGCCCTACAGCTTCTATACGGGCACAAAGCTCACCGGCTACGACATCGAGCTCTCCTACCGTCTCGCCGCGTGGCTGGACGCGGATGTGTCGTTTGAAATCTATGACTACGGCTCCATCGTGGAGGCCGCGCGCTCCGGCAAGGTGGACCTGATCGCCGCCAATCTCCAGGTCACCCCCGAGCGGGCGGAAGCGCTGCAGTTTTCCACGCCCCTCTACCGGGAGAAAAACGGCATCCTGGTCCGGAGCGCGGGCGTTTCTCAGCCTGCTGAGACCACCGTACACTGGCAGGACTATAACGGGAAAAAGCTCGGCGTGCTGGTGGGCCCCCTGATGGAGGATGCCGCGCGCGAGAATTTCCCGGACAGCGAATACCTCCTCTTCAATTCCTACCCCGACTGCATCACCGCCCTGCTCACGGGGAAGATCGACGGCTTTCTCGTGGATGAGCCGGGGATCAAGTCCGTCCATGCCGAGCAGCCGGAGGTGGACTACATCCACGAGAGCCTCACCGAGAATAACTACAGCTTTGCCTTTCGGAAGGATGACCCCGAGAGCGCGGCCCTGTGCGAGGAGTTCAACGCCTTCCTCACAAAATGCTGGGCCGACGGCACCATGCGGGAGCTGGACGAGATCTGGCTCGGCGTGGAGGAGGCGCGCAAGGTGGTGGACATGTCCGGCCTCACCGGGGAGAACGGGACGATCCGCGTCGTCACCACCGCGATGGACATGCCCTGGTCCTATATCAAGGACGGCTTAAACGTCGGCTACGACATCGACCTCATCGTCCGCTTCTGCCGGGAGAGGGGCTACGCGCTCGAGCTCGGCGATGTGGACTTTGCCGGGCGCATCCCGGCGCTCCAGTCCGGAAAATACGACTTCACCACCGACATGAACGTGACGCCCGAGAGGGAGGAGCAGGTCCTTTTCTCCGACCCGACGGCCCACGGCGGGATCGTGCTCGCGGTGCGCGCGTCTGACCTCGCTGCGGTGTCAAAGCAGGATGCGCCCATCGAATCCGGGAACACGCAGGGCGGCATGAAGGCGAGCTTTGAAAAAACCTTCCTGCGCGAGGGGCGCTGGAAGCTCTTTCTGCGGGGCGTGGAGACCACGCTTCTCATCACTGTCCTCTCCATCCTCTTCGGGACGGCGCTGGGCTTTTTCGTGTTCATGCTCTGCCGCAACGGAAATCCCGCCGCGAATGCCGTCACACGCTTCTGCGTGTGGCTCGTGCAGGGGATGCCGATGGTGGTGCTTCTCATGGTCCTTTACTATATCGTCTTCGGAAACGTCTCCATCAGCGGCGTCGCGGTGGCGGTGGTCGGCTTCACGCTGACCTTCGGGGCGGCGGTGTTCGCACTCATGAAGATGGGCGTCGGCATGATCGACCGCGGTCAGTACGAGGCGGCCTACGCCCTCGGCCACTCCAACCGCCGCACCTTCTACCGCGTCATCCTGCCCCAGGCGATCCCGCATGTGCTGCCCGCCTACCGCGGGGAGATCGTGAGCCTTTTAAAGGCGACGGCCGTCGTGGGCTACATCGCGGTGCAGGATCTCACCAAGATGGGCGATATTGTCCGCAGCCGCACCTATGAGGCTTTCTTCCCCCTGATCGCCGTCACGCTGATCTACTTTGCGCTGGAGGGGCTTTTGAATGCCCTCATCCGCACTCTCCAGGTGCGGATCGACCCCAAGCGGCGCAGCAGAGAGCGCATCCTGAAGGGAGTGAAGACGGATGATTAAAATCGAACATCTCAAAAAGGAATACCCCAATATCACGCCCTTGAAGGATGTCTCCGTCGAGATCCATGACGGGGATGTGATCGCGGTCATCGGTCCCTCCGGGACGGGAAAGAGCACGCTTCTGCGCTGCATAAACCTCCTGGAAAAGCCCAGCTCGGGCCGGATCTGGATCGACAGGGACGAGATCACGGACCGCCGCTGCGACATCAACCGCGTGCGCCAGCGCATGGGCATGGTCTTCCAGTCCTTCAACCTCTTCGGGCACATGACGGTGATCGAAAATATCATGCTCTCCCCGGTGGATCTGAAGGGCATGAGCCGCCAGGATGCCTATGACAAGGGAATGGCGCTGCTTCGGATGGTGGGTCTTGCGGAGAAGGCGCTGAACTACCCGGACGAGCTCTCCGGCGGGCAGAAGCAGCGCGTCGCCATTGCGCGCGCCCTCGCCATGGACCCGGAGATCATCCTCTTTGACGAGCCGACCAGCGCCCTCGACCCCACCATGGTGGACGAGGTGCAGGCCGTCATCCGGGAGCTTGCCAAAAGCGGGAAGACCATGATGATCGTGACGCATGAGATGCGCTTTGCCCGCGCCATCGCAAACCGGGTCTTCTTCATGGACGAGGGCGGCATCTACGAGGACGGCACGCCCGAGCAGATCTTTGACCACCCGCAGCGGGAGCTGACGCGCCGCTTCATCCAGAAGCGCAAGGTGCTGGAGCTCTGCATCGCGAGCCGCGACTTTGACTTTATCGGCGCGGGCGGCGACATTGACCGCTACTGCCTGCAAAACGAAATCTACGACAGGCAGCGAAACCGCATCCGCCTCGTCATGGAGGAGCTTGTGCAGCAGATCCTCCTGCCCCGGATGGCGGAGCCCCGCATCCGCACGGTGATCGAGCACAGCGCGCAGGAGGGGAGCACCACCGTGACCGTGTATTACGGCGGTGAGCGCTTTGATGTGCGCGACACGGAAAACACGCTCTCCCTCAAGGTCCTGCAGAGCGCGGCGGAGGAGATCGCCTATACCTGGGAGCCCGAGGCGCCGGAGCAGAACCGGGCAGTAGTCTTGATTAGAAAAGAGTAACAAAACAGGAAAAAGGGGGCCGTTGCAGAACTTACTTCTTGCAGAGTCCGGCCATAAACACCGCAGGGGAGGGGCTTGCCCCTCCCGGCAGTATAAGATAAGAATAAAAAGCAATGTACGGCGAAATCGTAGTTTTTTACGAAATCGCCGTACATTTTACATGTTGGGGTGTTTTGCCGCGCGGCAGCGGCAAGGGCCTCCCCCGCGATCAAAAATCATTACGCTTATCCATTTTGCAACGCGCACCTGTGGTAATAGAGCGGAAAGAACAGCTCACGCCTCGGGCTTTGCCTCGTGATATTCACAGTTCTTGTCGAAGCGCACCTTCTCGGGCGGTGTTTCCAAAAGCTCCGGGTGGTCGAGATAGCGCTTCATATCCGCGAAGAAGCGGCCGTAGTGCGCGCCGGAGCAGACCCGCTCGTCCGCGGTGATGCCGATGGGGAGATAGCGCTTCATGCGCGTTTTATCCCCCTCCACGACGGCGACCTTTTCCGGCGTGCCCATGCCGAAGAAGAGACCCACATTGCCCCAGTTATAGAGGTGGTGGTTCACGTCATGCAGGCCGATGGAGGCGGTGTTCGTGATGTACATGCCCACATAGAAGGGCAGCTCCTCCATCAGAACGCCCGGCGCAAGACCGTAGCGGTCAAGAAAACGGACAAGCCCGACGACCACGGTGGCAAGCCCCGGGACCGCGAAAAGGAAGTTTAAGAGCTTATCCACAAAGCCCGCCGGCTGGTCGATCCTGTTTGCGGCTACGGCGGCGGCCATGCGGTCGCGCACGTCATAGATCGTGTCCGTGAGATCGAACTTGATTTTGACCACGGCCTCGCCCTTGTCCGCGTCGCCGGGGTCCTTGAGGATTGTGAAGGCGGCGGAGCAGTTGTTGCGGGCGAAAAGCTGCTTGTTCATGATGAAGCGGTTGATCTCGGGATTTCGGCTGATGGCGCGGACATAGGCTGCAACGACGATCTGCATGTAGGAGATCTGCTCGCCCTTCTCTTTTTTCTGGCGGCGGATGTAACGCGACATCAGCTCCAGATCCGCGCGGTGCTTCAAAAATACCTGCGCGTCGCAGCGCATGGGCATCACATAGGGGGTAATTTTCATGACGGGGTCAATGCCGTCAATACGCCGTCCATCCGGTCGTCTTCCAAACATGGCAGGTTTCTCCCTTTTTTCAAGATAGCCTATTATACAGCATGACGGTCGAATGCTCAAGGAATTCTTTAAAAAATTAAACGTATCCTGCAGGCTCTCTTTTGCAAAGCGGGACTTGACGGGGGAGGGGAATGCGGCTATGATAGCGATGTTTGAGCGCAGAAAACACATCAAGGAACAGGTTTTATGATTTCACTTCTGCTTGGCATCATCTATCTTGCTTTTATCAGTCTCGGCCTGCCGGACTCCCTGCTCGGGGCGGCCTGGCCTGTGATTCATCAGGAAATCGGCGTCCCGCTCTCATGGTCGGGCGCCGTGTTTATGATTATCTCGCTCGGCACCATCGTCTCAAGCCTTCTGAGTGGCCGGCTGACCCACCGTCTCGGCGCGGGGCGGGTAACGGCTGTCAGTGTCGCCATGACCTGCTGCGCGCTCTTCGGCTTTTCATTCAGCCGCTCGTATCTCGCCCTTTGTCTCTGGGCCGTCCCGTACGGACTCGGCGCGGGCGGCGTGGACGCGGCGCTCAACAACTATGTGGCTCTCCACTATGCCAGCCGCCATATGAGCTGGCTGCACTGCATGTGGGGCGTCGGCGCGACGCTGGGGCCGTATATCATGGGCGCGGTGCTGACAAACGGACAGAGCTGGACGATGGGCTACCGCAGCATCGGCTTTATCCAGCTCGTCCTCACGGCAGTGCTTCTACTCAGCCTCCCCCTCTGGAAAAAGGCGGGCAGCGCAGAGGAGGCAGGCTCCGGGAGGGTCTTGTCCCTGCCTGACGTTATCGCCCTTCCGGGGGCAAAGGCCGTGATGCTCTGCTTCTTCTGCTACTGTGCGCTGGAGCAGACCGTCGGTCTCTGGGCCAGCAGCTATCTTGTCACAGTGCGCGGCGTGGACGCGGTGACCGCCGCCCGCTACGGGAGTCTCTTCTTCCTCGGCATCACGATCGGCCGTGCCGCAAGCGGCTTTTTGACCCTGCGCCTGAACGATGAGCGGATGGTGCGTCTGGGGCAGGGGATACTCGCAGCGGGCCTTGTGCTGCTGGTTTTGCCCCTTCCGAACCGCTTCGCCCTCGCAGGGCTCATCATCGTGGGTCTCGGCTGCGCGCCGGTGTACCCGAGTCTCATTCACGCGACGCCCGCCCACTTCGGGGCGGCGCGCTCTCAGGCGATCATCGGGGTGCAGATGGCGAGCGCCTATGTGGGCACGTCCCTGATGCCGCCGCTCTTCGGGTGGATCTCCGCACGGACATCCCTGCGCCTGTTCCCGCTCTGTCTTCTCGTCCTGCTGCTGCTCATGATCGCCTCCCACGAGAGGCTCTGCAAAAGCGCACAAACATAACAAAACATCCCAGGCAAAGCGCATTTTCGCGCATTCGTCTGGGATTTGTTCTGCCTTGAGAGAATCGCGGCCGTGCTGCTCTCACGCTCCGGGAAGAAGCCCCATATGCCGCTTTGCGAGGGTGAGCACGTTCTGCATCAGCATGGCGCGCGTCATGGGGCCGACGCCGCCGGGCACGGGCGTGATGAAAGAGGCGATGTCCTTCACCTCGTCAAAGCACACGTCCCCGGTAAACTTCCCCGTCACGGGATCGCGGTTCATCGCGACATCGACAACGGCGGCCCCCGGCTTCACCATGTCCGCGCGGATGAGTCCCTGGCGCCCTGCCGCGACGATGAGAATATCCGCCTGGCGGGTCATCGCGGCGAGATCGGGCGTGTGCCGGTGGCAGTAGATCACGGTACCGTGGCGGCGGAGAAGCAGCAGCCCCATGGGCTTTCCCACAATGTCGCTGCGCCCGACCATCACGCAGATTTTGCCGTCCACAGGGATCGCATAGGAATCGAGCATCACCGCGATCCCGGAGGGGGTGCAGGGCCAGAGCAGAGAGTCTCCGTGGACCATGCGCCCCACATTTAAGGGGTGGAAAGCATCCACGTCCTTCTCCGGGGCGATGGCCTCGATAATCCTTCTCTCACTCATACAGGCCGGAAGGGGAAGCTGCACCAGAACGCCGTCTATGGCGGGATCGGCGTTGAGCTTGCTGACGGTGCCTAAAAGCTCCTCCTCTGAGACGGTGTCGGGAAAATCGAAGAGCTGGGAGAGAAAGCCGCACTCCACACAGTCCTTGGCCTTGTTCTTGACATAGAGCTCTGAGGCGGGGTCCTCGCCGACGAGGAGCACGGCGATCCCCGGCCTGCGCGGCAGGCGGGCGGCCTCCTCCCGGATTTTTCCGCGGATCGACGCCGCGAGCGCTTTTCCGTCGAGTATCGTTGACATGCTATTCCTCTTTTCTTTTGAACAGTCCTTCGACGTCATTATAAAGCCCGGAGAGCAACGCGTCAAGCCGGACGCGAGGCGAAAACCCGCCGCAAGGGAAACGCTGTTTTTCGCCTTGCTGTCGGATCGGGTTGCATGTATGCATGTATAATGAACCACGGGACACGCGGGGTGACGCGGCGTGATCGACGACTACACCGGGATGCCCGCCTCGCGCATCGCAGAGACCAGCGTGCCACGGCTCTCCGGGGAGATCTCCACAAGCGGCAGGCGCAAAATCCCGCTGTCGATGCCCATAAGGTGCATCGCGGCCTTCACGGGAATGGGATTTGTCTCGATGAAGAGGGCCGAGATGAGCGCGGCGTATTTTGTGTAGAGCTTTGTCGCCTCCTCAAAGGCCCCGTTCAGACAGAGCTCACAGAGCTTTGCCACCGCGCCCGGAACGATATTGCTCGCCACCGAAATGACTCCCAGCGCGCCGAGGGACATGAGCGGCAGCGTGCAGTCGTCGTTCCCGCTCCAGAGAAAGAGCTCATCGCCACAGAGACTCCGGATCTTTGCCGCGAGGGCGATATCGCCGGAGGCTTCCTTGATGCCGACAATATTGGGGTGCTCCGCCAGGATGGCGCAGGTCTCCGCCTTGAGGCCGATGCCGGTCCTGCCCGGTACGTTGTAGAGGATCATCGGGATTTGAACCCGGTCCGCCACAAAGGAGAAATGCTCCACAATGCCCTTTTGCGTGCTCTTGTTGTAATAGGGCGTCACCATCAAAATCGCGTCCGCGCCCATGGCGTGGGCATACTCCGCGCGCTTCAGGGCCGTGAGCGTGTTGTTGCTCCCGACGCCGACGATGACCTTCATGCGCCCGGCATTCTCCCGGATCGTGAAGCGCACAAGCTCCAGATACTCGTCGTTCGAGAGCGTGGCGTTTTCCCCGGTCGTGCCGCAGACCACCACGGCGGCGGTCCCGTTTTCATACTGAAAGGCGAGATTTTTGGCAAGTCTCTCATAGTCGATGCCGTGCTCGTCAAAGGGTGTGACGATCGCTGTACAGGAGCCCTTGAATACCGGTTCTTTCAATAAAACAGCCTCCCAATCAAGATTACATCACACAATCTATGGCGGTAGGCCCGCAATTATCACAGAGCTGATTGAAAACGGGGACGGGTTCTGGTATAATACTTTATTATCATTTTAATCACAGGAGAACAGCTTGAAAAAATCGGATTTTTACTTTGACCTGCCGGAGGAGCTGATTGCCCAGACCCCCTTGGAAAAGCGGGATTCCTCCAGGCTTCTGCATCTGGACAGAGAGACCGGGGATATCGAGCACCGGCATTTTTATGAGCTGCCCGAATACCTGCGCCCGGGGGACTGCCTTGTCCTCAACGACACGCGGGTCCTGCCCGCGCGGCTTCTCGGCGTGCGCAAAACCGGCGGCAGCGTGGAGCTCGTGCTGCTGCGCGACCTGGGGGACGGATGCTGGGAGTGCCTGAGCAGACCCGGCCGCAAGACAAAGCCGGGCGCCGCGCTCTCCTTCGGCGATGGGGAGCTCACCGCCACGGTCGAGTCGGTGGCGGAGGGCGGCAACCGCATCGTCCGTTTCCACTATGAGGGGATCTTCCTGGAGGTGCTGGAGCGCCTCGGCAAAATGCCGCTGCCGCCCTATATCCGGGAGGAGCTGCAGGACGCGGAGCGCTACCAGACCGTCTATTCGCGCGAGCTTGGCAGCGCCGCGGCGCCGACGGCGGGGCTCCACTTCACGCCGGAGCTTCTGCGGGAGATCGAGGCAAAGGGCGTCCGAGTCTGCTATGTGACGCTGCACGTCGGTCTCGGCACCTTCCGGCCCGTGAAGGAGGAGGAGATCGAGGATCACGAGATGCATTCCGAGTTTTGCGTCGTCACGCCGGAGACGGCGGAGGCCGTGAACGGGACAAAGAGAAACGGCGGGCGCGTCATTGCGGTGGGCACCACCTCCTGCCGCACGCTCGAGAGCTTTACCGATGAAGCCGGCGTCCTCCGGCCCGGCTCCCGCTGGACCAGCATTTTCATCTATCCCGGTTACCGCTTTAAGTGCATCGACGCGCTTGTCACAAACTTCCATCTCCCCGAGAGTACGCTCATCATGCTGGTCTCTGCCCTCGCCGGGAGGGAACATGTCCTGCACGCCTATGAGATCGCCGTACAGGAGCGCTACCGCTTCTTCTCCTTCGGCGATGCGATGCTGATTCTATAAGAGAAAGAGAGAGTGCAGCTATGAAAGGAATCGTCTTGGCCGGCGGCAGCGGGACACGCCTTTACCCGCTGACCATGGTGACATCAAAGCAGCTCCTGCCGATCTATGATAAGCCCATGGTCTATTACCCGATCTCGGTGCTGATGCTCGCGGGGATACGGGATATCCTGCTCATCTCCACGCCCCAGGATCTGCCGCGCTTCCGCCAGCTTCTGGGAGACGGGGAGCAATTCGGCATCCGCCTGACCTATGCCGAGCAGCCCTCCCCGGACGGGCTTGCCCAGGCGTTTCTCATCGGGGAGGATTTTATCGGAGACGAGCCCTGCGCCATGGTGCTCGGGGACAATATCTTCTACGGGAACGGTCTCGGCGTCATCTGCCGGGAGGCGGTACGGCAGGCGGAGCAGGGAAGGGCCACGATCTTCGGCTACTACGTCAATGATCCGGAGCGCTACGGCATCGTGGAATTTGACGAGAACCGCAGGGTCATCTCCGTGGAGGAAAAGCCCGAAAAGCCCAAGAGCAATTACTGCATCACAGGGCTCTACTTCTATCCCGCCGGGGTGAGCGCGCTTGCCAAAGAGATACGCCCCTCTGCCCGCGGGGAGCTTGAGATCACCTCGCTCAACGATCTATACCTCAAGCGGGAGCTACTGGATGTGCGCCTCATGAGCCGCGGCTTTGCCTGGTTCGACACCGGCACCATGGATTCCCTGATGGAGGCCGCGGACTTCGTGCGCATGATCGAGAGCCGGCAGAGCACCATGATCGCGGCGCTCGAGGAGATCGCCTTCTACAAGGGCTGGATCAGCCGGGAGACGCTCTATGCCTCGGCCGCGCAATACGGCAAGTCCAGCTACGGCGCACATCTTAAAAACGTGGCTGACGGCAAAATTATCTATTGAAGGAGAAACTTCTGCTATGACCATTCTTGTCACCGGCGGCGCCGGCTTCATCGGCTCAAACTTCATTTTTTACATGCTGGACCGGCACCCGGACTACCGCATCGTCTGCATCGACAAGCTCACCTACGCGGGCAATCTCTCGACGCTCGCGCCCATTATGGATAATCCCCGCTTCCGCTTTGTAAAGGCGGACATCTGCGACCGCGAGGCCGTGTACACGCTTTTTGAGGAGGAGCACCCCGATGTCGTTGTGAACTTCGCGGCGGAAAGCCATGTGGACCGCTCCATTGAAAACCCCTCCGTCTTCCTGCAGACCAACATCATCGGCACCTCCGTATTGATGGACGCCTGCCGCAAATACGGCATCGGCCGCTACCACCAGGTCTCCACGGACGAGGTGTACGGCGATCTCCCGCTCGACAGGCCGGATCTCTTCTTTACCGAGGAGACGCCCATCCACACGAGCTCCCCCTACTCCAGCTCCAAGGCCGGGGCGGATCTGCTGGTGCAGGCCTATCACCGGACCTACGGCCTGCCCGTGACGATCAGCCGCTGTTCCAATAACTACGGGCCCTATCACTTCCCGGAAAAGCTCATTCCCCTCATGATCGCAAACTGCCTCAACGACAAGCCCCTCCCTGTTTACGGGCAGGGTCTCAATGTGCGCGACTGGCTCTATGTGGAGGACCACTGCAAGGCCATCGACCTTGTCATCCACAGGGGCAGGGAAGGGGAGGTCTACAACATCGGCGGCCACAACGAGATGCGCAATATCGACATCGTGAAGCTCATCTGCCATGAGCTCCACAAGCCCGAGACGCTCATCACCTATGTCACCGACCGCAAGGGCCACGACATGCGCTACGCCATCGACCCGACCAAGATCCACAACGAGCTCGGGTGGCTGCCGGAGACAAAGTTTGAGGACGGAATCCGGCGCACCATCCGCTGGTATCTCGACAACCGCCCCTGGTGGGAGGAGATCATCTCCGGCGAGTACCAGAGCTATTATGAGAGAATGTACAAAAACCGCTGAAAAAGGAGAACAACGTGTATAAGCTGCTCAAGCAGGAGGGCCATGCCCGCCGCGGTGAGTTCACCTGCCCGCACGGGACGGTGCAGACGCCCGTCTTCATGAACGTCGGCACCCAGGGGGCGATCAAGGGCGCGCTCTCGGCCGCGGATCTCAAAACCATCGGCTGCCAGATCGAGCTATCCAACACCTATCATCTGCATGTAAGGCCAGGGGACGCGCTCATCAAGGAGCTCGGCGGCCTGCACAGATTCATGACCTGGGACGGCCCCATCCTCACGGACAGCGGCGGGTTTCAGATCTTCTCCCTCACCAAGCTCCGCAAGATCAGCGAGGAGGGCGTAAACTTCAACTGCCACGTGGACGGCCGGCACATCTTCATGGGGCCGGAGGAGAGTATGCGTATCCAGTCAAATCTCGGCTCCGACATCGCCATGGCCTTTGACGAGTGCGTCAAGATCCCCTCGCCGAAGGAGTACGTCAAAAAATCCTGCGACAGGACCTTTCGCTGGCTCGAGCGCTGCAAGACCGCCCTCGCCGCTTTTAATCAGGAGGAGGGCGCTGTGAACCCCGGCCAGGTGCTCTTCGGCATCAACCAGGGCGCCGTGTTCCCGGATCTGCGTGTGGAGCATATGAAGCAGATTGCGGAGCTTGACCTGCCCGGCTATGCCATCGGGGGCCTCGCCGTCGGGGAGACCCACCGGGAGATGTACGACACCATCGAGATCGTGGAGGAGCATATGCCGAAGGATCGGCCCCGCTACCTCATGGGCGTCGGCACCCCCGGCAATATCATCGAGGGCGTGGCCCGGGGCGTGGACTTCTTTGACTGCGTCATGCCCGCCCGAAACGGGCGCCACGGCCACCTCTTCACCTGGGACGGCATCATCAACATCAAGAACGAGAAGTACCTGCGGGATGAGAGCCCCATCGACCCGCACTGTGACTGCCCGGTCTGCCGCCGCTATTCGCGTGCCTATGTGCGCCATCTCTTCAAGGCGGAGGAGATGCTCGCCATGCGCTTTGCCGTGATGCACAACCTGTACTTTTACAACAGTCTCGCCCAAAAGATCCGCGACAGCCTGGACGCCGGCCGCTTTGAGGCATTCCGGCGCGAATTTTCGGAAATTCTCGACAAACGCATCTGACCATCTTGAAATTTGTCATGTTTCGGACTATAATAAAAACACTTTGAATTCGGAGGTTTTTCAGAATGCATTTTCTTTCTGCTGAAGCTGCGGGCGCAGGCTCCGCTTCCATGCTTGTGATGCTCGCGCTGATGTTCGCGGTGTTCTACTTCTTCTTCATCCGTCCGGAAAACAAGAAGAAAAAGACCGTCGAAGAGATGCGCAATGCCCTGAGCGTCGGCGATGAGATCACCACCATCGGCGCCATGACCGGCAAGATCGTCCAGGTGACAGAGGATACCGTCACCTTTGAGACCGGTGAGGACCGCGTCCGCATCCAGATCAAGAAGTGGGGCGTCTCCACCACCGCCAAGATGGAAGCTGCCGAGGCTGAGGCGCGCGCCGCCAGGACCAGGGGCAGAAAAAAATAAGCTGTCCGCAGCATGAATACACCCCCGGGCAAATAGGATGGAAGAGATCTTATTTGCTCGGGGGTGTTTCTATGTTTCACGGCAAAATCGAAAAGCTGCCGGACGGGGGCTTCCTGCTCCGTGCCGCGGCGGCGTGGACGGTCTCGGCCTTTGTGCTCTTGTGCGTGGGGAGCGCGCTTGCAAACGCGGCGGGCCTGGGGGAGCAGGGGATTTCCTATCTCTCCTCGTGCCTGAGCTTTCTCTGCGCCGCCGCTGCCGGGGCCGCGGCCTCCCGGCGGGCTGATACCGCCGGTCTCTGGACCGCGCTCATGACGGGGACCTTTCTCGTGATCCTTCTGCTGACGCTCGGTTTTCTCATCCAGGGGCGGGACATGGACCCGTCCTCTGTCCTGAGCCTTGTGAGCTTTACCTACGCCGGGGCACTGGTCGGGGTGCTCCTGATGCCGAAGGAAAGAAAAAAGACACAAAAGCGATATGCCTATAAAAGAACTTGACATAATGGAAGGAATAAACTGTTTTCCAATTGCTTATTGACAGACGACGCGCCCTGTAGTAAAAATATAAAAGTAACAATAGTTGACATAAATGAAAAATATTTTTCAAGAAAATTTAAAAAAGGACTTGATTATTTTGCAGCTTTGTAATATATTGTTACCAGATCAATTATGTCAATCACAAAATTATTTCAAATCTCCACACCGGCGGCGGGGATGAAGGGAACAAAAGAAACAGGCTCCGCCGTGTGTGAGCTGCTGCTGATTCTCTTTTTTCTCGGTGCGCTGTTCGCCACGCTCCGGCGCGCCGGTGTCTTCGGCTTTGTGATTGTACCGACGGAGGGCGCAGCCTTCTGGATCGCGGGGGTCCTCGCAGCGGACGCTGTGATGGCGGGCTCGCTTCTCGCCTGGTATGTCCTGCCGGTGACGACGCTCATCCTCGGGGCGGCGGCAAGCGCGGCGGGAAATCTGATCCTCGACACGCCTGATCTCCGGTGGCGGCAGCTTCTTCTGCTCGCGCTCACGGTCCCGCTGCACTTTGTACTCGCGGGCTGGAGTCTCACCGCGGCGGGACAGATGCGGCGGCTTCTCAAAACGCACGGGCGCGGAAGGAGCGTCTGCGCCGCGGCCCTGCTTCTGATGCTGGGCACGGCGGGCGCGGCTTATCTGGTTTATGATCTTCTTCAGCATGGACTGATATAATACTATTTTTGGAAAGGAGGGCGTTTGAATGCAGAATTCCGAGTGCATCGAGATGTTCGAGCGATATCTCACAGAGGATAAAAAGGCATCCGCAAACACCCTCAGCTCTTATCTCAGGGACATCCGGCAGTTGGGGGAGTATCTCGATACACACTCCGAGCACGGCATCGTGGATGCGGATTCGGAGGATCTCTCCGGATACATTGAGATGCTGCGCGGGGAAGGGAAGTCCGTCGCCACGGTCTCCCGCTCCATCGCCTCCATCAAGTGCCTGTACGCCCACCTCTTCATCAAGCAGCTCATCACGGTCAACCCGGCGCAGGGGCTTATCCCCGACAAGAACACCCAGAAGCTGCCGGAGATCCTGACCAGCAAAGAGGTGGAGCTTTTGCTGGAGCAGCCGAAGTGCATCGACCCCAAGGGCTACCGGGACAAGGCCATGCTGGAGCTTCTGTACGCCACGGGCATCCGCGTGACGGAGCTTATCGAGCTCAACATCTCGGATGTGAATCTCGCGGCGGGCGTCATCCGCTGCGCAAGCCGCAACCGGGAGCGCTTCATCCCCATGTATCCCGCGGCGGTCAAGGCGCTGAGTGATTATATCACCCTCGTGCGGCCGCAGATGATCCTCATGCCGGATGAGCAGTCGCTCTTTGTCAACGTCAGCGGGGAGCGCATGTCCAGGCAGGGCTTCTGGAAGATCGTGAAGCATTACCAGAAAAAGGCCGGCATCGAGAAGGATATCACGCCCCACACCCTGCGCCACTCCTTCGCGGCGCACCTGCTGGAAAACGGCGCGGACATCCACGCCATCCAGGAAATGCTGGGCCACCGGGATATCTCCTCGACGCACATGTATTCCCAGCTTGTGAAAAAGCAGCTCAAGGACGTGTATATCAAGGCCCACCCCAGGGCCTGAAAAAACAGGCAGCCTGTCTCTCGAAAGGACGGGCTGCTTTGATTTCTGTTGCAGATGCCGCCCGTTTATGCTAAAATCAGCTTCGGGACGTGATTACATGCGAATAATGGGCATAGACCCCGGCATTGCCACCATCGGCTTCGGCGTACTGGACTCGGAGAAGACAAGGCACAGGCTCTTAAACTGCGGCGTCATCACAACGCCCGCTCATACGAGCCTCTCAAGCCGCCTCGAGCAGATCTATGACGATATGATAAGCCTGCTTGAAATTTTCAAGCCGGATGCCGTATCCATCGAAGAACTCTTTTTCAACACCAACATCACCACCGGCATCGCGGTCGCCCACGGGCGCGGCGTGATCCTGCTCGCCTGCCGCAAGCAGGGCGTGAAGGTCTACGAATATACGCCCCTGCAGGTCAAGCAGGCCGTCTGCGGCTACGGGCGCGCAGAGAAGCGCCAGGTGATGGACATGGTCAAACGCCTCTGCCAGCTCCCGGCGCCCCCAAAGCCGGACGACGCGGCGGACGCGGTGGCCCTCGCGCTCTGCCACGCGCGCAGCACAACCTCATTACTTTTCAAGGGAGATCAGGAAACATGTTCTACCATATAGACGGCACAGTCCGGGAGATGGAGCCGGGCCTTGCGGTCATTGACTGCGGCGGGATCGGCTTTGCGCTGAACGTCACGGCAAACACCCTTTCGGGGCTCAAGCTCGGCGAGAGGGCGAAGCTCTATGTGTCGGAATCCATCGGAGAGAATAACTTTGACCTCTTCGGCTTTCTCGATAAGAGCGAGCGGCGCTTTTTTGAGCTGCTCATCTCCGTCTCCGGCATCGGACCGAAGGCCGCCATGTCCATCCTCTCCCACAGCACGCCCGAGGGGCTGGCTCTCGCCATCATCAGCGGCAACGAAAAGGCCCTGACCGTGGCCCCCGGCATCGGCAAGAAGATCGCCCAGCGCGTGATTCTCGAGCTCAAGGACAAGGTCAGCAAGGAGATGGACAGCGGCAGCGCGGACATCCCCGCCTCCTTCGCCGCGGCGCCCGCACAGGGCGGCGGGAGCGCCGTGAACGACGCGCTCGCAGGGCTCACGGTCCTCGGCTATTCGAGCGCGGAGATCGCCCCGCTTCTCAAAAAGCTCGACACCCAGGATATGACGGCGGAGCAGATCATCCGCTCCGTCTTGAAACAGATGGTAAAGTGACGGGACAGATCCAATGAGTATTAACTTTTCCGAAGAAGTCAATGAAGAGATGATCACCACCGCGGTCTCGCTGCCCGAGGACAGCAATGAGGGTTCGCTCAGACCCAGGACCATTGCGGAGTATATCGGCCAGAAGAAGGCGAAGGAGAATCTCTCGATCTTCATCAACGCCGCCAAAATGCGCGGGGAGTCGCTGGACCATGTGCTCCTGCACGGCCCCCCGGGACTCGGCAAGACGACGCTCGCGGCGGTGATCGCAAACGAGATGGGCGTCAACATGCGCATCACCTCCGGCCCCGCGATCGAAAAGCCCGGCGATCTCGTCGCCATGCTCACAAACTTAAACGAAGGGGACATCCTCTTCGTCGATGAGATCCACCGCTTAAACCGCGCCTATGAGGAGATCCTCTATCCCGCGATGGAGGACTACGCCATCGACATCATTTTGGGCAAGGGCCCTTCCGCAAACTCGATCCATTTGGATCTGCCGCGCTTCACCCTCATCGGCGCCACCACGCGCTCCGGCCAGCTCACGGCCCCCTTGCGCGACCGCTTCGGCGTCTCGCTCCGGCTTGAGCTCTACACGCCGGAGGAGCTGCAGAAGATCGTCCTGCGCTCGGCGGGCATCCTGAACGTAAAGATCGTCCCGGAGGGGGCGTATGAGATCGCCTCCCGTTCGAGAGGCACGCCGCGCATCGCAAACCGTCTGCTCCGCCGCGTCCGGGACTTTGCCCAGGTCAAGGCGGACGGCACCATCACACAGGCGGTGGCGGACCAGGCACTGTCGAATCTCGAGGTGGACAAGCTCGGCCTCGACGCGCTCGACCGCCGGATGCTCCGCAGCATCATCGACTTTTACGGCGGGGGACCGGTTGGGCTTGAAACCCTCGCCGCGACCATCAACGAGGAGGCCGTCACGCTCGAGGATGTGTATGAGCCGTACCTTCTCCAGTGCGGCTTTCTCACGCGCACACCCCGCGGGCGCTGCGTCACGCAGAAGGCTTACCAGCACCTCGGGCTTGAATACATGGGCCAGCAAACCTTGAAATTTTAAGGGAAATTCGCAAAACCCGCAACGCCCCTTTGTTTGTTTTGCAACAGATTATACAAAAAAGGTATTGACTTTAGCGATTTGTGCTGTATAATACTATATGTATGTGGTAAGAGTACAAAATTGACAATGATAGATTACGCAGCTTTGGATGATACGGCGCTCCAGGCGCTCTCCGCCTCCGGCGACAGAGAGGCTGAGGATGCCCTGGCTGAGCGCTACCTGCGGCTTGTGAGGATCTGCGCAAGGCCCCTGTTTCTGGCCGGGGGCGACAGCGAGGATCTCATTCAGGAGGGGACCTTCGGTCTCCTGTCCGCCATTCGGAATTTTGACCCCGCGGGCGGCGCCGCATTCAGCACTTTTGCTGAGCACTGTATCCGTATGCGCCTTCTGTCTGCCATTCGATCCGCTTCCCGTTTGAAACATTTCCCCCTCAACGACGGTATATCACTTGAAGAACTCTCCGAAGATCCCGGTGCCGACATCTCGACCCTCCCTGAGTTTATCCGCCATAATCCGGAAGAATTGATTCTGGCAAAAGAGAGCAGGGAAGAGCTCAATGCGGTATTCTCCCGGTGCCTTTCCAGGTTTGAGATCAAAGTGCTTGGCCTTTATCTGGAAGGCTTGTCGTACAGAGAAATAGCGGAAAGACTTTGCAGGAACGCAAAGTCGGTGGACAACGCCGTGCAGAGAATTCGACAGAAGCTGGCACGGGAGAACATTTTTGGCGATATCAGCTTTCGCTGAACGCAAATACAGCCGACAGGCACAATCAAAAGAGAGGATTCAAGAATGTACGAAGACAAGACTTTAGTTTGCAAAGAGTGCGGCAAGGAATTTGTTTTTACCGCCGGTGAGCAGGAGTTCTACGCAGAGCGCGGCTTCCAGAACGAGCCCCAGCGCTGCAAGGCCTGCCGCGATGCGCGCAAGAACGCCGCTCGCGGTCCCCGTGAGTTCTTCACCGCCACTTGCGCTGCCTGCGGCGGCGAGGCCCGGGTTCCCTTCGAGCCCAAATCCGACCGTCCTGTTTACTGCAGCGAGTGCTTTGCTAAGATGAGAGAGCAGGCCTGATCCGCCTGACGATCCGAAAAGGGGACACTTCGGTGTCCCTTTTTTTAGATTCGATTGCGAATACGATTTACGATCGAGACTGCGCTGCCATGCGCATAAATCTTTCGCGATCTGCAAGAATGTTCATTGACAGGAGGAATTTATTCAATGGAAATTACACGCGAAACTCTGATTTCCGAAGTCGTCGAGAACGCGCCCCAGGCCATGCCCGCCTTCCAGGCGATCGGGATGCACTGCATGGGCTGCGCCATGGCCAGCGGTGAGAATATCGAGCAAGCCTGCTGCGCCCACGGCGTCGATCCTGACGAGTTTCTGACCTACCTCAAGGCTTTCCTCGAGACTGCCTGAGCACACGAAAAAGCCGGACTCAGGTCCGGCTTTTCTCAATTACGGAGGGATGGAAGCATGAACAGACGCCTTGAGGCGATCGCGGGCCTGGTGCGGGACGGGAAGGGCCTCATCGACGTAGGGACCGACCACGGCTATCTCCCGGCGAGCCTCGCCGCCGCCGGCTATGGGGGACGGCTCTATGCCGCTGACATCAATGAAGGCCCCCTCCTGGCGGCGCGGCGCACGGCGGCGGAGGCAGGCGTGTCGGAGCGCATCCGCTTTCTCCTCTGCGACGGGCTCTCCCTCTGCCCGGCGGAGGAGATCGACACCATTGTGATCGCCGGCATGGGAGGGGATCTCATCGTAAAGATCCTGGACGAGGCGGAGTGGTGCCTGGACACGCGCTATCATTTGATTTTACAGCCCATGACGAAGGCGGAGGTTCTGCGCTACTGGCTCATTTATAACGGCTTTGGGATTCAGGAGGAGATTCTTGCTGAGGACGCGGGGCGCCTCTATCAGATCCTCTCCGCGCGTTATGGCGTGGAGACGAAGCTCAATGACGCGGAGCTCTTTCTGGGAAAGCGAAGCCTCAGCCAAAACCCGGCTCTCTACGCCCGCGAGCTCAAGGTTCTGCATGAGCGCTTCTCCCACGCGCTCTCCGCCATGGAGGGGCGGGACGGGGGAGCGCGCGCCGAACTCTACCGGGAGATCTGCCGGCAGCTTGAAGAATTGGAGACAACAGCATGACAACGAACCGGGACATTTTCGGGGCGCTCTGTGAGCTTGCCCCGTTACATCTGCAGATGGACTTTGACAACGCCGGCTTTCAGCTCGGCCACCCGGACCGGGAGGTCGGGTGCGTGCTCCTTGCGCTCGATGTGACGGACGCGGTCGCGCAGGAGGCAAAGGAACGCGGGGCGGGGCTCATCGTCTCGCACCATCCGCTGCTCTTTTCCCCGCTGCGCGCCGTGACGGACGAAGAGCCCGTGCAGAAGCGGGTCCTCTTTCTCCTTGAAAACGGCATCGGCGTCATATCCATGCACACGAATCTCGACATCGCGGAGGGCGGCGTGAACGACGTTCTGATCCGCCTTCTGGGCGCGGAGCCGGAGGCGCCGCTCGACCCGGACGGCTGCGGCCGGATCGGGACACTGCCGGAGCCGGTGCTTCTCGCAGTGTTCTTAGAGCGCTGCAAGGAGGTCCTCGGCGTGCCCGCCCTGCGCTATGTGAAAGGGGAGGAACTGGTCTCCCGCGTCGCCGTCATGGGCGGCTCCGGTGCCGGCAGCATCGAGGAGGCAGTCCGAAAGGGCTGCGACACCTATGTGACTGCCGATGTGAAATATCACCAGTTTCAGAGAGCGGCGGAATACGGCCTCACCCTCATCGACGCGGACCACTTCTATACCGAAAACCCGGTGATCCCGGTCCTTCGGGAGAAGCTCTCCGCAAAATTCCACGACGTGCAGTTTCTCGAGAGCCGCGTACACACGGACTGCATTCGCTTCTCGTGAGAGGTTGTTCTATCAAGGCTCCCATTCTCATACACTCGAACAAGCGAGAACATGAGAGTGGGAGGCTTTTTTATGCGTGATATCAATTTATACAGCGAGCTCGCCGCGAGAACGGACGGGGCCGTCATGCTGGGCGTTGTGGGTCCCGTGCGGACCGGGAAGTCCAGCTTCATCAAAACCTTTATGGAGACGCTTGTCATCCCGCGCATTGAGAACACCTTTCTGAAAGAGCGCGCCCGGGATGAACTGCCACAGAGCTCCTCCGGCAGGACCATCATGACGGCCGAGCCGAAATTCGTGCCCGAAAACGCGGTGACCATCCGTCTCGGCGACAGGACCGAGCTCTCCGTCCGCCTGGTGGACTGCGTGGGCTACATGGTGGAGGGCGCGGCGGGCCAGTTTGAGGAGGACCACGAGCGCATGGTCACCACCCCCTGGTTTGACCACGAGGTCACGATCACGGAGGCGGCCGAAAAGGGGACCTGGAAGGTCATCACCGAGCACTCGAGCGTCGGCATCGTCGTGACCACAGACGGCAGCTTCAGCGAGATCCCGCGCGAAAACTATCTCCCGGCGGAGGCGCGCACCATCGCGGAGCTCAAGGAGATCGGCAAACCCTTTGTGGTCCTCTTGAACAGCGCCGCCCCGAAAAGCGAGCGCTGCACAGCCCTTGCCGAGGAGCTATCACAGAAGTACGATGTGCGCTGCCTGCCGGTGGACTGCCTGCACATGAGTGAGGAGGACATCGGCCTCATCATGGCGGCGGCGCTGGAGGAGTTTCCCGTCCAGGCGGTGGGCGTCTTCTTACCGGACTGGCTGGATGCCCTGCCGAAGGAGAATGAGCTCAAGGCCACGCTTCTCGGCGCAGTACACGACGCCGCCGGGGATATGGAGAAAATCAAGGACTGCCGGGGCTTTCTCGCAGCGCTTCAGGAAAACGAGTACATCGAGTCTGCCGAGATCCTGAAAAATGACCTCGGCACCGGGGTGAGCGAGGTGTCGATCCGGCTCCCGAAGGCGCTCTATTACCAGAGCCTCAGCGAGCAGACGGGTCTCACCGTCGAGAGCGACCGGGATCTCATCGCAGTCCTCACGGAAATGAGCGCCATGAAAGCCGACTACGACTCCCTGACCGACGCCCTGCGCGCGGTGCGCACCACGGGCTACGGTGTCGTGATGCCGGACACGGCCCAGATGCAGCTTGAGGAGCCGAAGATCGTGCGCCAGGGCGGGAAATACAGCGTGAAGCTCAAAGCCAACGCACCCGCTATCCATATGATCATGACCAACATCGAGACCGAGGTCACCCCCGCCATCGGTGGGGAGGGCGCCTCGGAGGACATCATCAACTTCCTCCTGCAGGGCTTTGACGGGGACGTGAACCGCATCTGGCAGTCCAACATCTTCGGCAAATCCCTCAACGACATTGCGGAAGAGGGCCTGACCGCGAAGATCGCGGCTCTGCCTGAAAACGTCAAAGACAAACTGCGCGAGACGCTCGAGCGCATCTTGAACGAGGGGAGCGAGGGACTGATATGCATTCTGCTTTGAAACGGGGAATTGACTTCATTCCCCTTGGCGCTTATAATCGGGCTGATCAGAAAGCGGGGCGGGGCGCATGAAGACCGGTGTGCGCGGAACAAGAGCAAGGCTCCTCGTTGTCCTGGGGCTTCTCTTCGTCGCGGTGCTGGTGACCGTTGTGCTCCAGAAAAAGCAGGAGACGGCGGGGGACCAGAACCTCCGCATGACGCTTGTCATCGATCCCGGCCATGGCGGGATCGACAGCGGCGCGGTGGGGGCCGACGGTACGCGCGAGAGCGATATCAACCTCGCCATCGGCTTAAAGCTCAGGGCCCTTGCGGAGCTCTACGGCCAGGATAACGCCCTCATCCGCCAGGACGACAGCACCAAATGCGATACCGAAGATTACAGCGAACACCGGGATCTTGTGTGCCGGACGGAGCTGACACAGGCGGAGCAGAACCCCGTCTATATCAGCATCCACCAGAACGACTATCCCACCGGGCAGCCCAGCGGCTCCCAGGTCATCTACGCCGCCGGGGAGGGGAGCGCGGAGCTCGGCTCCATCACGCACGAAAACCTCCTGCGCAGTCTCTATCCCAAATCCCGGCGCGTCGCGGAACCCGCCACAAAGAGACTCTATATCCTCTCACATCTCGACTGTCCCGCGATTCTTGTGGAGTGCGGCTTTGTCTCAAACCCCACGGATCTCGAAAACCTCAAAAAGCCCGGCTATCAGACCAGCCTCGCGGCCGCGATCATGGGCTCCTATCTGCAATACATTCAGAATACTGTGCGTATATAGACTATACATTTTGTTATACAGGTGATAAACATGGCAAACAGACAGAAAACCGTCTATCTCTGCTCCGAATGCGGCTGCGAGACGCCGAACTGGGCAGGGAAGTGCCCCTCCTGCGGGGCGTGGAACACGCTCGCGGAGCTTCGGCTTGGCAAGGACAGTGCCGGCAGATCATCTTCCTCCGCCCGCGGCGCAAAGCCCAAAAAGCTCCAGGAGCTCGACACCGCGGAGGAAGTGCGCTTTTCCACCGGGATCTCGGAGTTTGACCGCGTCCTCGGCGGCGGGGCCGTGCTCGGGTCCCTGATCCTCGTGGGCGGCGCGCCCGGCATCGGCAAGTCCACGCTCCTTTTGCAGATGTGCGCCGCGACCGCAGAGACACGGCGCATCCTCTACGTCTCCGGCGAGGAGAGCGAGCGCCAATTGAAGCTCCGCGCCGACCGCCTCGGCGTCACGGGCGGGGAGATCTACGTCCTCGCGGAGACGGATCTGGACGCGATCCTCGCCGCCGCGGAGAGCCTGCGGCCCGAGATCGTGATCATCGACTCCATCCAGACCGTAAACCAGGCGGATGTGGGCTCCGCCCCCGGCAGCATCACCCAGGTGCGCGAGTGCACGATGCGCATCATGCGCCTTTGCAAGGAAAAGAATCTCACGGTCTTCGTAGTGGGACATATCAACAAGGAGGGCAGCATCGCGGGGCCGAAGGTGCTCGAGCATATGGTGGACTGTGTGCTCTATTTTGAGGGCGAGCGCAGCACCAGCTTCCGCATCCTGCGGGCGGCGAAGAACCGCTTCGGCTCCACGAATGAGATCGGCGTTTTTGAGATGGCGGACCGGGGCCTTGCCTGCGTGGAAAACCCCTCCGAAATGCTCTTGAGCGGCAGACCCGAGAACTGCCCCGGCACCTGCGTCGCCTGCGTCATCGAGGGGACGCGCCCCATCCTCGCCGAGGTGCAGGCCCTGGTCACACCCTCGGCCTATAACGCGGCGCGGCGCTCCAACGGGGTGGACTACAACCGGGCGGCGATGCTGCTCGCGGTGCTGGAAAAGCGCGGCGGTCTCTCCGTGGCGGGCTGCGATTCCTATATCAACGTCATCGGAGGTCTTACGCTGGAGGAACCTGCGGCGGATCTTGCCACCAGTCTCGCCGTGGCCTCGAGCTATCTGGACCGGCCCCTCGGCGCGGATCTCGCGGCGATCGGGGAGGTCGGCCTCTCCGGGGAGATCCGCAGCGTGAGCGTCCTCAATCAGCGCCTGTCCGAGATCTATCGCCTCGGCTTCAAGCGCTGCGTCGTCCCTGTGCACAGGTCCGAGGAGGCGGCGAGCTTCTCCGGTCTCAGGCTGATCCCCGTGCGAAATATCAGCGAGGCCATCGCCGCCGTCCTCGCAAGGGAATAAGCAAAGCGAAACATCACGGGACGACCCTGCGGCCGTCCCGTTGTTATTATGTCAACCTTCGATTTCACCCTTGGTCTTGCGGCCGATGGGGTTTGCCATGGCAGCCTCATGCAGGGCAGCGTTATCGAGATGGGTGTAGATCTGGGTGGTATTGAGATTGCTGTGGCCCAGCACCTCCTGCAGGGCGCGGGTGTCCACGCCGTTTTTGAGCATCAACGTCGCCGCCGTGTGCCGCAGCTTGTGCGGGGAGTAGCGGCTTGCGTCCAGCCCGGCGGCCAGGAGCTTTGCCTCCAGCATATTCTGCACGCCGCGCACGGATAAGCGGCAGTTTTTTCTGCTGATAAAAAGGGCGTTTTTGTCTGTTTCTTTCACATTTTTGGCATTTCTGACCATCAAATAGTCTTCAATTGCCTCCTGGCAGCCCTCGGCAAAAAAGACGACGCGCTCCTTGTTGCCCTTGCCGAGGACCCGCACATGGTCCTCATACACGTCGGTTATGTTGAGAGACACGAGCTCCGACACGCGCAGCCCGCAGGAGAGAAACAGCATCAGAATCGCGTAGTCGCGCTCAGCAAAGGGGCCCTCGCAGGCACTCAGCAGCCGCTCGCACTCGGATTCCTCCAAATACCTCGGCAGCGAAGCCTGGCGCTTGGGCATGTCAAGTTCTTGACAAACATTGTGATCCAGCAGATGCCGCTTGACCGTGAGATAGTTAAAGAAGGATTTTACCGTGGAGGTCCTGCGGCAGCGGCTCGCCGCGGAGAGCGCGTGACTGCCGTTTTCAAACTCAGGTGAAAACGATTGATAGCGATAGAGCTCTTCGATGCGGATGGACTTGATGAAGTTGAGGTCGATGTCGGTGATGTCGATTTCCTGGAAAGGCGTCTCTTTCGGGACGAGATGGCGGCGGCGTTTCAAATACCGAAACAGGATTTTGAGATCGAGATAATATCCGGCGACCGTCCGGTCGGAATGTCCGCGCACGGTGGAGTGATATTCGAGAAACTCCATGACGATATCGGGCACATCGCAGATTTGATCGAGATTCATGGGATTGGCTCCTTTGCGTTAAAATACAGGGTCCGAATCACGCTAAATTTATATTTAGAGAGGTGGGCCATGTATAAGATTGTTTATGAAATAAATGAAGATACGGTTATCACTTGCCGATGGCAATCCGAGAAATCGGCAGAAGTTGTCTTAAGATGGCTTCAAAAGCAAGGTCATAAAGTTAAAATTCTTTCTATCGAAAGGGAAAAAGAAACAAATGGCTCGACTATCTGATAATTATACCAAAAGAGAGCAAAAACAATCAAGAGTTTTTACTTGTGAGTTATATCCTGATTCATCGTCTTATGATTGCGATATGTTGTTACGTAGGTTGAGTTATTATTGGGATAAATACTATTACATACTTCACGACAAAGATGTTTATACAGAAGAGGACTATGATAAATATCTGTCAGAAAATAAGTATGAACCCGATTGGGTAATTGGACAACGGAAAAAACCTCATTATCATGTTATCGGTGTAAATGGTAGTCCATGTATGCTCGGTAGAGCGGCTAAAAAGTTTGGTGTACCGTCGAATCACGTTCAACCAGTTCAAAAGTTTAAGAATACTGTTCAATATCTAATACATCTAAACAATCCAAACAAATACCAGTATGAGCCAGAGGAGATAATTACAAATGACGAGTCCTTACCTACTATTCTTAAACGTAAGCAAGAAGCCGAAGAAAAGGCGGACATGCTACTTCAATTTATACTCACAAGTGATGTATGTTCTATAACTGAATTAAGTAAATACGCAATTAAAAACCATCTCTGGGATGAACTCAGAAGGGGTCAACATATATATACTGCTTTATTAAATGAAAAGAGGTTCATCAATGAAAGTTACAATTGTAGGAATCAAGCCAACGAGATTCAAGCCGAAGGACAGTGATCGAGAAATCAATGGTCAGTCTGTGTTCTTTGAGTACACCGATAAAAACACCATTGGTTTACAGACTGATAAATGCTTTCTTCCGGCCTCGCGTATGCTTGAGGTGATCCCGGACATGCCGTGTGATGCTACGATTAGCTACAATAAGTACGGCAAAGTGGAAGACATTTTCGTCGAGAGGTAACAACATGAAGAAGACAAGAGTCGCGCGTATATTCTCCTTCATATTGGCGTTGACTCTTGTCTTCGCCTTTATGAGCCCGAGCAGTTACGCAATATCTAAACAGCAGTTCGGCGCATGGGTAGCTGCGGCTTTGCAAGCAATAAATATTACAGCCAATGCCACGGCGGTAGGGGCGGCTAATGCGTCAAGGGATTTGATGGATTGGCTTTCAAAACCTGTTAAGGTTGTAGCTAATCAATTCATTGATGTCCCATATACTACACCAATCGAAAGTATAGATGATTATCTTTCGCGTTCAACTATACAGGTAGACAAGGACAAGGTTACTATTGACGGTGTAGAGTATACCGACATTTGGCTTTCTAATGAAGCGTCTGAGAAATTCAGAGTTAATGCTTTTGATCTTGAAAATGCCTTTGATATTGCAAGTAAATCAGAAGGTACTTTTGTTTCCGGTGCTGGAAACTTCCAAGGCATTCCTTTATATGATTTTTCTAATGAACAATCGGGAATTACTTCATTACGATCTCAATATGTATCAGCTGCACCCTCAACTGAAACAATATTCCCTTTTGGAAATACATATGTAACATTACAACTGCCCCGTTATCCTCAATCAAGTAGACCAACACTTAAATGGGAATTTAATAGTACTATAAGCCAACAATTAGGTGACTGGTATACAAGTCCAAATTCAAAATATACTTATCAAGTACGTCTTTCTGATAAATATTCAACAAATCAGCGGGGAATTTTATATTGTTATTATACAAATGAATATGGAACTGATACATCTGTTAGTGTTCTTAAAGATGGTATTTACGATCCTACTTCATTTGACTTTGACTGGGTTTCGGGAACGATTCCGGCAGATGTAGTATTACCAGAAAATGAAGGACTTAGAATAAGAGTTCCCACAGATGATATAGCAGACTGGTACACGCAATATCCCGGTACAGGTGATTCGGTTGTTATAAATATGGGTGATCCAGATCTCGAAGCAAAAGTCGATGATCTGATTGATTTGATAATTCCTTTGATTCCGATTCTTAATATAGATTTCACTGAAAAGGAAACACCCGCACCGCAACCTGATCCTGAGCCAGTTCCTGATCCTGAGCCTTATCCTGACCCGCTTCCTGATCCGAGTATCTCGTTAATCGACAGTACTTTGAAGGACATCGTGCAGGCCCTTAAGAACATTTATGATAGTATAGCTATTGGAAATACTTTCTCGGAGGCTATTAAGAATCTGAATGATAAAATCAATTGGTCACTTGATGACATAAAGGAAAAAATTGGTGATCTTGTTGATAAAATTGAACGAGGTTCGGTTGATTGGTTTCGAGACATAGTACAATCAATCTGGGACCCCTTTCTCCCGATTCTGAATATCTTTCGTTCTGGCGTTGGTATTTGGCATTATGTGGTAGAGTGGTTACAGGCTATACATGCACCGTTTGTCACATTTTGGAATTTTCTTGGTAGTGCTGGATATATTTTTGTAACGCCAATTTACGCAGCAGCAGCAGCTGCTATTGTGCTTGCAATTTATAGGAGGTTTGGTCGATGATTGAAATTATTCAAGGTGTGATCTCCTCCTTTATTGGTGTTGCGCAAGATATATTTAACTACATCTTTGACGGTATTGATTTGTCGGTTCTCTGGAATTGGCTCCCGACTGACATTCAAACAGCGGCCGCTGCTTTTGTCGCCATTCTTTTTGCAATCGCCATAATCAACGGTGTACGTAAATTCTTGCCGTTCTGATTGGAGGTAAAATTGGAAGTAATCAATACTATTCTAATTTCGGTGGCAAATATAATGCTTCCGTTCGGCTTTACTTTCGGTGCTTTAGTCGTTTTCATCTGGTCTATCCCGCTTCTTATAAAACTTTTCAAGTCAATCTTTTAGGAGGTGAATCATGAAAGAATTTCTTGACGCTCTTCTCGGAACCTATACCCCTGTAACAAATCCTGACGGCCTTATTCCTTCCGGCTTTGCTGGCGTCGATATTGCTTACTGTATCCGTGCGGTTGTCTTTATCGTCGTTCTCTATGCCGTTCTGCGTATACTTGGTGGTCTGATATGCAGGATGTAATCGTTTTCTGGACAGCCCTTCTGCAAGCTGTGGCAGACTTCCTTCTGACAGAGCCGATTAGCTGGTTCACTGGCATTTTTGTCTTGCTGGCCATTGTCGGTATCGTCCGCCGTATTATTGACTGAGAGGAGGTGAAAACATGGAACCTGTAACGGGTATTGCAGCGGTAGTGCAGGCTATTACCGCCGTTGTTACCGGCGTTGTGTCTTGGATCACGTCCTATATGGGAGCGATCATGGCCCCCGGTAATGAGCTCCTGCTCGTTTTCTTCGCCCTGCCGCTTGTCGGCCTTGGCATCGGTGCTATTAAGCGTCTTGCCGATTGACACCAATGACTCCAAATAATTAAAGGAAGGAAGTGATTCAATGAATGCTGCCATCACCGCTATCACCACTGTGGTTACAGCTACGGTTGGTTGGATTGGCCAGTATATGGGTGCAATCATGGCCGAAGGTAATGAGCTCCTGCTCATTTTCTTTGCCATGCCCCTTGTAGGCCTTGGCATTGGCGCTATTAAGCGTCTCGCAAACTAACAAAAAAAAATACCTGCCGGTTAGCGAAGCTCCGGCAGGTATTTTTTGAATATAACGGGAGGTAATCATGTATATACTCTTAGTAATACTCGCAGTAATTGTAATACTCAATGTAAAGTATCGAAAATATAACAATCCTTATAAGCTCTATATGGTTTTCGGTAAAAAAGGTTCTGGTAAAACAACATATCTTTGTAAAATAGCCCTGATATACAAGAAAAAAGGATATACAGTTTATACCAATGTACAAGACATGTGTCTTGATGGAGTGCGGATCATAGACCCTGAGCATCTTGGCGAGTTTGTTCCTGAACCGAAGTCTTGCGTCTTGCTTGATGAGGTTGGAATTCTTTATGATAACCGGAATTTTAAGAACTTTCGGCCAGAGGTAAGGGACTTTTTTAAGCTCCAGCGTCATTATAAGGTTGTTGTGTATCTTGCTTCACAGAGCTTTGATATAGATAAAAAACTGAGAGATTTAACAGATCGAATGTATCTTGTTTCGGCTGTGACCCCGTGGCTTTCTCTTGTTCGGCCAATTTCGAAAAAGATTGGATTGGTAGAAGCGTCCTCGCAGGGTGAGAGTAGGATTGTGGAAAATCTGAAATTTATGCTGTTCACAAAATGGCGTTTTACGTTCATTCCAAAATATGTAAAATATTTCGATTCGTTTGTCGTGCCGTCACGTCCGTATTTGTCATATGACGAGAAAAGCATGGACAGTGGCGAAAAGGCGAGAAGACATAAAATCTTTACTTTCAATTCAAATAAGTAAAGGTGTAGAGTTGTACAAGCGGGCGAAGCCCGGCAGAACGGCAAGCGCGGGCGCGTTCTCCCGCCGCGCCTGCGTCTTGTCCGAGTACCAGAGATAAATACTTGTAAAACCTTGACGGAATGAGCAAAATGTGATATGGTAGTATTCCAAATAAATTAAATAAATAAAGTGAAATCGGAGATTTAGTAAATGAAGCCGAATTATGCTGTACGTGTCCGTGAACACATCCTTGATATGAAATTTACTGAAGATGTCTTTTATTATGAGTCTCTCGATGCAGCTTTGATAACTTATGATCGTGCGTTAAAAGATGGTAGTTCTGTATCTCTTTGGGCTCGAATTGAACGACCAGATCAAGAAAAAAGGTAACTTCTGGGGTAGCGCTTCCTCCGAATCGCCGCTACTACGACATAAGGCGATTCGTGTATTTTGTAGTAAATTTACAAAAGGGTAACAATGAAAGAAAAAATCTTCCGTTTTGTACTGAAAATAGCATTGAAAATCAAAAATCTCTTGGAATTGGAGATATTCAGTGCATTTGAAAAACAAGAGTAAACGAATCACGCATAATTTATATTATGCGTGATTCGATTGAGATTCTAACACGGCTTCCCTGTTCTGTCAAGCGGATACGGTAAAATAAAAAATGTGCGTATCGGCTTTGCGCAGCTTCTAAGCTCCCTTTCGAAAAGGGAGCTGTCATGGCCGATCCCACGCGAGGCCATGACTGAGGGATCGACTGTCC
>CADBCV010000006.1:0-381 GCA_902793285.1 Oscillospiraceae bacterium
GATGAGGGCATCGGCCCCTACGCCTCTAAGCTCCCTTTGCGAAAGGGAGCTGTCATGGCCGATCCCCCGCGAGGCCATGACTGAGGGATCGATCCCTCCGCCCCTTCGGGGCACCTCCCTTTTCGAAAGGGAGGTTAGTTGAAATCCGTAGGGGCGGGGCTTGCCCCGCCCGGCGGCATAGGGGAATCATTTAACAGCAATGTACGGCGAAATCGTAACATTATTACGAAATCGCCGTACATTTTTGCAATTATTACATTTCTCCGCGCGGGAGGGGCAAGCTGTTTAGTGTAACGACTTAGTTTACACTAACTCGGGTTCCGCCCCTACCAGAAAGTGTTCAAAAAAGCTATAAATTGCTCATATTCTAGTACTTTTGGA
>CADBCV010000006.1:403-81933 GCA_902793285.1 Oscillospiraceae bacterium
AAGCTAGCTTTAGGGATCGCTTTTTGCTAATCCAATCACTTTTACAGATATGTGTAAACCATGTCGTTGCACAAAGTGTAAACTATCTGGGTCTTGACACAAGCCCCTCCCCTACGGTGACAGGGGAACATTTGCGCGTCGCGGGACGATTGTACCGGCCCGCAGATTTTGCGGATATCGTTACCACTCGCCTGTATCTTCAAGCTGGCGGCTGATATCTCGACCGCCATACAGGATTCGTGCGATGGAGACCACCCCTTCTTCGCCTTTCACGGTGTAGAAGACAAGATAGTTCCCCACGGAAAGGAAGCGGACGCCCCGGCTGTACCAGGGTTCCTCTTTACAGAGGGGATTGCGCTCAGGGAGATTTTCAAGGGCGCGCACCTCAGCCATGATTTTGTTTGTCAGATCACGGGCAGTTTTCGGGACCAGAAGCGTATAGGCAATATACTCGTATATGCCCCGCAGATCGCGCCGGGCGGTATGGGTGTAAACGATCCTCATACGCCATATAAGCTCCGCATCTCCGCTTCAACGTCATCCGCAGGGATAACGCGGCCTGCGGCAATATCGTCCATGCCCTTTTGAAGCTCCCTGTCGAACTGCTCCCCGGTAAGGCCGCCGACAGCGACAGGGACACTTGCCGGGAGCTTCATATCGAAGGGAATACCGCGCTGCATGACGATCTGTTTTAAAAACATCCCGATCGCATTGGACATGGGAATGCCCAACTGATTCAAGATGGCTTCGGCCTGTTCTTTCGTGTCCGGGTCGACGCGCGTGAAAACATGGGCGGTTCTTGTTGCGGCTCTTGGCATCCATAGCACCTCGCTTTCGGTTTGCTGAGGATAGTATACCACATATGATTGCTAAAAGCAATCTGCTTGCTTGATTATGAGCCTGGCATCGCATCCGGCTTTCCTGTTCGCTGCGTGTCACGCGCGGAGGAACGCTTCAAAATTTTCGCCGAGGATCATCTCGTTCAGCCTGTCGCCGAGACCGAGGGAGAGAAAGCGGCGCAGCTCCTCGCCCGGCTCCCACATGGGGTAGTCCGTGCCGAAGAAGATGTGGGTCGGGTCGAAGACGCGGAGAGCCTTTCGCGCTGCGTCCCAGGCGTTGAAGGGGAGGGTGCTGCTCGTGTCGATGTAGACGTTCGGGAGCCTGAGACAGGCGCGGGCGTCCGCCCACTCGCTCCAGCCGCCGCAGTGGGGCGCGATGCACCGGAGCTTCGGAAAGCACTTCGCCACATGCGCCATGCGGGACGGGGTGGAGTAGTCGTAGCGGTAATCCCCCGTGTGGGCGATGAGGAAGAGTCCTTCCGCCGCCATGATCTCAAAGAGGGGCATGAGGCGCTCATCGTCCAGCCTGAAGCGCTGAATGTCCGGGTGCAGCTTGATGCCTACAAGGCCGCCCGCCTTCATGCGCCCTACCTCCCCCTCAAAGTCGGGGTAGTCCGGGTGCATGGTGCCGACGCCGATGAGCTGCGGATGCTCCCGGCAGGTGTCGCGGATGAAGTCGTTGATGATCTCCACCTGGTGGGGCGCGGTGGCGGTGGAGAAGACCACGGCCCTGTCTACCCCGTCCTTTTCCATGCGCGGCAGCAGATCCTCCGCCGTGCCCGGCAGATGGCCGAGGGGGACAGGCTCCGGGATCTCGGCATTGTGGGAGCCGTCATAAAAGGCGTTCGTGGCCCGGACCGCGGCCTCGGCGATGCGGGGCTGAAAGATGTGGACGTGCGCGTCGATGATGTGCATAGGGCTCACCCGGTTTTCATAGTATCGGCGAAAGTTTAGCGATTGAAAGTCAAAATGTCAAGAATTATTTCAGATTTCCACGAGAAAAATGGTAATTTATACAGTTGACGCTGGGGGACGCCTGTGGTAAAATCGGCCCAAACAGCGATGAGGGAAAATCGCCTCCGCGGATCGCCGCAGAGAGCCGGCGGCTGGTGCGAGCCGGCGCGGGAAACGGAGGGCGTCTCGTTCCTGAGCGGGATCCGTGAAGGCCGGGATCGGCGCAGTAATGGATCACGGGAGGCCCCGTTACAGGCCGGGGGTTTACGACATGAACCCGAGAGAGTCCGCCCTGACGGCGGAGAAGCAGGGTGGTACCGCGAATACAAATTCGCCCCTGAAGCATTGCGCTTCGGGGGCTTTATCTTTTCACGACAGAGGAAGTGCATATCATGGACAGCATCCGCATCAGCGATATTACAATGAAGCAGCTCGCCCGGCAGGGCGACGGGAGCCTGAGCTTCAAGGGCAAGATCGAGGTGTCGAAGCTCCTCGACAAGCTCGCCGTCCCGGTCATCGAGATCGAGGGCATCCGCTCCGCCAGGGCCGACGCCCTGCGCATCAAGTCCATCGCGGCGGCGGTAAAAAACAGCGTCGTCGCCGTGCCCGTGGAGCTGAGCGGCGAGAGCGTGGAGCAGACCTGGGAGGCGCTCAAGACCGCGCGGCGCCCGAGACTGCAGATCCCCGCCCCGGTGAGCACCGTGCAGATGGAATACCTCTCCCGCAAAAAGCCGGACGCCATGCTGAAAAGCATCGAAGAAACGCTCCGCGCCTGCGCCGAGAAGACGGCGGACGTGGAGTTTATCGCGGAGGACGCCACCAGAAGTGACGCGCCCTTCCTCCAGAAGGCCATCGAGACCGCCGTGGCCGCCGGGGCGACGACCGTCACGGTCTGCGATGCGACAGGCACCCTCCTGCCTGAGGAGCTTGCGGCCTTTTTGAAAAACCTCCTCGACACCGTCCCCGCCCTCGGCAGGGTCACGCTCGGCATCGCCTGCGCCAACACCATGGCCATGGCGGACGCCTGCACCGTGGCGGCCGTGCGCGCCGGGGCGCGGGAGGTCAAGACCGCCGCCGTGGGGGAGACGGCCTCCCTCCAGAACGTGGCGGGCATCCTCGCGGCGCGCGAGGAGCTCTTCGGCCTGAGCTGCCCCCTGCACACCGTAGAGCTCAAGCGCATCGTGCGGCAGATCGTCTGGCTCTGCCAGACCAAGCGCAACAAGACCTCCCCCTTTGACGACGGGGTCCAGGACGCGGCGCCAGAGCTCGCCCTCTCCCTGGGGGACGATGTGTCCGCCGTGTCGAAGGCCGCGCGCGAGCTCGGCTACGATCTCAGCGGGGAGGACGAGCAGGCCGTCTGGGAGGCTGTGCAGGAGCTTCTGCGCCACAAGGAGCAGGTCGGCGGGCGCGAGCTCGACGCCATCATCGCCTCGGTCGCCCTCCAGGTGCCGCAGAGCTACACGGTGGAGAGCTATGTCATCAACAGCGGCAGCAACATCTCCGCCATGGCCCACCTCAAGCTCAGCCGCGCCGGGGAGAGTCTGGAGGGCGTCGCCCTCGGCGACGGGCCCATCGACGCCTCCTTCCTCGCCCTCGAGAAGGTGGTCAACCGCCACTATGAGCTGGACGATTTCCAGATCCGCGCCGTCACCGAGGGGCGCGAGGCCATGGGAGAAACCGTGGTCCGCCTCGTGTCGAACGGGAAGCTCTATTCCGGGCGCGGCATCTCCACGGACATCGTCTTCTCCAGCATCCAGGCCTATGTCAACGCCCTGAACAAAATCGCCTATGAGGAGGGTGAAGCATGAAGCTGTCCTTTTCCACCCGCGGCTGGCAGCTCCTCGGCTGGGAGGAGCTTTTGGAGAGCGCCGAAGAGAGCGGCATGAACGGCATCGAGCTCTATGATCTCCACAAGCGCCTGGATCTCATCGAGCGCGGCGCGGCCTTTGACCGCTACCATGCCGCCGGCACCGTGCGCAAGCTCCGGGAGAAGGGCCTTGCCATCCCCTGTCTCGACAGCTCCATCGACCTCACGGAGCCGGGGGCGGAGCTCGATAAGCTCACGCTCCTCATCGAGACGGCGGGCGGCATCCGCACGCCCTATGTCTCCGCCGTCGCCCTCTCGGAGAGGGAAGACCTCGCGCGGGCGCGCATCGCCGAGATCCTGCCCCGCTGCGAGAAGGCGGAGGTCACGCTTCTCATCAAGACCACCGGCATCTACGCCGACACGGGGAGGCTCCGCGCCCTGCTGGACGATTTTGCGAGCGACTCTCTCGCGGCCCTCTGGGACATCCACCACCCCTGCCACGACTGCGGCGAGGATGCCGACACCACCATCAAAAATCTCGGCGCCTATGTGCGCCATGTGCACCTGCGCGATTCGGACGCACAGGGCGAATACACCGTCATCGGCGAGGGGGCCTTGCCCGTGGACGAGATGATCCGTGCCCTCGGCTCCATCGACTACGACGGGTTCATCTCCCTCGTCTGGAAGCCGGAGTGGATCGAGGACATGGACGACCCCGATATCCTCTTCCCGCATTTTGTAAACTACATGAGCCGCTTTGAAAACACCCGCGGCAAGAAAAAGCGCCTCTACCCGAACCACGACGGCACGGGCGAGTACGTCTGGAAGAAGGACGAGCTGCTGGACTTAAACTTCTCCCAGGTCCTCGACCGCATGGTCGAGGAGTTTCCCGACCAGTACGCCTTCAAGTACACGACCCTCGACTACACCCGCACCTACGAGGAGTTCCGGGAGGATGTGGACCGCTTCGCCCGCGCCCTCGTCTATCTCGGCGTGAAACCCGGCAGCAAGGTCGCCGTCTGGGCGACGAATATCCCCGCCTGGTATATCACCTTCTGGGCCACCGTCAAGCTCGGCGCGGTCCTCGTCACGGTGAACACGGCTTATAAAAGCCATGAGGCCGAGTACCTCCTGCGCCAGTCGGACACGCACACCCTCGTCATGATCGAGTCCTGCCTTGACTCGAACTACCGCGCCATCATCAACGAGCTCTGCCCCGAGCTCAAGGGCCACGACAAGGACAAGCCCCTGCACTGCCGGAAGCTGCCGTTTCTCCGCAACGTCATCACCGTCGATTTCCGGCAGGAGGGGAGCCTCACCTTCGAGGAGGCCATGGCCCGCGGTGATCTCACCCCGCAGGAGACCGTGAACGCCATGGCCGCCCAGGTAAAGCCGGACGACGTGTGCAACATGCAGTATACCTCCGGCACGACGGGCTTTCCCAAGGGCGTCATGCTCACGCACTACAACGTCATCAATAACGGCAAGTGCATCGGCGACCGCATGGGGCTGTCCACCGCGGACCGCATGATGATCCAGGTGCCCATGTTCCACTGCTTCGGCATGGTCCTCTCCATGACCTCCTCCATGACGCACGGGGCCACCCTCTGCCCCATGCCGTATTTCTCCGCGAAGAGCTCCCTCGCCTGCATCCAGCAGGAGAAGATCACCTGCTTCAACGGCGTACCCACCATGTTCATCGCCATGTTCAACCACCCCGACTACCGCAAGACGGACTTTTCCCACATGCGCACCGGCATCATGGCCGGGGCCGGCTGCCCGCCGGAGCTCATGCGCAGGGCGGCGAGACCGGACGAGATGAACATGCGCGGCATCGTCTCCGTCTACGGGCAGACCGAGTCCGCCCCCGGCAGCACCATGTCCGCCTGGACCGATTCCCTCGACGTGCGCACCGACACCGTGGGCTATGCCTTCCCGCACGTGGAGTGCAAGATCATCGACCCCGAGACCGGGCTCGAGCTCGGCGCGAACCAGACGGGGGAATTCTGCTCGCGCGGGTATAATACCATGAAGGGCTACTACAAAATGCCCCGCGCCACGGCCGAGACCGTGGATGCGGACGGCTGGCTCCACTCCGGCGACCTTGCCGAGCGGGACGAGAACGGCTGCTACCGCATCACGGGCAGGCTCAAGGACATGATCATCCGCGGCGGCGAGAACATCTACCCCAAGGAGATCGAGGAGTTTATCTACACCCACCCCAAGGTGCAGGACGTGCAGGTCATCGGCGTGCCGGACAAAAAATACGGCGAGGAGGCCTACGCCGCCATCATCCTCAAGGAAGGGGAGAGCATGACGGAGGACGAGATGCGCGCCTATATCGCGGACCACATGGCCCGCCACAAGGTTCCGCGCTACATCGCCTTCACCGATCATTTCCCCATGAACGCCGCCGGCAAGATCCTCAAATACAAAATGCGCGAAGAGGCGGCAAAAGCGCTGAATCTGGAATGATTCGCGCCGCACTTTTCGTCAAAAAGCCAAATCTCTTTAAATGGCGAAAGTTTCTCCTTGACAAATACACAAATTTGCGGTAATAATTGAGGCAACATTCACAAAGGCTGTGACGAAGACGGCCGAAGGGAAGCGTTTACAGAGATCCGACGGGCGGTGCGAGTCGGAAACGCCAGCTTCAAAGCCCATCACTTCCGAGCCGGAGATCCGAAAGCATGAGCGAGTAGGCGTCTCCCGTTACGCCCGCGTTAAGGGATAGGGCCTGTCTGGGCCTGAAGCGGCAGCGAAAGCTGCAATTTGAGTGGTACCGCGGGTAAATTTATACTCGCCTCAAGTCATCTTGGGGCGAGTTTTTTTCATTCCATTGCGAACGGGTTCGCAATGGAGGACGCGCGCTTATCGCCCGCAGCCCGCGTCGGAAGGGCCGCGCTTGGTCGGCGCGCGGGCTCGCGCAGCTCGCCTCAGGGGGTTTTTACTGCGGCAAAGCCACAGTAAAAACGATCGAAATGATTATTGTCAGCAATTTCTTTTGGGATGAGGAGAAATTTTTATGAACGTACAGACCGCAGACAATCAACTCCTGCAGATCGCCCTGCGTATCCGGGAGCTGCGCGACATCGTGGGCTATACCACCGCTGAGATGGCGCTGCGCACCGGCATCACCGAGCAGCAGTACATCCAGTATGAGTCCGGCCAGGTGGACCTGCCCTTCACCTTCCTGCACAAGGCCGCCATGGCCATGGGGGTCGAGCCGATCCAGCTCCTCGAGGGGCGCAGCGCAAGGCTGACCTCCTACGCGGTGAACCGCCGGGACCAGGGTCTCGTCACCGCCGTGGAGGACGGCATCGTCATCCAGAACATGGCCGCCCTCTTCCGCAAGAAGATGGCCACGCCCTACTGGGTCACCTATCAGTACTCGCCGGAGCTGCAGAACGAGCCCATCCACACCACCACCCACGCCGGCCAGGAGTTTGACCTCATCATCTCCGGCACCCTGCGCGTGCGTGTGGGCGAGCATGAGGAGATCCTGCACGAGGGCGACAGCATCTATTACGACAGCTCCACCCCCCACGGCATGATCGCCATGGACGGGCGGGACTGCACCTTCCTCGCCATGATCATGGCGGCGGATGAGGAGGTGCAGAAGCCCGGTCTCATGCAGGCGGAGCCCGAGGCCGAAGCCGCGCCCGCAGTCAAGCCCCAGCGCGAGCCGCTTCTCTGCGAGAAGTTTATCGAGGTCGAGGAGGACGCCGCCGGCTGCCTCAAGGATCTCCGCTTCAAGAACCAGGACAGCTTCAACTTTGCCTTTGACATCGTGGACGAGGTCGCCCGCAAGACGCCCGAGAAGCTCGCCGTGCTGCATGTCGCAAACGACATGACTGAGCGGCGCTTCACCTTCAAGGACATCAAGGACGCCTCCAGCCAGGCCGCAAACTACTTTACCTCCCTTGGCATCAAACGCGGCGACCGCGTGATGCTGGTCCTCAAGCGGCACTATCAGTTCTGGTTTGCGATCCTGGGCCTCCACAAGCTCGGTGCCATCGCCATCCCCGCCACGAACCAGCTCCTCTCCCACGACTACGAGTACCGCTTCCAGGCTGCCGGAGTCTCCGCCATCGTCTGCACCGCGGACGGGGACGTTGCCCATCAGGTCGAGCTCGGCGAGAAGGCGGCCGGCGTGAGCCTCACGAAGATCCTCGTCGGCGGCAGGCGCGAGGGCTGGCATGATTTTGACAGTGAATACGGCCTCTTCTCCCGCCGCTATCGCCGCACGGAGGACTCCCCCTGCGGGGATGATCCCATGCTCATGTTCTTCACCTCCGGCACAACCGGCTACCCCAAGATGGCCCTGCACAGCTACAAGTACGCCCTCGGCCACTTCGTCACGGCGCGCTACTGGCACCAGGTGGAGCGGGACGGCCTGCACTTTACCATCTCCGAAACCGGCTGGGGCAAGGCGCTCTGGGGCAAGCTCTACGGCCAGTGGCTGTGCGAGGGGGCGATCTTCACCTACGACTTTGACCGCTTCGATGCGGAGAAGATCCTGCCCATGTTCGCAAAGTACAACATCACGACCTTCTGCGCCCCGCCCACCATGTACCGTATGCTCATCAAGAGCGACATGTCCAAGTATGATCTCTCCTCCATCCGCCACGCCACCACCGCGGGCGAGGCCCTCAATCCCGAGGTCTTCTATCAGTTTGAAAAGCTCACCGGCCTCAAGGTGGCGGAGGGCTTCGGCCAGACGGAGATGACCCTCGGCATCGCCAATCTCACCGGCGGCGCCATCAAGCCGGGCTCCATGGGCAAGCCCGTCCCGGCCTATGGCGTGGACATCCTGGACCACGACGGCAACCCCGTCGAGGACGGCATCAGCGGCGAAATCGTCATCAGGGCCGACGAGAACGGCCCCAGAAAGTGCGGCCTCTTCCTCGGCTATTACGAGGCGCCCGACAAGACGCGCGAGGTCTGGCACGACGGGTACTACCACACCGGCGACGAGGCCTGGCGTGATGAGGACGGGTACTTCTGGTATGTCGGCCGCGTGGACGATGTCATCAAGTCTTCCGGCTACCGCATCGGGCCGTTTGAAATTGAGAACGTCATCATGGAGCTTCCGTATGTGCTTGAGTGCGGCGTCTCCGCCGCGCCGGACGAGATCCGCGGCCAGGTCGTCAAGGCCAGCATCGTCCTCATCCCCGGCAAGGAGGGCACGGACGAGCTCAAAAAAGAGATCCAGAACTACGTCAAAGCCCACACCGCGCCGTATAAGTACCCCCGCATCGTGGAATTTAAAGACGAGCTTCCCAAGACCATCAGCGGGAAGATCATGCGAAACAAGCTGTAAAACAGCCTCCCTCCCTGAGGGAGGTGGCATCCGGCGTCTCCCGCAAGCCGGATGACGGAGGGAGTACTCCGCACGCTCAGAATACCGGCTTTGACTCCCTCAGTCACCAGTGTGCGCACTGGTGACAGCTCCCTCAGAGAGGGAGCCGAAAAGGAAATGGATTATGATGAACCACAAACGCCTCACGCTCTTTGCCGGGCATTACGGCAGCGGAAAAACCAATATCGCTTTGAACTACGCCCTCTGGCTCAGAGGACAGGGCCTTCCGGTCACGGTCGCGGATCTCGACATCGTAAACCCCTATTTCCGCACGAAGGACGGGGAGATCCAGCTCAAACAGGCGGGCATCCGCCTCATCTCCTCGGAGTACGCAAACTCCAACGTCGATCTCCCCGCCCTGCCGGGGGAAGCCTACTCCCTCGTGGACGACAGGAGCGTCTGCGGCGTCATTGACGTGGGGGGCGATGACCGGGGCGCTCTCGCCCTCGGGCGCTATGTGCCCCAGATCCGGGAGGAGGGGGACTATGAGATGCTCTTTGTCCTGAACAAAGCCCGCCCCCTCACAAGGACCGTGGAGGACGCGCTGGAGGTCTTCTATGAGATCGAGGCCGCCTGTGCCCTGCCCTTCACGGCGATCGTGAACAACACGAATCTCGGCCCCCTGACGCGCCCGGAGGACGTGATCGCGGGGGCGCGCTTTGCCGAAGAAGTCGGCGCACGGACCGGCCTGCCCGTCAAGATGAACTGCGCCATGCGAAAACTCGGGGCGGCGCTGCAAGACACAGTGAGCAATTATTTTCCTATAGACATCCTGCAACTATACTACATGGAGAAAGAAGGGACCAGCCTTGGCAAAATTAACCTTTAGAGAGGAGATATGCAAGGGCTGCGGCCTGTGTGTGGCCGCGTGTCCGAAGCAGATACTTGCCCTTTCTAAAACCAGACTCAACCAAAAAGGATACTCGCCCGTGGAGCTGACGAAGCCCGAGGAGTGCATCGGCTGCGCAAGCTGCGCCATGATGTGCCCCGACTGCGTCATCACCGTGGAGCGATAGGAAAGGAGCAGGGTATGAAAGAAACCGTCCTCATGAAAGGCAACGAAGCCATTGCCGAGGCCGCCATCCTGGCCGGCTGCCGGCACTACTTCGGCTACCCCATCACGCCGCAGACCGAGGTCGCGGCCTACATGGCCAAGAAGATGCCCAAGATCGGCGGCACCTTCCTCCAGGCCGAGAGCGAGATCGCGGCCATCAACATGGTCTACGGCGTCGCCTCCACCGGCCACCCGGCCATGACCTCCTCCTCCAGCCCCGGCATCTCCCTCAAGGCGGAGGGGATCTCCTACCTCGCGGGCGCGGATCTGCCCGCCCTCATCGTGAACGTCCAGCGCGGCGGCCCCGGTCTCGGCGGCATCCAGCCCTCCCAGTCCGATTACTTCTTCACCACCCGCGGCCCCGGCCACGGCGATTTCCATGTCCTGGTCTTCGCCCCCTCCTCCGTGCAGGAGATGGCGGATCTCACGGGCCGCGCCCTGCACCTCGCGTGGAAGTACCGGATGCCCGCCATGCTCCTCGCGGACGGCACCATGGGCCAGATGATGGAGCCCGTCACCCTGCCTGATGCCTGCAACGCCTTCGGGGACGACAACCCCTGGGCCGCCACCGGCACCGAGATGAAGCGCCCCCACAACATCATCACCTCTCTCGATCTCTCCCCGGAGAATCTGGAGAAGCAGAATTTTGAGCGCTTCGAGCGCTATAAAAAGATCGAGGAGACGGAGTGCCTCTGGGAGGAGTACCTGCTGGACGATGCCGACATCTGCATCGTGGCCTGCGGCATCACCGCCCGCGTCTCCCGCAACGCCATTGTCGAGGCGCGCAAGCAGGGCCTCAAGGTCGGTATGCTGCGCCCCATCACCCTCTGGCCCTTCCCGAAGAAGGCTCTCGCCGCGGCGGCGGAGCATGTCGGCGCCTTCCTCTGCGTCGAGATGAACATGGGCCAGATGAAGGAGGATGTGGAGCTCGCCATCCGCTGCAAAAAGCCCGTCGCGCTCTGCAGCCGCGTCGGCGGCATGATCCCCACCCCGGACGAGGTACTTGAGCACATCCGGAAGATCGCGGAAGGAGGAGACAACGCATGATCGTGTTTGAAAAGCCCCATGCCCTGACCGATACCCCCCTGCACTACTGCCCGGGCTGCACCCACGGCATTGTCCACCGCCTCGTGGCCGAGGCCATCGACGAGCTCGGCATCGAGGGCAGGACCATCGGCATCGCCCCGGTCGGCTGCTCCGTGCTGGCCTACAACTACTTTAACTGCGACATGATCGAGGCGGCCCACGGCCGCGCCCCGGCTGTCGCCACCGGCGTCAAGCGCGCCATGCCCGACAATATCGTCTTCGCCTACCAGGGCGACGGCGACCTCGCCTCCATCGGCATGTGCGAGACCGTCTCCACCGCCGCGCGCGGGGAAAACATCACCGTCATCTTCATCAACAACGCCATCTACGGCATGACCGGCGGCCAGATGGCCCCGACATCCCTCCTGGGCCAGGTCACCCAGACCTCTCCCTACGGCCGCGACCCCAAGACCCAGGGCTACCCCATCCGTGTGTGCGAGCTGCTGGCCACGCTCGATGCGCCCGTGTATCTCGAGCGCGTCACCGTCAACAGCGTCAAAAACGTCAGAAACGCGAAGCGGGCCATCAAGAAGGCTTTCCAGAACCAGGTGGACGGCAGGGGCTTCTCGTTTATCGAGGTGCTCTCCGCCTGCCCCACCAACTGGGGCATGACGCCGCAGAAGGCCCTCCAGTGGATCGACGAGGCCATGATCCCCCAGTACCCGCTGGGCGTGTTCCGGGATAAGGAGGCATAAAGATGGCGCACCATGAAATCGTAATCGCCGGCTTCGGCGGGCAGGGTTTGCTCTTCATCGGCAAGGTACTGGCCTACGCCGGCCTCATCGAAAAGCGGCAGCTCAGCTGGCTGCCCTCCTACGGGCCCGAGATGCGCGGCGGCACCGCCAACTGCAACGTCATCCTCTCGGACGACCCTGTGGGCTCTCCCATCGTGCAGCACCCGAACGTGCTCATCGTCATGAACGCCCCCTCGCTCGACAAGTATGAGAAGGCCGTCGTCCCCGGCGGCAAGATCTTTGTGGACTCCACCCTCATCACCCGCAAGGTGGAGCGGGACGACGTCGATGTCTATTACGTCCCCGCCACCCAGATGGCGAAGGACATGGGTCTCGGCAATCTTGCGAACATGATCCTCTTCGGCACCGTCATCCGGGAGACCGGCTGTATCCAGGACGCGACCGTGGAGGAGGCCCTCCGGCACGTGATCCCCGCCCGCAAGATGGATCTGCTGGACGTAAACCTCCGGGCCATCCAGGTGGGAAAGGACTATCAGGCGTGAAGATTGCCTGCATCCAGATGGATGTGCGCCTCGGCGAGGCGGGCTATAACCTCGCCCGCGCGGTCGAACTCTGCCGGGAGGCCGCGGCCCGGGGTGCGGACCTTCTGCTCCTGCCGGAGACCGTGAATCTCGGCTTCTTCCCGCGGGAGGGGCTTGAGACCCTGGCAGACCCGGACGGGGCGCAGATGCGGGAGACCTTCGGCAATCTCGCAAAGCGACTGCATGTCAACATCGCCGCCGGCAGCGCCGTGACGAAGCGGGGCGGCAGGGTCTATAACACCGCCTTTGTCTTTGACCGGGACGGAAACTGCGTCGCCTCCTACGACAAGTCCCATCTCTTCACCCCCATGGGGGAGCACGAGTATTTCACCCCCGGCGACGCGCTCTGCACCTTCACGCTCGACGGCGTCCGATGCGGCCTCATCATCTGCTACGATCTGCGCTTTCCCGAGCTCACGCGCGCCCTCGCCCTCCGTGGGATCGAGCTTCTGCTGGTCCCGGCCGAGTGGCCCGCCGCGCGCCTTGCCCACTGGCAGACGCTGAACCGCGCCCGCGCCATTGAAAACCAGATCTTCCTCGCCTGCTGCAACGGCTGCGGCACAGCGGGGGAGACGGTCTACGGCGGCCACGCCGCGATCTATGACCCCTGGGGCGAAGTGCTCGCCGAGGGCGGCGCGGCGGAGGAGATCATCACCGCCGACTGCGACTTTGCGGTCAAGGAGCAGATCCGAAACAGCATCAACGTCTTCCGCGACAGGCGGCCGGAGCTGTACGGGCTCTAAATTTGCCTTCCCCTTGAGGGGAAGGTGCCCCAGTGCGCACACTGGGGCGGATGAGGTGGAGCCCGCGGTCTCTGAGCGGCTTTGTACATGCGTCCCTGATGCACAAACATCGCCCCTGCGGTGTGGTCGGACGTTTTCCCTCTGTACGCACGTTTCCGATGATTATAAATCGCGCCGAAGGCGCTCCATAACTTCACTCTCCACTCTTATTCAAGTTTGCCGGCAAAAGCCGATACCCATAAAGTGTAATACATGGAAAAGGAGAAAACCGACATGGAATACAATTTCCCCGTAACGCGCACCACGCATCCCAAGCCCCGGCCTGAGGATGAGAGCAAGCTGGGCTTTGCCAAATACTTCACCGACCACATGTTCGTCATGGACTGGGACGAGGGACAGGGCTGGCATGACGGCCGCGTCGTCCCCCACGCCCCCATCGAGATCGAGCCTGCCTCCTGCGTGCTCCACTACGCGCAGATGATGTTTGAGGGCATGAAAGCCTACAAGACGCCCGACGGCTCCGTGCAGATCTTCCGCCCCGACATGAACATCGCCCGCATGGCCCGCACCTGTGAGCGCATGTGCATCCCCGAGCTTCCGGGCGAGCTCTTCCTTGCGGCGGTCAAGGCCGTCATCTGGGAAGACCGGGACTGGATTCCCTCCTCCCCCGGCACCGCGCTCTATATCCGCCCCTTCATCTTCGGGGATGAAGTCTCCTTCTCCGTCCTGCCCGCCAAGCACTACCGCTTCATGATCATCCTCACGCCCACCGGCTCCTACTACGCGGCAAACGACGGCGGCCTTGCCACCACCCGCATCTTCGTGCAGGACACCTATATCCGCGCCGCGCGCGGCGGCACGGGCTTTGCCAAGGTCGGCGGCAACTACGGCGGCGGTATGCGCGCCTCCCAGGACGCCATGAAGTATAACTGCAAGGATGTCCTGTGGCTCGACGCCGCGGAGAATAAGTATGTCGAGGAGATCGGCACCTCAAACGCCTTCTTCCGCATCGCGGACGAGGTCATCACCGCCCCTCTGGACTCCGGCACGATCCTGCCCGGCATCACCCGCAACTCCGTCATCATGCTCCTCAAGAAGTGGGGCGTGAAGGTGTCCGAGCGCAAGCTCGCCATCGACGATATCCTCGCGGCCTCGAAGGACGGGAGCCTCCAGGAGATCTTTGCCTCCGGCACCGCGGCGGTCATCTCGCCCATCGGCTGCCTCAATTATAAAGGCACCGATTACAAGGTGGCGGACGAAAAGGTCGGCCCCGTCGCCCAGAAGCTCTACGACACGCTCTACGGCATCCAGACCGGCACCGTTGAGGACGACATGGGCTGGACCTACAAGCTGTTCTGATCGGTATATCGCGTCAAAAAACCGCACGGCATCTGCCGTGCGGTTTTGCAATGATACTGTTTACGCCTCTCTCTCCGCGGGGAGGGGGGCGCTGCGGAGCTTGTAGGTCCCGTCCTGAATCCTGGCCAAAATCTCCTCATAGGGCATGGGCTTTCCGTAGTAGTAGCCCTGGAGCCGCCCGCAGCCGGCCTCGCGCAGGAAGTCGACGGCCTCCCGGGTCTCCACCCCCTCGCAGAGCGTGCGCATGTGGAGATCGCCCGCGAGATTGATGATGCAGGAGATGATCTTGCGGGAGCTCTGGTTGTTGTGGAAGTTTTTCAGAAACTCCATGTCGATCTTCAAGAGGTCAAAGTCGAAGTCCTTCAGCACATTCATCGACGAGTAGCCGGAGCCGAAGTCGTCCAGCCACACCGCGTAGCTGCCGTAGCGGCCGTCGTGCAGGCGGGAGACGGCCCGCTTGAGCCCGTCCACATCGTTCGTGATGGCGCTCTCGGTGATCTCCACGTGCAGGTATTCCTTTGGAATCTGATACTTCGCCACGAGCTTTTCAAGCTCGCCCACCGCGTCCATGAGCTCAAAGTCGAGCCGGGAGAAGTTCATCGACGTGGGCAGCACCGGCAGCCCCTGATCGAGACATTCGCGGATCTGGCGGCACACGGAGTCGTAGATGCAGAGATCGAGCTTGTGGATCTGGCGGCCCTCCTCCAGCGTCGGGATGAAGACCCCGGGGGAGAGGAAGCCGAACTTCGGGTCGATCCAGCGGGCCAGCGCCTCGCACCCGGCGAGCGTCTCATCCTCCGCCCACATGACGGGCTGGTAGTAGACCTTGATATAGCCCTCGCGCACGGCGTCGTCCACGTTGTTCAGCACGTGCTGCTTGAGACTGTAGTCCCTGCTCATCTGCTCGTCATACTCCAGGAAGAACTCATCCTCCCGGTCGTGGAGCTGCTTGAGGGCGTGGCGGGCGCGATCCACGGCATGGCGGGCGTCCCGGGTGCTGTCCTTCATGCGGTAGGCGCCGACCTTTACGTCGAGATAGGTCTCCGTGGGATGGGCGGCGCGGACCTGCCCGCGCACGCGCGCTGCCCGGTCAAGATAGTCCTCCGCGTTTGTGAGGACGCTGAAAATGTCGCCGAACTGCCGCGCCGCGGGCTCCCCCGGGAAGGCGGAGACCAGGATTTTGCCCATCTCAATGAGGAGCTTATCCCCGCCCGCGTAGTCAAAGCGGTCGTTGTAGGTCTGAAAATTGGCAAGGTCGAACACAAGAAACATGGGGTATTTGCCATCCAGACGGCTCTTTTCCATGCAGGCGCGCGCGTCCTCATTGAATTTGCGCATGTTGGGGATGCCGGTCAGATCGTCCGTGACGGCGATCTTCCGGAGCTCCCAGGATTTTTTCGCGTCGCTGTAGCGCTGGAAGTACACGGCGATCACGAGGATGCAGAGGATGATGAGGAAGGTGACGTAGTTGATGAAGTCTCCCTCCGAGAGCGTCAACTGGTTTCCGGCCTTGTCGAAGGTGCGGTTATTGAGAAGCCAGACGAAAAGCCAGCCGATCCCGCCGATGAGCACCACGGACGAGAAGGGGCGCCACACACAGATGACCGTCACGTACATGAGCATCGTGAGAAAGCAGAGGATCATGCGCCCGCGGGAAAAATCGTGCATCCCGGTCGTGATGCCGAAGTAGATGCCGAAGGCAAAGTACAGAAAAATCAGCACGCTGCTGAGACGGCGGAGCCTGCCGAGCTTCCCCTTCAGGTAGAGCACGCCGTAGACCAGGATGAGCACGGCCGAGCCCAGCAGCCACCAGTAGGCGCTGGTGTAGTGGAAAAACTCGCCCACGGAGGCGACCTTCCCGGGCAGCACCCAGTTTCGGACATAGCGGAGGATCATGGCGATTTCGACGAGGCACACGACGGCGGTCAGATACGTCGCGCTGCGCACGTCCGCCTCCCGGAGCTGGTCCTCAATATACGGCGGGTTGCGGTAAAAGCCGAGGCCGTAGCGGAGAAAGCCCCAGAGATTTTTCTTCCTGGCATCGCCCACGGTATCACCCCTTCTTTCAAAATCAACATACGAAAAGGTCCCCTGTTCCCGGAAAATCCGAAGAACAGGGGACCTGTCAGCTTCATGGCCGGCTATTCTCAGGATCGGATTCATCCACCGAAAGTATAGCCGAAAACCCATCCGATTTCAAGAGGGGGTAAGACCACTTATTCCCAGTCCACCACGTTTGCCCAGCGGAGGAGGAAGTCGCGCTCCTCGAGCTTGCCCTTGACGGACTGCGAGGCCGCCACGATGGGCATCCACTTCTGCACGTAGCTCTTTTCGATGTTGCTGCCCTCGCAGAACATGTCGAGGTATTTCTCGGCAAGGTCAGCCTCCCCGCGCAGGTGGAAGGTCAGGAAGCTGCGCGCCGCGTCGGCCGAGGCGTTGCCCTGCGTGGCGTGGGCCCAGTCGATGACATAGAGCTCCCCCTTCGGGGTGAGGATGATGTTCGAGGGGCAGAGGTCGCCGTGGCAGAGCTTGTCGTGGTTCGGCAGACCCTCCAGCCGGATGAGGAGCTCATAGCGGGTCACGGGGTCGAGATCCGCCTGCAGGATCTTGCGGTTCATCTTGTCCTTGAGCCGGGAGAGGAGCGGGCTTTTCTTCGTGTGGATGAGAAGCTGGGTGTTCACCATCATCTCAAGGTACTTGTCGGTGTTCTCCGGATCGTCCCGCATCAGGTGGGAGAGGGTGGTGCCCTCCACGTACTCGGAGATGATGGACCACTTGCCGTCGACGGTCGTGACCTCCAGGATCTTCGGCACGTTCAGGCCGCAGTCCTCCACGCGGGCCTGGTTGAGCGCCTCGTTCAGAATGTCCGCCTTGGCAAAGCTGCTGTTGAAGACCTTGACGCACTTGTCCCCGTCGCGGTAGATGGTTTTGTTTTTGCGTTCGGCGATGATGTTGTCGAGATTCATGATTATGCCCTCCCTTCAAGCTGGCTTGCGTCCGGCTTGGCCGTCTCCTGGAACTTTCTGCCGTAGTAGGCGTTGAGATACATCTGCTTGATCTCGCTCATGAGGGGGTAGCGGGGATTGGCGCCGGTGCACTGGTCGTCAAAAGCCTGCTCCACCATGTCGTCCAGTCTCGCAAGGAAGTCGGCCTCGTCCTCCACGTAGTCACGGATCGTGGGCTTGATGCCGATGGTTTCCTTGAGCTCGTCGATCTTTTGGATCAGCGCCTCGAGCTTCTCCGCGTCCGTATCGCCGCCGAAGCCGAGAGCGTCCGCCACCATGGCGTAGCGCGCAAGCGTGTGCGGGTGATCATACTGGGGGAAGGTGCCCATCTTCGTGGGGGCCTCGCAGGCATTGAAGCGCAGCACCTCGTCCATCATGAGGGCGTTGGCAAGGCCGTGGGCGATGTGGTGGAAGGCGCCCAACTTGTGGGCCATGGAGTGCATCACGCCGAGGAAGGCGTTGGCGAAGGCCATGCCGGCCATGGTGGCGGCGTTCGCGACCTTCTCGCGGGCTTCCACATCGCTGCCGTCGTTGTAGGCGCGGGGGAGATAGGCAAAGAGGTTCTTGAGCGCCTGGAGGGCAAGACCGTCGGTGTAGTCCGTCGCCATGACGGAGGCGATGGCCTCAAGCGCGTGGGACACGGCGTCGATGCCGGAGGAGGCGGTGAGCCCCTTGGGGGCCGTCATGTGGTAGTCCACATCGACGATCGCCATGTTGGGCATGAGTTCGTAATCCGCGAGGGGGTACTTGATGTGCGTGGCCTCATCGGTGATGACGGCGAAGGGCGTGACCTCGCTGCCGGTGCCGGCGGAGGTGGGGATGCAGATGAAATAGGCCTTTTCGCCCATCTTCGGGAACTTGTAAATGCGCTTGCGGATGTCGGAAAAGCGCATGGCCATGTCGGCAAAGTCGGCCTCGGGGTGCTCGTAGAGGACCCACATGATCTTCGCCGCGTCCATGGGGGAGCCGCCGCCGAGGGCGATGATCACGTCGGGCTTAAAGGCGGCCATCTGCTTTGCGCCCTCTCGCGCGCAGGCGAGGGTGGGGTCGTTCGGCACGTCGAAGAAGCAGGCCGTCTGGATGCCGAGCGCTGTGAGCTTGTCCAGGATCGGTTGCGCCGCGCCGGTCTTGTAGAGGTGGGGGCCGGTGACGAGGAAGGCGCGCTTTTTGCCCATCTCGCCGAGCTCATTGAGCGCCACGGGCAGGCAGCCCTTCTTGAGATATACCTTCTCCGGCGCACGGAACCAGAGCATATTTTCCCTTCTTTCCACGACGGTTTTGATGTTCAGAAGATGCTTGACGCCCACGTTCTCCGACACGGAGTTCCCGCCCCAGGAGCCGCAGCCCAGCGTCAGGGACGGGGTCAGGGCGAAGTTGTAGAGGTCGCCGATGCCGCCGTGGGAGGAGGGGGTGTTGACCACGATGCGGCAGGTCTTCATGCGCGCCTGGAAGGCGGCGAGCTTTTCCTGCCCCGTCGCGGTGTTGAGATAAATGGACGAGGTGTGCCCCAGACCGCCGCCGTAGATGAGGGCGTCCGCCTTGTCCACAGCGTCGGCAAAGTCCTTCGCCCGGTACATGGCGAGCACGGGGGAGAGCTTCTCGTGGGCAAACTCCTCAGACTTGTCGGTGGACTCCACCTCGCCGATGAGGATCTTGGTCCCCTCGGGCACCTCCACGCCCGCGAGGGCGGCGATCTTCGCGGCGGGCTGGCCGACGATGCTCGCGTTCAGGGAGCCGTTGATGATGATGGTCTTGCGGACCTTGTCAAGCTCCTCACCCCGGAGGAAATAGCAGCCGCGCTTTGCAAACTCCGCGCGCACCTGCTCATATACCCCGTCGAGCACGATGACCGACTGCTCGGAGGCGCAGATCATGCCGTTGTCAAAAGTCTTGGAGTGGATCACGGAGTTCACGGCGAGGAGAATGTCCGCCGTGTCGTCGATGATGGCGGGGGTGTTGCCCGCGCCCACACCGAGCGCCGGGGTGCCGGAGGAGTAGGCCGCGGTGACCATGCTGGGGCCGCCGGTGGCGAGGATGATGTCGGCCTCCTTCATGAGGAGCCTTGTCATCTCGCGGGAGGGGGCGCTGATCCAGCCGATGATGTCCTCGGGCGCACCGGCGGCGACAGCGGCCTCGAGAACGACCTTCGCGGCCTCCACGGTGCTGCTCTTCGCGCGGTGGTGGGGGGAGATGATGATGCCGTTGCGGGTCTTGAGGGCCAGCAGCGTCTTGAAGATGGCGGTGGAGGTGGGGTTCGTCGTCGGGATGATGGCGCACACGAGACCGAGAGGCTCCGCGATCTTCTTCACGCCGTAAGCCTTGTCCTCCTCAATGACGCCGCAGGTTTTGGTGTCCCGGTAGGCGTTGTAGATATATTCGCTCGCAAAGTGGTTTTTGATGACCTTGTCCTCCACAATGCCCATGCCGGTCTCCTCGTGGGCGGCGCGGGCGAGGGGGATGCGGGCCTTGTTTGCCGCGGTGGCCGCCGCGAGGAAGATGCGGTCCACCTGCTCCTGGGTGTAGGTGGCGTAGACGGCCTGCGCCTTTTTGACGCGGGCGATCTCCTCCTCGAGGCTCTCCAGACTGTCTATGACAGGGTATTCTTTACTCAAATCGGTCAACTCCTTTTTCTTCTCGGATCGTCAAAATATTAACACCAAAATACACAGGATTCAATTGGCATTGTAGCCGAATTTTGTTAAAACCATAATAGAACCGCGCGCAAAAAACCGTCATTTTCACAAGGGCCCGTCGGATGGGCCTGCCAAGCTAAAACAGCGGCTTTCCGAGCGTGTCTTCCGCGCGCACAACGCCGAAATCGCGGGAGTCGACCGCGGCCTCTCGCGCGTCGCCGAGGACGAAGTATTCCCCGGCGCGCAGAATAATGGGGAAGGGGACGCCCTCCGGCCTCGCGTCGGTGCGGGTGAAGCTGTAGTTTCCGCGCTCGGCGAGGCCGTTGATGTAGGCGATGCCGTCCCGGATATCCACGCTGTCGCCGGCGGTGGCCACCACGCGGCGCACGGCGGCGTTCCCGTCGGGCAGGCGGAGGAGCAGCGTGTCCCCCCGCCGGAAGCTCCGGCCGACGCGCAGGTAGACCACAAGCTGACCGCCCTTAAAGTCGGGGCGCATCCCGTCGTCGCGCAAAACCGCAAAGCCCAGCAGCAGGCCGAACATCACGAGCAGCAGGATGAGAAGCCCCACCGCGATCCGCACCCGGCGCATCACGCCCAGATGCTCCCGGTCATAGCCGGACCTCTGCTTTTCGTCTGCCATACGTACACGCCCCCTTTACGCTCTTGTCCCTATTGTAGCATGGCGGGGCGCAAAAGAAAACCGCGCGCCGAACTTTTTTTCGGCAGGGCCCGCCCTCATACAAAAGCGACAAAATGTCTGTTTACAAGCCCCGGCGTTTTTGATAAACTGATGAAAAGAATCCAGAAAAACCATGATAGGAGGGTATCTCGTGTATCCGATCATCGAGAGGGACAGCGCGCTGCGCCCGTTTGAAAAGGATATCAAGCTGCGCATGGACAACTACTGGCGCACCCGCAGGGCGCTCGTGGGGGAGGGGCGGCTCAGCGATTTCGCCAACGCCCATGAGTACTATGGCTTTCACCACACGGACAGCGGCTGGGTCTACCGCGAGTGGGCCCCGGGCGCGGACGCGGTGTATCTGAGCGGGGAGTTCAACAACTGGGAGGCCACCGCCGCCCCCCTGAACCCCATCGGCGGCGGGAACTGGGAAGTGCGCCTGCCGGAGGGGGCACTGCACGACGGGATGCGTGTCAAGACCGTGGTGCGAAACGGGGGCGCGCTCTCCTGGCATATTCCCCTTTACGCAAAGCGCGTCATCCAGGACCCCGAGAGCTTCGAGTGGATCTGCGAGGTCTGGGACCCCACCGCACCCTACGCCTGGACGGACGCTGGCTTTGCGCCGGACAGTCACCTCTATATCTATGAGAGCCATATCGGCATGGCGACGGAGGAGTACCGCGTCGGCACCTACCGGGAATTTGCGGACAATGTCCTGCCGCGCGTGCAGGATCTGGGCTACAACACCGTCCAGCTCATGGCCGTGATGGAGCACCCCTATTACGGCTCCTTCGGCTACCAGGTGTCGAACTTCTTCGCCGCCTCCAGCCGCTTCGGCTATCCCGAGGAGCTCAAGTACCTTGTGAACAAGGCCCATGCCATGGGCATCGCGGTGCTGCTCGACGTTGTCCACTCCCATGCGGTCAAAAACACCGTGGAGGGCATCAACCGCTTCGACGGCACGGACACCCAGTTCTTCCGCGCGGGCAAGGCGGGCGACCACCCCGCCTGGGACACCAAATGCTTCAACTACGGCAAATATGAGGTCATCCACTTCCTGCTCTCAAATCTCAAGTTCTGGATGACGGAGTACCACTTTGACGGCTTCCGCTTCGACGGCGTGACCAGTATGCTCTACCACGACCACGGTCTCGGCGCCGCGTTCACGAATCTCCGCATGTATTTCTCCCTGAACACCGACACGGAGGCCATCACCTATCTCCAGCTCGCAAACGATCTCATCCGGGAGGTAAACCCCCGCGGCATCAGCATTGCGGAAGACATGTCCGGTATGCCGGGCATGACCGTGAAGGTGGCTGACGGCGGCCTCGGCTTTGACTACCGCCTCGCGATGGGGCTGCCGGACATGTGGATACGCCTTATCAAGGAACGCCGGGACGAGGACTGGAATCTCGATTATATCTGGCACGAGCTCACCGCGCGCATGGCGGCCACCATCGCCTATGTGGAGAGCCACGACCAGGCCCTCGTCGGGGATCAGACCGTCATGTTCCGCCTGGCAGGGGCCCACATGTATACCGACATGGACAAAACCTGCCATAACGAGGTCATCGACCGCGCCATGGCCCTGCACAAGATGCTGCGCCTTCTGACCTGCGCCGCCGGCGGCAACGGCTATCTCAACTTCATGGGCAACGAGTTCGGCCACCCCGAGTGGATCGACTTTCCCCGCGAGGGCAACGGCTGGGACTACAAGTACTGCCGCCGCCAGTGGAGCCTGCCGGAAAACGGCTATCTCAAGTACGGCGAGCTTAATCTCTTCGATCATGACATGATCCACGCCTGCCGGAAGTATGAAGTCCTCGCCGACGGGACGGCCCATCTGCTCACGCTGAACCAGGGGGACCACATGCTCGCCTTCGAGAGGAACGGCCTTGTCTTTGTCTTCAACTTTGACCCCGTGCGCGTACACGAAAACTATGTCATCCCCGTGCGCCGCGGCTGCGATCATGAGGTCCTCTTCACCACGGACGATGCGTGTTACGGCGGCTTTGGCAACATCGACCATGCGCGCCGCTCGGCCCTGACCCCGGGGCAAAGCGGCCCCGCGCTCAGTCTCCTCCTCCCGCCCCGCACCGCCATGGTCCTGCGGCCGGTGGAATAAATTGAAAAGTGTCTGTGAGAAAAGTCGGTTGAACCCGTAGGGGAGGGGCTTTTTCACAGCCCCGTTTTTTATGTCAAAAGCTCTGTTTTGATCGGGATGGCATAGTAGCCGTACTGGAGCTCGATGGACTGCTGCCAGTCCGCCGGCATGAGGGTGGTGCGGAAATAGAAGTCCCCGCCCGTGAGATGGAGCGCCCGCAGAAGGCGGAAGACCGGGTGCGCCGGGGAATCAAAACACTCGAGCTCTGTCCGGAGAAGCGGCGCGCGGAATTTACAGTAAAGGATCTTCTGCGACGGGACGGTCTCCACCACGTCGTTCACGGGCAGGTCGAGCTCCCGCAGGTCCCGCTCCGACACCACAAAGCCCCAGGCGACGCGCCCGTCCTTTTCGATGCGCATGGTGGATTTTACAATCGGGATATAGCTCATCCACTCGCGCAGGATCTCATAGATCCTCGGGTCGGGGAGAAAATCGTACTTGTTCGTGTGAGGGAGAAAGAGCATGGGCGCCGAGGTTCGCACGTCCCAGTCCCAGTCCCGCCCCTCCAGCGGGGCGCGCCAGGCGGCAAATTCGGCATAGTCGCGGATGAGCGCCTCATCCAGGCTGATTTCCTGCTCCAGGTGGCGGATGTTCTCCGCGATGCGGTGCCGCACCTGCCCGTCGTCCTCCCGCCGGTCGGTGAGGATCTCGCGGATCTCACGCAGGGTCATGCCGTAGTTGCGCAGGCGGATGCTCTCGATGAGCTTCATCGTGGTCTGGAAGGAGTAATAGCGGTAGCCGCTCTCGCTCCGGCTGGGGCTGATGATCCCCTGCTGCTCATAGTGCTTGAGAAAGTCGGGGCTTACCCCCAGATATTTTGCGTAATCACCGATGCGATACTGCTTCAAGCGCCGCCCGCCTCCCCTGAAATAATATGTCCTTTCCCGTATTATACCCGCAAGCGGCCAAGGATGCAAGCTGCACCCGGTATTGAAATTTCACTTGACCTGGGGGCTGGTCCCACCTTTAGAATAAGCACAGAATTCCCCGGCAAAATTTTGACAAAGGAGAGATTCGATGAAAAACATTTCCCGCCGCGACTTCCTGAAGGGCGCGCTCGCCGGCTCTGCCGCCGTGGCCCTCTCGTCCGTCACGGGCATCTCCGCCTTCGCGGAGGAGACCAAGGCCCTCTACACCCCCGGCACCTATTCCGCCACCGCCAAGGGCATCGCAAGCGATGTCAAGGTCACCATGACCTTCTCCGAGACCGCCATCACCGATGTCGTCATCGACGCCGCCGGCGAGACCCCCGATCTCGGCGGCGCTGCCGCACCCAAGCTCGCGCAGGCCATCCTCGATGCGCAGGGCGTGGAGGTCGACGCTGTCTCCGGCGCGACCGTCACCTCCGACGCGGTCAAGAAGGCGGTTGCCGACTGCATCTCCCAGGCCAGCGGCAAGGCTGTTGTCGTACAGGAGGCCGCCCCCGCCGCGAAGGCGGACTGGCTGGGCGAGGCCCCGGAGATCGCGGAGGCCGACATCAAGGAAGAGCTCGAGACCGAGGTCCTGGTGGTCGGCTGCGGCACCGGCGGCTGGATCGCCACCATGACCGCCGCGGAGGAGGGCGCAAAGGTCCTCGTCCTCGAAAAGCGCGAGGCCCCCACCGGCATCCGCGAGGATATCGGCGCCATCAATTCGAAGCTCCAGCTCGCCTCCTTCGCCCAGTACCCCGAGTTCAAGATCGACAAGATCGAGGCCCTGCAGGAGATCGTCCGCTATGCCGGCGGCTATGTGGATTCCGACCTCATCAAGGTCTGGATCGACAACTCCGGCGAGCTCGTCGACTGGCTCACGAACCTCATGGAGTCCACCGGCGACTGGTATATGAGCCTTGAGGGCGGCGTCGGCGATCTCGATCACCCCGAGCGCGACAAGGCCTTCGCCTCCGGCCACAGCCCCCACAAGACCAAGCAGGGCCAGGAGAAGAACGTGTCCACCAGCTCCACCTTCATGGATTTCTGCGACGCTACCGGCAATGTGGACTGGCGCTTCCAGACCGCGCTCGTAAAGCTCGAGCAGGATGAGAACGGCAAGGTCACCGGCGTCATCGCAAAGGACGAGGCCAACGACTGCTATGTCCGCGTCAAGGTCTCCAAGGGCGTCATCATGGCCACTGGCGGATACGCCACCAATACCGACATGATGCTGGCTCTCCAGCCCCAGACCATGAAGATGAAGGCCAACGTCCCCATCGGCTCCACGGCCGACGGCTCCGGCATCAAGGCCATGCTCTGGGCGGGCGCGGAGCTCGACCCGACCCACGCTTCCATGATGTTCAACCGCTGCTCCGTCCTTCCCGACGAGACCGCCGGCTACAAGACCAACGGCAAGTGGTACTGGTTCGGCGAACAGCCCTTCCTCAAGGTCAATCTCAACGGCCAGCGCTTCTGCAACGAGTCCGGCCCCTATGAGTTCATGCTCCACTCCATGTACATGCAGCCGAACCACACCTATGTGGACATCTTCGACGCGAACAACAAGCAGTACTGCGAGCAGTTTGACGAAGTGGGCTGTTGCCGTCTCTTCAAGTTCCCCAACGGCGCCGAGAGCAACATGCCCTATGACTACGTCTGGGGCCAGATGACCGAGGGCGACAATTCTCACCTCGCGCTGGGCTACCTCCAGAAGGCCGACACCATCGAGGAGCTGGCCGAGAAGCTCAATATCCCCGCGGACGAGCTCGCGAAGACCGTCGCCCGCTACAACGTCCTCTGCGCCAAGGGCGTGGACGAGGATTACGGCAAGTCCGCCCACCGCATGACGCCGGTGGACACCGCCCCCTTCTACGGCATCCGCACCTGCGCCTGGCACCTGACCACGCTCAACGGCTGCCGCATCAACACCGACATGCAGGTCATCCGTGAGGACGGCACCCCCATCGAGGGCCTCTACGCCACGGGCGACTGCTCCGGCGGCTTCTTCTCCCAGACCTATCCCAACCTCTTCACCGGCCTCGCCTGCGGCCGCACCATGACCTTCGGCCGCCGCGCCGCCAAGATCGTGGCAAAGAAAAAGTAAACATATCCCATAAAAATGGGCGAATCCTTACGGATTCGCCCATTTTTGCGTCAAAACAGCTCCCCGGAGAGGAGGGTCATCAGCATCTCCTGGAGGGTGTCCGACGTTGTGATGCAGCCCTCCTGCGCGTAGCGGCGGGCGACCGAGGCGATGCCCCCCGCGTAAAAGCTCGCGGCGTAATCGCGCAGGCAGGGCTCCACCCCGGCGAGAAAGCAGTCGCAGCCGTTCAGGACATCAAAGAAGCTGTCATAGAGCAGATAGTCGATGCGGTTGTCTACCAGGAGCTTGATGAGCTCGCGGTTATGGAGCATATACTCGCTGTAGCCCCGGCACAGCCAGCGCAGGGCGCTTGTCCGGTCCGGGCTCCGCTCGGGCGGGGCGATGTCCGGCGTGTCGCAGGCGCCGGCCTGGAGCGTGAAGACCACCACGTTCTCCCGGCTTGTGAAGAGGCTGTAAAAGGTCTGGCGCGAAATGCCCGCCGTCTTGCACAGCTCGCTCACCGTGATCTGCGCGTAGGGTTTTTCCCGGATCAGCGCCATCATCGCCCCCGCGATCTGCCGCTGGGACTGGAGCGCTGTTTTGTTGCTGCCGCAATACATGTTCCTGTCTCCCATAATTTTTATTGCATACATTATACCAAACAGGCTTGACAAATGTCAAGGTTTGCTGTAGAATTCAGAAAACTTGACATTTGTCAAACTACGCAGCAAGGAGGCAGAACCCATGTCCATCATGCCCATTTACAATATGATCGCCCTGCCCGGCGCGCGGCTCTGGCTGCGCGGGAACGTCTACCGGGAGCTCACCGGAAAGGCCCCGCAGCCCGGTGAAAAGGTCACCGTCCTCATGCAGAAGGAGGAGCGGGACCGCAGCGCCCTCAGCGCCGAAAGCTTTTACCCCATCGGCACGGTCGGCACCGTCACGGAGGTGAACGACGAGGGCTTCGTCGCCATCGAGATCCAGAGCCGCCTCAATATTGAGAGCGTCTCGGTCCAGCCGGACCGCACCCTGAGTCTCACGGTGTCCCGCCGCCCGGATGTGGAGGACCTTTCCGCGGAGGAGGCGGAGCGCGGCCTTCTGGAGGTGAAGGAGCGCGTCCTCTCCTTCTCGAAGGGCCAGCAGTGGGAGGGGATGCTGCGCGGCTTTGCGGCCTACTGGGATTCCCTCTGGACGGTGGCGGCGGCCCTCTCCCCGTGGCTTGCGCTGTCAAACGAGGCGCGCTATGAGCTTCTCTGCGAGGACAGCCGGCGCCAGCGCTTTGAGAAGCTGGAGCACGCCCTGATGGAGGGCGTGGAGATGGCCGACGTGCAGAGCGCGGCCAAGGCCGCCCAGAAGGAGGACCACGAAAAGCTCTACCGCGAGTCCGCCATCAAAAAGCAGATCGAATATTTGCAGAAGGAGCTCGACGCCATGCACCCGGAGAACGTGACCGAAGTGCGGCGCCTGGAGCTCAAGCTCGAGGAGGCGGGCATGAACGAGACCGCCCTGAAGGAGGGCCGCAAGGTCTTAAACCGCCTGAAGGGGGAGGGCTCCAACAGCCCGGAGGCCGGGATGCTTACAGACTGGCTGGACCTGCTCACAAGCCTGCCGTGGAAAAAAGCGGCCGCGGAGGAGATCTCCATGGACAAAGCCCGCGCCGCCCTCAACGCCGAACACGCGGGGCTTGACAAGGTGAAAAAGCGCATCCTCCAGCAGATCGCCGTCATGCGGCTGAGAGGCAGGCAGTCCGGCTCCATCCTCTGCTTCGTGGGCGCGCCCGGCACCGGCAAGACCTCCATCGGGGAGTCTATCGCGAAGGCCCTCGGCCGCAAGTACGTCAGGGTCTCCCTCGGCGGCGTGCGGGACGAGGCCGACATCCGCGGCCACCGCCGCACCTACATCGGCGCCATGCCCGGCCGCATCATCGACGGCATCCACAAGTGCGGCGCCTCCAACCCCGTCATGGTCCTCGACGAGGTGGACAAGCTCTCCATGTCCTATAACGGCGATCCCGCGAGCGCGCTTCTGGAGGTGTTGGACCCGGAGCAAAACCACAGCTTCACGGACCACTATCTGAACGTGCCCTTTGACCTTTCGGACGTGCTGTTCATCTGCACGGCCAACACCCTCGACACCATCCCGGAGCCGCTTCTCAACCGCATGGAGGTGATCCGCTTCCAGGGCTACACCCCCATTGAAAAGCAGCGCATCGCAAGAGAGCACCTGCTGCCCCGCGCCATGCAGGCGGTGGGCATCCCGGAGGGGGCGCTCACCGTCACGGACGAGGCAATCGACGCGATCGTCGAAAACTACACCCGGGAGGCGGGCGTGCGCGGTCTCAAAAAGCGCATGGACGAGCTCTGCCGCAGCGCCGCCGTTATGCTGGTGGAGGACGCGGACACCGTGCTCACTGTGACGCCGGAAACCCTGCCGGAGCTCATGGACATGAGTCCCCTGCGCCGCCGCCATGTGCCGGAGAGCGCGAGACCCGGCATCGTCACCGGCCTTGCCTGGACTCCGGTGGGCGGGGACATCCTCTACATCCAGACGCTGCTCACCAAAGGCAGCGGCAAGGTCACCGTGACCGGACAGCTCGGCGATGTGATGAAGGAGTCCGCCCAGATCGCGGTAAGCCTTGTCAAGGCCATGTTCCCCGAGCAGGCGAAGCTCCTCTCGGAGTGCGACCTGCACATCCACGTGCCGGACGGCGCGACGCCGAAGGACGGCCCCTCCGCCGGCATCACGCTCACCACCGCCCTCGCCTCCCAGCTCACGGGCTGCGCCGTGCCGCCGGAGATCGCCATGACGGGCGAGGTCTCCCTCCAGGGGGACGTGAACCCCATCGGCGGCCTGCCCGAAAAGCTGATGGCCGCCCAGCGCGCGGGTGTCACGCGGGTCTTCATCCCGAAGGACAACATGGACGATCTCAAGGACGTGGCGGAGGAGGTAAAGCGCGCCCTCACCATCACGCCCGTCTCCGCCGTGCAGGAGGTTCTGCGCGAGCTGGAGATGCCCGTCGCCTCCGCAATCCCGATGGCCGTATAATTTTCCCGCAAGGGGACAGAATTCGCCCGGATTAACCGCGGCCTCCTGCTATACTCTTCCCATCCTGTGAAGATTGAGGAGGTATTACCCATGAAAAAAACCCTGTCCGGGGCGTTTGCGCTGACGCTCGCCCTGGCGCTGCTGACAGGCTGCTCCGTGCCCGGCCTGGGCGGGGACGTGAAGACGCCCGCCCTGCCGACGCCCACCCCCACGCCCACACCGGGCATCGAGACGATCAAAACCGTCGGCGACGCGCTGGCCCTGAACTCCCCGGAGACTCAGTCCGCCGCCTATGAGACCGCCTTTGTGTACGTGTTTCTGATGAACGGCGCCTATTACCGCGCGATCGCCCCCATGACGGAGGAGACCGCCGCGGCCATCTGGGCCCTGAGCTATGATGAGAATTACGAGGCCAACTGGTCGGCGCTGGTGTCCCCGCTGCGCATCGAGAAGGTGGAAAACCTGAGCGCGCAGATCCCCACCCAGGAGGAGCTCAACACCCTCGTCGGCAAAACGGGGGCGGAGCTTCTGGAGGAGGGCTGGCAGAGCTTCGGGTATAATCTTGACACCATGGAATTTTTCCTCGCAAACGACCCCTTCAAGTATAAGGTCACCTTCGACGGGGAGATCGAGGTCGGCGAAGACTTTGACGAGCTGGACGCCATCTCCTCCCTCACGGTGAAATCCGTCGCCTTTGACGGTCTCGGCGACGCCGCGAACATCGACGGCGAGGTCGGCTGAGACGCCGGGGACTTGTGGAAAAAGTACCGCACAGCCGCAGGGGAGGGGCTTGCCCCTCCCGTGCGCAGAAAGGTTAACATAGCAAAAATGTACGGCGATTTCGTAGCAAGTTACGATTTCGCCGTACATTGCTTTATGATTACCCTATGCCGCCGGGAGGGGCAAGCCCCTCCCCTACGCTATCATACCGACTTTTTCACAGCCGCTTTTCTTATGATTTCATAAATTTCCCGTGCGGTGCTTGCCCGGGGGCGCGGCTTTGTGCTATAGTGAATGGAAAATGAAATATGTGGAAGGAGTCTGAAAAGATGGCACACCCCCTTATTAACCGGGATTTTTATGAGGCCGTGCTCCGCTTTGAAGAGAGTGAGGAGGCCCAGGATACCTATTACCGCATCATGGATACCGAGGTCGAGCGCGGCGGCAGGCGCTACAGCGTGCGCGAGCAGATCCTGCGCGCCTACTCCATGCTCTTCTGCGACGATCTCGGCGCCTCGGCCGGGCAGATCGCCTCGCCCGAGGATGTGGAGGCCACCGCCGACCGCCTCTATGTGGGCGAGCTGCGCTTTGATCCCCAGCACTGGTACCGGATGCAGCACCACTTCCCCGTGATCGACGAGGATAACTACGATCGCTTTGCCGCCCTGGTCATCGCTGACCTCTCGGCAGGCCCCCTGCATGAGACGGCGGCGGACGGGGAGGGTATGCTCCTTGTGGGCGCGCTCAACCCCCTCGGCATGAGCCGCGACGAGCGGCAGCACCAGAAGGTGCGCGCCGTCACGCCGGCGGACCTCCCGGGGAAGGAGGACGTGCCATGACGATCCTGAACGTCCTGAAAAACGGGGAGACCCGCAGCGCCGTCGGACAGACGCTGGAGGCGATCTCGCCTGATGCCGAGCTCATGAGCTTTGAGGACGGCCTTGCCGCGCTCAAGGCCGCCCGCGAGAAGGAGATCGACGTCGCCTTCCTCGATGTGGACCTGCCGGAGCTCAGCGGTCTCGATCTCGGCCAGTATCTCCAGGAGCTCTACCCCCTGGTGAATCTCATCTATCTCGCGGACAACGGCGATAAGGGCTATGAGGCCATGGCCCAGCACGCGAGCGGCTATCTTCTGAAGCCCGCGAGCGCCGCCGCCCTGCAGCGGGAGCTGGACGATCTGCGCCACAGCGCCGTGCAGAAAAAGCACAAGCGCGTCTTCGCCCAGACCTTCGGGAACTTTGAGCTTTTTGTGGACGGGCAGCCCGTGGCGTTCAAATATTCCAAGACCAAGGAGATCGTGGCCCTTCTCATCAATAACCGCGGGGCCCAGACCACAAACGGCGAAATCATCGCCACCCTCTGGGAGGACGAGGGGGACCCGGAGAAGAAGGGCTCCTACCTCTCAAATCTCCGCCAGGACCTGCAGAACACCTTCTCGCGCCTCAAGCTCACAGGCATCCTCATCAAGCAGCGCGGCAGTCTTGCCATCGCGGCCGACCGCATCGAGTGCGATCTGTACGACTGGCTCGAGAAGCGGCAGGAGTCCCGCTATCACTACCTCGGCGACTACATGAACCAGTACAGCTGGCCGGAGGTCATGCACGCGGAGCTGGACGAGATCAGTTGGTCCTTCGATGCGTGATACATAGAGACAGGAGACACAGAAATGGAAAAACGATTCATGAAGCTGAGCGATGAGGATCTCGCGGGGGCGTCCGGCGGCTACGCGGGGCCGACCTTCGTCTACACCTTCCAGCAGGGGGACGATCTCTACCAGCTTGCCACGCGCTACGGCGCCACCGTCCGCGTCCTGCTGGAGCTCAACAACATCCAGAGCGCAAGCCAGATCAAGCCCGGCACGCGCCTTCTGATCCCCCAGCGCTGAGATGCGAAAAACGCTTCTTGCGCTGCTTTTGGCCCTCGCTGCCTGGACCGGGATCTTTGCCCTCTGCCTGCTTTTCGGCGGGGGCGGGCTGACGCTGTATTTCGAGATCCCGCCCGAGGCGGAGGGGGTGCGCTTTGAGACAGAGCCCGCGGGGATCGTGGCGCTCGCAGACACAAGCTATTCCGCGGACGGGGCAGAGCTCTTACTGCACCTGCGCGCCGAGAGCCGCGGCGTGACCCAGGGCATCCTGCGCTGGGACGGCGTGGGGGAGGAGAGCTTTTACGCGCCCGAGATCCGCATGACGCTGCGCGCGCTGCCCTTCGGCATTTTAAGCGACAGCCTCACGGGAAACTTTACCGGCTGGGGCTATCTCGCCGTCTGCCTCTCCCTCTTTCTTCTGACGGCGGCGCTGATCCTCTTTCTCGCCTCTCAGAGAGAGCGGCGGCACGCCTTTTACTCCTACCGCGCGACGGGGGAGCTGGGCCTTGCGCTGTTTCTGCTGCTGGCGGGCTTTTTCCGCGCGGACACGGTTCTGCCCTTCCTGCGCGGGGAGAACGCCGGCACTGTCTGGGCCCTGCTCATCGGGGCCATCGTCTCCGCCCAGACCTTCATGCGCTGGACGGCGGTGGCGCTCGGGGCCTTTTCCCTGCTGCTTGCGGTGAGCAATCTCGTGCTCGTCCGGCACGAGGGGGCGCGCCCCGCCAACATGCTCGGCATCGCGGTGGGCCTTGTGATCGTCGGGGGCGCGGCCTTCGGCATCTGGATGTCCCGTTCCATGCTGACCTTCCCGCTGAGAAACGTGCTCTTAAACACCTATGCCGGCGTCTTCGTCTATCTGGAGTGCCTGCTCGCCGCGACGGTGGTCCACGCTGTCCGGGCCGGACGGCACGAGCCGGACTATGACAAGGACTATATCCTCGTGCTGGGCTGCCGCATCCGGCCGGACGGGACGCTCTACCCCCTGATCCGCGGGCGCGTGGACCGGGCCATCGCCTTCTGGCGGGCGCAGCTCGCCGCGACGGGAAAGCGCGCGATCCTGGTCCCGAGCGGCGGTCGGGGCGGGGATGAGCCGATGTCCGAGGGTGAGGCCATGGCGCGCTACATGCTCGAGCAGGGCATCCCGGCGGACGCCGTTCTGCCGGAGTGCGAGTCCGCGACCACGCGGGAAAACCTGCTCTTCTCCCGCAGGCTCACAGGGGAGGGGAGCCGGGTCGCCTTCGCCACCTCGAGCTACCATGTGTACCGGGGCGGCATCCTCGCGGCCGATCTCGGCTGGAACATCGACGGTATGGGCAGCCGGACCCGCTGGTACTTCTGGCCGAACGCCTTCCTGCGGGAGTTTATCGGGCTGCTCACCTCCACCCGCCTGCAGCAGGTCACGGCCCTCGCCCTCATCGTGATCCTCAGCGTGGGGCTCACCCTGCTCGTGATGTGACACTTTTGTGACAATATCCGGGTTATGATCTATAAAAATCCTGCCCTGCGAAGCGGTGGAAAACACTGGACAAGCGGGGAAGATTATGTTAACATATATCTGTAAACCCGCCTGCGTTTTACGAGAACGCAGGCCAGAAAGAACGAGAGGAGACCATCTATGAAAAAACGCATACTCAGCTTCCTGCTCGCGGCGCTGATGCTGTTTTCGCTGGCACTCTGCGGAAGCGGCGCGGCCCTCGCCGATGAGGGCACGGATATCGACGCCCAGCTCAACCTGATCTTTTCCCAGATCGGAAACCTGCTGCAGCAAAACGGCGAGCTGACCTGGTACTACACTGTTACGGACCTCGACCACAACGGCCGTCTGGAGTTCATCGCGGCGGCCCAGCATCCAGAGGACCGCTCCACGAACCTCCACATCTGGGAGGTCACCACGGACAAGACCGCCCTCACCGAGGACAGCGTCAGCAAGCAGGCGGAGGAGTCCTTCCCCGACATCCTCACCGACAGCGCGGACACCTATCATGATCTTGCCACTGACTCCTGGTTTTACATGTTCTATGACAACGTGATCCTCTCCGCGAACGAGGTCTTCACCAGCAAGAGCGCCTACCGGCTCAAGGACGGCGTCATCGGCTACCTCGCCTACGCCGTTGAACACACCGTGGTCGAAAACGGCTACCGCAACGTCACCCACATGGACCAGAACGGCAACAGCATCTCGGCCGAGCAGTTTAACGCCGCCGGTGAGGGGGCCTTCTCCGGCTGCGAGAGAAGCAGCACGAACTTTGACTGGATCACGGCCGCGGACGCAAATTCCCTCGCCCGCCTCGCCGACTGCTACGCGGTCTTCACGGGAAGGAAGAACGCGCCCCAGTCCTTCCCCGTGCCGAAGCCTGCGGCGCTCGAAAAGCCGGTCGCTACCGCCGCGCCCTCGCCCTCGCCCGCGCAGAATAACGACGCCGTGGTCTACCTCTCCGTGACCAAGAACCCCACCAACGAAAACCGCAAGGTCGGCGACACCGCCTACTTTGTCTCCTGTGCCAACGCCTTTGACTCCCTCACCTGGACCATGGTCGCCCCCGGCGGCGGCGAGTACTCCATCCAGAACTTCCAGAACCTGTACCCCGCGTGCCCTGTCTCCGGCCAGTACAGCACGACCCTCTCAATCGGCAAGCTGACCGCCGATCTTAATAGCTGGGGTGCCTATTGCACCTTCAACTACAAGGGTCAGACTGCCCGCACTTCGACGGCGTACATTTATGTCACCCAGCAGCAGGAAAAGAAAAATCCGAGCGGCACCTACTCCGGAAGCGTTGTCGACTGGACCTTCAGCACGGTGACCGTGAGCGTCAACGGTGTCAATGCCGTGATCCCCTGGGGCCTCTGCGATGTGGAAGGCGATCTCTACTACGGCGCGTCCGCGTCCGTTGTCTATAACGGCAAGGACATCACCTACTGCTACATCAAGGGCAGCTATACGCCTGCGCCCACCTACGGCTCCATGAGCGGCACAATATACAGCGACACGGCCTCCACCGTGTATGTGGTACTGCAAAACGGGTTGGGCCTGCATCTCAACGCCTATCTTGTCAACTGGGTCAGCGGCAGTGTTCTCGACGGTGCGGGCTGCACCGTGTACTACACCGACTATCCGAGCGGCGACACCGTCTATCAGATCGACGTCTACGGTTACACGCCGCAGCCGGTGTACGGTACGATGAACGGCACAGCCTATGAGGGCGGCGGCGGTTTCGCCATCTATTTGACGAACGGCAGCCAGGTCTATGTTGACTCGTGGCTCTGCAATGTGGTCGGCACTTTCTACGACGGCGCCGGCTGCGTTGTTGAATACACCGACTACCCGAGCAGTGACAACATCTATTCGGTCACGATCTACGGCAATCAGGGCCTGGTCGTCGATCCCTATCCCGTCAACAACGACAACGACTATGACTGGCCCAGCTACGACGATTTTGACTACGAAGACTGGACCGACTACGGCGGCTGGGCAGGCTCCAGCACCGTGACCTGCCCCAACTGCCTGAGCGAGGTCGCCTCGGCCTACGACAACTGCCCCAACTGCGGCGCCTCACTCTGGAGCTGACGGCGTGTGACACTTGTGTGACAGAAGCCGTGCTATACTGTGCACACAAACAAAAAAGAAACGGAGGAATTTCAATATGAATCTCAACAAAGTTGCCATGAGCGATGACCAGCTCGATCAAGTCAGCGGCGGCACCATGATCCCCCACCAGATCCAGCCCGGCGAGAGCCTGGATATGATCGTGGCGAAGTACCACAACCGCTTCACCAAGGCCCAGCTTGCCCAGTGGAACAACATGAGCGAGAATGGCACCCTGAAGGCCGGCGAGACTCTCAAGATCTACTTCTGAACCAAAGCAAAAACCCGACACGCCATGCGGCGTGCCGGGTTTTCCAATCTCACTTTTGCGAGGTGCGCGGATGCGAACAGATTATACCGACGAGACCATGAACCCCGCGGGCTTTGTCCTGCTGGCCGATTACGTCCCCCATATCGTCCAGGAGATCCGCTATTACTCCACCTATAACTTCATCGGCGAGCGCATCGACGGCTACGAGGAGCCCTGCGCCATCCTGAGCATCGAGGCCGCCCGGGCGCTCAAGGCCGCCAGCAGCGAGCTCATGGTCCAGGGCTACCGGCTCAAGGTCTTCGACGCCTACCGCCCCGCCTGCGCCGTCAAGCACTTCGTCCTCTGGGGGATCGAGGATCAGGACGTGCGCATGAAGCCCTATTTCTACCCGACGCTCGAAAAGCAGGAGCTCTTCGCGCGGGGCTATATCGCCAAGCAGTCCAGCCACAGCCGGGGCAGCGCCGTGGATCTCACCCTCCTCGACATGAAGACGGGCAAAGAACTCGACATGGGCAGCCCCTTCGATCTCTTTTCCGAGGCGTCCCACCCGGACTTCCGGGGCATCACCCAGGAGCAGTATGAAAACCGTATGCTCCTGCGCGGCGTCATGATCCGAAACGGCTTTCAGCCCATCGACTGCGAGTGGTGGCACTTCTCCTTAAAGCATGAGCCCTACCCCGACACCTATTTTAATTTCCCCGTCTCCTCGGCCTACCTGAGACGGTGATCGATCCCCTCAGCGCCGCAGTACGTTGTAACAATATCTGTCATCTCCTAATAATAGATCGCGGTAAAACGTTCGTCCACTCCGTAGGGGCGCCCGCAAGCCCGCGATCCGGTACAGGCGTACCACGATGCGCGAATGCTGCCGCATCACCGTAGGGGAGGGGCTTGCCCCTCCCGCGCACGGAAAGCGACGTTTTTCCCCCGCGCCCGGGCGAACAGGTAAAACCGACATGGTGCCCCCGGGCCGCCGAGGGCGTCGGCCCCTACGGAGCGGACGGACATTTTTGCCGTTTTATCGCACATATCTAATGCGGTGAGGTTTCGGGCGGGGCGAGCCGCCGCCCCTACGGCGTGGTCGGACATTTTGCTTCTCTACGCACATTCTCGATGTGATTGGGTTTTGGACGCTCCCGCAAGGCCCCCTTGCCTAAAGGGGGCTGGCACCAGTGCGCACACTGGTGACTGGGGGATACCATTCTTGCAAGCCGCTCAAAAGGACGCACATTCTGTATCCCTCCGTCAGCTCGCAGGCTCGCTGCCACCCCGCAGCGCCTGTCGTAGGGGCCGACGCCCTCGGCGGCCCGCGCGGGGAAACCGACGGTTATGCTCCGCGCCCGGGCGAATGCGTAAAACCAACATGGTACCGCCGGGCGAATGATATCCGCCCCTACGGTAACTTTTTTATTCGGAATTAGTATGAATTACTTCACGCCCAGGTGAAATTGTCCCGCCCGGCGCCGAGCTCGAAATGGCACTTCACGATACCGAGATCGATTTTGAGGCAGGAGCCGATGAGCCCCGCCTTTGCGGACACGCGATTGCCGTCGAGAAGCTCAAAGCGGAACTTCTGCTGGTTCACGGCGGTCGGGGCCAGCAGCGCCGCCTCCACGCCGTTATGGAACCAGGCGGGGGCGCTCTCGCCGGCGTTGCTGACAGCTTGCGCGCTCTTGCCCCGGTGGGGGACGCCCTGCGTCTTGCCGTAGCCCAGGGCGATGAGGATGACCTCCCTCTCGTCCGGCCCGAGGTTTGCCGCGCTCTTGCCGTGGGTCAGCGCGGCCCAGCAGGTGTTGAGCCCCAGCTCCTGCGCCTTCAAAACCAGCTTCTCCCCGTAGTAGCCGCAGCGCTCCTCCAGATCGTCCGCCCTCTTGCCGATCAGGGCGATGTAGTTTTCGCAGTTTTCAAAGCGGCCGTAGTGGGCCATGCGGGAATTGAAGCACACGGGCTCGTCATAGAAAATCTGGATGTGCAGCCCGCCCTCGCGGTTGAGCGCCTCGGCGCAGGCGTCAAGCTCCCGGCGCAGCTCCCCCGGGATCGCCTTGCTCAAATACTGTCTTACGCTGTGGCGCGCGCGGATAAGCTCCATCATGTCGCTCATGTTTACCCCTCCTTGCGGTATGTTTTATTACAGGCTACCGCAGATCCCGGCGCTTGTCAATAAGAGATTCCTTCTCAGCGCGCGGGATCGTCAAAAAAGCGCATCCCCCGGGGGACGATCAGGCGCAGCGCGCCGGGGACCAGCTTCATATCGACACTCTTTGCGTACTGGGCCTCGCCGTCGATGTTCACAACGCTCTCCCGCTCAAATTCAATGTGTACGCTCTCCCCGTGCAGGTGGGTGATGATCTCCGGGTGGCGGTCCGCCCTTCCTGCGGCGTAGTCCCCGATCGCCCGGGCGAGCGTGAAAAGGCTCACGCCCTTCGCGGCATAGATGTCCAGCACGCCGTCGTCCGGTCGGGCGCTCAGGCTGGGGTTGAAGCCGCCCCCGTAATAGCGCCCGTTGCAGACGCAAAGGAGCGCGTGCTCCCCCTCGGCACGGTAGTCCCCGATCTGCACCGCCATGCGCTGGTTGACGCCCTTTAAAATGTTGACCACCGCGGAGGTGATGTAAGCCCGCTTCCCGCCAAGGAGGGGGAGGGCGCTGTAGGCGTGGACGCCGACGCCGATGCGCGCATCGATGCCGACCGAGCAGATGTTCGCGCTCCAGCGGCCGTTGCAGTTGATAAGGTCGATGGGGTGCTCCGTGCCGGCGAGCAGGGCGTCGAGATCCCGGTACAGGCCCTGCTCCTCCCCGAACATGCGGCAGAAGTCGTTGCCGGTCCCGGTGGGGAAGGGGCACACGGCTGTGTTCTCAAGCAGGGCCGCGCCGCACACGCACTCGTTGAAGGTCCCGTCGCCCCCGCAGGCATAGACGCGCAGCCGATCGCACACCGCGGCGTCCTCCCGGACCTTGTCCGCCGCGTCCATCGGGGCGCGGGTCACATAGACCTCGTATGCATCAGCCCGGTTTGCAAACGCCGCCCGCACAGCCCGGGTCACGTCGGCGCTCTTGTCCGCGCCGCCGGCCACGGGATTCACGATAAAAAGATGCTTCATTCTCTCTTTCACTCTCTTTTGCTTAGCGCCTGAGCCCCGCGTTCTGCGGGTTCCAGAGCGCGTCGTAGGCAAAGCCCGTCACCTTCTCCAGAGCTGCCTTCTCCGCATCCGCGGCAACCGTCTTCTCGTCCCCGCGCCGGCGGGCGATATCTCTCTGGACCATGTCAAACTCCTGGCCGGTGATGGGGAAGAAGAGGTTTACGACGATCAACAGCGCGGTCAAAATCGCCGGGGCGAGTACGAAGATGAGCGCGATGCCCCGCTGCGTGAAGGCACTCTGTCTCACGCCGGCGCTCGCCAGCACCTCGTCATACCCGACGGCGGCGAGCAGAAAGCCGATCAGCGCCGCCGAGAGACCCGAGGAGACCTTGCGGATAAAAGTCGCCATGCTGGAGACGACGCCGGGTCTGCGCACGGAGGTGATGAGCTCGTCCACGTCCGTCATGTCCGCCATCACCGCAAAGATCCCCGTGAGGCAGCCGGCGTTGCCGAAGCCCACCAGGGCCGTGAGAGCGAGGATCGGGACAAGGCTTGCCCCCTCATGGGAGAAGAAATAGAGCCCCGCAATGCCGAGCAGACGCGCCGGCGCGCCGATCATGATGGCCTGCTTTTTGGATGTGCGGCTCATGATCGGGCCGAACACCGCCATGCCGAGAAGCTGCGAGAGCATGAGCGCCGCCATCACATAGGTGAAGTAGCCGTTCTGATAGGCGTTCAGCACATCGTCCACGTAGTACACCGCCATGCCGGAGATGAAGTCCATCCCGCACTGACCGAAGAGATAGAGCCCCAGAAACAGGCGGAAGGAGCGGTTTTTGAACACGCTGACGGCCTGGGGAACGCTCTCCCTCATGCCGGATCTGACGGGCAGCTTCTGCTTTTCCCAGGTGCCGAAGAAGACCGCGATGGACGTGAGGAAGAACAGCACCCCGAACAGAAGCGCGCAGCGGAAGTAGGCGGCGGGGTCGAGGTTATCTTTGATCATGAGCGTCGGCACGATGCCGCAGACCATGGCCCCGAGCGTGGACCACACCATGCGCATGTTGGAAAAGCGCGAGCGCATCGCGTAGTCGTCCATCATGTCGGGCAGAAGCCCGTTATAGGGGACGGAGAAGACCGTGAAACCCGTGCTGAAAAGGCAGTACATCACAATATAGAAGAGATACATCACCGTGACGGACGGCGTGGAAACCCGCAGCCACATCATGACAAAGGTTACCGCGGAGGCGATGCTGCCGATGAGGATATAGAGCCTTTTCGCCCCAAACCGGGACACGGTGCGGTCTGTGATGTTGCCCATGATGGGGTCCGTGATCGCGTCCCAGATCTTGCCCACCAGGGGGATCGTCCCCGCGAGGGCCGTGGGCATCCCGAGCGCTTTCGTGAGGAACACTGCAAAGAAGGAATTGATGATGACAAAGCATCCGCCGCCGAAAAATTCACCGATGCCGTACAGGACTCTGCTGAAGAAGCCGTAGCTTGGATTTCTGCCGCTGATTTTCTCGTTCATACTTTCCTCCCGTTTTTGGTCACCTCTAAATCCTCCTGCCCGGTGCTGCGCCGGATCTTTTGCCCCGGCTTTTCGTGCAAAAAACTTGAAAGCCACAAAGGATTCCTGCGTTTTTTGCCCTTCAATCTGAGACAAAATCTCTCGACGCATCACCAGACCCGCGTTTTTAGAGGCGCCCTTTTGAAGAAATTCGCCATAACATGGTAATTCTATCAGAGATCGTCCCATTCATCAACCGTAAATTCTCCGAAAAAAAGCCGGCTTTTCCCTTGAATTTTTTGTAGGAATATGGTCGCATTTGGGCGCGAGGGAATGTATAATGCTTGCATCGGAATCCAATTGCGCTTGGGAGTGTGACCGATGCCGAAAGTATCCTCCAGACCGGATAAGACCATGTATATGCTTGTCCGGGAAGAGCTTGGGCTCACCCGGGAAAAGGCGAGTGAGCTGATCACGGGCCAGATCATCTCCGCCGACCGCCTCGAAAAGATCGAAAACCGCCGCCTCACGGCCCGGCCGGATGAGATCCTCGCCCTCGCGGAGGCGTATAAGGCCCCCGCTATCATCAATTACTACTGCACGCACGACTGTGAGATCGGCGGCGCCTATATCCAGGAGATCAAGCCGAAGCAGCTTTCCCAGATCGCCATTGAGACGCTCAATTCCCTCAACAAGCTCTCCCAGGTCAAGGAGCGGCTTCTTGAAATCGTGGAGGACGGCGTCATCTCCGAGGATGAGTATGAGGATTTCTGTGAAATCAAGGACAATCTGGACAAGATGGCCCGCGCGGTGGAAAGTTTGCAGCTCTGGGTGAATGAGAGCGCTGCGAAGGGAAATCTCGATATTACGGCGGTATCTCGCTGAAAACGGAGAAATAAGCTGTTTATCCCGCGGATTTAACAGTTTATGATAGTCGTGCCATCCTGTATAATGGGATCACGACGAATACGGAACCAAGGCGCCGGCTTCGTCGGAAAGACCGGGCGAATAAGACGCCTTCCACATCTGGCCGAACGGCCGCGCGCAACCCCTTCCCCCGCATAAGATACAGCAACCATACCCGCCTCAAGCGGATTCTTACGCGCTGCCAAGGAGAGCTACGCTGGCTCATTTGGCAGGAATCCGAAATGGGGCAAAAAAATCAGGAGATGTCAAATCTCCTGATTTTTATTTTCCGCATCGCGGAGATAAAAAACCGCCGGGGCTTGCCCCGGCGGTTCACGCTTTCAGCGGACGCGGATAACCTGGCCGACGGAAATGACGTCGGGATTCTTGATGCTGGGGTTGAGAGACAGGATCTGGCTCAGGGGAACCTGGGCGCGCCAGGCGATCTCAGACAGGGTGTCCTTGGAGACAACGCGGTAGTAGATCGCAGAGCCTTCCTGCCAGAAGGTGCCGCCGGCGCCGCCGCCGGTCACGTTTTCGACTTCCTGCTCGTTGAGGACTTTCTTTTCTTCAGACATGATTTCATTCTCCTTTTTCATTTTATTTGTGCCTGCTTTGCTGCTTGCAGGCATATCATACCAGGGCTTCCGTCACAGAAGTGTCACACACCCTGACGTTTACATAAAACAGTATACCATATATTTCTTGGGAAAGCAAACAAAAACTGACGGCCTCCGCCCTCGCATCTTTTGCTTTACACAGCGGCAAAAAGGCGGTAAGATACGGCACGGCGGTTTTCGCCGGATTTTATCATGATTGTTATAAAGAGGTATTTCCATGCAAAACTATGCAAAGCGCATTGTCATGAGCGTGCTCGGCGTCGTCATCAGCGGGCTGAGCGTCGGGCTTTTCAAACACGCGGCCTTCGGCGTCGATCCCTTTCAGACGCTCATGAGCGGGCTTGACGCGGTGATCCCGATCCGCTTCGGGACGCTGTATGTGATCGTGAATCTCCTGCTGCTGGTCTTCTCGCTCGTGATGGACCGGCGCAAGATCGGGCTTGCCACCTTTGTCAATCTCTTCCTCCTCGGCTATGTGGTGGAGTTTTCCAAGGCCCAGTGCGAAAGGCTCCTCCCGTCCCCGGCGATGGGGGTCCGGGTCCTGCTCTTCCTCGTGGGGCTTGCCATCCTGTCCCTTGCCTCCGCGCTCTACTTCACGGCGGATCTCGGCGTCTCTACCTATGACGCGGTGGCCCTCGTCTGGTCCGAGCGCCAGAAGAAGATCCCCTTCCAGTTCTGCCGCATCGTGACGGACAGCGTCTGCGTCATCGCGGGAATCGTCCTGTGCAGACTCTCCGGCATGGGCCTGCGGGAGATCCTCGGCTCGGTCGGCGTCGGCACGGTCGTCACCGCCTTTTTCATGGGCCCGCTCATCGCCTTCTTCAACAAAACCGTCGCCCGTCCCCTGCTCGGGAAACAGGAGGCGTAAACGTCCGATGCCCTGTCGACCCGAATGACCCCGCAACAAAAACGTATGTATCGCAGGGAAATGTCCGACAATTCCGCAGGGGCGGAAATCATCCGCCCGCAGCCTCGCGGCATCGGAAGCGTGGGTATAAACAGGAAACATCCGTTCATCCCGTAGGGGCCGACGCCCTCGGCGGCCCGCAACGTCACCTTATTTGAGATGTACGTATAAAGGTACAAGCCCCGACCACACCGTAGGGGCGGCGGCTTGCCCCGCCCGGGCGGCTGATAGCCGCCCCTACGGCAGACGGGGATCATTGTGCATCCCGGTATGCCTGTACCAGATCGTGGTCCACGGGCCGATGAGGGCATCGGCCCCTACGACAGGCGGCAGCATTTTTTCAACAGCTTCCCCCTTGACAGCGAGGGGGAAGTATGTTATACCATAACTGTACTAACCGGGTTAATACAGTTGACACGCAAAGGAGGGGAAATCTTGATCCAAATCAACTACAACGATTCCCGCCCGATCTATGAGAAGGTGAAGGACTCCCTGCGGCAGCTCATCCTGAGCGGGGCCCTCGCGGAGGAGAACAAACTCCCCTCGGTGCGGGAGCTCGCCGTGAGTCTCACCATCAACCCCAACACTATCCAGCGCGCCTACCGCGAGCTGGAGCAGGAGGGCTACATCGTCTCGGTGCCGGGCAAGGGCAGCTTTGTGGCCCGCGGCGGCGGGGCGAAGGCCGCGCGGCGAAAGGAGCTCACGGAGAAGCTGCTTGCCGCGGCGGCGGAGCTGGAAGCCCTCGGCCTTTCGCGCGCGGAGATCGCGCAGCTTGTGAAGGAGGAACAGCATGATTGAAGTACGCAGGCTCCAAAAGAGCTTTGACGGATTTGAGGCCCTGCGCGGGCTTGATATCACCGTGCCGCGGGGCGCGGTCTACGGCCTTGTGGGGCCGAACGGCGCGGGCAAGTCCACCGTGATCCGCCACCTCGCGGGCATCTATCGCGGGGACAGCGGCGAGGTGCTGGTGGACGGGGAGCCGGTGTATGAAAACCCCAAGGTCAAGGCGCGCATCGCCCACATCCCGGACGACATCTTTTATTTTAATTCCGCCACGGTGCGCGACATGAAAAATTTCTATCGCTCCATGATCCCCGCGTTCTCGGACGAGCGCTTTGAAAAGCTGCGCCCGGCGTTTCCGATTGAGGAGAAGCAGACTGTGCGCAGGCTCTCGCGCGGGATGCAGAAGCAGGCGGCCTTCTGGATCGCCCTGAGCTGCTGCCCGGAGGTACTGCTCCTGGACGAGCCGGTGGACGGCCTTGACCCCGTGATGCGCCGCCAGGTGTGGAGCCTTCTTTTGCAGGACGTGGCGGAGCGGGGGACGACGGTTCTGGTCTCGTCCCACAACCTGCGGGAACTGGAGGATGTGTGCGACCATGTGGGCATTATGGACCGGGGCCGGATGCTCCTGGAGCGGCCCCTTGCCGACATGCAGGAGAACATGGTGAAGATCCAGCTCGCCCTGCCGGAGGGACAGACCCTGCCGCAGGATCTCGACATCCTGCACGAGACGAAAACCGGGCGGCTCATTCAGCTCATCCTGCGCGGGCGGGCGGAGGAGCTCACGGCAAAGCTCTCACGCTGCGGCCCCTTCTTCCTGGACGTGCTGCCGCTGAGCCTGGAGGAAATTTTTATTTATGAGCTGGGAGGGGAAGATCATGAGATCCGGAACATCCTTCTTTAATAAAGCGTTCTCAAAAAGCCTGCTGCGGCGCTTCTGGCCGCTCTGGGCGCTGTGGCTGGTTTTGCTGCTCACGATCGGCGTGGGGGACCCCCTGGGCTATGCGCCGGAATCCTATCCGAGCCGGGCGCTCTATGCCGGAGAGCTCAATCATGTGATCCTGGAGGTCGGCGTCGCCCTCGTGTACTGCTCCATGGCGGCGGGTCCCCTCGTTGCGATGGCGATGCTGGGCTATCTCTACAGCCCCCGCGCCTGCGGCATGGTGAACGCCCTCCCCATGCGGCGGGAAGAGACCTATTTCACCGCAGTGCTGACGGGCATTGTCCCCATGCTCGCGGCGGACGTGCTGGCATATCTTGTGCTCCTCGCCCTCTTCGGGAGAGTCGAGGGGATCAATCCCGCCAATATCCACCTCTGGCTCGGGCTTGTGGTCCTGGGGAATGTGGCCTTCTACGGCTTTGCCTGCTTCTGCGGGGTGCTCACGGGCAATACCGTGGTGCTGCCGCTCGTGTATGTCGCCCTCGGCTTTGCCGCCTGGGTGGTGGAGAACACCGTGCGGGAGCTTCTGAGCGTCCTGGTCTACGGCTATACCTGGCAGGGCGTGGCCTTCGGCTGGCTCTCGCCCATCCCCTGCACCTTCAACACGGTCCAGGTCTTCCGCTGGGCCGCCGCGAACGGCGCTCCGGATGAGGAGCTCACCTGGTATGTGGGCGGCGTGCCCTATCTCGCGTGCCTCTGCGCCGCCGGGATCGCACTCGCGGTCCTCGCGGTGCTGATCATCAAAAAGCGCCACATGGAGACGGCGGGGGACATTGTCGCCGTCCCGGTCCTGCGGCCCATCTTCCGCGTGTGCATGGCGGTGGGCACAGGCCTCGTGCTCGCAACCTTCGGCTCCGACGCCTTCTTCGGAAACCGCCCGACAGCCCTCGCCGTGATCCTGATGCTGGTCCTCGGCGCGGCGCTGGGGTATTTCATGGCGGAGGCGCTCATCAAAAAGACGCTCCGCGTCTTCAAACACGGCTGGGGGCAGCTTGGCCTGATCTGCCTCTGCCTCGCCCTGCCGTTTATCCTCGCAAAGCTCGATGTGACGGGCTACGAGACGCGTATCCCCGACCCGGCGCAGGTGGCGCAGGTCTCCCTGGGCTACAGCACGGCAAACAAGCTCACGGAGCGGGACTCGATCCTGGCCGCTGAGGAATTTCACCGCCGCCTCATCGAACACAAGGCGGAGAACGAAAAGGCGCGCCGCCGGGTGTATACCATGATCCCGCTGGCCTATACCCTGCGGGACGGCACAACGGTCGAGCGCCTCTACCGCATCCCGAACGACGCACGGGCCTGGGAAGATCCCGACTCCGACATCGCGGCCTATGAGCAGGTTTTGAACCTGCCGGAGCTGATCCTGCGCCGCACCGGGGCAAAGCGCGGCTTTACAGCCGAGGATGTGGACCGCGCAGTTCTCGAACTGAGAACGTCCCGGGGAAACGGCGTCGTGAGCAGCACGCTCTCCCTCACACCCGAGCAGGCCCTGAGCCTTTTTGAGGAGGGCGTCTGGCTTGATGCGAAAGAGGGGACCATCGCCCGCTGGTTCATGTTTGCAAGGGACGAGTCCCGGGCAGAGGTGTCCAATGTGGATCTCACGCTGGAGCTTCGCGGCGCGGAGGACCTCCCTTTCCGGGTCACCGCGCAGAGCGGCGCTGTGCACATGTATAAGGATGACGAGTATTATAACTTCAACGTCTCCCTCACGGCTGAGCACACCCTCCGCTGGCTGGAGGAGAATCTTGGGATCACGCCCGTCCCGGAGACGGAGGTCGGCGTCGGCTGAGCCGTTCACAAACTCTTCGGCGATCGTTTAAAAAACCTTGTTCCTTTGTTCATGACTGTGTCATAATTCTTTCGTATAGTATGCGCGTAAACAAAAGCAGGCCTGCTTTGCTACGATTCCAAAAATAAGAAGGTTTGTAAAATGTTTGATCCGGAAGAAGAATTCATGCCGGGCAGCGAGAAGACGCAGAGTGAACAAACCGACAGAATAAACGGCGAGTACCACTATAAAAACGGCTATTCCCAGCGCATCTACTCCGATGCTCACTATGTCCGCGCGGATGAGAGCACCACGCCCCCGCGCTACTATACCCCGCCCCAGAAGCCCGAAAAGGAGGAGCGGCCCGCCAAGACCCGCCGGGGTGCAAGTCTCGGCGCGGTGATCGCAAGCTGTCTCGTGTGCGCCATACTCGGCAGCGTGGGCGGCGGCGCCCTGGTGGGCTCCGTCCTCACCAAGCGCGTCGACACGCTGGAGGAGAACGTCACCACCCTGAGCGAGCGGCAGCCCATCCTCCAGCAGACCACCGTCACGGCCCCCGCCGCGACGACCACCGCCTACACGGGCGAGCTGACCGCCGGCGATATCTATGACATGGCCTGCCAGCAGGTCGTCGGCGTGAGCACCTCCGTCACCTATACAAACTTCTTCGGGATGCCCGTCTCCGCCGCGGTCAGCGGCTCCGGCTTCATCATCACCTCGGACGGCTACATCATGACCAACTGCCATGTCGTGGAGGATGCCTACAAGCGGGATCTGGATGTGGATGTCATCCTGCACGACGGGACGCGCTACAGCGCCCAGATCGTGGGCCTTGAGCCGGACAATGACATCGCCATCCTGAAGATCGACGCCACCGGCCTGAACGCCGCGACCCTCGGCAACAGCGACACCATGCGCGTGGGCGACAGCGTCTACGCCGTAGGCAACCCCCTCGGTGAGCTGGACTTCTCTATGACCTCCGGCCATGTCAGCGCCAAGGACCGCCGCATCGTTACCGACGCCCATAACGAAGCCATCGCCATGTTCCAGTTCGACGCGGCCATCAACTCCGGCAACTCCGGCGGCCCGGTCTACAACGCCCGCGGCGAAGTCGTCGGCGTCGCCACGGCAAAGCCCGCCGCCTCCAGCGTGGAGGGCATCAGCTTCGCTATCCCCATCAATGACGCCGCCGTCATCGCCAAGGACATCATGACCACCGGCTATGTTACCGGCAAGGCCTGGCTCGGCGTCACCGTCAACAGCAAGTATAACGAGATGTACGCCCAGTACTACGGCTGGCCCGTCGGAGCCTATATCGACGATGTCACTGAGGGAAGCTGTGCCGAGGCTGCCGGTATCGAGTCCGGCGATATCATCACCAAAGTCGACGGCGAAGAGATCACAAGCTATGACGATCTGCGCGCCGCCATCAAGCACCACTCCGCCGGCCAGACCGTCGAGGTCGAGCTCTACCGCGCCGACGAGAGCCGCACCGTCAGCGTCACCTTTGACGAGGAGCGGCCCGCTGCCAATTGATACTTTTCTTTCTCCTATATCCTCTCTTTTCTCCCAAACGAAGGGCCGCAGGTCTATACCTGCGGTTCTTTGTTTTACCCCCAGAGGAGCCGGCAGATCCAGGCCGCGGAGAGAAAGCACACCAGATCCGCGAACAGCGCCGCGGGGAGGGCGCGCCCGCCGTGCTTGACCCCGGCGGCGGAGAAATAGACCGCGATGACATAAAAGCTCGTCTCGCTCGAGCCCAGCATCACCGCCGCCGTCCTGCCGATGAGCGAGTCCGGCCCGTGCCGCTGCATGAGCTCCGTCGCCGCGGCGAGCGCGCCGCTGCCCGAGAGTGGCCGCAGCAGCATGAGGATGCCGGTCTCCTCCGGCACGCCGAGAAGAGTGAAGAGCGGTCGCAGCACCTGCCCCAGAAGCTCAGGGAGACCCGCGGCCCGCAGAAGCCGCAGGGCCGGGAAGATGACGAGCAGGGACGGCAGGATGCTCCACGTGAGTTGAAGTCCCTTCTTCGCGCCCTCGGTCATCGCCTCATACACATCCGCACCGCGCAGGGCTGCGAGCAGCATCGCCCCCAGCACCAGCAGCGGCACCGCGAGCGGGGCGATCAAGACCGGCCCCCGTTCAGAACCCGCACCGCCGAAAGCCCCGCCGCGAGGGCGAGGGCGCTCACGATCCAGACGGCGGGCGTGATGTCAAAGGGGGCCGCGCTCCCGAGCGATGCGCGGATGGAGGCCACCGTCGTCGGCAGGAGCTGGACGGAGGCAGTGTTCAGCACCACGAGGGTGTTGAGCTCCCAGCGCGCGCCGAGACGCCGGAGCCCCCGCGCGGCCCGGACGCCGGCGGGCGTCGCGGCGTTTCCGAGCCCCAGCATGTTCGCGCCGAGATTTTCCGACAGCGCGGCGAGCACTTCCGCATCCTGCGCGCCCATTGGAAAAAGCCGCCGCAGGAAGGGCCTGAGAAGGCGGGACAGGGTAGCCGCGGCGCCCCCGCGCTCCAAGAGCTCCCCCACGGCGGACCAGAGACAGAGTGCCGAGGCAAGGTCTATCGCAAAGCGCAGCGCATCCCGCGTCCCTTCCAGCACGGCAGCCCCGGTTTCCGCTGTTGAGTCCTGGAAAAAAGCTGCAAAAACTGATACGAAAAAAATGGAAATTAGCGCAAAAGACAAAAAAACACCTCATTTTTGGTGCAGGTTTTACAGAAAAGATAAGAACTTTTTATGAACAATTGCAAAACTTCTGCTTTAGGGCTTGTAATTTTCGCGGAAAAATGATATAAGATGCTATAAATATTTACGAAATTGTAATTTTTTACCAATCTTTGTAAGTATTTCTGTGCGAATGAGGTAAAGAAATTCACAAGAAAGCAGAGGGGATGCTTACGTGAAGTCCACTGGTATCGTACGAAGAGTCGACGAACTTGGACGTATCGTATTGCCGATTGAAATGCGTCGCACCCTTAACATCGGGGAGAAGGACTCCCTTGAAATCTATGTTGACGGCGACAGCATTATTCTTCGCAAATATCAGGCGGCTTGTGTATTCTGCGGCAGTTCCAAGAAGATCGTGAATTACCGCGGGAAAAACGTCTGCCCTGACTGCATTGCGAAGCTCAAAGAGCTGTACTGATACCGGCCGCAGATTTTTCTCACACGTGCGGTGTCGCGCAGACAAGCGAAAACCCCCGGACATTTGTCCGGGGGTTTTCGCTTGTCTGCATTCTTTGTCATCCTGAGCGGAGCGAAGCGGAGTCGAAGGATCTCGCGGCTGCCTGCAAAAGGTACGGGATTCTTCGTCGCTGCGCTCCTCAGAATGACATGATCGTTGATCTGTCCGGGGGTTTTGCGTTTTCACCTTACTTATTTGGCGTAGTCGATGGCCTTGGTCTCGCGCAGGAGGTGGACCTTGATCTGACCGGGGTAGGTCAGCTCCTCCTCGATCTTCTTGGCGATATCCCGGGCGAGCAGGACCATCTGATCCTCGCTCACATCCTCGGGCTTGACCATGATGCGGATCTCGCGGCCCGCCTGGATGGCGTAGGAGCTCGCGATGCCGGGGAAGCTCTTGGAGACCTCCTCGAGCTTTTCGAGGCGCTTGACGTAGTTTTCGATGTTCTCGCGCCGTGCGCCGGGGCGGGCGGCCGAGATGGCGTCCGCCGCCTGGACAAGGCACGCCTCGATGCTGTGGGGCTCCACGTCGCCGTGGTGGGCCTCGATGCAGTGGATGACGGCCTCAGACTCCTTGTACTTGCGCGCGATGTCGACGCCGATGGTGACATGGCTGCCCTCGACCTCGTGGTCGATGGACTTGCCGAGGTCGTGCAGCAGACCCGCGCGCTTTGCGACGTTCACATCCGCGCCGAGCTCCGCCGCCATAAGGCCCGCCAAATGGGACACCTCGATGGAGTGGTTCAGCACGTTCTGGCCGTAGCTCGTGCGGTACTTCATGCGGCCGAGCAGCTTGATGATCTCGGGGTGCAGGCCGTGGATATTGGTCTCGAACACGGCGCGCTCGCCCTCGGCCTTGATGGTGGCGTTGACCTCCTTCTGGGCTTTGGCGACCATCTCCTCGATGCGGGCGGGGTGGATGCGGCCGTCCTGGATGAGCTTCTCCAAGGCGAGGCGCGCGACCTCACGCCGGACGGGGTCGAAGCTGGAGACCGTGATGGCCTCGGGGGTGTCGTCGATAATGAGGTCGCAGCCCGTGAGCGTTTCGATGCTGCGGATGTTGCGGCCCTCGCGGCCGATGATGCGGCCCTTCATCTCGTCGTTGGGGAGGGGGACGACGGAGACGGTGATTTCGCTTGCGTGGTCGGCGGCGCAGCGCTGGATGGCGGTGGCGACGATTTCTCTCGCTCTCTCGTCCGCCTCATCCTTGAACTGTGCCTCGACCTCCTTGACCTTCATGGCCATCTCGTGGGTGACCTCGTCGCGGATGTTGGCGATGAGGTAGGCCTTCGCCTCTTCCACGGTGAAGCCGGAGATCTTTTCCAGCATTTCAAGCTGGCTCTTCTTCACAAGGCCGATCTCCTGCTGCTGCGCTTCGGCGGCGGCGATTTTGTTCTGCAGGGTCTCGTTTTTCTTCTCGGCCGCGTCGATCTTCTTGTCCAGGTTCTCCTCCTTCTGCTGAAGGCGGCGCTCCTGCTTGGACAGCTCTGCTCTGCGTTCCTTGACTTCCCGCTCGTACTCGGAGCGGCTTTTGTGTATCTCTTCCTTTGCCTCAACAAGCGCCTCTCTCTTCTTGCTCTCGGCGCTCTTGATCGCTTCATTTACAATCCGTCTGGCCTCCTCCTCGGCGCTCGTGATCTCGCGCTCGGCGACCTTCTTGCGGTAGGCAATGCCTGCCCCAAAGCCCGCGGCGGCCAGGACGATCATCAAAATGATGGCTAATACCAATGGCATGGTAAGGGGTTACACCTCCAATCTTTCAGAATTTCACGCAGGGTGATTCGATAGCTGCGTTGGCTCTATCGTAAGGAACGGGTCACACAGACCCGTCAAAGTTGAGAAGTAATATCAATCGGGAGCTCCCCATGCTCCGCCATAATATTAACTAAGTTATTTTACCGTCTTCTCAAAATTATGTCAAGTGAAAGACGAGCGATAATTTGAGAAAAATTCCCACAATTCTCCGGACGCTGTGTGGAAAAATGGTTTTTACCCCTGTACGGCGGCGGAAAGATAGACTATAATAGGGTAAAATTTATAGGAAAGAGAGATTTTCAATATGAACGATCAAGAGCTCCTGCGTCTCATCTGCGAGGCCGAGCGCGAGGCGGCGGCTCTCATCCTCCAAGCCCATGACATCCTGGCCGAGCGGAAGACCGACCGGCGCGACGTGGTCACCGCCTACGACAAGCGCGTCCAGGCCCTGCTCATCGAGCGCCTCACCGCGGCCCTGCCCGGCGCGCGCTTTTTCTGCGAGGAGAACGACCGGCACGACGACCTCCATGCCGAGCATGTCTTCATCATCGACCCCATCGACGGCACCATGAACTTTGTCCACGGCTGCCACCACAGCTGCATCTCGGTCGCCTATAAGCGCGGGGGAGAGCTTCGCGCGGCGGCGATCCTGAACCCCTATGTCTCGGAACACTTCACCGCCGTGAAGGGGGAGGGGGCCTTTCTCAACGGCAGACCCATCCGCGCCTCGGACGAGCCTCTTTCGGAGACGCTTGTCTGCTGCGGCACCGCCCCCTATGACACAGCCCTTGCCGACCGGACCTTCGCGCTCATGAAAAAGGCGTACCTCGCGGGCCTCGACATCCGCCGGGAGGGGGCTGCGGCCCTCGATCTCTGCACCGTCGCTGCGGGCAGGGCCGGCGTGTTCTTTGAGCTCGGCCTCTCCCTCTGGGATTACGCCGCAGGCAGGCTCATCGTGGAGGAGGCGGGCGGCGTCTGCTGCACCATCGACGGCGGACCTCTGCCCATGGACCCCACGCGCCCCTCGGTCGTCGCGGGCGGCAAACAGGCCGTGGAGGACTTCCTGAAGCTCGCGCGCGAGGCGTAAGAAATAGTATGTGTTTAATGTTATCCTCCTAAAGCGCTCAGAGGCGATACGCTGCTCAGGTCAAGAACCGTTTCTTTCCCGTTGGGGAAAGAAACGGTTCTTGGATTCCAAAGAAAGGCAACCAGAGGAAGTGTCCTCTGGACTCCACGCAGAGGCGGGGAGTCTAAGGTGTCGCTGCGCCGTACTTCTGACGAAAGCTGTACCACGCACGGAGCCGCGGCTCGCCGATACTTGACCCAGGCAGCGGCGTGAGCGTAAGCGAAGCCTTCCGCGGAGATAGTGCGGGAATGTATCGTTTTTGTGAGTGGAGAGCAGACAGGTCAAATATCCGCGGGAGAAATATTCAGACCACAGAAACAGTACCCGCGTCTCAGCGCCCTTTTCTTTCTTACACCGGGCGCGGCTTTCTTACACCGGGCGCGGCGCTATCTTTCTTTTCGGGCAAGACCGAAAAGAAAGATAGGGGGGCGCATCCCCCAATTTCGTATGTTCTGGAACAAAACACATAGTATTACGCTTTTGTGCCGCGGGGTTTTGTGCCGCGGCCTGTTCCGTTTCACCTCTCCCCGACCCCGGTCATAGAATGGCTCGGAGGTGGTGGCATGAAATTCGCGGTGATCGGCGGGGATGCGCGGGCCGGATGGCTGGCGGCGCTCCTCGCCGGGGACGGACATACGGTGCGCACCTACGCGCTGGAGAAGGCTGCGCTGCCGCAGCGGATCGTGGCCTGCACATCGCTCGACGCCTGCGTCTACGGGGCGGACTGGGTGCTGCTCGGCATCCCGGCGGAGAAGGACGGGGAAGTGCTCTGCCCGCTCTCGGTGCAGCATGTGAAAACGGAGGAGCTCCTTACGGCGCTCTGGCCGGGCCAGACCCTATGCGGCGGGCGGCTCGGCCAGGATACGGCCCTCGGCGCGGTGCGGGCGGGCCTCTCGGTCTGCGATCTCATGACGCGGCGGGACTTCACCGTGGGAAACGCCGCCCTCACGGCCGAGGGGGCGGTGGGCGTCCTCATCCGGGAGAGCCCGCGCAGTCTCTGGCGGGGCTGCGCCCTCATCACGGGGTGGGGGCGTGTCGCCTCCCAGCTCGCGCCGCGGCTGCGCGCTCTCGGCTGCGAGACCTGGATCGCGGCCCGAAAGCGGGGCGACCGGGCCGCGGCGGAGGGCCTCGGCCTGCACGCCTGTGAGCTGCGGGAGATCCCGAAGCTCGCGGCGGAGCTGGACTTTCTTGTGAACACCGTGCCCGCGCCGGTCATCGAAAAGGAGACGCTGGAGCGCCTGCGGCCGGACAGCCTGCTTTTGGAGCTCGCCTCCACGCCGGGCTTTGACCGGGAGCTTGCCGCGGAGCTGGGGCTTCACGCCGCGGCCGCGCCCGGCCTTCCCGGGAAGAGCGCCCCCTGCGCCGCGGCGGTACTCATGCGGGACACGGTCTATGCCGTAATTCGGGAGAGGGAGGAAAACCATGGACAGTAAAATCCGGGTGGGATTCGCGCTCTGCGGGTCCTACTGCACCTACGCGCAGGTCTTTCCCGTCGCGGAAGGACTCGCGGCGGACTATGATCTCGTCCCCATCGTGAGCGAGACCGCCGCCAAAACCGACACCCGCTTCGGCACGGCGGCAGAGCACCTGCGCCGCCTGAGGGCCATCACGGGGAGGGAGCCGGTCACGACGATCGCCCAGGCGGAACCCCTGGGGCCGACGGCGCCGATGCAGGCGCTCGTCATCGCGCCCTGCACGGGCAATACGCTTGCAAAGCTCGCCCACGGGATCACGGACAGCGCCGTCACCATGGCGGCCAAGGCGCACCTCAGAAACGGGCGGCCGCTTCTGATCGCCTTCTCCACAAACGACGGGCTCTCCGGTTCGGCGGAGAACATCGCGCGTTTATTAACCCGCAAACACGTCTACTTTGTCCCCTTCCGGCAGGACGATCCGAGCAAGAAGCCAAACTCCCTCCAGGCGGATTTCACCCTCCTGCCGGACGCGCTCGCGGCGGCGCTCAGGGGGCAGCAGCTCCAGCCCCTGCTCCGGTGAGCGAAAAGATTTCAAATTATTGACAGACCCCTCTCAATGTGATAGTCTGAACACAGGCTATCACTTTTTCTTTATAATAAACGGAGGAAAGGTTTATGGATCGCGCAAGAGTCATATTCGGCAACCAGGTCGCGGACAGGGACTACCGCAGGGCCTGCCGCCAGAAGGAGAAGTTTCTGAAAAAATACGGGGACGACAGCGCCCGCAGCTATTACTTCAAGGCGGAGGAAAACCCCGTCCTCGCGCCCATCGGGGTGAAGACCCTGCGTCTCACGGACAAGCCGGGACTCAAGCTCCCGGAGAACGCCGTCATCGTCGGCAACATCCGCATGGGTTACGGGCACTACCGCATCTCCATGGCCATCGCCTCGGCCGCCCACGCCCTCGGGTATGAACCCTACTGGCTGGATCTCAACGCCTTCCCGGAGTCCGTCTGCACCAAGATCATCTCCGGGCAGAACGATCTCTACTCCCTCGGCTCCCGCCTGAGCCAGCAGTTTTGGCTCTTCAACAAGCTCTTCTGGGAGCCCATGAATTCCGAGGGCTTCCGCAAGCTCAGCTACAACGCCGGGGACCAGAAATCGGCGGAGCTCATGGCAAACCTGTTAAAGGAGCTGCCGAAGGACGTGCCCTATCTCGCGACCCACGTCTGGCCCGCCCAGGCGGCGATCCACGCGGGCTTCACCCGGGTCGTGAACGTCATCCCGGACAACTGGCCCATGGCCCTGCACCTCAGTGAGGGGAGCATCCACACCGTGCAGACGCCCTCGGCCTTCCTGGGCTACAAGATGCTGCGCGGCATGGACAAGAAGCGCATCCTGAAACCTATGCCCAAGGGGGCGCTCTTCGACGTGGGCCACTACATCGACCATGAGCTCGTGGAGAATATCGAGGCGGACTGTGCTGCCCGCCTTGCCCGCATGGAGCAGGGCGCGCCCCGGCGCTACCTCCTCTCCATCGGCGGCGCCGGCGCCCAGCAGAAGCTCTTTGAGGACATCATCCGCCACCTCCTGCCCCAGATCCGGGCGGGCAAGGCGATGCTGCTCATCAACACCGGCGACCATTTCGAGGTCTGGGACTCCATCGTCTCCCACATCCCGGAGCTCAAAACCCTCGCCGAGACACACTTTGACGATTACGGCGCGACGAGGGCTTTTCTGGAAAACGACGAAAACATCCGCGGCGTGCAGGTCTTCTGCCACAAGGATATCTTCGCCGCCGTGTATGTGACGAATCTCCTGATGCGCGTGTGCGACGTGCTGCTCACGAAGCCGAGCGAGCTGAGCTTTTACCCCGTGCCGAAAATCATGATCCATCGCGTGGGCGGGCATGAAGCCTGGGGCGCCATCCGCGCGGCCGAGGTGGGCGACGGCACCTATGAGTGCGAGAAGACGGCGGAGGTCCTCGCCATGCTCGACGAGATCACGGAGGGGGACGAGATCCTGCCTGCCCTCTGCCGCGGCATCCTGCGCGCAAAGGCCGCCGGCATCTATAACGGCGCGTATGAGGCCGTAAAGCTCGCGGTTAAGAAATAAGGCTCCCTCTCTGAGGGAGCTGTCACGGCGCGTGTACGGCCGCGGCGTGACGGAGGGAGTCGGCGGCAAACGCTTACAGACTCCTTCCGTCACGGCCTCGCGTGAGATCAGCCGCGCCACCTCCCTCAAGGAGGGAGGCAATAAAGAAAAGGAGATTTGAATCATGCAAAAGAAACCGATCACGAACAAGCTGCTCTGGATCTTTGCCGTCGGGCAGTTCGGCTGGAGCCTGCTCTCCGGCATCGTCACAAACTGGATGGTCTACTACTACACCGGCAGCCCCGATGCCCAGAACCCCAACACCGGCATCTTCGCCTCCGGCATCACGCAGAACCCCATCCTCTTCAAGCTCACGCTCTTCGGCCTCGTGCTCGCTGTGGGCCGCATTTTCGACGCGGTCACCGACCCCCTGATTGCCGGCTGGTCCGACCGCTCCAATTACAAGGGCGGGCGCCGCATCCCCTTCATGAAGACCATCGCCGTCCCCTTCGCACTCGTGACAGTCGGCCTCTTCACCCTGCCGCAGACAGGCTCCGTCGCCCTGAACGACACCGTCCTCTTCTGCCTTTTGATGGTCTTCTACCTCTTCATGACCATCTTCTGCACGCCCTATAACGCCCTCATCGCGGAGCTCGGCGACACGCAGGAGCACCGCATCAATGTCTCTACCTACATCTCCTTCACCTTTATCGCGGGCCAGTCCATCTCCTTCATGCTGCCGAATGTCGCGGGGATGCTCCAGGGCGCCTTCGGACAGGCGGGCTCCGTGCGCATGGCGGTCGCCATCATGGCGGCCCTCGCCTGCATTGCGATGCTGGTGCCCTCCCTCTACATCAAGGAGCGGGAGTATATCGACTCCAAGCCCAGCAAGACGGCGGCCTTCTCCTCCCTGCTGAAAACCTTCCAGAACGGTCAGTTCCGCCGCTTTGTCTACTCCGACGTCATCTATTTCTTCGCCCTCACCCTCTTCCAGACGGGCCTTGCCTTCTATGAGACCAAGCTCATGGAGATCGAGGACACCTGGACCTTTGTCCTCACCGCGACCATGACCTTCATCTCCGTCTGCCTCTACCCGGTGGTGAATAAGCTCGCCCCGAAGCTCGGCAAGAAAAAGCTCATCGTCACGGGCTTCTTTGCCTATGCCGTGGTCTTCCTCATCACGTCCCTCTGCGGCAAGGGCCTCTACTGGGGCTTCATTGTCGCCGTCTGCGCGGCGGTGCCCATGGCCATCCTCGGCATCCTGCCCCAGGCCTGCGTTGCCGACGTGGCGGAGCTCTCGAGACTTGAGACCGGGGAGGACCGCAGCGGCATGTTCTTCGCCGCCCGCACCTTCGCCTTCAAGATGGGACAGGCCCTCGCCATGGTGGTCTTCACCTCCATGACTGTCGCCGGCACCAAGGGCAGCTACCGCGCCACCGCGGTCGTGGCCTTCGTCACCTGCGTGATCGGGGCCTGCCTCTTCCTCCTGTACAATGAGAAGATGATCCTCGCGAAGATCGAGGAGCTCAAGGGGAAGAAGGCATGAGCACGCTCCAGATCAAAACCCGGGACTTTGCCTGCGAGACCTCCGCAAGCGGCGAGACTGCCGCCCTCCGCTGGGATCTCCGGGAGAGCGGGGAGCGCATCACCCTCCGCCTTGAGAGCGCGGGGGAGACGGAGCTCAAAGAGATCCGCCTCCGCTTTACCTTCCCCTTTGAAAAGCGCGACATGCTCTACTTAAACGGCTATCAGTCCTGGACCGACAGCCGGGAGCGCGGCGTCAGAGGGCGGATGCGCAGCCTCGACCGGGTGCCGGGGGCGCTCGTCAAAAGGTTCAGCTTTGACCGCTACGGCGATTACCGCTTCGTCGCCTACGGACGTCGGCACGGGCAGCAGCACGGCTTTACTTACGGCTATGTGCGCCGGGGGGAGGCGTTCACGCTCTTCGGCTCCCTCGCGGAGGAGAGCGGCTTTACGGTCCTGCGCTTTGACACGAACGACAATAGCGTCACGCTCGAAAAGGACTGCCGCGGCCACCGCTTCACCGGGGATTATACGGTCTTCGATCTCGTGATCCTGCGCGGCACGGAGGACGCGGTCTTCGATGAATACTTCCGCCTCCTGAACATTCCCCCGGCAAAGGGCCGCCGCCTCACGGGCTATACGAGCTGGTACAATCTCTATGAGAACATCAGCGAAGCCTCCATCGAAAACGACCTCCGGGGCTTCGAGGGCTCCAAAAAGCTGCCCGATGTGTTCCAGATCGACGACGGGTATGAGAACGCGGTGGGCGACTGGCTTGTGCAGAACGAGCGCTTTCCCCACGGCATGAAGCGCGCGGCGGATGCGATCCGCGCGGCGGGGATGCTGCCGGGCATCTGGCTTGCCCCCTTCGCGGCGGAGAAAAAGTCCATCCTCGTCAAAGAGCATCCGGACTGGCTTCTGCGCGATGAAAACGGCGAGCCCCAGCCGGGCGGCTGCAACTGGTCCGGCTTCTACGGGCTCGATATCTACAACCCCGGGGTGCGAGCCTATCTCAAGGAGGTCTTTGACACCGTGGTGCGCGACTGGGGCTACGGGCTTCTGAAGCTCGATTTCCTCTATGCCTGCTGCCTTATCCCAAGGCGGGACAAGACGCGCGCCCAGGTTATGTACGACGGGATGCGTCTTCTGCGGGAGCTTGCGGGTGACGCGCTGATCCTCGGCTGCGGGGTGCCGCTGGCCCCGGCCTTTGGCATGGTGGACTACTGCCGCATCGGCTGCGACATGTCCCTCAACTGGCTGGGGGATCTGCAGCTTCGCCCCTTCCACCGGGAGGTGCCCTCCACCCGCAACACCATCCTCAACACCGTCTTCCGCCGGCATCTTGACGGCAGGGCCTTTCGCAATGACCCGGACGTCTTTCTCCTGCGGGATGACAACATCAGCCTCAGCCCGAGTGAGCGGGAGCTCCTCGCCACGGTGAACGCCCTCTTCGGCGGGGTGCTCTTCACCTCTGACAACGTGGGGGCCTATGATGAGGAAAAGCGCGAAGCCTACGAGCGCATCGAGACCCTGGACAGAAGCTGCGTCACGCTCATCAAATCCACCCCGCGAAAGCTCGCCGTCAGCTACCGCGCCGGCGGAAAGAAGCGCAGGCTCAATATCCCGCTGCGATAAAAACAGTGCGCCGCCCGGAAACCCGGGCGGCGCAGCATTTTGAAAAAACGACTGTAAAAAACTTGCCGTTCCCTCTTTCCTTTCATGGCCCTTCTGTGGTATGATTTGAAAGTATCATCCGTATAGGCAGCTTAAAACTGGAGGGGTACAAGATGAAATCACTCAGGGAAATGAACAACCGGGAGCTCTTCTGCGTCCTGACCGGGGACGGAGAGATCGTCCAGCAGACGATGCTGAAAAACATCATCCTCGCCTATAAGGCCAGGCATCCGGAAATGGTCGGCCGCTTCGGGGAGCTGGACCTGAGCGCAATCGTGGCCGAGATGGCCGACGAAATATAGAGAAGGATAATACATAAAATGGCTGATCCTGAATTGGAAAAAGAACTGCGCCGGCAGCAGAGCACCCTGCGCAGTCTCGGCAGCGGTGTGATCGCCTTCGGCCTCTGGGAGGCCATCAAGCCGCTTCTGATCATGATCCTCGCGCCGGACGAAGAGATCAGGGCCTCGATGGCGAACCTCACCGTGCCCCAAATGCTTTTTGTTGTGCTCATCGTCGCGGTGATTCTGCTGCTCGCGATGAGCTTTCGCTTCTGGATGGGACTCTCCGCGCGGGCGGAGGGCCTCGGAAAACGCAAGGGGCCCCTATATATGGTCGTCGCGTTTATCGCCTTCGGGGTTCAGACAATTTCGTTTGTGATGGCGCTTTGGGTTCTGCCCACGCGGAATTTTACGGAGGAGCCGCTTCTCAGCGCCCTCGCCTCTCTCGTCGTGGAGGGTACCTCCATCTGCATCACGGGGGAGCTGGCCTTCGCCGCGCGGAAGGTCAAACGGCTTATAAAACAGCTCGGGGAGGCGTGAGAGATGCAGAAGGATTTTCACTATTACGCCACCTACTGCGCCGCCCGTATTGCCGGCTATTCCCACGCGGAGGGCATGGAGATCTGCTACAGCGCCCAGCTTGTGGACTGGTGCTCCAGAACCTTCCTCGCCCGTGTCAAGGGGCCGAAGGCCGCCGCCACTACCCAGCTCCAGCTTGAGTTGATGGAGGCGCGCACCGACCTTGTCGGCCTGCAGGACATCACCCGCATCTGGGCCTCCTTCCACTTCCTCCCCTATGACCTCCATGCGGAGCTCAAAAAAGCCTCCCGCCGCTACCGCAACAAGTACCGCCTCATCTGCAAGCCGAACGGCGCGCTCGTGAAGGACACCGTGGAGCTCGCAAAGGGCCGCGGCGCCCAGGCCGCGGGCATCGCCATGCATGTCCTCGCGGACACCTGGGCCCACAGCGGCTTTGCGGGCACGCCCTCGCTCGTCATCAACAACACCGGCCCCTATTTCTTCGAGCTCCTGCCCAATCCCGAGCGGGAGCGCCCCGTGCGCTTTCGCCACAGCCCCGGCGCGCCGGACGATCTGGAAAAGGGCATCTACTCCAACAGCGTCTACCAGCCGAGCGAGAACACCATCATGAATCTCGGCCACGGCCGCGCGGGCCACCTGCCGGACTACAGCTTCGCCCGCTATAAGTACCTGCCCGCCTGGGGAGGGTATGAGGTGATCGTCAAGGATAACCCCCGGGAATACTACCTCGCCTTCTGCCAGATGGTCTATGCCATGGCGTATCTGCGGGGCGGGGCGGGGGACTTCGCCCTCTCGACCTACGCGACAGAAACGGTTCAGCCCTGGGAAAAGGAGATCCGCGAGATTCTGGAGAAGCGCCAGCTTGACGCCTGCGCCGACTGGAAGGCCCTGGGCGAGCGGATCGCGGACACGCCGCTCGAGGACTTCGCGCTCGAGAAGTATGAGCGGGAGTATCTTGAGACCCCGCCCGAGGAGAAGGACAGCACCTTCCTCGGCCGTTTCTTCCTTGCCGCCATGGCGCAGAAGAGCATGGTCACAAACCGCATCTTCCGCTCCGGCAGCCTCCTCGCGGGCTTCTCCGTGGACTTCGGGGAGAAGGGCTTTCGCGGCATCCGGGATTACCGGAAGCTGCTGGAGTTTATCAGAGAGGAGAGAGACAGATGAGTGCTGCGCAGCGTGTACAGAAGGTCCTCGCCGCGCTCGGCTACATCGGGGCGGCGGTGCTCATGCTCTGGCTCGGCGAAGACGGGTATGAGCTGGTCCTGCTGATGCTGGGGCTGTCGCTCACGGCGCAGGGCATCCGGTCCATCGTGTTTTATTTCAACATGGCCCGTCATATGGTGGACGGGCGCAGCATCCTCTACAAGGGCGTGATTTTGCTGGACTTCGGCATCTTCACCCTCTCCATCACCCAGCGGGCCGGCGTTCTCATCGCCCTCTACCTCCTGGGGATCAACGCCTTTACCGGCGTCGTGGACATCATGCGCGCGCTCGAGGCCAGGCGCTTCCAGGCGGGGTCCTGGCGGCTCAATCTCGCGGAGGGAATTTTGAACATCGGCTTTGCGGTCCTCGCGGTCGCCTTCGGCCTCATCCGCCGCGACATGCAGCACCTCACCTGGGTCTATGCCTCGGGCCTTATCTACACCGGCATCCTGGGCCTCATCTCCGCCTTCCGCAAGACCGCCATCGTGTATATCCAGTGACGGAATATAAAACCTATATTTTACAGCAGGGGCCGACGCCCTCGGCGGCCCGCGCGGTACAGCCATTATAATGCAAAGAGCCCCCGGCGAAAACGTACTTTGTTACGAATTCGCCGGGGGCCATTCATATTTCAGACTTCTCCCTGCCGGGCCGCCGAGGGCGCCGGCCCCTACGGATTTTTATGATTTTTTTACTCCGCGAAGAGCGGGGTGGAGAGATAGCGGTCGCCGGTGTCGGGCAGGAGGGCGACGATGGTCTTGCCCTTGCTCTCCGGGCGCTTGGCGAGCTGGATCGCGGCCCAGACCGCGGCGCCGGAGGAGATGCCTACCAGCACGCCCTCGGATTTCCCGATGAGCTTTCCGGCGGCAAAGGCGTCCTCATTCTCCACGGTGATGATCTCGTCATACACCCCGGTGTTCAGCACGTCCGGCACGAAGCCCGCGCCGATGCCCTGGATCTTGTGCGCGCCCGGCGTCCCCTTGGAGAGGACCGGGGACCCCGCGGGCTCCACCGCGACGACCTTCACCGCGGCGCTCTGCGACTTGAGATATTCGCCCACGCCCGTGATGGTGCCGCCGGTGCCGACGCCCGCGACGAAAATATCCACCTTCCCGTCGGTGTCCGCCCAGATCTCGGGCCCCGTGGTGGCCCTGTGGACGGCGGGGTTCGCGGGATTCACAAACTGGCCGGGGATGAAGGCGTTGGAGATCGAGGCCGCAAGCTCCTCCGCCTTCGCAATGGCGCCCTTCATGCCCTTGGCCCCCTCGGTGAGCACGAGCTCCGCCCCGTAGGCTTTCATGAGCTGGCGGCGCTCCACACTCATGGTCTCGGGCATGACGATGATGATGCGGTAGCCCCTGGCCGCCGCGACGGAGGCAAGGCCGATGCCCGTGTTGCCGGAGGTGGGCTCGATGATGACGGAGCCCTCCTTCAAAAGGCCCTTCGCCTCGGCATCGTCGATCATGGCCTTGGCGATGCGGTCCTTGACGGAGCCGGCGGGGTTGAAGTATTCGAGCTTGACAAGGACGGTGGCCTCAAGCGCTTCCTTTTTTTCAATATGCGTCAGCTCCAGCAGGGGGGTCTTCCCGATGAGCTGGTCTGCGGATGTATAGATGTTCGACATGATGTTACCTCCTGAAATAATAGTTGTGTTGAAATCGGAAAAAATACGATCACCGGAGGCGACATCGCCGGGTGTGCTTGAACATAGGACCCATCTCCCGTTCTTTTAGAAGAACTTCCCTATCGGGTTGATATGTTTATACCACAGGTACCCGCGTTCTGTCAAGCGTTTTTGCAAAATCTTTTCGCCGCGCGGGGGAAAATTTTTTTATGGCAATTCCGGCTGTGATATGCTAAACTGTAAAATACAGCAAGAGAAGAGTTTTTTTGCAATCGACCAAGGAGGAATTTGAATGAGCACAACAAAACCCATCCCCGGCAAGGACGGCAACAAGTATGTCCCCTATGACGCGCGCACGGGCGAGAGCTCTGTCGTCTTCTTCACCCGCGACCTGTCCGAGGCCGGGATGCAGAAGATCTATGACCGCGTGGCGTCTGTCCTGTCCGGCAGGGTGGCCATCAAGCTGCACACCGGCGAGGCGGAGGGGCCGAATATCATCCCCCGCCCCTGGGTCAAAAACCTGATCGAGACCCGCCTGCCCGAGGCCACCATCATCGAGACCAACACCTACTATGAGGGCAGCCGCTACACCACCGAGGACCACCGCAGGACGCTGGAGATCAACGGCTGGACCTTCTGCCCCGTGGACATCACCGACGCGGACGGCGTCGCCACTCTCCCCGTGAAGGGCGGCAAGTGGTTTACGGAGATGCACGTCGGCAAGACGATGCTGAACTATGACTCCCTGCTTGTGCTGACGCACTTCAAGGGCCATGTCATGGGCGGCTTCGGCGGCTCGAACAAGAACATCGGCATCGGCTGCGCGGACGGGCGCATCGGCAAGAAGGAGATCCATACCGCGGCAGGCTCCGGCGACATGTGGAGCATCGCGGAGGAGGAGCTCATGGAGCGCATCTCCGAGAGCACCAAGGCCACCGTGGACCACTTCGCCCCCCACGTCTGCTTCATCAACACCATGCGCAACATGTCCGTGGACTGCGACTGCGCAGGCCCCGAGGCGACGCCCGTCGTCACGCCGGATGTGGGCATCCTTGCCTCGCTTGACATCCTCGCGGTGGACAACGCCTGTATGGACCTCATCTACAATCTCCCCGGCGGGGGCGGAAAGGCCCTTGTCGAGCGCGTGGAGAGCCGCCACGGGCTCAGACAGCTCAGCTACATGAAGGAGCTCGGCATGGGCAACGACCGCTACACCCTCATCGACATCGACCATGACGACGCTGTGATCACCGCGGCGGAGGCCGTGAAGGACATCGCGCCGGAGTGGAAGCCCGACCGCTACAACACCTTCTGGGGCCGCAACAAGCACAGATAAACATGGCTTTTTCCAAAACCATCAGGAGCGCGGCGACTGCCGCGCTCCTCTGTTTCACAATGCTGCTCTCCGGCTGCGGGGCGCGCGCGTCTGCGGAGGTGACGGTCCCCGCGCTCCCGCCGCTGCCCGGGAAAGGGGATGTGCGCATCGCGGTGGCGTCGGACCTGCACTTTGACCCAGACAACCGCCCGCACGGGGAGGACCCGGCCCAGGCTGCCTACAACATGGAGCTTGCCGACGCCCTCCTCCGGGACGCGAGAGAGCAGGGGGCGGACTTCCTGCTGCTCACCGGCGACCTCTGCAACGGCGGGCGGGATTATCGACACGCGGCCCTCTGTGAAAAGCTCCGGCGCGCGGAGGCGGCTGGGCTTCCGGTCTACGTCCTGCCGGGAAACCACGATCTCGCGCCCGTCACGCAGACGGCCTTTGCCGCGCTCTACGCGGACTTCGGCTATGACGAGGCTTTCAGCCGGGACCCCAGCTCGCTCAGCTACTGCGTGGTGCGGGGCGGTCTCATGCTCCTCATGATGGACACCGCGGGCTACGAGACCGGGTGCATCGATCTCCCGGCGGCAGAGGCCCCTGATACGGGCCGCATCTTCTTCTCGGAAAACACCCTCCTCTGGGCGGAAAATATGCTGCGCACGGCGCGGGAGCAGGGGCTTCACATCCTCGCCGCGGGGCACTATAACCTTCTGCCGGAGGCGAGCCGCGATCCCGCGAGCGAGAGCTACTATCTCCAAAACGGGGAGCGCTTTGCCGCCCTCCTCAGGGAGTACGGCGCGCCGCTCTATCTCAGCGGCCACATGCACGTGCGCGCCGTATATCAGGAGGCGGGCCTCACCGAGCTTCTCACGGAGTACCTTCTCGGCTATCCCACGGCCTACAGCGTCCTGGATCTGAGCGACGCGGGCATCGTCTACACCCCCCGCCGCGTCGACGTGGACGCCTGGGCCGCGGAGAGCGGGCAGGAGGATTCGCACCTTCTGCACTTTGCCGAATGGCAGCAGGAGGAGCTCTGGCGCTACTCGGAGCAAAATGTGGAATATATGTCCGCGCGCAATCCCATCAGCCGCCGGGAGAAGGCGGACGCGGCGGCCTTTTTCTACCGCGTGATGGACGACTACTGGCGCGGCACCCTCGCGGACGAGCGGGACGCGGTGAAGGTCATGCCGGGGGCGGGACCCTTCTTCCGCTGCGCGGAGGGCTATGCCTACGGCTGGTGGCTGCGGGACCTGATCGACACGGCCTCCCCGCTCCTCAAGGGCTTTACGATCCCGTGGAAATAAAATGGGGGGAAATGCAGCATTTCCCCCTTGACAAGGTCGATTATATTTGATACAATCTAATTGATAAAAATAGAAACAGGAGGTACGGATCATGTCTTTTTACGATTACACAGTCAAGGACGGCAATGGGGAGGATCTTTCGCTGGAGGCTTTCCGCGGCAAGGTGGTCCTCGTGGTGAACACCGCCACGGGCTGCGGCTTCACCCCGCACTACAAGCCCATGGAGGAGATGTACGAGAAATACCACGACCGGGGCTTTGAGATCCTGGACATCCCCTGCAACCAGTTCGCGGGCCAGACCCCCGGCACGGATGAGGAGATCCACGAGTTCTGCACCCTGCACTACAACACGCAGTTTCCCCAGATGAAGAAGTCCGACGTCAACGGCGAGAATGAGCTGCCCCTCTACACCTTCCTCAAGGGGGAGAAGGGCTTCGAGGGCTTCGGCCACGGCCCCGTCGCCCTTGCCATGGGCGCGATGCTCAAAAAGCTCGACAAGGATTATAAGAACAACCCCGCCATCAAGTGGAACTTCACCAAGTTCCTTGTGGACCGGGAGGGGAACGTGGTCGCCCGCTTTGAGCTGACCGCCGATATGAAACAGGTCGACGCCGCTGTCGCCGCGCTCCTGTAAAGAGAGAGGGAAACAAGATGAACCAGGATTATGACGCGCTGCGGCTGGATCGGCAGCTCTGCTTCCCGCTCTATGCCGCCTCGCGCGCTGTGATCCGCCTGTACCACCCGGCGCTGAGCTCGCTGGATCTGACCTACACCCAGTATATCACCATGATGGCCCTCTGGGAGGACGCGCCGATGAGCGTCAAGGAGCTGGGGGAGCGGCTGTATCTCGACACCGGCACGCTCACGCCGCTTCTCAAGGCCATGGAGAAAAAGGGTCTCGTCTCCCGCGCGCGCAGCAGAGAGGACGAGCGCTGCGTACTCATCACCCTGACGGCGGCGGGGGAGAGCCTGCGCGATCAGGCCCTCCGGGTCCCCGCCGAGATCGGCCCCTGCGTCAAGCTCGAGCCGGAGCGCGCCCGCGAGCTCTATACGCTGCTCTATGAGCTCTTGGAGAACATCGCGGAGTAAGCAAAGGGGCCGTTGCGAAACGCACTTTTCGCAGAATCCGGCCATAAACAGCGTAGGGGAGGGGCTTGCCCCTCCCGCGCGGCAAAACGTTCCGATATGGTAAAATGTACGGCAATTTCGTAAAATACTACGATTTCGCCGTACATTTCTTTTTTGGTTATCTTGTACTGCCGGGAGGGGCAAGCCCCTCCCCTGCGGATAAACGCCTGCGTTTTTGCGGAAAACAGTTTCACAGCCCTTTTGTGCGCTTTCTCTGCGCTATGCTGCCCGCTCAGGCGAGGTAGGCCCGGATGTTCACGGTCTCGCCTGTGGGCTGCTCCTCGGGTGTGATGCCGGGGACAAACTCCGTGACATGGGCATCGCCCGTTTGCCGGTCGATGTAATACCGGAGCTGGGCCCCTGTATAGGAGCGATACAGCACCACGACGCTCTCCGCGTCGCCGGCGGTGATCTCCCAGTACACCGGGTATTCGCCGCTGTTCACGATGCCCTCCAGCTCCGGGTTCTCCGCCATGCAGAGAAGCCGGACGGCGGCGAGCGCCTGCTCGTCCGTGAGCGCCTGGCTCTCGTCCCGCGCAAGGAGGGAGAGGGTGTTGAGCATATAGTCAAAGCGCCGCCAGAAGCCCTCGCTCGCCTCGATCGCGGCGTGCGTCGTGGCGAGGAGACAGCCGTCGCCACTCGGGATGATATACACCGCCTGGAGCTGCGGCGCCATCCTGTTTGTGCCCTTGATGACGGACGCCTCGATCCGGACGCACTCGCCCGCGTGCGCAAGCGTGCGTGTCACGTTGGTGAGATCAAATTCTCTTGAGAGCGTCTCGCTCACAAAGGCGGCGACAGCGTCGGCGTTCTGGGGGAGGGCTGTGATCTCAAGGAAGTTTTCGGGATCGTCGGGCTTATCATAGACCGAGATGAAGGTTTCGCGGTCCGCTTCCCGCTGCCGCACGAAAGACTCGTAGTCATAGTCCATCTCAAAGCCGAGGGCCGTGTTGACGATATGTTCGTAGTGTACCGTCTCCTCCATGCCCTCCAGCATGATGACGGCGTCAAAGCGCTCGCCGTCCTGCCGGACGGGGTCGGGCGTCGGCGTCGGCACGATAGGCTCGGGCGTGGGCTGCGCGGTCTCCGGGGCAGGGGTCAGCACCGCCGCTGTCTCCCGGGGCGCGGCTTCGGGCGTTTTGTTCAGCATCCCGCAGCCCGCAAGCAGCAGCGCCGTGATCGATATACAAAGCAATAAAACTCTTTTCATGATGTCCTCCTGAAGCTTGATGCGCCGGTGATTATAGCCCCATACCGGAGAAAAGCAAGCGGCTTAAGGGAATTTAAGGCAAGTGTCCGCCCTCCCGCAGGGCCCAGCAGCGCGCGCAGACGTTGAAGAGCGACCCGATCGGCAGCTCCTTCCCGCAGACACGGCAGCGGCGGATATACTGGCCCTTGTCCTCCCGCATGAGCTCCGCGATCCTGCGGCAAATGGCCTGCCGCTCCTCTGAGCAGTCGTCCTCGATGCCGACGCGCCGCAGAAGCTGGTGGCGGATATCGTAGGCCTTGTACTGCAGCTCGCAGCTCTGCAGGGTCTCGTCCCCGAACGCGGGCGCGGGCACACGCTTGTTTTTCACGATGGCCCCCGCGCAGCGCGCCCAGTAGATGACCAGCTCCTCAGAGCGGGTGTCCACCGGGCAGGTGATGAGATCATACACAAGCTCCCGATCCTCCGGCTTGATCGTCTTGCGAAAATGCCGCAGCAGGATCAGCGCGTCCTGCATACTCTCCCGCACAAACTCCCGCGCGCGCGGCATCCGCTCCCAGGCGAGCAGCAGCACGTCCAGGGGATAGTCCGCGGCCAGCACCTCCCGCGGGAAGCCGATGCAGGCCTGCCTGATCGCCTGCACGTTCCGGCCGAGCTTTTCTTCGATCAGCGGCGTGTCGCCGAGCGCCAGCACCTCGCCGTATTCATGGAGGCCGAAGCGCCCGGCCCTGCCGCCGATCTGCTTGACCTCCGCCGTGGTGAGGGGGCGGAACTCCTTGCCGTCAAACTTCTCCGTCTCCGCGAAGATCACGCGCTTGATGGGCAGCGAGATGCCGAGGCCGATCGCGTCCGTCGCGACGACGATGTCGTTCTCCCCGTCAAGATACTTGCGCACCTCATTGCGCCGGGCCTCCGGGGGCAGGGCGCCGTAGATGACGCTCGCGTGAAAGCCGTGCTTTTCAAGGATCGCGGCGGTGGACAGGACGCTCTTGCGGGAAAAGCAGATGATCGCGTCGTCCGGCCGAAAGTCCCCGTAGCCCTTGCAGCTTCCCGCGTAGCGCAGAGGGGAGAGCCGCTTGTGATGCACAATGTTGTAGGGGTCGCCGAAGCTCTGGATGAGCCCTTCAATATAGGGCAGCGCCTCCGGGGCCATGCAGATGTGCACCATCTCCGCGTCCACAAGGCAGATGGCCTTGAGCCAGGCGGAGCCGCGCCCCTTGTCGGCGATGAGCTGGGCCTCGTCAATGACCGCTGTCCGGTAGCGGGTGTTGAAATTGCAGAGCTCAATCGTGGAGGCGACCACCTGCGCCCCCTCCACCGGGATCGACTCCTCCCCGGTCAGCATACTGCAGGGGATGCCGGCGTCGTTGAGCTTGTCGAACATCTCGAGCGCCAAAAGGCGCAGCGGCCCCAGATAGGCCCCCGGCGTGTGCGTTTTCAGATCCTCAATGGCGTCATAGGTCTTGCCGCTGTTCGTCGGGCCGACGTGCAGCACGAACATCCGGTGCAGGGTGCGCGCCCGCTCCAGATAGGATTCCGGCGAAAAGCTCTCAAAGAGCGCCATGCACTCGTTCATCTGCCGCTCGCGCAGGGCCTGCTCCTCCCGGGCCTTGAGGAGCTTCTGGATCTCCGGGTGCAGGATCGCCTGCTCCACGGCCTCCTCGGTCCAGCCCTCCGTCGTCCACCAGGACCCGCCGCGCCCGCGTGCGTGGATGACCGCCGGCTTGGGGAAATAAGCCTGGATCTGCTTTTTCGTGATGTTGTATTTTTTGATGATCTGCTGCCGGGTGAGAAGCCCCGGCTTCTTCTTTTTGCTTTTTGCCATACACCGTGTCCCTTGCGCTTTTTTCTTTAGCATACCACGAATGGCCCGCAATTACAAGGAAACAGCGAGTGGCTGCATCAAATGCGAGCATGAAGAAAATGAAAGAAAGATACCCGAAACAGCCTGTACACATGCTGTCTCGGGTATTCTTTTGCTATTCGATTGACTCCCACCAGTGCTCCGCGCAGGCGGAGAGCTCCGTGCCCTGTACGGTCTGCCCGATGCGCGGCGTCGCGAGGGGGAGGCCGGCTTCCGCGGCAGCGGCGGTGACGCGGCGGATGGAATCGTCCCAGGCGTGATTGCAAATGCAGAAGCTGCCCCAGTGTACCGGGATGAGCCGCGCGGCCCCGGCGTCAAGCCCGGCCTGCACGGTCTGCTCGGGAAACAGGTGGATATTGGCCCAGGCGGGGTCATACTGCCCGCATTCGGCGATCATGAGCTCCGGCGCGCCGAGGCGCTCGCGGATCTCGCCGAACACCTCCCAGTACCCGCCGTCGCCGGTGTAGTAGACGCGGTGGGACCCATTCTCCAGGTAGAGCCCGCCCCAGAGCGTGCTGTTGCCCCGGAGGGGATTGCGCCCCGTGAAGTGCTGCGACGGTGTCAGCGTAAAGCGGACCCCGCCGAGCTCTGCCGTCTCCCACCAGGCGAGGGAGCGGATCTTCTCCGCCTCCACGCCCCAGCCGCGGAGAATCGCGTCGATCCCGAGCGGCACGACGAACGCGCCCACACGGTCCCGGATCGCCCGGATCGTCCCATAGTCCAGATGGTCGTAGTGGTCGTGGGAGATGAACACCGCGTCGATCTCCGGCAGCTCCTCCGCCGTCATCGGGAGCTCCGAAAAGCGCTTCGGCCCTACAAACTGCACGGGCGAGCTGCGCTCACTCAATACCGGGTCAACCAGAATGTTGGCCTGTCCGAGCTGGAGCAGGAAGCTGGAATGCCCAAACCAGGTGAAGCTCAGGTCCCCGTCTCCCGGCGTCTGGAGCAGCGCGGGCGTCTCCGCCGGGATCACGGTCTTGGGCCGTCTCCTGGGACTTTGCGGGTAGCCCGTGCCGGTCATGGTGCTGATCTCGTGCGCGTTGTGAAAGCGCCCGTCTGAAAAGAGCGGGGTCCTTGCGGCATAGTCCGCCTGCTCCGCCGCTCCCGGAAGTCTCCCGACAGAGGGCCAGAAGCGCAGAAAGAGCAGCGCCGCCGCGATGATGAGCAGCAGGGCGGCGAGAATTGCGAGAAGTATTTTTGCAATCATAGGGATCATTCTTGAATGATTCATAGAAAATATGGTTGGAACCTGCGCGTTCAATGTCATGAAGTCAGTGTCATTCTGAGGAGCGCAGCGACGAAGAATCCCGTCGATTTTTGCGCTTTTCTGACGTTCGGGATGACATGACACGACTGAGCAGTATTAAACCTTGATCTTTTCACATTTTGAGCTGCCATGCGCCCAAAGAGCGCCATGCTGAAAGGGGATACGATTATACTTCTTTTCCCATTTTGTACGCCTGCTCCAGCGCGGGGTGCTTGGGGTTCTCCCCGGCTTCGGTGACGCCGCCCATGAAAACCGTCCCGGCGAGCTTTGCGCGCTCGAAGCATTCGATCCAGCCCTCCACGCCGCTCACCGCCCGCTGGGGAACGAAGTCCTCTTCCTCGGCGGCGGCCGTCAGCAGATAGACATCGCGGAAGGCGTAGTCGCTGGGGAAGAGCGGGTTGAGGCGGTCAAGCAGAGTCTTGAGCTGGCCGGACATCTCATAGTAATAGATCGGCGTTGAGAAGACCAGCACGTCGGCCTCCAGCGCCTTTTGGCAGATCATGTCCGCGTCGTCGCGGATCACGCAGCGCTGCTTCTCCTGGCATACAAAGCAGCCGCGGCAGAAATTTACGGTCTTGCCGCGCAGGGAGATCAGCTCCGCTTCGTGCCCCGCCTCCTGCGCGCCCTTGGCGAAGGCTTTGGCCAGCGCTTCCGAATTGCTGTTTACGCGGGGGCTTGCCGATACGATCAGTACTTTTTTCATGGGTTCCTCCTGTTATGTCAAGGTTAATGTGATAGTAATGTCGCCGCTGCCCAGAAGCTCGCCAAGCTCCTGCGCGGACTTGTCCGTGATATGCCCGAGCCGGGTGTAGGCCCAGGAATTTGAGCCATAGAAAACGACGAGCTGGTTTCCGGCATAGAGCACGATGTCCCCGGCCTGCGTTGTCGTCTGCTTGTCCGCACGGGGCAGGCTCTCCCCGATGGGGCCCACCTGCTCAAACCCGCCGTACATGTTCATCCCGATGCTGAGACCGTCCCGCGCAAGCTCCCTGAGCGCCGCAACGGATTCGTTGTCTTCCCACGCAACCTCAAGCTCGGTCTCGCCGATCTTCATGTGCATCGTTTCCGCGCCCTCGCTTTCTGTGCTGCCTGCCTGTGCCGCCTCTTCGCCTTCGTTTGGTGCCGCCTCTGAAATCCGCTCCGGCTCCGGTGCGGCTGTTGCGAGACTTTGGGCACTGCCGCAGCCGATGCAGAGCGCCGCCATGATGATTATGAGAATAAGAGAGAGTAATGACTTCATATCCCGTCTCCTTCCATTTTCTGCTTGAGAAGCCCATGCCTTGTAGATATTTTATTATATCACGAGCGGGGCAGCGGAGCAAGCCAGCATAAAAACAAAACAGCGCTTGACAAGTGACCTTTCGTTCACTATAATGAGTGAACGAAAGGTCACTAAACTGTTATGGGAGGTTCTTATGTCGAGCGACACGAAAGAGCGGATCCTTGCCGCGACGCTGGAGATGTTTTCGCAATACGGCTATGCAGGCACCAATATCCGGGAACTGAGCGCCTCACTCGGGCTTGTGAAGTCCGGGGTCTATAAGCACTATGAGAGCAAGGAGGCGATCTGGAACGCCCTGCTGGATCAGATGATCGCCTATTACGGGGAGCACTTCGGCTCGGCGGAGCACCTGCCGCCTGTGCCGGATTCCCTGGAGGGGCTGGTGCATATGACGATGCAGATGGTGAATATCACCGTTCATGATGAGAAGATCATCATGACGCGCAAGGTCCTGACACTGGAGCAGTACCGGGATGAACGTGCGCGGGAACTTGCAACGAAACACTTCCTCACCGGCCTCACCGACATGTTCACTCATGTATTCACCGGCATGATGGACAAAGGCATGCTCCGGAAGGATGATCCAAGGATGCTGGCCTTTGCCTATACCGCGCCGATCGCGGCCCTCATCCATTTGTGTGACCGTGAGCCGGAGAAAACGGAGGAAGCGATCCGGCAGGTCGAGGCCTTCAGCCGCCACTTCATCAAAACATACGGAGCAACAGATTAAGGCAGGGGGATCAAAAATGAAAAACTATATCGCCTATTGCGGACTGGACTGCGAGACCTGTGAAGCCCGGATGGCAACGATCCACGACGACAACGCGCTGCGGGAAAAGGTCGCGAGGCTCTGGTCGGACCTAAACGGCGTGGAGATCACGCCGGAGATGATCAACTGCGTCGGCTGCCGGATCGACGGGGATAAAACGCCCTACTGCGAATTGCTCTGTCCGATCCGCCAGTGCGCCCTGGGGAGAGGCGTGGAGACCTGCGGGGACTGCGCGGAGATGGAGAACTGCAAAAAGCTGGGCGCGATCACCGAACATAATGCCGACGCCCTGAAAAACCTGAAATCCTGACAGAGAAGCGGATGTAAAACATGATAGAAACAAAACGCCTGAGAATCTACCCCGCATCCTGGAAGCAGATGGAGACCATGATTGCTTCCGAGCAGGACGAAGAACTCAGAAAGGCTTACGCGCAGATGCTGGACGGCTGCCTGCGGCATCCCGCGCAATGGGAATGGTATGCCATGTGGATGATTGAACTGCGGGATGAAACCCATATCGGGGACCTGTGCTTCAAGGGCCTTTGCGCAGACGGAATGACGGAGATCGGCTATGGGATCCTGGAAGACTATCAAGGCCGGGGCTACGCGGCCGAGGCGGTCGACGCGGCCGTGGCCTGGGCGCTGCGGCAGCCCGCCGTGACGCGCGTGGAGGCGGAGACGGAGCCTGATAACCGCGCCTCCCAACGTGTCCTTGAAAAATGCGGCTTTCTTCCCACCGGCACTTCCGGAGAAGAGGGGCCGCGCTTTTGCAGGCGTCGTTTTGACGGTATGAAGGACGCGGTATTCTACATCCACGGCAAAGGCGGCAGCGCGGCGGAATGCGCGCATTACAGGCCGCTCTTTCCCGCGCGCGAGGTATTGGGGCTGGACTATCAGACCTTTACCCCCTGGGAAACCGGGGCGGAAATTCACGCGGCGGTGGAAGGGCTGAAAGCGGAGTACAGGAGCGTTACCCTGATTGCCAACAGCATCGGCGCATTCTTCAGCATGAACGCCGGGATCGACGGCCTGATCGGCAAGGCTTATTTCATCTCTCCCGTTGTCGATATGGAGAGGCTGATCTGTGGCATGATGGCATGGGCCAATGTCACAGAGGCGGAGCTTCAATCGAGGGGCATCGTCCAAACGGCCTTTGGGGAGGAACTGTCCTGGGACTGGCTCCGCTATGTGCGGGCGCACCCCATCGGCTGGACGGCGCCGACGAGTATCCTCTATGGAAGCCGTGACAATCTGACGTCGCTTGAAACCATCCGCGCCTTTGCGGAGAAGCACAATGCTTCACTCACCGTCATGGAAGGCGGCGAGCACTGGTTCCACACAGAGGAACAGATGCGCTTTCTGGACGAATGGATACGGAGAGAAGCAGCAGACGGTCGAGAATGAAGGAAAGCGTGACGGCGCGCCCCTTTGCTCAGAGCCTTGTTCCCGCATGGCGCAGCAGCACCTCCTTTTTGCGGATATGGGCATAGAACACAAAGCAGGCGATGATCTGGGCAACCGTAGCGCAGGGGACGCCGAGGCCGATATAAAACAGCCGCCCCGTCGCCCGGCTCATCCACCAGGCCACCGGAATGCGGATCAGGAAGGCCGCCGCGATGCCCTGCACCATGACGAAGCCCGTCTCGCCGAGACCGTTGAAAACGCCAGCAGCGGCCCCAGGATCGGGCCTTTTGTAAAATCCTTGATCTGTTCCTGTTCCACGATTTCCTCCAAAAAAGCCGGATAAGCAAGCAGACGTCTCAGCCCGCTCTCTTATCCGGCTTCTCATTTCTCACGAATGATTTGCCCTCCGAGGCGTCCGCAGTTTATCAGATTTTGCGGGAATTGTCAAGAAACGGAAGCCTGATGGATACAGAAAAAAGGTGGATAATAACGCTCTTCTAAAAAAGCAGCGTTTTGTGATGCTTCTGTGACTGTTGAAATGCTATACTGAGCCCGTACTTGAGAGAGAAAAACTCCGGTACCGAAACAGAACAATCACCGACATAAAATACAAAGAACAGTAAAGGAGAAAATAAAAACGAACAGGCATGTCGCCCGAAGAATACGGATGACATGCCTGTTTTTCAAGAATCAGGATTCTCTCCAAATCCTATATACTGTTCTTCTTCCCATTGCAGGGCAGCAATCAGAATACGCCGAGCTGTCTGATATTCGCCCTTTGCTGTGGCTTCGAGCGCATCCGTGATAGCGTTGAACAGATGAAAGTACATTTCCTTATACGGCGGCATAGGCGTCCCTCCTGATTACAGAATGATCCTCAGCGATTATAGTCTCTTTAACGATCATAGTCAAGTTCGCACCTGCATATTACTATCTGTGCAGGTGATCGAAGTGATATCTTATGAACCGTTTTGGAGCAGACTGAAGGCTTCTGAAGAATCGACATATACACTGATTCATAAACATCATATTTCCAGCTCAACGATTGATAAATTGAGAAAAAACAAGCCGCTGAATACGACAACAATCAACGATCTTTGCAGGATTCTGAACTGCCCGGTTGAGTGCATCATGCGGTACAGCCCTTCCGACGAAGATCAGATTCTTTAAACAACCGGCGGAACAAGTATTTAAAGAAGTTTCTGACTATGCAGGGCATAACAACATCTCCATGACGGCGGACACATACGGGAATCTCCCTTCGATGAATTCAAAGCGCCTGGCGGCAACAATGGGAAGCATTTTTAGTTTCTCATCGATAACTGACAGCAATTTGTCAGCAGTCAATATGACAGGCTTTTCCAATCCCACTCAAAAGTGTACAATTCAAAAGAAAAAGCCCCGAAACCGTTAAGCTTCGAGGCTCATAAGTGGCAGCGGGAGAAGGATTCGAACCCTCACATACGGAGTCAGAGTCCGCTGTGCTACCTTTACACAATCCCGCTAAACGCAAAGCTATTATACATGCTTTTTCCGCTCCGTTCAGACAGCGTGGGCGCGGGCGTCTGCGCCGTAGTACGCCACCAGAAGATCCACGCAGGCCCCGTAGCTTCTCATGCCGAGCGTCTGCTCATAGCTCTGCAGAAAGCCCTCATACACCGTGTCGGCCACGGTCTGGACGGGTGTCTCAAAGCGGGCCCAGTAGTCATGGCTTGCCCGCAGGTCGGCCTTGGCCTCGTCAGCAAGCCCCTCATAAATCATCTGCTGCGCCGCGGGATCGGTCTCGCCCAGAGCATTGGAGAGGTGAACATAGGCCAGCAGCGCCGCGGAGTAGCAGAAATCCGCATCCCCGTTCTCGAGGGAAGCCAGCACTGCGACGAAGTTTGCCTCCTGCTCCTTGGCGACGCCCCGCTGGTGGGACAGCTCATGCGCCACCGTGGCGGCGAAGAGCGCCTCGGGAAAATCCAGGTTGACGTTTGCCTCGCCAGTGAAGGGGCAGAAAAAGCCCGTGAAGTCGATGGCGCTCATGAAGCGGGAAAAAAACATGCCCTTCACCGGCACCTCCGGCCCGGCAAGACAGGGGAAGCGCCGCTCGACATTCCGAAACAGTGCCTGCGAGCGGGAGAGCACCGCCTGCCTGTCTGTGCGGCAGAGCCCCGAGGCATCCCGGGGCACCAGGCCGCTCCAGGCGTTGACCCGGTCGGCAAAGTAGAGCGTCACAAGCTCCAGCTCCTCCGCCGAGACCGCGCCCACGGAGAGCCCGCTGCGCGCAAGAAAATCGTCCCCATAGTAATACACGCCCCACAGAAGACAGAAGAGCGCGTACACATCCAGCGCCAGCGCGACAAGCCGCACCGCGAGCCGCCCGAGCCGTGTACCCCGCCCGGGCAGACTGAGCCTTGAGAGCTCGAAGATTATGTAAACCAATACCGCGCCGATCACGAATGCGTACAGCCATTCGGCCAGAGAGAAGGGGAGCGCCGCCGTGAGCTGGGCGAGACGGTGGTGCAGGGGCCGGACAATGCGCAGAGAGAGACGCTGCATCAGCCCCGGCCGGTGCCGCAGGGCGAGGAAGAGCGCGATAAATCCCGCCCCCAGAAGCGCAAGCACGTGGGCGAGAGGGCAGAGCGCAAAGATGGCGGCAGGGCCGCGTTTTTTGACGGCGCGTGTTTCCATGGACCCATTGTAGCAAAGCCGCGCGAAACTTGCAATGGATATACAAGGAAGGCCGTGCGCCGCGGAGACAGGATTTGGATACTTTCGACAGGAAACGGGGCTGCGCCTCCCGCCATTTTTTAGTGGCCTTTTGCCCCGGAACATGCTATACTGAGGAAAACCGAACGACAAGGAGCTGAGGACAATGGCTGTATTTCAGGCGGCGGAGCTGCTGATCCCCCGGGAGGAGCTTTTGGAGGACTGGGCGGTGATCGCCTGTGATCAGTTCACCTCCCAGCCCGAATATTGGCAGGCGGTGCGTGCCCGGGTTGGGGAGAAGCCATCCGCTTACCATCTCGTCTTTCCCGAGGCGGAGCTTGGAAAAGACGAGGGCGCGCGCATCGCCTCCATCAACGCCCACATGCGGGAATATCTTGCGGGGGACGTGTTCCGCGCTTACCCGGACGCCTATGTCTACGTAGAGCGGGCGCTGCTGGACGGCTCCGTGCGCCGGGGTGTGGTCGGCGTCATCGACCTGGAGTGCTATGACTATCACAGCCAGAGCGAGACCCCGGTGCGCGCCACCGAGCAGACAGTCACAAGCCGCATCCCCCCGCGCGTGAAGATCCGCAGCGGCGCGCCCCTGGAGGCGAGCCATGCGCTGCTTCTGATGGACGACAAGACCGGAAACGTGCTCGACACGCTTGAGACCCGGCGGGAGGAGCTGCCCCTGCTCTACGCCTTTGATCTCATGCAGGGCGGCGGGCATATCGAGGGCCGCCTTGTCATGGGCGCTGCCGCCGCGGCGCTGGAGGATGCGCTGCGGGGCTATGAGGCGGAAACCGCGGCGCGCTTTGCAAACACCGGGAAGGCCCCGCTCCTCTACGCCGTGGGCGACGGGAACCACTCTCTCGCCACGGCGAAGACCTGTTGGGAGACCCTTAAGGAACAGGACCCCGCGCTCACGGGGACAGAGCACCCCGCGCGCTACGCCATGGTGGAGCTGCAGAATATCCGGGATGAGGCCCAGCGCTTTGAGCCGATCCACCGCCTGCTGACCGGCGTGGAGGTGGCGGATCTCCTGCGGGAGGCGGAGGCGGTCTCCGCCCCCGGCGGCCACGCCATCGACTGGGCGGCGGAGGAGCGGCAGGGGACCGTTTTTCTGGACCCGGAGCTCGGGGCGCTCCCCGTGGCGGCCCTGCAGCGCTTTCTCGACCGCTATCTGAGATCGCACAGCGCGCACATCGACTATATCCACGGCGCGGAGACGGCGATGCAGCTTGCCAAAGGCTTTGAGGCCATGTGTTTCCTGCTGCCGGACTTTCCGAAGGAGTCGCTCTTCCACGGGATCGTGCTGGACGGCGTGCTCCCGCGCAAGACCTTCTCCATGGGCCACGCGCAGGAGAAGCGCTATTATCTCGAGTGCCGCCGCATCACGGAATAATATGAAACCCGGACGACGAGGTCGTCCGGGTTTCGCTGTATAGGGCCTGTCAGCCCTCGCGCACCACGTATTCGTTCACGTAGTTGACGCCCGCGATGGTCTTGCCGTATAGGGCCAGAAACTCCTCCAGGCAGAGGTCGTTTTCCATGATGTAGGCGGCGGCCTCCTTGCCGACGTAGCGGTAATGCCCGGGGTAGCAGGCCATGCCGTAGACCTCGCTCTTGTTCTCGGGATAGCGCACGATGAAGCCGTATTCGGCACAGTGCTCGTCCATCCACTGGCAGACCGGCGTGCCGGCCACCGTCTCATCGTGGATGTTGGAGTAGTTCACATCCGCCCAGTAGTACGACTCGTCCGTGATGTCAAAGGCGAGCCCGGTGGAGTGCTCGCTGCAGCCGGCGGCGAAGACATGCTTGGCCGCCTCATAGGACGCGCCGGGGAGAAAGTGGCAGTACTCTGTGTCGTACTCGCCGTACTGGTGCATGGCGTTTTCATACCAGAAGACGGTATATTCCCAGTTGCGGTAGGCCGAGCAGAGATAGACCTCAAAGCCCTGGTCGCGCGCCGCCTGGAGAAATTCGGCGGTGGCGGGGGTGCAGCGCTCATCCATATACTGCCCGTCCACTGTCCCCACATGGGGGTGGTAGCGGCCGACGCCGAGATGGGGCCCGGCATAGAGAAATTCCCAACTGTTGATGTCAATGTCCGGCAGGGGCGGCAGCTCGATGGGGGCGGGCTTTTCAGACTCCGGCGCCGCGGTCTCCTCCGCGATGGCCGCCTCTTCCGCAGGGGAAGCCTCCGCGCTGCCCGCCACGGGCAGGGCCGCGATGGGAAGCCGCGCGCAGCCGGGAAGGGATATGAGCAACAGAAGCGCCGCCAGGACCGAAAGAATCCGTTTACTCTTCATGGCCGCTTTACTCGACGCCGTAGAGGGCGAGAAACTCCTCCAGGCAGAGATTGTTGTCCGTCATGTAATGGGCCGCCTCGACGCCGACATAGCGGAAGTGCCAGGGCTCATAGATGATGCCGGTGACGCTGTCGGCGCTGCCGCTCTTGTCGGCGGGATAGCGCACAACAAAGCCGTAGTCCGCGCAGTTGTCGCGCAGCCACTGATAGGTGGGCGTCTGCTCGAGGGAGCTGTCCTTGGTCTCGCGGTAGTAGTCCGTGATGTCGCAGGCGAGGCCCGTCTGGTGCTCACTGGTGCCGGGGCGGGCCACGATGGTGGCGGCGACATCCTCGGCATAGCCCTGGCCGATCTTGCGCTGGAACAGATAGCTCTGCTCATCGTAAGAGCGGTAGCCGGAGGAGAGATAGACCGGCAGCCCCGCGTCCTTGCAGCCCTGGGCAAACGCGAAGAGCTGGTCCGCGATGCGCAGGTCCACGGCGCAGCGGTTGGGGTTGTAGTTTGTCTGGATGTCCGTCTCGCTGAGCGTCATGTTGAGATAGCCCATTTGAGGCGGCTGATAGGTCTCGATCGGGTGCCAGGGATTTGCCAGCATCATCTCCCAGCTCTCCACGTCCACATCCGGCGGGGCGGGCAGGCCGAGGGCGGCCGCGTTATCCCGCGCAAGCTGCAGCGTGGGGCTCACTTCCGGCTCCGCGGGCACGGGCTCCTCTGTCGGCTCGACCGCGGGGAGGTCGGGCGTTTCGGTGCTGTAGCTCATCTGGACGGGCGTCTCCTGCGGGGCGGTGATGACAGTGTCCGCCTGGAAGCCCTCGGGGTGCAGGCCGGTGGCGGGGCCCCAGGACGCTACATCGTCGCTGTGCCAATGGATCTGCTCCTGCCTGTAGGTATAAAAACCCAGAAAGAGCAGGGCGAGGATGCCGATGATGATTCTTCCGACACGGTTTTTCATACTGTCCTCCTAAGACTGAGCCGCCTGCCAAGCCTGCGTATAAGCGGCTGCGGAGTATGGAATCAACCGGGAAAGCACCGCTCCCGGCTGTGCGTATTCATAGGTAACATAATAGCATTTTCATCCCCTGGGGTCAACTGGTTTTTCGTGCTTTCCCAGGGCAAACGCGTGAAAGGGTAGGTTCGTGCCTGCGGGTGCATCGGCCCCTACGATGCATAGACTAACCGCCAGCTCCGTAGGGGTCGATGGCCCAGGCCAGCTTCTCTTGCCCTTTCAGGGCAATTCACCTTCTCCCCAGATCGACCCGAAACGTCACCACTTGGAAATCATGCGTATCAAGCGGAAACCCCCGTCCCCACCGTAGGGGCGGATATCATCCGCCCGGCGGTACAATGGCAGTTTGCGTATTTGCCCGGGCGACGTGCAAAAACGCCGGTTCCCCCGCGTGGGGCGTCGAGCTTGGTGCCCAGCGGGTAGACGCCGCCCCTACGGGGTCATTGCAAAAAGCGGTCGTCCATGGGATTCTTCGTCGCTGCGCTCCTCAGAATGACACGAATTCATGGAACATAAAAACATCCCCCCGGGTTCTCCCGGGGGGATGCTGCGTTTCTCGGCTCCCCCTTTGGGGGAGCTGTCACGGCGGCGTGCCGCCGTGACTGAGAGGGTTCTTATTCGTAGAGGGCCTTGAGCTTCATGAGGTGCGCGTAGCGCTTCTTGGCCTCCTCCTCGTTCTCGGTGAAGAGCCTCTCGGCACGGTCCGGGAACTCGCGGGTGAGCCTCGAGTAGCGCGCCTCGTTCATCAGGAACTCACGGTAGCCGCCCGCGGGCTCCTTGCTGTCGAGCGTGAAGGGCTTCTCCGCGTCGGGGTTAAAGCGGAACAGGTTCCAGTACCCGCATTTGACCGCCTTGTCCATCTCAGTCTGGCAGTTGGTCATGCCGCCCTTGATGCTGTGCATCTCGCAGGGGGCATAGGCGATGATGAGGGACGGGCCCTTGTGCGCCTCAGCCTCGGCAATAGCCTTGAGCGTCTGCACCTTGTTCGCGCCCATGGCGATCTGTGCAACATACACATAGCCGTAGGTCATGGCGATCTCCGCGAGGCTCTTGGCCTTGATCTCCTTGCCGGCCGCGGCAAACTGCGCCACCTGGCCGATGTTGGAGGCCTTGGACGCCTGGCCGCCGGTGTTGGAATAGACCTCGGTGTTGAAGACGAAGATGTTCACATCCTCGCCGGAAGCCAGCACATGGTCCACGCCGCCGAAGCCGATGTCGAAGGCCCAGCCGTCGCCGCCGAAGATCCACACGCTCTTCTTGTTGAGGTAATCCTTCTTGGCAAGAATCTCGTTGCAGTTGTCGCAGCGGTTTTCCTTGGCCTCCAGCAGGGCGATAAGGCGCTTGCTGGGCTCCTGGTTCTTGGCACCGTCATCATAGGTGTCAAGCCAATCCTGGGCAGCCTTGCGCATCTCGTCGCTCTTGGCGTTGGCAGCCATGAACTCCACGTTCTTCTTGAGATCCTCGCGGATCTTCTTCTGGCCGAGGTACATGCCGAGACCGTGCTCGGCGTTGTCTTCAAACAGGCTGTTTGCCCAGGCGGGGCCCTTGCCGGCCTTGTTCACGGTGTAGGGGCTCGTCGCCGCCGGGCCGCCCCAGATGGACGAGCAGCCG
>CADBCV010000007.1 GCA_902793285.1 Oscillospiraceae bacterium
TTGTGCCAGACAAGGCGAAGCCCGCAGAGCATAATGGAGATATATGGTCAAGGGCTTCAACGCAGTATGGCGCAAATTTTGCCGGGAAGACTTAAAGATCTCTATCAAGGGATAGTATCAAATTCCTTTGAACGCGAAGCGGAGCGCAAGGTCGCGGTTTGCCGGCAGCAGGTACTCCGGGTGCGTCTTCGCGCCCCAACTGTCGTCCCCGCCGACGCCCATCTGGCCGAGAGAGGCGCGCACCACGGTGTAGTGGGCCTCCGGCAGCTCATAGGCGTGGGCGGCGTTCTCCAGCTCGTGCGGGGTCCAGGGGAGGGCGCTGAAGCTCAGCTCGTCCCCGGTGAAGAGCATCCCGCGCCCGCGCAGGTCCACCACCTTCGCCCAGCGTACGCCGCACTTGTTGCCGCACTCCTGCGGCACGAGATAGCGGGCGAGATTGTCCCGCACGCGCTTCTCATAGATGCCGAGCCTTGCCCCGCGCTGCCGGTCGGCGTAAGTCTCCTCCGGCCCGAGGCCGTACCAGATCACCCGGTCAAAGTCCGCGCTGAGCTTGAAGAGTACGCCAAACTCCGGCATGTCTTGGAGCCCATCCGTCGCCCGGTAACGAAGCGTCGTCTCCACCGTGCCGTCGCCGTACACCTCGTAGCCGAGCCTGCACCCGCTCACGGGCGCGGTCGGGAGGAGATAGTCGAAGGTAACAGAGACGCTGTGCTCCTTCACCTCCACCTCGGGGTAGAGCGGGGCCTGGGGGCCGATGCCGATGGCGTAGAGACTTGCGATCTTCCACTGGGCATAGCGCTGGGGCATCCCGTTTCCGCGGTCGTTGTCCGTCGGCGCGCGCCAGAAGTTCGGCATCGGGATCTGCTCGAGCATCTCCCGCCCGTTATAGACATAGGATGTGAGCCCGCCCCGCGCGGCGGAGAACTGGACGGAGAAGTTTTTCCCGTGTACGCCGAGATTCCACTTCCCCCGCACGACGCGCAGGGGCTCCGAAGAGACATGCCTGTCGGGTGTGCGCTTCAGGACCTTCTGCCCGAAGGCAACTTCGTGCCCGGCTTTCGCCCAGGGGGTGTCCGCGCGCAGGCGGAAGGAGAGCGTGAGCGCAAACTCCGGCAGCGCCCGGCCGAGACTCCGGGCGGCCTCCTCAAATACGCGCATGTCCTCAAAGACCTCCGCCGGCAGATCGAAGCGCTTTTCCGAAAGCGGCGCAACGGAGAGGGTCAGCGGCCACTCATGGCAGAACTCCCCGTCCTTTTGCAGAAGGAGCAGGGCCTGATATTCGTCGGTATTGGTAAAGAGGTTCTTGTTCTGTACGGTGAAGCCCGTCTCGTCAAAGCGCACAGAAATGTTCTGGTAGTTGAATTTGACCTCCTGCATCTTGGGGGAGGGGCTGCGGTCCCCGCCGTAGACGATGCCGTTGCCGCTGAAATTGCCGTCGGTGGGCCGCTCGCCGCAGTCGCCGCCGTAGGCTTGAAACCAGCGCCCGAAGCGGTCCTTTTTATAGAGGGACTGGTCCACGTAGTCCCAGATGAAGCCGCCCTGATACCGGGGCTCCCGATCGGAGAGATCCGTGTATTTGTGCATCGCGCCGCAGGAATTGCCCATGGCGTGGCTGTATTCGCAGAGGATAAAGGGCTTTTCCGGGTTTTCCTTAAGAAAGCGCTCCACCTCGGCGGCGGGGGTGTACATCTGGCTCTCCATGTCGCTCGTGTCGGGGTAGCTGCGGTCGTGGAAGATGCCCTCGTAATGCACAAGGCGGTGCGGATCGAGCCGGTGGAAGAGCGCGCTCATCTCATGGATGACGCTGCCGCCGAAGCTCTCGTTCCCGCAGGACCAGATGAGCACGCAGGGGTGGTTCTTGTCCCGCTGATAGGTGCTGTTCACGCGGTCGAGGAGCAGGGGGGCAAATTCCGCCCGGTCCTTCGGGATGAGGTAATCCTCGCCCGCCTGCTGCCGATAGAGCGCGTCCCAGCTCCCGTGAGTCTCCATGTTGTTCTCGTCCACCACGTACAGGCCGTACTCGTCGCAGAGCGCATAGAGCGCGGACTGGTTGGGGTAGTGGCTCGTGCGGATGGCGTTGATGTTGTTTTGCTTCATGGTGCGGATATCCTGCAAAAGCTCCTCCCGGTCGGGCACGCGGCCCTGTTTGGAGCTGAAATCGTGGCGGTTCACGCCCTTGAAGACGATGCGCTTCCCGTTTAAGAGCATGAGCCCGCCTTTGAGTTCAAAGCGCCGGAAGCCGACGCGCTCGCGGATCACGCCCGTGACCGCGCCGTTTGGATCGCAGACCTCAAGGAGGAGCGTATAGAGCCGGGGCTTTTCGGCGCTCCAGAGGGCGGGCGCGGGGACACTGAGCTCCGCCACAGCCTCGCCGCCCTCAAAAAAGCTCTCGCCCTTTGCGACAGTCCGCCCGCCGTCCGTGAGCGTGAGGCGCAGCGAGCCCGCCCCCTTCGTGAGGGCGGTAATTTCCACCGTGCCGAAGCCAAGATCCTCCGTGAGGAGCGGCACGACCGAAAGATCGCGCACGGCCGTCCCCGGCACGCGGCAGAGCCACACGCTCCGGAAAATGCCGGAGAAGAGGTAGAAGTCCTGATCTTCAAACCAGCTCCCCGGCGTCCACTTGAAAACGCGCAGGGCGAGGCGGTTCACGCCCTCGTGTAAAAGCGCCGTGAGATCGAAGGCCGCCGGGGTGAAGCTGTCCTCGCTGTAGCCTACATACTGCCCGTTGAGCCAGAGAGCAAAGCCGCTCTCCACGCCCTCAAAGAGGATGTGCACCTCCTCCCCCCGGAAGCGCTCGGGGAGGGAAAAGTCCAGCACATAGTCCGCTACGGGGTTGAAGATCGTGGGCACCTCTCCGGGGCGCAGCTCCTCGCTTGCGTCCCAGGGGTACTGGATGTTCACATAGGCGGGCCTGTCGTAGCCCTCCATCTGCATGTGCGCCGGGACATGGATGAGATCCCAGCCGCTCACGTCATAGTCTTCTTGCCAGAAGCCCTCGGGCGCGGCGGCGGGGTTCGCGGCGTAGCGGAAGCGCCACGCCCCGTCGAGCCTTAGGCGCAGGCTCGTCTCCCCGGCGGCAAGCTCCGCGCGGGAGGCGTATGTCACATGGTCCGAGCAGGCGGGCAGGCGTCCGTCCGCGAACACCGCCGGGTCCTTTACGGTCTTCTCAAAGCTGTATTCTCTCATGGCTTTCTCCTTCTATATGTAAAGAAAGTTATGCGGCATAAACAGGAATATTATACAGGATCGCGCCGCCTTCCACAAGCATATTCTCGCATAAAAAACGCATCGGGCCGGTCACCGACCCGAAGCCTCCTGTTATCAATGTGCCTGTCAGCGCAAAACGTCCGTCCCCATCCGTAGGGGCGGGCGTCCCGACCGCCCGGCGGCACGATGCCGGTTCACGCATTCGCCCGGGCGCGGAGGAAAAACGCCAATTCCCCCGCGCGGGACGTCGAGAGCGCCGTCCCCTACGACAGATGGGAACGTTTGTACACCATGGTACGCCTGTACCGGATCGGGGCCCGCGGGCGGCTGATAGCCGCCCCTACGGAGCACGGGTTTGTCCCTTCCGTAGGGGCGGGCGTCCCCGACCGCCCGCAAACCTCGCCACATGGAAACTGTGGGTATCACGGCAAAATGTTCGTCCCCACCGTAGGGGTCGATCCCCAGATCGACCCGCAAAGTCAACACATCGCAAACGTAGGTATTGAGGGGAAACCCCCGACCACGCCGTAGGGGCGGCGGCTTGCCCCGCCCGCGCGGTATAAGGCGATCAATTCAATAAAATGTACGGCGAAATCGCAGCTTTTTACGAAATCTCCGTACATTTTTGCAATTTTAACAGTTCACCGCACGGGAGGGGCAAGCCCCTCCCCTACGGACAGGCGGCGACATTTCCGCATCGGGGGACGAGTGTACCGCATCGCAAATTCGCGGGACGTCGAGGGCGCCGTCCCCTACGACAGATGGGAACGTTTGCACATCATGGCACGCCTGTGCCGCATCGTGCATTTGCGATCCCTTACTTCCCGGCGAGCGCCTGATACTCCGCGTAGCGCCGCGCGGTGAAGTCCTCGGCCTCCTTGAAGAGGATCTCGGCCCGCTCGGGGAAGGTGCGGGTCAGGGAGGAGAAGCGCACCTCGCCCATCATGAACTCGCGCAGCTTGCCGTTGGGCTCCTTGCTGTCGAGCACGAAGGGGTTCTTGCCGAGGGCCTTGTTCTCGGGGATGTAGCGCCAGAGCGGCCAGTAGCCGCACTCCACGGCGAGCTTCTGCTCGTTCTGGGACTTGCCCATGCCGTTGGAGAGCCCGTGGTTGATGCAGGGGGCGTAGGCGATGACGAGGGACGGACCCTTGTGGGCCTCGGCCTCCTTCAGGGCGGTGATGAGCTGGGCGGGGTTTGCTCCCATGGCGACCTGGGCGACATAGACGTTGCCGTAGGCCATGGCGATGCGGCCCAGATCCTTCTTCGCGGTCTCCTTGCCGGCGTTGGCAAACTGTGCCACCGCGCCGATGGAGGTGGCCTTGGAGGCCTGCCCGCCGGTGTTGGAATAGACCTCGGTATCCACGACGACGATGTTCACGTCCGTGCCGGAGGCCAGCACGTGGTCGAGTCCGCCGTAGCCGATGTCGTAGGCCCAGCCGTCGCCGCCGTACATCCACATGCTCTTCTTGACAAGGGCGTCCGTGCGGTCTTTCAGGAACTGCACGTCGGCGGAGGAATCCGCTGTCTTCGCGAGGGCTTCCTTGAGCGCCTCGGACACTTTGCGGGTCTCGGCGGGATCGTCGCCCCGCTCGAGCCACGCGCCGAGCGCCGCTTTGAGCGCCGCGTCCGCGGTGGCGGCCATGGCACTCTCGGCGTGGGCCTTGGCCTGGCGCCGCATCTGATCGACGGACAGGCACATGCCGAGCGAGTATTCGGCGTTGTTTTCAAAGAGGGAGTTCGAGGGCGCGGGGCCGAAGCCCTTCGCGGTCTTCGCGTAGGGGAAGGTGGGCGTGGAGGAGCCGACCACATAGGTGCAGCCCGTAGCGTCCGCAATGTACATGCGCTCGCCGAAGAGCTGGGTCATGAGCTTCATGTAGGGCGCCTCGCCGCAGCCGGCGCAGGAGCCGTTGAACTCGTAGAGCGGCCGCTCGTACTGGCTGCCGCGGGTGGAGAACTTGTCCATGGGGTTTTCCTTCACGGGCAGGCTCACAAGGTAGTCCCAGTTGGGCTGCTCGTGCATCTGGCTCTCGAGCGGCTCCATGACAAGGGCCTTCTCCTTCGCGGGGCAGACATTTGCGCAGGATGCGCAGCCCTGGCAGTCGATGGGGTCTACCTGGATGCGGTAGGTGTATGCCTCAAAGCCCTTGCCGACTGCCTTCTTTGTGACCATGCCCTCGGGCGCGGCGGCCTTCTCCGCCTCGGTCACGAGGAAGGGGCGCACGCAGGCATGGGGACACACGAGCGAGCACATGTTGCAGCCGATGCAGTTCTCGGGGACCCAGCGGGGGACGTTCGTCGCGATGCCGCGCCGCTCGTACTTGGAGGTCTCCACCGGGCTCACGCCGTCGGCATAGGGCATGAAGCTCGACACGGGGATGCGGTCGCCCTTCTGGTTGTTGACCGGGATCTGGATCTCGCGGATGTAGGCAGGCAGGCTTTCGTCCACGGCCTCCTCCTCGTCCCGGAGATCACGCCAGGCCGCGGGGACCTCGATCTTCTTCACGGCGGCAAGGCCCGCGTCCACGGCGGCGCAGTTCATGCTGACGATCTTGTCGCCCTTCTTGGAATAGGTCTTCACGATGGCCTGCTTCATGTAGTCCACGGCGTCCTCGATGGGCAGCACGCCCGAGAGTTTGAAGAAGGCAGACTGCAAAACGGTGTTCGTCCGGTTGCCGAGACCGATCTGCTGGGCGATGTCGGTCGCGTCGATGGTGTAGAAGTTCAGGCCGCGCTCGGCGATGATGCGCTTGGCCCGGTTCGGCAGATGCTCCTCGAGCCCCGCCATGTCCCAGTCGGTGTTCAGCAGGAAGGTGCCGCCGGGCTTGATCTCGCTCACAATGTCGAAGCTCTTCATGTAGCTCTGCTTGTGGCAGGCCACGAAATCCGCCATCGTGACATAGTAGGTGGAGCGGATCGGCTCGTGCCCGAAGCGCAGGTGGCTCTTCGTGACGCCGCCGGACTTCTTGGAGTCATATTCAAAATACGCCTGGGCGTACTGGTCGGTGTTGTCGCCGATGATCTTGATGGAGTTCTTGTTCGCGCCCACGGTCCCGTCGGAGCCGAGACCCCAGAACTTGCAGGAGATGATGGATTTGCCGGCGGTGACGATGTTCTCGCCCACGGGCAGGGAGGTAAAGGTCACATCGTCGTTGATGCCGACGGTGAAGTGGTTTTTCTTTTCGCCCTGCATGTTGTCGAACACGGCCTTGATGTGGGCGGGGATCGTGTCCTTGGAGCTCAGGCCGTAGCGCCCGCCGAGGATCGTGACCTTGCGGTCAGACTCGGAGAACGCGGTGCACACATCGGCAAAGAGCGGCTCGCCCGCGCTGCCGGGCTCCTTCGTGCGGTCGAGGACGCTGATGACGCGCGCGCTCTCCGGGATCGCGGCGAGCAGATGCTTTACCGAGAAGGGGCGGAAGAGGTGCACCTGCACCATGCCGACCTTCTCGCCCCGGGCGGTGAGATAGTCCACTACCTCGCGCATGGTCTCGCAGACGGAGCCCATCGCGACGATGACGCGCTCGGCGTCCGGCGCGCCAAAGTAGTTGAAGAGTTTGTAGTCGCGCCCGGTGAGGGCGTTGATGGCGTCCATCTTCTCCTGCACGATCCCGGGCAGGGCGTCATAGGTGCTGTTGCAGGCTTCGCGGGACTGGAAGAAGGTGTCGGGGTTCTGGAGGGTCGAGCGGATGGTCGGGTGCTCGGAGTTCAGGGCGTGGTCCTTGAAGGCGCGGACCTTGTCCCAGTCCACGAGCTTCGCCAGATCGTCATAGTCCAGCACGTCGATCTTCTGGATCTCATGGCTCGTGCGGAAGCCGTCGAAGAAGTGCTGGAAGGGGACGGAGCCCTTGATGGCGCTCAGATGGGCGACAGCGGCGAGATCCATGCACTCCTGCACGCTCGCGGAGGCGAGCTGGGCAAAGCCGGTCTGACGGCAGGCCATCACGTCGGAGTGGTCGCCGAAGATGGAGATGGAGTGGGTGCCGACGGTGCGCGCCGCGACATGCATCACGCCCGGCAGCAGCGAGCCCGCAATGCGGTACATGGGCGGGATCATCAGCATCAGGCCCTGGGACGCGGTATAGGTCGTGGCAAGGGAGCCGGTCTCCAGCGCGCCGTGCATGGCGCCGCAGGCGCCGGCCTCGCTCTGCAGCTCCACAAGCTGCACCGGCTGACCGAAGAGATTTTTCTTTCCGTGGGCCGCCCAGTTGTCCACATGGTCCGCCATGGGGCTCGAGGGCGTGATGGGGTAGATGGTCGCAAGCTCGGTAAAGGCATAGCTTGCGTAGGCGGCGGCTTCGTTGCCGTCCATGGTTTTCTTAATCAGCATGACTGCCTCCTCATACATTTCTTGCCGCAGCGGGAAAAGCTGCCCGCTGCGGCAAGGTCTTGTGTTATTTCAGATACTGCTTGTCGTAATTGGCCTGGATCGCCTTGACCATGACGGTCAGCAGGTCGTTGACCGGCGTGGGGATGCCGAACTGACGCCCGTACTCGGAGAGCTTGCCGTTGAGCACGTCGATCTCGGTCTGGCGGTGGTTGATGAGCATGTCCTGGGCCATGGAGGGGTAGTAGTCGCCCATGTTGTCGATGAAGTTTTTCAGGTGCGTATTCTCAAACTCCACCGCGTCGAAGGGCACGCCCTTGGCAGTTGCAATGGCGCAGGCCTCGCGCACGACGCCGCGGAAGAGCTCCATGCCGTTGGGGTCCTCCGCCACCTCGATGATCTTCAGGCGCAGCACCGCGCACACGGTATTGACGGTGCAGTTGATGATGACCTTTTTCCAGATGTTGGGGCGGTCATCCCGGTTGAACTCCGCAAGGCAGCCGCCTTTGGTGAAGACCTCGGCGAGGTGCGCGCCGGCCTTGTCGGTGACGGGGCCGTTTTCCAGCGCGCCGAAGTGGACCAGCGTGCCCTTGACCTCGGTGGACACGCAGCAGCCGGGCTCGCGCAGCTCGGTGCCGAGCGCGCCGGAGCCGCAGAGGATGCGGTTGGCCGGAAAGTGCTTGAGCAGGATGTCGTCGTTGCCGAGCCCGTTGATGAGGGAGACGACCACGGTGTCGGGCCCAATGCAGGGCATGGCGCTCTCCACGGCCTTGTCGAGCTGGGTGGCCTTCGTGACGAAGATCACGATGTCCATGATGCCGATGTTGTCTGCGGAGTAGGCGGTCTTGAAGCCGTCGAGGTGGTAGTGGGTGTTGGGGTAGATGATGAACTCCAGCCCGTCCTTTGCGACCTTGTCCATGTGGGCCTTGTACATGTCCACGAGCGTGATGTCGGCCCCGCCCTTGCGGAGGTAGCCTGCAAAGCAGCTTCCGGCTGCGCCGCAGCCGATCATGGCGATTTTCATAGGGTTATTCTTCCTTTCATTTATAATCAGCAATATGCAGAAGTCTCGGACAGAAAGCCCGCCGTGCGCGATAAGCGCGAGTCCTCGTTTGCAAAACAGAGTTTTGCAAACGAATCAATCGAACGCGCCCTCGGCGTACTGGGTGGTGACGGCGCCGCTCGCCGCGGAGGAGACGGTCTTGCAGTATTTGACGAGATAGCCGGACTTGACCTTCAGCGGCGGCTGCTTCCAGGCGGCGATGCGCGACTCGATGGTCTTCTCGTCCACGTTCAGGTTAATGCTGCGGTTCGGGATATCGACGGTGATGGTGTCCCCGTCCTCAATGACGGCGAACACGCCGCCCTCCATGGCCTCCGGCGAGACGTGGCCGATGGCGGCGCCGCGGGTCGCCCCGGAGAAGCGCCCGTCTGTCAGCAGGGACACGGTCTCGCCCAGGCCGCGGCCCACGATGGCCGCCGTGGGGGAGAGCATCTCGCGCATACCGGGGCCGCCCTTGGGCCCTTCGCACTTGATGACCACCATGTCGCCCGGGACGATGTCGCCGCGGAGGATGGCCTGGGTCGCGTCTTCCATATAATAGAACACGCGGGCGCGGCCGGTGTGCTTCATCATCTGCTCGCACACGGCGGCGGCCTTGACCACGCAGCCCTGCGGGGCGAGGTTTCCGAACAGCACCGCGAGACCGCCCTGCGGGCTGTAGGGGTCCTCGACGGAGCGGATCACGCTGTAGTCCTTGACATTGTGGCCGGGCAGCAGCTCGCCGATCGTCCTGCCCGCGACGGTGAGACAGTCGGTGTGGATGAAGCCCTTGCGGTTCAGTTCCTGCATGACGGCGTAAATGCCGCCGGCCCTGTAGAGATCGTCCATGTGGTGGTGGCCGTTGGGACTGATGTGGCAGAGGTTCGGCGTGGTCTTGCTGATCTCGTCAAACTTCTGCAGAGGGAGCCGGAGCCCGAGCTCGTTTGCGATGGCGGGCAGGTGGAGCGTCGTGTTGGTGGAGCCCGCGATGGCCATGTCGACGCGGATGGCGTTTTCAAAGGCTTTCTCGGTCAGGATGGCGCGGGGGCGCGTGTCGGTCTTCACGAGATCGACCACGCGCATACCGGCGCGCTTTGCCAAGGCCAGGCGCTCCCCGTAATAGCTGGGGATGGTGCCGTTGCCGGGCAGGGCCATGCCGAGCGCCTCGGCCAGACAGTTCATGGAGTTTGCCGTGAACATGCCCGAACAGCTCCCGCAGCCGGGGCAGCAGTGCTGGGTCAGCTCCTCCTGCTCCTCCTCGGTCATCTCCCCGGCGTGGACCTTGCCGACGGTCTCGATGCAGGCGGAGTAGTCCGACACGTCGCCGCGGTAATGGCCGGTGGGCATAGGGCCGCCGGAGACGACGATGGAGGGGATGTTCATGCGCGCGGCGGCCATGATGGCACCGGGCACGGTCTTGTCGCAGGAGACGACGAGCACCAGACCGTCAAGCCCGTGGGCCATGGTCATGCTCTCGATGCTGTCGGCGATGAGCTCGCGGCTCGGCAGGGGGTACATCATGCCCTTGTGGGCCATGGTGATGCCGTCGCAGATGGCGATGGCGGGAAATTCCACCGGCACGCCGCCGGCCATCAGGACGCCCTGCTTGGCGGCGTCGGCAATGCCGCGCAGATGGAAGTGGCCCGGGACGATCTCATTGAACGTGTTGACAACGCCAATGAGCGGCTTGCGGCCGATGTTCTCCTGCAGGTGCCCCGTGGCGTAGAGGAGGCTGCGGGCGTCGGCGTGCTCGACGCCGGCAAAGATTTTTTCGGATTTCAGCATAGTATCACCTCAAAATGTGTTTGCCGCTTATTCTCTCGCGGCCTTGGCGGTGTTCACGATGTCCTGCACGGAAAGGCCGTAGGCGTCGAGCAGCTCGCTCGCCTTGCCGCTGCGGGGGTACACGTCCCGGAGGCCCATGCGCAAAACCTTGCAGGGGTGGAAGTGGCAGGCGGCCTCGCAGATGGCGCTGGACATGCCGCCGTAGATGTTGTGGTCCTCAACGGCGACAGCGCAGTTTGTGCGCCGGAGCACCGCGGCGACCCCCTCGGTATCCAGGGGCTTGACGGTGGAAACGTCCACCAGCACGCCGTTCACGCCCTCTTCGTGGAGCCGGTCGAGCGCGGCGATGGCCCTGTCCATGATAAAGCCGGAGGCGAAGATGGCCACATCGTCGCCGTAGCTTTTGACCTCGCGGATCTTGCCGAAGGCGTAGGGCGTCCCCTCGGGGAAGACCTCGGGCTCGCGCCCGCTGCCGAGACGCAGATACGCGGGCCCTTCAAGCTGCATCATGGCTTTCGCGGCCTCGTAGGCTTGCTGCGCGTCGGCCGGGGTCAGGATCTTGACGCCGGGCATACTGCGCAGGATGCCGATGTCCTCATAGAACTGGTGCGTGACGCCCTCGCGCTCGCCGCCGAGCATCCCGCCGTTGAGACCGATCAGCTTCACGTTGAGACCCGGGTAGGCCACAAAGGTGCGGATCATCTCGCAGGCGCGCATGGTCAGAAAGCCGGCGTAGGAGACGACGACGGGCTTCATGCCGGTGGTGGCCATGCCGGCGGCGATGTCCACGGCGTCCTGTTCGGCGATGCCGACTTCAATGACGCGGTCGGGGAACTCCTCGCGGAACTTGGTTGCGCGCGCGGCGGCCACCGCGTCAGGGGAAATGATGACGATTTTGTCATCCTCGCGCGCCAGCTCCTGAATGGCGCGCATGGCGGCTTCTCTTGTGCTCTTGGTAGCCATAGCGTTCACCTCTCAAATTTTGTCCTTGAGCGCCTCGCGGGCGATGGCGACTTCCTCGTCCGTGGGAACTCTCTTGTGCCAGGCGTTGTTATCTTCCATATAGGGGATGTTCTTGCCCTTGACGGTGCGGCAGGCGATGAGGGAGGGCTTGTCCGTCACCTTCTTCGCCTCGGCGATGGCCGCGCGGATCTGGCCGATGTCGTGCCCGTCGATCTCCTGCACGTGCCAGTGGAAGGCCTTCCATTTGTCGGGCACGGGGTAGAGGGAACTGAGCTCCGTCACCTTGCCGCCGGACTGGTGGTTGTTCAGATCGGCAAAGACGATCAGGTTTCCGGCCTCAAACTTCGCGGCGGCCATGGCGGCCTCCCAGATGATGCCCTCCTCCTCCTCGCCGTCGCCGACGATGACGTAGACGAAGTTGTCGATCCCCTGCATTTTGCAGCCCCGGCTCATGCCAAGGCCGATGGCGACGCCGTTTCCGAGCGAGCCGGACACGGTGTCCACGCCGGGGATCTTGTTCATATCGGGGTGGCCCTGCAGGAAGGAGCCGAGACTGCGCAGGCCCTTCAGCTCCTCCAGCGGGAAGTAGCCCTTACGGGCAAGCGCGGCGTAGAGGATGGGGCAGGCGTGCCCCTTGGAGAGGACGAAGCGGTCGCGCTCCGGCCAGCGGGGGTTCTGGGGGTCGAGCTTCATTTCATCAAAAAACAGAACCGCCATGATATCCGCGATGGACATGCAGGGACCGGGGTGGCCGTCCCCCGCGTCATGGACGGTTTCCACCACATCCAGGCGCAGGCGGTTGGCAATACGGGAAAGTTCTTCATTTGTCATGGGGAATAGACACCTCCAAACATAAATATCCTATGTAGGACGTTTAACCTGATATTAACCGCGAATTGAACTTTTGTAAAGCGGAAGTCAGCGCTTTTCTTGAATTTTGTAGGAGTGCATATTTTTAATGCCTGAAATTGTACAGTTTTTACGAGAGGTTCGGGACTTGACAGGCTTTCACACCAAAATTATAATATCTTGGTTATGAAAGAGAAAGCAGGTGGCGCGTATGAATGAAAGGCCGCAGTTGAATTATTTCCCTCTCCGCAGCGTCTCCGTGGTGGATGCCGTCAAGGACTGGATCCTGGAGCAGATGATCGAGGGAAAGCTGCGCCCCGGCAGCAAGCTGCCCACCGAGGCGGAGCTCTGCGCCCAACTCGGGGCGAGCCGCAACAGCATCCGGGAGGCGATCAAGCAGCTTGAGGCTTACGGCGTGCTCTATATCAAGCGGGCGGAGGGTACCTTCGTCACCGATCACTATGAGCCGAAAATGCTCTCCCCGGTGCTGTACAGCATCATCCTGCAAAACAGCCGCTGGGAGGATTTTGTGGAGCTGCGCCGCGCGATCGATATCGGCACGCTCTATTCGCTCATCTCCCGCAGCCCGTCCGGGGAGCAGCTCATCCCCCTGCGCGAGGCGCTCGAGGAACTTGAGCGCGCGGTCAGCGACGGGGCGGGCGATGTGCGGCGCATCACCGAGGCCGACTGCAGCTTTCATAACGTCATCACCGCGCTGACCGGCAATCCCCAGCTCATCACGCTCTCGGAGTATATCAACCGCATCACCGTGCCGAGCCGCATCAAAACCACCGAGATGGTCCTCGCCACCGGGCAGATCGACTCCTATGTCCGCCTGCACCGCCAGCTCTATGCCATCATCGAGACGGGCGACAAGTCCGCCGTCGAGCGCGCGGTCGTGGACCATTACGTCTTCTGGGAAAAAATGAACTGAGCGAGACGTTGAGAAAATATGTACGTTTCCAATATGGCAAAACGTTTCAATATCTAAAAATGTACGGCGATTTCGCCGTACATTGCTTTTTATGGACATCATGCGCTGCCGGGAGGGGCGCCGCGCAACAAAACGCCCCGCCGCCCGCAGCCGTTTTCCGGATAGTGGCTTTATTAACAATGTCCAATTTTCGGGCCTGAAAATTGGAAGATATCCCAATTTACAACGGGATTGCGCCGTGATACCATAATTTTGCAAGCAAACATACTATGTTGGACGAAGATCCAAACCCTGAATGGAGGCGTCGTTATGAAAGTGGGTCTCATCTATACCAGCACCACGCCGGAGCTGATCGCCGATGTGGAGCGCGAGGTCAAAGGGCAGCTCGGCGCGGAGGTGGAGCTTTTCAGTCTCCAGGACCCCAGCATCCTGGCTGAGGTGCGCGAGGCCGGGTATGTGACCACGGCGCCCGCCGCGCGGCTCATCGGCATGTATATGAAGGCCGCGGAAAACGGTGTGGACGCGATGCTGAACCTCTGCTCCTCCGTGGGCGAGGTGGCGGACGCCGCGCAGGACTGCGCGCGCTATATCGGCGTGCCCATCGTGCGCGTGGATGAGGAGATGTGCCGCGAGGCTGTGCGTCTCGGCAGGCGCGTCGGCGTCATGGCGACGCTCCCCACCACCCTGACCCCGACCAAGAACACGGTGGCCCGTGTGGCGCGGGAGATGGGCGCGCATGTGGAGCTCGTGGACTGCCTCGTCGATGGGGCCTTCGGCCTGGATCAGGAGCAGTTCAAAAAGCGCCTGACCGACGCCGCCGCGGAGATCATAGACAAGGTGGATGTGGTCGTCCTGGCCCAGGGCAGCATGGCCTATGCGGAGGAGCATCTGCGCGGGGTCTACGGCAAGCCCTTCCTCGGCAGCCCTCGCTTCGGCGCCGCCGCGCTGAAGGAGGCGCTCAAAGCCAAGGGCGTCCTGTAATTTGTGAGTCGGCCCTCGGGGTGAGGGCAACAAATATTATTCAAAACGAAAGGAAGACAACAATGAAAAAGATCTTAGCTCTGGTTCTGGTCCTGTCCATGGTTTTCGCCCTCGGCGCTTTCAGTGCGAGCGCTGACGACGCGATCGTCCTGAAAATCGGCGTCTCCACCGCAGAGACCGACCCCCGCAACATTGCCGCCCAGATGTTCGCCGATGAGATCGCCGAGAAGACCAACGGCGCTGTCAAGGCCGAGGTGTACCCCTCCGGCCAGCTCGGCGGTGACGGTCAGCTTGTCGAGTCCCTCGCCATCAACGACGGCACCGTGGACATCGTCATCACCGACGCCTCCAACTTTGGCACCATCGTCCCCGACATGAACATCTCCGGCCTGCCCTTCCTCTTCAGCGATTTCGACGCGGCTTTCGCCTTCATGGAGAGCGATGTTGAGGCTGCCGCCGAGGCCGAGCTGCTCGACCTCACCGGCGTGCACGTCCTGACCCACTACAGCAACGGCTTCCGCTGCGTCACGAACTCCAAGGGCCCCGTGGAGACTCCTGCCGATATGAAGGGTATGCTCATCCGCACCCCCGAGAACCAGGTCATCATGGCCACCATGAGCGCGCTCGGCGCAAACCCCCAGCCCCTCGCCTTCTCTGAGCTGTACCAGGCTCTCCAGCAGAAGACCTATGACGCCCAGGAGAACCCCATCCCCATCATCTACAACAACAAGCTCTATGAGGTTCAGGAGTTCCTGTCCGTCACCAACCACATCTACTCCGGCCTGTGCTTCGCCATCTCCGGCAGCGCCTGGGACAGCCTGACTGCCGAGCAGCAGGAGATCGTCCAGGCCGCCGCGAAGAGCTCCGGCGAGTGGCAGAGCGAGACCATCCGCCAGCAGACCAATGACCTCGTCGCGAACCTCGAGGCTGAGGGCATGAAGGTCAACTTCCCGGATCTTGCTCCCTTCTCCGCCGCCACCCAGTCCGTCATCGAGGAGAACGCCCTCGGCATTTCCGAGGATCTTCTGACCGCACTGGCCGAGATGAACAAGGAAGCCGCCTGATCGATCTGAGCGGAATCTGAACGGGGGAAGGCCCTTTTCCCAAGAAACGGGCCTTCCCTCATCCTGTAACGATTACTATGGCAATTTGCCATAGTAATGTCGCCATGTTTTGCGGCTGCCGCGAAAGCGGCGAGCAAAACGGCATTTTTAAAAATGATTCATGCGGCAAGTTTTCATTACCGCATGAATATATCGGAGTGATTGCCATGCGAGAAAAATTGTATAAGATCCTCAAGCGCGTGCAGACCTGGATCGACGGCATCACGACCGGCGTCGCCTCGGTTTTGATCGGCATCATGTTTGCCGTCATCATCGCAAACGTCGTGCTGCGCGCGATCCCCGCCGTCGGCGGTTTCCGCTGGTATATGGAGTTCAGCCAGTACGCCAATGTCTGGGCCATGCTGATCGGCGCCGCCGGAATCGCCGTGCAGGGGACAAACCTGCGCGTCGAAGCGGTCGACGCGCTGGCAAAGAAGATCCCCTACGGAGAGAAAATCTCCAAAATCATCGTGGACATCGCGCTCATCCTGTTTTATATCATGGTTTACCGCAGCGGGCGCGTGTTTGCCGCAAAGTCCATGATCATCAAGGTCTCCACCATGCCGCAGTTCAAGATGGGCCAGGTCTATCAGATCTTCCCGTACGCGGCGCTCCTCTGCCTCGTTGCGGCGGCGGTGCATCTGCTTGTTACCCTGCTCGAGCCGAAGGTCGAGAGCCCGATGGAGATCATCGCGCATGAGATGGAAGGAAAGGGGGAGACAGCATGAGTATGATCGCATGGCTTCTCGTCAGCTTTGCCGTGCTGATGCTCTTCGGCGTGCCCATCGGCGCGTCCCTGGGCCTGTCCGCGATCGGCGGCATCCTGTTCATCAACGGCAGCACCGACATCATGACCATCACAAAGCGCATGTTTGAGGGCATGAACTCCTGGGCGCTGCTCGCCGTCCCTCTCTATACCTTCGCCGGCTATACCATGTCCAAGGGCGGCATTTCCTCCCGCCTGATGGATTTCTGCTATGCCATCGTCGGCCATATCTACGGCGGCCTTGCGCATGTGAACGTGCTGGCCTCCATGATCTTCGCGGGCATCTCGGGCTCTGCCGTTGCGGATACCGCGGGCGTGTCCGGCATGTTCATGCCCACCATGCTGAAAAAGGGCTACTCCAAGGAACTGACGGTCACCGTCACGGGCGTGAGCTCCACCGTCGGCATCATCATCCCGCCCTCCATCCCCATGGTGGTCATCGCGGGCATCTGCTCCATCTCCACCGGCAAGATGTTCCTCGGCGGCATCATCCCCGGCATTCTGATCGGCCTGTCGCAGATGGTCATCTCCTACATCTTTGCGAAGAAGGAGCATGTCGAGCCCGAACCCGGCCGCTTCCAGATGAAGGAGGTCTGGCGCACCTTTAAGGGGAGCTGGCCCGCCCTGCTGATGCCGGTCATCATCATCGGCACCATCACCGCCGGCATCGTCTCGCCCACCGAGGCGGGCGCCATCGCCGTTGTGTACGGCCTCATCTGCGGCGGCATCGTCTACCGCGAGCTCAAGCTCTCCGACTTAAAGTTCTGCTTCACCGAGACCGTGCGCGTCTCCGCGCGCATCTTCCTCGTCATCGGCGCGGCGAAGCTCTACACCATCATGCTGACCACCGCGGGCTTTGACAAGTGGCTCACCGGCGCGATGCTCGGCGTGAGCACGAATCCCACGGTCATCCTGCTGATGATCCTGCTGCTGTTCTTCATCGTGACGATGTTTATGGAGTCCATCGCCGCCCTCACGCTCTTCATGCCCATCATCTTCCCCATCGCCATGAGCGTCGGCATCGACCCCATCGTCCTCGGCGTTCTGGTCACGGTCATGATCGGCGTCGGCCTCGTGACGCCGCCTGTCGGCATGTGCATCTATGTGGCCTGCGACATTATGAAGATCACCGTCGGCTCAACGCTCAAGTACCTCATCTGGTACATCCTCGGCACCTTCCTCGTTATCGGCATCCTCATCGCCTTCCCGCAGCTCATCACCGCCATGGGCGCCTTTGTGTGACAGAGTGCCGAAGATTTCCGTGAACTGGGGCTGAAAAACAGTCCCGCAAGTCCGTAGGGGCGGATATCATCCGCCCGCGCGGTACAGATCCAAAACAAACAGCCCCCGGGCGAAAACGTACGCGGTACGGATTCGCCCGGGGTTTCATGTTTTTTTGCCTTTTCTCCGCCGGGCCGCCGAGGGCGTCGGCCCCTACGGACAGGCGGAACATTTTCGCATCCTGGCACACCTGTGCCGGATCGCAGGCACGCGGGCGGCTGATAGCTGCCCCTACGGTGTCAGAGGGACTTTATGGGAGCCCTCTCCCTGCCCATCACCCCAGCAGCTCGAGCAGCTCCTCCTGGCTCAGGGACGCGAGGCTTGTCCCCTCGCCGCTGAGGACGGCTTCGGCAAGATCGCGCTTGGCCTCCTGCATGGCGAGGATGCGCTCCTCAATGCTGTCCTTGACGATGATCCGGTAGACGGTGACCTGGTTCTGCTGCCCGATGCGGTGGGCGCGGTCGGTGGCCTGGTTCTGGGCGGCGAGATTCCACCACGGATCGTAGTGGATGACCACGTCCGCGCCGGTCAGGTTGAGCCCCGTGCCGCCCGCCTTGAGTGAGATCAGAAACACCGGCGTGTCGCCCGCGTTAAAGTCCCGCACGAGTCTGAGCCGCTGCTCCTTCGGCGTCGCGCCGGTGAGCTTGTAATAGGGGATGCCCGCGGCCTTTAGATCCTCCTCCAAAAGCGCGAGCATGGACGTAAACTGGGAGAACACCAGCATCCGGTGTCCGCCGCCCATGGCGCTTTCGATGAGCTCCAGACAGGCCGCGCGTTTGGCGCTGCCGCCGTGATAGTCCTCCAGCAGCAGCGACGGGTCGCAGCAGATCTGGCGAATCCGGGTGAGCTCGGCAAAGATGCGCAGCTTATCCTCCCCGCTGCCGCCGGCGCTCGTGACAAGCTGCTTCATGCGCACGATCTGCCCGTCGTAGATCTTGCGCTGCTCATCGTCAAAGCGGGTATAGCGCACCTCCTCCAGCTTGGCGGGCAGATCCTTGAGCACATCGGCCTTGAGACGCCGCAGGATGAAGGGACCGGTCATCTGCTTGAGCCGCTGGGTGGCCTCCGGGTCCTTCTGCTTCGTGACCGGCGTCTCCAGCCGGCGGGAGAACTCCGCGTAGCTGTAGAGAAAGCCCGGCATCAGGAAATCGAAGATGCTCCACAGCTCGGCAAGGCGGTTTTCGATGGGCGTGCCGGTCAGGGCAAAGCGGAGATCGGCCTTCACGGCCTTCACCGCCTTGGTCATGGCGGCCTTCTGGTTTTTGATGTACTGCGCCTCGTCCAGGACCATGACGGAAAAACGCAGATCCTTGTATACCGCGATGTCCTGCCGCAGCAGATCATAGCTCGTGATGCAGACCGCACCCTCCGCGAGGGCCGCGATGCGGCTTTTCCGCTGTGCCGCCGTGCCGGCCATCACCTGGGTCTCGAGCCCCGGGGCGAAGCGGTGAAACTCCTCCTGCCAGTTATACACAAGCGAGGCCGGGCACACCACAAGGCAGCGTGTGCGCCTGTCCGCGTCGTAGAGGGCCTGGACCAGGGCGATGAACTGCAGGGTCTTCCCAAGGCCCATCTCGTCGGCCAGAATACCGCCGAAGCCCGCCGCCGCCAGTGTGCGCAGCCACTTGTAACCGTGCACCTGATAGGGACGCAGGATCTCCGCCTGGGCCTCCGGCACCTCGTAATCCGCGTCCCGGATGGTCTTGAAGTTCTTGATGAGGGCCCGGTAGGTGCGGTCACGGTCGGAGGAGAGACTGTCGTGCTCCTCCAGGAGAGAGTCGAGATACAGCGCCCGGTACATCGGGACCTTCACGCCGCCGCGCACGGCGTCCTCCCAGGAAAAATCCATCCCCGCCCCGAGGGCCTCGAGCTCGGAGAGCTGGCCGCTCCGGTCCAGATCCAGGAACGCGCCGCTCTGGAGGCGGTGGTATTTTTTCTTCTGCCGGTAGCTCTCCAGCACCGCGAGCAGCTCCTCCGGGGCCATGTCCTTCGTGAGAAGCTCGATTTCAAGCAGCCCGCTATCGACGGACACGCCGACGCGAAGCTGCGGCATGGGGCGCAGGGCGTTGCGGTCGAAGGCGGCGCTGCCCACGGTTTCCCCGAAGCGCTGAAGCTCCGGCAGGGCCTCGGTCATGATCTCATAGAGCGCATCGTCGGAATAGGAAAGCCAAAAGCGCCCGTCCGCCTCAAGCTGGTGCGGGAAATAGACCCTCAGCGTCTGGAGCACTCGCTCCTCCTGCGCGGCATCCCGGTAGAGCCCGCCCTTGCCGGCATAGGGAAGCGTGCGCGGGGCCTCCTCGCCGTAGCGCACCAGGGCCTCGCAGGTGATGATGCCGTATACACTCTCGATGTCCAGCCGGAAGGTAAAGCGCGGCTCGGGCGGGAGCAGGCCCTCCACCTCTTCGGCGCAGCCGTCCTCCAGGTCGATGCAGGGGCTCCGCCGAAGCTGAGGCACAACGCGGTAATAGTACTCAGCGAGCTTTTCGCGGCCGATCCGGAAACGGATGTTGCCGTTTCGGTCCGACGCCTCCCGGAAGGGGCGCAGGGCCTGCTCCTCCTCTTTGGTAATTTTGCTGAGATTCACGGGGGTGAGCATGTAGCTGCCCGCGCTGCCTCGGAGGATCACCGGCATCCTGCCGCTGATTTCTACCCCCAGCAGGCTCCCGCTCTCCGGAATCCGTTCTGTCCTGAGCGGCACCCGCAGCGCGGCGTGCCCGACGGTGAGCTGCCCCGCGTCCTTTTTCCCGGGACCGGAAAACTCCACCGCCGTGCCCTCCGCCAGCTCGTAAAAGCGGTCCAGCACAGCCCCTGCCAGCGCGTCACGGGTCTTGACCTTGAGCTGGCCGGAGTAGTAGTTCAGCGAATCGTTCGCCACCTCCGTCTCGCTCATGCGCCGCTGGAGGAATGTCAGCCACGGGAGACTGTCGTCGGTCAGCTCAAAGGCGCCGAAATCAATGCTGTTTGCCGCGCTCAGACGAAAGGTCTCGCGGGCCTCATAATCGCGCAGAAAATCACGGTACGAGCGCAGGAGAACGGACTTCCCGCCCGCGGCCCCGATCTTGTAGGAGAGCGCCAGCACCCCGTTATCGAGCATCAGGCGCGGCTGGAGGGAGATGCATTTCGGCCGCGGCGCTTCCTCGTCGGGCGGGGCCTCCTGCCGGGCCGAGAGACGGTCCATCGCCTCCAGAAACGCGCTTGCCGCCCGGTCGGTCGCGTCGCCGGGGTTTTCCCGGCGGATGTACTCACCCAGCAGCGCGAGTATCGCAAGCTCGTGCTCACACAGATCGCTGCCGGCATAGCCGTAGTAATAGGAGGGCCGGCATGAACAGCGGTGGCTCTCCAGCTTGTCGGGCAAGAGCTCAAGCTGCACGAAACGGCTCTGCTTCCCGTCAAGTACATTTCCCTGCGCAAAGAGGGAGGGGGAACCGTCATGGGAAAAGCTCCGGCTCACACTCTCAAGGCCGGCCGCGTCCTTTTCCAGCAGCGCCCGCGCCTGCTCGGCGGCGTATGCGTTGGTGCGTACGTTTCGCAGGGCGCGGCGGAGCTTGAAAAAGCTGCCCTCGGGGTCTTCCCCGGCGAAGAAGGAAGCGGCGCTCTGCTTGCGGTTCTTCTTCGCCTCCATTTCCGCCCGCAGCCGCTCCTGCTCCGCTTTTTTGCGGGCCTGCTCGGCCTTGCGCTGCCGCTCCAGCTCCTTTGCCCGCTCGCGCTCCTCCGCCTCCCGCCGCCGCTGCTCAAGAAGCTCCGGCGGCTCGTCAAAAATCCAGGGGCCGTGCGTCTCTTCCCAGAGCATCAGCACCGCCGCCTCATGGTGGCAGACCTCGCTGTGGCGGTTCCAGCCGCCGATATGGTGATAGTACTTCCGCTTCGTGAGACAGGTACAGCGGAACTTCTTGTCGTCCCAGTTATCGTAAAAGGATTTGGGGCCTTGAATACTGACCTCAAAGCGCCTGCCGGTTTTGACCGCAAACGTCGCGGCGGCAAAGCCCTCCGCCGTGACGAGATCCCTGACGCAGCCGCTCTCCACGGCGCTTTTCGCCTTCGTCAGCACCTCGGGCGGAAACAGCACGCGCCACGCCTTTTCCTCCTGCACGGGTTTCAAGCTGTCCTGCAATGTATCACAACCTTTATGTTTTTTATCTATTTTATCCTGCTTTCAGCCGGGCGTCAACCGGAATTGCCCTTGTGCGCATCTGCTGTTTTGTCACCCATCAATCGCATTCTCATCCAGCAGAAAGTGCTCGACGCCGACGTACAGGAACCCGTCTTCATCGTGCCAGGGGATAATATCGTCCCGCACGACAACGATCTTCTTAAAGGAATCCGGGATGCGCTTCAGGGATTCCGTCTCCTGCTTTCTCTTCTCAGGATCAGCCACCGTCAAAGCCGACTGAATATAATATCGCTGCGTCCCCCGGTTCACGACGAAGTCGACCTCCAGTTGCTTGCGGACCTTTTTGCCGCCCGGCTCGGTCGTGCTGATTTCCACCACGCCCACATCCACGTCAAAGCCCCGGCGCAGCAGATCGTTGAAGAGGACATTCTCCATGATATGCGTCTCCTCCTGCTGGCGGAATCCAAGGCGGGCGTTGCGAAGACCCACGTCCGAGAAATAGTATTTCAGCGGCGTCTTGATATATTTCCTGCCCTTCACGTCATAACGCTCTGCCCGCTGCAGAAGAAACGCGTCCATAAAATAGGACAGATAGCGGTCAATGGTATCCGGGGAGATCCGAAGCCGCTTTTCACTGGCAAACGTATTGGATAACTTGTTCGGGTTCGTCAGGGAGCCGATGGACGAGGCCAGTATATTCAGAAGATCGTCCAGAACATCCGTCTGATTCAGGATGGTGTGGCGCTCCACGATATCCCGCAGATAGGTCTTTTCAAACAGATCCCGCAGATACTTGCTTTTCTCCTCATGACTGTCCATGGAAAGCACCAGCGGCATCCCGCCGTAGGTGCAGTAATCCCGCCAGGCATGGCGTCTGTCGCCGTCATACGCCTGATAAAACTCCGCAAAGGACAGCGGATTCACCCGGATCTCATCCCCGCGGTCACGAAACTGCGTCAGGATATCCGAGGAGAGCATCTGCGAATTGCTGCCGGTCACATAGATATCCGCGTTTCGAATTTTCATGAGGCCGAGCACTACATCGATAAAGCCGAGCTTCGCTTCGGGATCATCCACATAAGGGTTTTGAATCTCGGAGACAAACTGGATCTCGTCGATCATCACATAGTACCGCTTTTTCGGATCACGAATCCGCTCCCGGACAAACTTGTCAAGCTCCATCGGATTGCGGTATCTGGCGCTCGGCAGCTCGTCCAGCGCAAGCGTGATGAGTTGATCCTCTTCGACGCCCTGCTCCCGCAGGTAGCTTGCGTACAGCTCGAACAGCAGAAAAGACTTTCCGCAGCGCCGAAGGCCGGTAATGATCTTGACTCTTCCGTTGTTCTGCTTTTTGATCAATTTCTCCAGATACTGTTGCCGCTGAATCAGCATTGCCATCACCTCAAGAATTTTTTGCGGGTTGGAACATATTTTCCCCGTCTCCTTCGGAAAGCATACCACTTCCGCCTCATAAGCACAAGAAGAACTTGAAAAAAATATGCGGACAGGTGCAAAATTTTCTCAAGGAGTTGCGGCAAAATGATTCAGCGTCTATGGCGGCAGTTGACGGAGACGCAGATTTGCTCCTTTCATAACCCGCCCCTTTGCACGCATATACATGACCCAGAGAACGTGCGGCGGTTTTGCGCCGCGCAGGGGAGTGGTGCAAGTGCGACTGAGCTTAGAGGAGCGGGCCTGCGATCTGGCCGTGTATATCATCGAGAACCAAACAACGGTGCGCGCCGCCGCCAAAAAATTCGGCGTGTCAAAGTCCACCGTACACAAGGACCTGACGGAGCGGCTGCCGCATGTGAACCCGGGGCTTTACAGCCAGGTGCGCGTGCTGCTGGACATCAACAAGGCGGAGCGGCATATCCGCGGCGGCCTCGCCACCCGGAGAAAGTATAAGGGCAGCAGCGCATAATGCTGCGCGCTGTCGCCTAAGGAGAGATAGACAGAGCGCCCGCAGATACGGGCGCTCATAATTACCATAATAAAGTTTACATAAATCTGTCCCAATACTTTGCCAGCTCGTCGAAGCGGGTCTTGAGCTCGGCCGTGATGCGATTCTGCTCATGCTCAAAATCGGCGCCGAGGTTTTGCAGCTCGCCGAGGCGGCGCTGGCCCTCGTTCCGGAGCTCGTTCACGAGCCTTTGGGTGCTCTCGGTCAGATCGCGCATCCGGGCCTTCTGGCGCTCGCGGCTGCGGTTGTAGTCGTCCATGCTCGCGGCGATACTGTGGATGAGATCATCCGAGAGCCCCGTGTGCCGGGGGTATTTGCCCGCGCGGTAGTTCTCGATCACAACTTCATAGCGGGCGGCGGCGCGCTGTACGGCCTCGTCCCAGGAGATGTAGAGATCGCGCTGGGCCCCCTCGCCGACAGTTTTGAAGATCTCCGGCGTTCGGCAGAGCTCCAGGAGCTTTGCCGCCATGCTCGCGGCGTTTTCCTCAATGAGAAAGCCGCTCACGCCGTCCACGGTGTCCTCTGCGGCGCAGCTTCCGGCGATGAGGACGCTTGCGAGCGCGCAGGCCGCGGCCTCATGCACGACAAGGCCGTTCGTGTCGAAGGTGGAGGGAAAGAGGAAGAGATCGGCCCTGCAGTACCAGGCGCGGATGCGGGTGCGGTCGTGGATGGGCTCGGCGAAGAAGACCTTGTCGGTGAGGGCGAGAGCTTCGGTATAGGCCACGATCTCCTCGCGGTCGCCGCCGGCCCCGACGAAGACCATGCGGAAATCCTGCCCCGCGTCCCGGAGCGTCTTCAGCGCGTTGAGGATGATGCGGATGCCCTTGTACCACATCATGCGCCCGACAAAGAGGAACACCGGCACGCCCGCCGGCAGATCGAAGGGGGCCGTCACCTCGTCGATGAGGCGCTGCTCCACGCGGCCCCGGGGGAAGTCCACGCCGTTCGGCATGACGATATAGTCCCCCTCAAAGCCGAGGGAGCGGAGATTTTCCCCCGCGCCGCGGCTCACGGTCCAGACCTCGTCGCAGGCGGCGATGTTCTGCACGAGAAGGCGCTTGGCCTCCTCCTGCAGGAGCTTGTTGGAGACGGCGTTTGCGATGTCGATGTCGAATTTCGTATGGTAGGTGAGCACCACCGGCGCGTCGATCCTGTCGCGCAGCGAGCGGGCGAGCATGGTGGAGGTGATGGGGCAGTGCGTGTGGATAAGATCGAAGCGCTCCGCCACGAGTTTTTTCTGCACCTCCGGCGAGAAGGGGAAGCCCGCGTAGTAGCCCACGAGCTTTGTGAGATCCACGCTCGGATAGCGCAGCACGGGGAAGGCGTAGCCGGAGTCGTCCGCCTCCGGGTTATCCGGCGTGACCACCGTGCAGCGCCCGTAGGCGCGGGTGATGATGTCGGCGTAGTTCAAGACCGCGTTCACCACCCCGTCGATCTCCGGCGGGAAGGAATCGTTGATGAGACAGATGTTGAAGTTTTCAGCCATAACATACTCCTTGAAGAGGGCTTGCCCGAATAGGGGATAAGCCCTGCGTAATAAGAAACGCCGCAGGGGACCGATGCTTTCATCGGCCAGCGCGGGGGGGTAAACTTGGCTCGCCCCGCGTTGGGGAGAGCTGTCGCGCAGCGACTGAGAGGGGCCGCAGGTCACCTCTCGGGATGGCCCTCTCAGTCACGGCGCGGCCGTACACGCGCTGTGACAGCTCCCCCAGAGGGGGAGCCAAGAACGCAGGCATTTTAAGCCTCCCTCCCTGAGGGAGGTGGCATCCGGCGTCCCCCGCAAGCCGGATGACGGAAGGAGCACTCCCTCAGTCATCGCCGCAAACGGCGCTGACAGCTCCCTCCCTGAGGGAGCCGTTATTCGCCTTCCCCTTGTCGCATCTGAGCGTTCTCTCAAACTCAGCCTTTGTCCTGCTTGATGAGGCCGGTGCGGTAAGCCTCGAGCAGGAGCTTGAGATCCTCGATCTGCGCGGCGAGCTCCCGCCCGTCATCGGTGTCGGCAATGGTGAGACGCCTTGCGTAGGTCTTGACCGGGATGATGCGGGAGTCCATGTCCCGGTTGTGGTGGATGGTCTCCTCCTCGGAGACGGAGGGCTCATGCTCCGAGAGATACATCTGGTGGGAGTTCGAGACCAGGGTGTAGCCCGCAATGCCGGTGACGGACTGGTAAGCCTTGGACATGCCCCCGTCGATGATGAGGAGCTTGCCCGGGACCTTGATGGGGCTCTCGCCCTTGCGGATCTTGACGGGGATATGGCCGTTTACGATGACGGCGTCTTTATCATGGATGCCGAAGGCGTCCAGCACGCGCTCGCACGCCTCGGCGTTATAGGCGAGGGTGAAATACGGGTCGGAGGTCTCCTGGTGGGTCTTCTTGTCGGCGATGAAGTAGCGCTCAAAGGTCGCCATCTTGTCCTTGCCGAACAGCGGCGACTTACTGCCGCACCAGAGATACCACATGAAGTCCGCCCCGCGCTGGCGCTCGGCCTTGTCGCGGGAGAAGCGCCCCTCGCGCACAAGCTCCTCGCAGCGGTCGAAGAGACTGCGCCCGCTGCACCTCACGCCGTAGATCTCAAGCTCGGAGAAGCTGCCGTCGGGGTTCATGGGGATGCAGCCGTGGAACATCAGGCAGCCGTTGTAGTAGCGGTACATGGCGCCCTTCTTGTACAGAAAGTCCACATGCCGCTGGAGCTTTTCGCAGTTGAGAAACGACAGCTGCAGCCCCTCCAGCACCTTCTGCTCCCCGGGCGTGAGGGCGTAGGGGTCGGCCGGGTCCAGCGTGGGGAAGGAGGTGTCGCGCAGGGGATACTCCGCCCCGTCGAGCGTCACGACGCCGCGCTTTAAGTCCATCTTGTCCAGCAGCAGCCTGTCCTCCATCCGGTACTCCGGGTGGCGGCGGGCGGTCTGCCCCTCGATCTTGAACTGGATGACGGCCATCGCCTTGTGCATCTTCGCGATGATGGCGTCGTTGTGGGGGTCCGGCGTGTCGTCCGGCCCGTGCTTCGGCATAAAGCAGGCGCAGGGGTCGTTCGCGTAGGTCTCAAGCGCGAAGAGGGAGAGCGGGCGCATGTTGATGCCGTAGCCGCCCTCCATGAAGTCGTAGTTGTTGTAGCGCAGGCAGATGCGCACGGCGTTCGAGACGCAGCAGAGATCGCCCGCCGCCGCGCCCATCCAGAGGATGTCGTGGTTGCCCCACTGGATGTCGATGTGCCGCTGCTTCTCAAGCTCGTCCATCACGAGATGGGGGCTGTCGCCGCGGTCGTAGATATCGCCCACGACGTGCAGCCTGTCGATGACGGAGTCCTGCACGAGATGGCACATGGCCGTGATGAACTGGTCTGCGGCCTCAGTCTCGATGATGGACTGGAGGATCTGCTCAAAGTAGTCCTCCTTGTTGAAGTCCTTGCTGCCGGTGGTCATGAGCTCGCTGATGATGTACTCAAAGTCCTTCGGCAGGATGCGCCGCACCTTGGAGCGGGTGTATTTCGAGGTCGTGATCTTGCAGATGGCCACAAGCTGCTTGAGCGTGATGGTGTACCACTCGGGGCTTAAGAGCCCCTGGTGGCGCAGGTGGCGCAGCTTATGCTCGGGATAGTAGATGAGCGCGGCGAGAGCGTCCCGGTCGGCGGTGGAGAGATAGTCCCCCAGCGCCTGGTCGATCTTGCGCCGCACCGAGCCGGAGGCGTTGCGCAGGATGTGGCGCAGGCCCTGGTACTCGCCGTGGATATCGCTGATGTAGTGCTCGGTCCCCTTGGGCAGGTTCAAAATCGCGCGCAGATTGATGATCTCGGTGCTCACCGCCTGGCTGTTGGGATAGCTGCGGGAGAGCGTCTTGAGATAGCGCAGGGTCTTTTCATCAAAGCTCAGTTCCGACATGGCAGACTCCTTGTTCAATTAACATATTATAGTTTACATAATTTAGAAACAAGAGAATATTTCTTCTTCCAAGTATAGCGTAGTTCTCGGCAGGCTGCAAGGCTTTCTTCGGTTTTCCATTTCGTGCTTTGATGCCGAACGTGCGGGCAGGTAAGAAGAGCAGAAGTCTTCATATTCTTCGTAAAATATATCGTTGATTTTCACTTTTCAACAGCGTATACTGTCAGCAGAAAGGTTGGTGATCATCATGCCGAATATCAAGCCGGTGTCCGATCTGCGAAACTATGGGGAAGTCCTGCGCGACGTTGCGGTCGGGCAACCCGTCTTCCTTACAAAAAAACGGGCATGGGCGCTACGCGGTGCTCGACATGGAGAAATACCGCGAGTATGAGAAGATGAAAGCGATGAACTGGCTGCTCGGCGAGCTGGACAAGGGCCGCGTCTCGGGCGAGCAGGAAGGCTGGCTTGACGCCGGTGAAGTTTTTGCCGATTTAGAGGCGCGTTATCATGGCTGAGCTGATCGTGTCCCCGCTGGCGAAGGCCGACATGCGGGAGATCAGCGACTATATCAGCGTATGAATATAAAAAATGTACGGCGATTTCGTTAACTGCTGCGATTTCGCCGTACATTGCTTTTCAATGATTACTCTTTGCTGCCGGGAGGGACAAGCCCCTTCCCCTACGGCGATGTGGGAATGTTTGCACCTCATGGTGCGCCTGCGCGGGATCGCGGGCGTGCGGGCTGATGCGGGTGTACGCGCTGCGAATCTCTGTGCTTATTCTTCCTCGACCTCGATCTCAAGGCCGAGCTCCTTCGGGCGGAAGCGGGGGCAGACGTTCTCCGAGACCTTGATGACCGAGGCTGCGAGCCGGGTGCCGATCTCGACGGCCTCGCGCATCGTCTTGTGATAGGTCAGCCCGATGGCGACGCCCGCGCAGAAGGCGTCCCCCGCACCGGTGGTGTCGCGCACCTTCACATGCTCCGCCGGGAAGAAGCCGACTTCGCCCGCGCGGTTTGCGTAGACGGAGCCGCGGCTGCCGAGCGTGACGACGATGGCGGGGATGTTCGCGCTCTCAAGCCTCGCAGGGAGGTCTTCGCACATCTCCTCGGGCGTCATGGCGTCGTAGTCCGCGACGAAGAGGATGCCCGCCTCGGCCTGGTTGCAGACAAAGCAGTCCATGCGCTGCAGAAAGTCCCGCCGCTCGGAGGCGATGCCCATGTTGGCCACCACGCCGTAGACGGGCTTGCCGTACTTCTCCGCGAGATCCAGCACGCGCTTGACGATGCCCTTGCCGATGTCGGCCTCGATGACCACGCTGTCGGCGTTCTTGAAGATCTCGTCTCCCTTCTCGTCCAGGATACCGCACAGGGGGCGCAGTTCCGGGCGCTGGGAGATGGAGCCCGCGAGATCGCCCGTCTGGTCGAAGACAGCAAGCCACATGCCCATCCCGTTCGGCACGGCACGGATATAGTCGGTGTTGACCTTGTGGTTTCGGAGCTTGCGCAAAACATCCTCGCCCTGGGCGCTCTCATCCACGAGACTCACAAACGTGGGGCGCAGCTCCACATTCGCAATGTCCTCCGCCACGTTCCGGCCCACGCCGCCGTGGACAAACTCAATGGACCCGGCGTTTCGCCCGGTCGGCAAATACAGATCCTCCGGAAAGCCCTTCACGTCCACAAAAACCGCGCCCACGACCACGATCGCCATATGCATCCTCCTATCATTACGCTGTCATTCTGAGGAGCTCCGCGACGAAGAATCCCGCCGCCTTTCCGGGAGATCCCTCGCTGACGCGAAGCCATGACAGAAAATCTTTCTGTTTAACTATAAAAAGAATGTTAACTTTTGTCAAGGCATGTCGAAAGGCATTTTCTTTTTCTCCCGTTTGTGCTACAATTCTTTTGAGTAAATCACTGCCCGCAAACGGATGAACAATCCGCGGCAGCGGCTTTGAAAGAGTGGAGTGTGGAGAGTGAAGTGTGGAGTGAAGGTATCGCTTCGCGATTTAAAATTGCGCCGAAGGCGCTCCATAACTCCACACTCATTATAAGGAATCATAAAATCATCAAAACAGGAGGTACATTATGTCTGTTACAGTGCGTCCCTTCGGCTTTACAAAAAGGGGGGAGGAGGTCAAAGCCTATACCATCACCGACGCCGCCGGCGCAAGCTGCACCCTGCTCGATTACGGCGCGACGGTCCAGGCACTCTGCGTCCCCAACAAAAACGGCGGCCTGACCGACGTGGTGCTCGGCTTTGAGAGCGTGGCGGAATATGAGGACACAGACTTTTTCCTCGGCGCTACCATCGGCCGCTTTGCCAACCGCGTGGGCGGCGCGCGCTTTGAGCTGCACGGGAAGGAATACCGCCTTGCCGACAACGACGGCGGCAACTGCCTCCACGGCGGCAGGCGCGGCTTTGACCGCTATGTCTGGCAGGCCGAGACCGTGGACGAGTACGCCGTGCGCTTTTCCCGCCTGAGCCCCGACGGGGAGGAAAATTTCCCGGGCAATCTGGAGCTCTCCGTCACCTTCCGGATGCTGAGCGGCAAGACCGGCCTCTCCATCACCTATGAGGCCGTGTCCGACGCCGACACCATCGTGAACCTCACAAACCACAGCTACTTCGATCTCTCCGGCTGCGGCAGGGCCATGGAACAGACGCTCTGCATCCACGCCGACCGCTATCTCGAGCTCGGCGCGGGCGTCGTCCCGAGCGGCACGGTGGCCGAGGTCGCGGGCACGCCCTTCGATTTTAGGCGTGAGAAGCCCGTCGGCCGCGATATTGGCGCGGACTTTGAGCAGCTTCGCCTCGGCGGGGGCTATGACCACAACTTCTGCCTCGGCGGGATGGACGCGGCGAGCCTCGCAAGCGCGGAGACCGGCATCCGCATGGCGGTTTGCACCGATATGCCCGGCGTGCAGCTCTACAGCGGAAACTTCCTCAAGGACACCCGCGGCAAAGGCGGCGCGGAATTTCACAAGCGCGGCGCCGTCTGCCTCGAAACCCAGCTCTGGCCCGACGCCATGAACCACTGGGGCTTCCCGTCTCCCGTCCTGCACAAGGGCGAAAAACTCACCAGTACGACAGTGTACAGCTTCACCGTGGAATAAACACGCAGACAGCGGAACTGAGACAAAACGGATACTGTTTTTATCAAACAAAGGGGAAAATAAGATGGACAACAGACCCCACAGCAGAGAGAAGCGCGTCGGCACCGGCTCCGTGACCGCCCGCAAGGGGCGCGAGGTCAACACCGGCGGGCCTGTCGGCGGCGGCAGCCAGGGCGGCAGACCCGGCGCCCCGGGCGGACCCCGGCGCAGCGGGGGCGGCGGACGCCCCGCGGGGGGCATCGGCATCGTCGGCGTGCTACTGGTGCTGCTCTTCACCTTCCTGCGCGGCGGCGGGGACGGCGGGCAGACCCTCCCCGTTTCGACGCCGCGGCCCACGGCCTATGTCGCCCAGCAGACGAGCCAGCCCGTCACCCCGCAGCAAGAGGGGCTTGAGAGCATCGACGACGCGAACATGCTCTTCTCCTCCGGCGACGCCGGCGACTGGTCAGAGCTTCTCGGCACCCTCTTCGGCTACGGGGAGAGCTACTCCGGCGAGAACCCCACGGGCTCCTCTTCCTCCGGCAGCGGCCTTCTGCAGGACCTGCCCGGCGCAAAGCCCACGGCGACGCCAAAGCCCGCTCTGACCGCAAAGCCCACGGCCACCCCGAAGCCCACCGCGACGCCCAGGCCCGCCGTGCAGACCGCCGTGCGCGACAAGCGCGTCACGCCTCTCGGCGGCGGGCGGGACACGGTCACGGTCATGGTCTACATGTGCGGCACGGACCTCGAGTCCCGCTACGGCATGGCGACCTCGGATCTCACGGAGATGGCGAAGGCCAATCTCTCGGATAAAGTGAACGTCATCGTGGAGACCGGCGGCTGCAGGTCCTGGAAAAACAGCGTGGTCTCCAACTCCGTCAACCAGATCTACCGCGTCCGCAGCGGCGGACTTGAGCGCCTGGAGGAGAGCTTCGGCCGCGCCGCCATGACCGACCCCGCGAATCTCACGGGCTTCATCCGCTACTGCGCCGAGAACTACCCCGCGGACCGGAATATCCTCATCCTCTGGGATCACGGCGGCGGCTCCCTCTCCGGCTACGGCTACGATGAGAAGTCCGGCGGGCGCAGCTCCATGACCCTGCCGCAGATCGACAGGGCCCTCAGCGACGCGAAGGTCACCTTCGACTGGATCGGCTATGACGCCTGCCTCATGTCCACGCTCGAGACGGCCCTGGTCTCCGCAAAGTACGCCGACTACCTCATCGCCTCCGAGGAGGTGGAGCCCGGCACCGGCTGGTACTATACCGACTGGCTCAACGCCCTGTCGAAAAACAGCTCCGTCTCCACCGAGACTCTCGGCAAGACCCTCATCGACAGCTATGTCGCGGCCTGCCGCCAGAAGTCCTATTCGGCGCAGGTCACCCTCGCCCTCACGGATCTCGCGGAGCTCGAGGGAAAAATCCCCGCGGCCTTCCGCAATTTCTCCGTCTCCACCAATGACCTGATCTCCTCCGACGGGTACCGCCAGGTCTCCAACGCCCGCGCCGGGGCGCGGCAGTTCGCCCAGTCCACGCGCATCAACCAGGTGGACCTCGCGGATCTCGCGCTGCGCATCGGCTCGAGCGAGGGCAGGGCCCTTGCCCAGACCATCCAGGACTGCGTAAAATATAACGGCACCACCATCACGAAGTGCTACGGGCTCAGCATCTATTTCCCCTATGAGACCATGAGCTCCGTGTCCTCCGCCCTGAACACCTATGACACCCTGGGCCTTGACGCGGAGTACGCCAAGGTCATCAAGAGCTTTGCCAGCATCGAGTACGGCGGCCAGCTCTCCGGCAGCGCCGCGCAGGGCGGCTACGGCGCCTCCGGCGGCTACGGCGGCTACGGCGACCTGCTGGAGGCCCTCTTCGGCTCCTACTCCTACGCGGGCTCCGGATCTTCCGGCGGCTCCCCCTACGGCAGCGCCTCTCCCGCGGGCTCCCTCTCCGGCGGCTATACCAACAGCAGCGGCCAGAGCAGCGCGGGCTATACCGTCGACATGTCCGACATCTTCGGCCTCCTCTCCGCCTTCTCCGGCAGGAGTCTCCCCGCGGACAGGGCCTGGGTCGACACCGGGCTTATCGCGCAGAAGGCCGAGCAGATCGCGGATTCCTTCCTCGACCCCGGCCGCATCTGCGTGAGCTACGCAAACGGTCGCCCCGTCGTCTCCCTCACGGATGCGGAGTGGGGCCTTGTGCAGACCGTGGCGCTCAACGTCTTCGCGGATGACGGCGAGGGCTATCTGGATCTCGGCCTCGACAACGTCTTCGACATGGACGGCAGCGACCTCATCCTGGATTTTGACAGGACCTGGCTCACCCTGAACGGCCAGCCTGTGGCCTATTACCTCGTCTCCGACACGCAGAACCCGGACGGAAGCTGGACCACGATCGGCCGCATCCCGGCCCTTCTGAACGGGCAGCTTGTGAACCTCCAGGTCATTTTCGACGACGATAACCCCTACGGCGCCGTCACCGGGGCCTATCCCTTCTACGAAAACGGCGAGACCGAGACCGCGCCCAAGGGCCTTGTCCCGCTCGCGCAGGGCGACCGGCTTGAGTTCGTGTGCGACTACTACGGCTACGACGGCAGCTATCAGAGCTCCCACACTCTCGGCACCGGTCTCACGGTGGAGGGCGAGCTCACGCTCGAAAACCTCGCCTATGAAAACGATCTGGTCCCGAGCTTCCGCATCACGGACATCTACGGAAATCATTACTGGATCGCATTCTGAGACGCAGCAAACTTTCTGCCATCCTGGGCGTGAGCGAAGGACCCCCGCGGCTTTGCGATGCCATACGGGATTCTTCGCCTCCGGCTCAGAATGACACAGATTCATACCGTTACACAGGAGGTACATACTATGGGATTCATTTCCAAGCTCATCAAGACCGGCCTTGTCGCCGGCGCTGCGGTCACCGCCTATCAGGCGTCGCAGAAAACCAAACAGCAGACCGGCAGCCTCAAGGCTGACGAGTTTGTGCGCAACTTCAAGGACCAGGCGGCGGAGAACTCCAGGCTCGTGGTTGACACGGTCAAGTCCAAGGTCGGCGGGAAAGAAGGGGAGTACCGCTACTCCGACAAGGGGGAGAACGGCTATGCCTACTCCGACACCACCGTCACCCCTGACAAGGTCACCGAGGTCTTTGAGACCGTGAAGGAGAAAGCGCCCGAGGTCATCGGCAAGGTCCAGGACTTCGTGGAGGACGTGCGCGACAACGCCCCCGAGTATAAGGCCAAAGCCCAGGAGTTTGTCGAGGATGTCAAGGAGGCCGCGAAGAAGGCCATGGACAAGGACGAGGACAAAGAAGACAAGTAAACACCACACAGCAGGGGCCGGCGTCAAAAACGCCGGCCCCTTCACTTTTGTCAGTAGGTATACTTTACCCATTCCTGCACATTGGATACATTATCCTGCCCGGATGGGTCTGTAGCGGACTCTTTGTTTAGATCTCTGTAATAGTAGTATGTATGAACAGCATCTCTGTAGCTCCATTGTGTTCCATAGCTTGTGTCCTGAATAAACATCGGAACATAACCTCCGGTATCGGAACCGTCCCATTTACAATATGCCGTACCCTCAAGGACATAACCCGCAACATTGGAGTCATAGTCAAAGTAACTGCCGGCGGGAAAAACAACTGCGGAATCAAACTCAGCCTTGGACCACCAATAGGGTCCGTGCTGCAATCTCACTGTATATGTGGGCGAAGGCTGATAACTGCGTCCATTTGGACCGCTGACACAATAGGTGATCATGTTATAGCCGGTTATGACCGTCTGTGTCCTCACCTCTCGGTTGCTGCTCCTTGAAATCTCGGTATTTTGCCATTCTGACCAACCAGTCCATGATGTTTTTGAATCATACCGTGTCCATCCTGTGTATGACGCAGAAGAACTTTCCGCATATTCACGGGAAGTATATGTCCATTTCCGAGCGGTAATTCTGGCTCCGACCGGTACATTGTCCACTGAAACCCAGTCGTCACTCAAAAGGACATAGCGGATCGAATGCGACTCCGCGTACATAGCTGCCATGCTGCCGGGGTAGCAGTAGATCGTGACGTTCGGGCTGTTGGCAAAGGCATCGTACGAAATGTTCGTCACGCCTGCGGGAATGAAAATATAGACCAGCTCCGCATTGTCGGCAAAGGCATGACGCCCGATGCTCCGGCAGCTGTCGGGCAGCGTGACCGCCGCAGCGCCGCAGTTTGCAAAAGCCTCCTCCTCAATCGTGGTCAGAGCCGCGGGCAGACGCAGCATATTATTGAGGTCCACCACGCGGATATTGACCGTGCAGGTCGCCGCCGGGTATTCCGCGACGCTGACAATCAGCGCGCCGTTACCTGTCGCGGCCGCGGTGACATTCTGCCCGTCGACGCGCACTGTGCCGCCCGCCGTGGCGGTAAGCGTGTAGCTCAAAACGCCGTCGTGGGTCAGCTCCACAAAGTCAGAAAGATTGCGCGTGTCGCCTACCAGCATACTCACATCTTTCGCACGCAGCGTCGGCGGATTCGTGATGCGCCAGAGCGCGTAGAGCGTCAGGTCGGCGTTGGCGCTGTAGCGGTCCCCAGGCTGATAGGTCGGCGTTGCGGCGCTCGCGCTCGTCCCCCAGCCGAGGAAGGTGTAGCCGCGGCGCGTGGGGATGTCAGGCGAAAGGGTGATAGTCTCGCCCACCCGCTTGAACTGATCCGCAGGGGGATTCTCGCCGCCGTTTGCGTTATAGTGGATTGTGTTGCCGTTCTGCTTCCATATGGCGTAGAGCGTCAGATTCGCGTCCTTGCTGTAGGTATCGCCGGGCTGATAAGTCGGCGTTGTGGCGGAAGCGCTCGTCGCCCAGCCAAGGAAGGAATAATTGTTGCGGGTCGGAACGGATGTTGAAAGTCTGATGCTTTGTCCGACAGCTTTTGTCTGGGAGGACGGCGCGTTTTGCCCGTTGTTGGCGTTGTAGGTTATGGTATAAGCTCTGTCGATTTCACACATGAAGGGATATGTCACACATCCGGCGTTGTCGTTCCATTTGCCGGTACTGCCCCAGATATGCGCGTAATTCTCCGACCCCTCACCGGGAGAAGCCGTATTATCCGGCTGACCGCTTTCCCAGTTGTTGTAAGAGAATGTCTCTCCTGAGACCCATTTCCAACGGCCTTCGCTGTCTTTGTCCGTTGCACCTAACCACAAATTGGAGCTTCCGATCATTCCCTTTATGAAACTCTCTTCAGCCGCACTTGTAATCGTAACAAGATGCCCGCCAGGATACTCCGAGATGGTTTTTGCATCCCACCACGTCACAGGTACGTTATAAAAATAGTAGCTGTGTCCGTTAAAAGTCGATACGGCATCCGGAGAATAGGTACTCGCAATAGCGGCAGACGATACCGTATGAAGCTGTAGTCTAACATCAGTATTTCCGTTAATCGTCCCAGTTCGGCTTCCGCTGGCAAAACCAGGACGTGCGTAACCCGCGTATCCGTCGAACGCTTTTCCATCGGCGACTTTGATGTCCTTGATCTCATAGCTTGAGCCTGCATTTACCTGAGCGCAGTAATCGTTTACATCATTTTCAACGCGAGAGCCGTTTATATATAGATCGAAAGTTGCATAACCCGAGACCCACCCAGATTCTGCGTTATCCAGCCAACCATTGACGTCGAGCTCATACGTCTGGATAAGATTGTTTGGAATGTGTATATAGCCTGTGACATTTACAAGATTGCCGCTTCCCCAATCCCGTCTGCCATTTGAAATCTGAATAACATCTTCATGATAAAGTGTACCAGCATAATTTGCCTCAGTAATATATGCGTAATCTCCCTCAACATTTTCTACAAACATTACATGGCCTGTTTGATACCATTCTCCGTTATACCAATAGCCTCCGTCGGGCGAAACCATTATTGAGTTTGCTGATGGGGTCTCGTCACATACATACCAACCCTGAGCATTATTATACCAATGCATTGCATTGCCATATGAATTACTTCCCCACCACAAACATTCTCCGCATTTTTCTACTGCTCGACCCCAACAATACCATGTACATTGCCCATGATATCCTTTCGCATAAAAAGGATTGTCATTTGTCGTATACATATAGTCATCAATATTAACTCCATACGATCCAACTGCAAAAGTTGATGCGGAAAACAGAAACATGAAGAGACATAAGAGAAGCGCCAGGACACAACACTTTTTCATAGCATATTCTCCTTTAAATGCTGTTTAGATTGAGACAAACAAAAAGTGCGCAGCCTCAAACGAAGCTTCGCACCGAAAAACGCATAACTCCGTTTGCTGCCACACAAACTTTCGGCTTATCACAGGGAAAGCGAAGTGGAGAAAGCGTTTTTGCCAAAGCAATACGCTTTCCCGTAATAAGCCTTTTATTCAGCTTGTATGACGACTTTTTCTTATCATGTTTTCCTCAAAAAAACACAACTGAAATTCCGCGTATAAACCCGATATTTCCTCCTCTCGCGTTAATCTGTAATTCCGAACACTTTATGACATTCACTGAATGCCAATTTTTCTATCATCTTAACATACAATAACCCAAATGACAAGAACTAAATGTCAATTGGGGCGGTGCTATGTTCATCAACAAGGGCGCGGACGGACGGAACAATGTGTGCGGGATCGCGGTTGCGCGGCTGCGGAAGGCCGAGGGGATCTCTCAGAGGGAGCTGGCTGACCGGCTCCAGCGGGACGGGCTGGACGTGGACAAGAATGCGGTGCAGCGGATCGAATCCGGTCAGCGCTTTGTAACGGATATTGAGCTACTGCATCTCAGCCGGGTGCTCCGCGTGAGTCTGGAGGAGCTCTTGTCCGGAGACGCATAGAAACGTGGGAACAGGTCTCCCGGTTTTGTCAATTGTCAATACCCACAGTTTTTTCCTGAATTTTTTGCGCGAAAGGTACAAAAATAGTGCGCCTGCGCTGTGGAGTTTTAGGGCATGATTGACAGGAAACGGGGCAGGGTGTATAATGCGCTTTGTTAAAAATGTGAAAGCATCATCGGGATTTAACGGCTCCGGCCGATAAATACAAAAATCTTTTATGAGGAGGATCATCATGAAAAAGACACTGTCCCTGCTTCTCGTTCTGGTCATGGTCTTCGCGCTGTTCACTGTCTCTGCCCATGCCGACGGGATGGACGATCTGATCGCCGCCGCCAAGGCCGAGGGCGAGCTCGTCGTCTACGGCTCCTGCGAGGAGGACTACCTCGCCGCCGCGTGCGAGAACTTCCAGAAGCTCTACGGCATCAAGACCACGTATCAGCGCCTCTCCACCGGCGAGGTGCCCGCCAAGATCGAGGAGGAGAACGGCAAGCCCTCCGCTGATGTCTGGTTCGGCGGCACGAATAACCCCTATGACGGCCTCGCCGCCAAGGGCTTCCTGGATAATTCCTATGTTCCCCAGAACGCCTCTCACCTCACGAAGGACATCTACAAGGACCCCAACGGCTATTGGTACGGCATCTACACGGGCCTGCTCGGCTTCATGGTCAACACCGATGAGCTCGAGCGCCTGGGTCTCGAGGCTCCCCAGAGCTGGGACGATCTGCTCAAGCCCGAGTACAAGGGCCTGATCTGGCTCTCCAACTACAAGACCGCCGGCACCCCCAAGCTCGTCGCGAACCTCATGATCCAGCTCAAGGGCCATGACGAGGGCATCCAGTACCTCTGCGACCTCGACAAGAACGTCCAGGTCTACACCAAGTCCGGCTCCGGCCCGTCCAAGAACGTCGGCACCGGCGAGTGCATCATCGGCATCGGCTTCCTGCATGACGGCATCACCCAGATCGTCGACAACGGCTACGACAACGTCGCCCTGGTCGTCCCGTCTGACGGCACCGCCTGCGAGATCGGCCCCGTGGCCATCTTCAAGGGCGCGGCACACCTCAACGCCGCCCGCCTCTTCGTGGAGTACGCCCTGAGCCCCGACTGCGTGGAGCTCGCCGCTGACCACGGCTCCTACCAGTTCCTCGTCATCGACAACGCCAAGCAGCCCGAGGCCGCGGCCGAGTTTGGCCTTGACCCCAGCCTCGTGTGGGACGGCTATGACTTTGCCAAGGCCGTCACCGATACCGAGCAGAACGTCAACGACGTCATGGCCGCCATCGAGAACGCCGGCGCCGATGTCGGCGAGGGCCGCTTCAAGACCTCGTGATGCGAACAACACACTGAACACACAGCAATTCCGCAAGGGATGGCGGTTTTTCCGCCATCCCTCGATTTATAGGAAAGGAGAGTTTTTATGGCGAGAGGCCAGGGCGCGGCGCTGGACCGGAAAAAGCTGATGGCGGACCCCATCATGGTCACCACCATCGTCGTGCTGATCACCTTTTTGACCCTGTTTATTCTCTACCCGCTGGCAATATTGCTGGTGGACAGCTTCGTCGGCGACGGGAGCTTCGGCTTCTCCATCTTTAAGCGCATCTTCGCCATGAAGAGCTTTACCCGCGCCATCACCAACACCCTCAAGGTGGGCTTTGTGGTGGGCATCCTCTCGGCGCTCATCGGCCTTCTCTTCGCGTATGTGGAGGTCTATGTGCGCATGAACAAATTCGTGGGCGGGCTTTTCAAGGTCGTGTCCATGCTGCCGGTGGTGTCGCCCCCCTTCGTGCTGTCACTCTCGATGATCATGCTCTTCGGCAGGGCCGGCATCATCACGCGCTTTCTCCTGCACATCTATGACAACAATGTCTACGGCTACTGGGGCATCGTCATCGTCCAGACGCTGACCTTCTTCCCCGTGTGCTACATGATGCTCAAGGGCCTTCTCAAAAACATCGACCCCTCCCTCGAGGAGGCCGCGCGCGACATGGGCGCGGGGCGCTGGAAGGTCTTCGCGGATGTGACGCTGCCGCTGATGCTCCCGGGTCTCGGCAACGCCTTCTTAGTCACCTTCATCGAGTCCATCGCGGACTTTGCAAACCCCATGCTCATCGGCGGCTCCTATGACACGCTGGCAACGACGATCTACCTCCAGATCACGGGCGCCTACGACAAGGCCGGCGCCGCCGCAATGGCGGTGGTGCTGCTCTGCATCACGCTTGCGATGTTCGCGGTGCAGAAATACTATCTCGAGGCCAAGACCGCCGCGACCCTCACCGGCAAGGCAAGCCGGGGCCGTATGCTCATCGAGGACAGGAGCGTCAAAATTCCGCTCACCATCTTCTGCGGGCTTGCAGCGGCGTTTGTCATCCTCATGTACATCTGCGTCCCCATCGGCGCGCTCTTCCCCACCTGGGGCCGCCATTTCTTCCCGCTCACGACCAAGTGGTTCACCCAGGTCTTCACACGCTACAAGGGTCTCAAGGCGTTTAAGGACTCGTTTGTGCTGAGCTTTATCTCCGCCCCCATCACGGCGCTTCTCAGCATGATCATCTCCTACCTTGTCGTCAAGCGCAAGTTCAAGGCCAAGGGCTTTATCGAGGCTGTCTCCATGCTCGCCATGGCGGTGCCCGGCACGGTCCTCGGCGTCGGGTACATCCGGGGCTTCTCCGGCGGCGTGTTCCACACCGGTTTCCTCCAGGGCATCTACGGCACGGGCCTCATCCTCGTCATCGTGTTCGTGGTCCGCTCCCTGCCGACCGGCACCAGAAGCGGCATCTCCGCCCTGCGGCAGATCGACAAGAGCATCGAGGAGTCGGCCTACGACATGGGCGCGGACAGCTTCAAGGTCTTCATGACCGTGACCCTGCCCCTCATCAAGGACTCCTTCCTCTCCGGCCTTGTGACCGCCTTCGTGCGCAGCATCACCGCCATCTCCGCCATCATCCTGCTTGTCACGCCGAGCTACCTGCTCATCACCGTGCAGATCAACGAGTTTGCCGAGAAGGGCTCCTACAGCCTGGCCTGCGCGTTTGCCACCATTCTCATTATCATCACCTACAGCGCGGTGCTGCTGATGAACCTCTTCATCAAGCACTTCGGCACCAGCAAATCCATGAAGGAGGATTGAGTTCATGGCTAAAGTGAAAAAAGGCGTTCGCCTGGAGCATATCTCCAAAATCTATCAGGACCCCAAAACCGGCAAGGAGTTCTACGCCGTTAAGGACACCTCCCTCACCATCGAGCCGGGCTCCTTCGTGACGCTGCTGGGACCCTCCGGCTGCGGCAAGACCACGACGCTGCGCATGATCGCGGGCTTTGAGAGCCCGGACGAGGGGGAGATCTACCTCGGCGACGAGCCCATCAACGAGCTCACGCCCAATAAGCGCGACACCGCCATGGTGTTCCAGAGCTACGCCCTGCTGCCGCACTACAACGTCTTCGATAACGTGGCCTACGGTCTCAAGCTCCGCAAGGTGCCGAAGGACGAGATCAAAGAGCGCGTCATGAAGATCCTGGACCTCGTGGAGCTCACCGGCATGGAGGGGCGCATGACAAACCAGCTCTCCGGCGGCCAGCAGCAGCGCGTCGCCCTCGCGAGAGCGCTCGTCATTGAGCCCTCCGTCCTCCTGTTTGACGAGCCGCTTTCAAACCTCGACGCGAAGCTCCGCGTCACGATGCGCACCGAGATCCGCCGCATCCAGCAGGAGGTCGGCATCACCGCCATCTACGTCACGCATGACCAGTCCGAGGCCATGGCCCTGTCCGACAACATCATCATCATGTCGAAGGGCGTCGTCGCCCAGATGGGCACCCCGCAGGAGATCTACTACCACCCGGTCAACGAGTTTGTGGCGGATTTCATCGGGGAGGCAAACTTCCTCAAGGGCCCCATGACCGGGCGGGACGGCAAGTTCGTCACCCTCAACATTGAGGGTAACCCCCTCAGGCTCGAAGGGCGCGACGATATGGAGAAGGGGAAGGAGTACACCGTCGTCCTCCGCCCCGAGGCCGCAACCCTCGCGGACGCGGGCGGCCTGCCCTGCAAGGTTGTCCTGAGCTGCTTCATGGGCTCCTACCAGAACTACCACGTCAAGGTGGGCGACACCCTCGTCAAGCTCGAGGAGCACAACCCCAAGAACAAGCACATCTACCAGGTGGGCGACGCCTGCTGCCTGGTCTTCGACCCCGCGTCGGTCCACGTGCTGTAAGGGAAATAATCCCGTACCCACGTAGGGGCCGATGAAGGCATCGGCCCGCAAACCCGCGACCCGGTACAGGCGTACCGGGATGCGGAAATATCGCCACCTGTCCGTAGGGGCGGATATTATCCGCCCGCGCGGGGAACCCGCGTTTTTTCTCCGCGCCCGGGCGAATGCGTAAAACCGACATCGTGCCGCCGGGCGGGGCAAGCCGCCGCCCCTACGGATTTCCTCTAACCTCCTTTAGGCAAGGGGGCGTAAATGTTCCCGCATCACCGTAGGGGCGGATATTATCCGCCCGCGCGGTGGGGGGCATAACGAAAAACCGCCCCGGGCGAATTGGTACAACGATGTACGAATTCGACCGGGGTTTTCCAGTTTTGTATGCGATACGGCCGGGCGGATGCTATCCGCCCCTACGGCGTGGCCGCACGTTTCCACCTTTTACGCGAAAAGCGCCTCGATATACTCCCCGGTATAGGCGCTGAGGGCCGCGAAGTCCATATACGGGCGGTAGACGGTCTCCAGTTTGTCGTGCAGGGCCTTCGCCGCGGAGAGCTCCTCCACCGCGCGCAGGAGGGCGTCCCGGCTGCGGGCGCGCTCACCCTCCGGCACCGGCAGCGGCGCGGGCGAGGAGAAGAACGCCATGCCGGGCTCCGGCAGCAGCACCGCCTCAAGCTGCCGCGGCCGCAGGGGACTCGGGCAAAGGATCACGCGCGCGCACTTTTTCCCCGCGCGCCTTGCCGCCTCCTCCAGGACAGAGCTACCGCCACGGAGATAATAATGTTGTTTACATAATAAGTTTACCGTCTCGTTCAAGCTGAACAGCCCCTTGCAGCTTATCGCCGAGAGGAAGAGCCGCTCCCGCCGGGCCTCGCCGGTCCTGTCCGGATAGGCGTCCAGCAGCGCCTGGGCGCGCCCGATCTCCTCCTGCATCACGGCGGCGTCCCGCAGCTCCTCGCTGTGCTCGAGCGCTGCCGCGGCGGAGAGCAGGCGATAGGCCGTCCCGTAGTGCTCCTTGTATTCCCCATTTAAGGCGAGCGCCCGGCGCCGGTCCTCCTCCCGCAGCGGGAGCCGGCAGAAACGGCCAAGGTTTACATAATCTGCATCCGCCCCAAACAGCTTCGGCTCCCGGATGTGGGGCGCGGTGCCGTCCACCCAGGCCTGCCCCAGCGCCGGGATGAGCAGACCGTCAAGCGAGTCCGGATCGCCGGAGCAGAGGATGCTCACGGTGTCAAGACCGCGCGCCTCCGCCGCCGCCCGGATGCTCTTCATGAAGCCGGATTTCCCGGTGCCCGGGCCGCCCTTGATGATATGCAGAAACTGCGTCTCGTCCGGGAAGCCGTCATAGAGCGAGTAAAAGCCCTGCCCGGAGTTTGCCGCAAGAAAAAATGTCAGATTCAAAATGCTTCCCCCTTTCTGCTGTATTGTATGCAGAAAGGGGGAGCCTGACACTTGATTCAGTTTGGAGTGATAACTTGGCTCTCCCAGAGGGAGAGCCAAGTATTAACGCGGCGAAGCCGCTCCTTAACGCCACACGCCACTCTTCTGTTACTCCTGCAGCTCGATCAGGATAACCTGCACGTTATTGCGCTCGGCATAGAGGATGGTGTTCATGGTGCCGCCGGGCCTGCCGTCATAGCAGGCGAGCAGGAGCGAGGCGCGGTCCACCATGTAGCGGTTGCGGCGCATCATGCAGTCCGGCGTGTAGCCGTACTGCAGCACCGTCACCTTGTCGCAGCGGTCAATGAGCCCGTTGTAGCGCCGGCGAAGCGCGGCCGGCCAGCGCCCCGGCTGTTCGCCGAAGGGGATCGCAGCCTCGAGCGTCACGTCGCCGCAGCGCTCCTTCAGGGCGAGGACGGCCTCGGCAAAATACATGTCGCAGCCCATGGCCATGCCGCAGAGAAAGTGCCGGTAGCCGAGCTGATACACGGCCTCGAGCCGCGCCGCAAGCTCCAGCTTGAGCGCCTGGCAGCGCGGGTCGTCCTCATTCATGCCCCAGGGCAGCTTCATGGGCCTGTGCCCTGTAAAGGTGCAGCAATGCTCTCTGTCCGCCGTGTCCCTCACCTCCCGTCGTGTGCCTATTGTACGCTGCAAATTCCCTCTTGTCAAAACCTATCTCGCGTGCTATACTCAGGCTGTCTTCAGGGCAGGGTGTGATTCCCGACCGGCGGTACAGTCCGCGAGCCGTTTGGCATGAACCGGTGCGATTCCGGTACCGACAGTAGAGTCTGGATGGAAGAAGATGTCCCCGTTTTTCGCGGGGGCTCCGTTCGATGCCCGAAGAGGATTCTTCGGGTGTTTTTTGTTTTTAAATGAAGGAGGCAAATTCATGGAAAATCTCGGCTTTGTCCTGGCCTGTGTCGCTGTGATCGCGGCGCTCTTTGTGCTCGCGTCCCTCGCGGAAAAGTTTCTCGTGAAGGAGCGAAAGGCCTTCTCCGACACGCATTACATCACCTATACCGCCATCTTTGCCTGCCTCGCGGGGGTTTTGATGTTCATTGAAATCCCCCTCTTTTTCGCCCCCGCCTTTTATAAGATCGACCTGAGCGAGATCCCGGTCCTCATCTGCACCTTCTATCTCGGCCCTGTGGCGGGCGTCGCGGCGGAGCTCGTGAAGGTCATGGTGAAGCTCCTCCTGAAGGGCACCAGCACTGCCTTCGTGGGGGACTTTGCTAACTTCGCCGTGGGCTGCTCCTTCGTCCTGCCGGCGAGCATCGTCTACCACGCAAGGCCCGGCAGACGCTCTGCCCTTGTCGGGATGCTCGTCGGCACCCTCGTCATGACGGTCTTCGGCAGCGCCTTCAACGCGGTCTACCTCCTGCCGAAGTTCGCCGCCCTCTACGGGATGCCCCTGGAGGCCATCGTCGGCATGGGCACCAAGATAAACCCCGCCATCAAAAGCGTCTCCACCCTGGTCCTCTTTGCCGTCGTGCCCTTCAATCTCCTAAAGGGTGTGGTGGACTCCGCCCTCACCTTCCTCCTGTATAAGCGCATCTCCCCCATCCTGCACCGAAACGACGAGAAACGGCAGCAGCGAAAGACCGCTAAGGCCGCGTGACCTTATAAAGCCGCCCGGCGCTCAGGGCAAAGTTGAATAGCTCCGTCGCGTAGAGGATCATGAGATAGGCATTGATCCCGTAGAGCGGCAGGAGCCGCCAGGTGAGCAGCAGCCCCAAAAGCGCGTCGAGGATGTTTACCCCCATGCACCAGAGCTGTTCGCCAAGACCCTTGAGACAGCCGTCCACGCTCATGTCGAGATAGGAAAACGGCACGAGCGGGGCGAGGATGCGGATAAAATGCCCCGCGTCGCGGCTGCCGTAAATGAGCATCCCGAGAGCGTCCGCGCACACAAAGAGAAAGAGCCCCACCGCGAGGGAGAACAGAAGACTCAGGCGCAGAAGCTCCCTTGTCGTGCGCCGGATGCCGGGGCGGTCGGCCTGCACCTGCGCCGCTGTGAGCTCCGGCACGATGAGCTCCGACACCGCCGCCATGATGCAGGCCGGGAAGAAGATCACCGGCAGCACCATGCCCTGGATCGTCCCGTAGGAGGCGAGGGCGCGGTTCGCGCTGAGACCCGCCGCGCGCAGGCCCCGCGGCACGAGCAGGTGCTGGAGCGTGGTGAGAGCGCTTCGCGCGTAGGCCGAGAGGGCGAGCGGCACCGCGATGTGCAGCATCCGGAGCGTGAGCTTCGCGCCCGCCTCCGCCGCGCGGTAGCGCCGCCGGTCCAGGAAGAACGCGAGCGCCATCAAAAGGAGACTCACGACGTCCGCCGCCACCCGCGCGAGGGTGACGGCGGCGCAGCTTTTTTCCAGGTTCCCCGCCGGCACGCGCCCGAGGAAAAAGGCCGTCAGCGCGATGCCGAGAAGCTGCTCCAGAAGGTGCACGAGCGTCGGCTTCCACACGCGCCCGCAGGCGGTGAAGTACCCGGACATGGAGGCGCAGAGGGCGATGCAGGGCATACTGATCGCCGAGAGGCGCAGCGGGAACACCGTGCGCGCGTCCCCGATCCAGAGAAAGCCGATGGGCTCGGCAAGGAGCCAGAGCAGAGCCGCCGCGAGAAGCCCGAAAAGGCCCCCGTAGGCAAGGCAGCGGTCCATCGCGCCGCGCACCCCGCCGGGGCGGGAGAGCCCCAGCTCCTCCGCCACGAGTCGTGTGGAGGCAAAGCGGATGCCGGAGATGGCAAAGGTCGCGCAGAGCCCCGTCACCGAGAGCACAAGCTGATACAGCCCGATCCCGGCCGCGCCGATCCTGCCCGCGAGCCATACCTGGAAAACCATCCCGATCGCGCTCATCGTGAGGGAGGACGCCGTCAAAAGCGCCGTATTCAAAACAAGGCCCCGTTTCATGCGCATCCCTCCCACCGCACAGTGTATGCGCCCGGAGACAAGCGCTTGCCTTCTCCGCAAAAACGCTTGAAAAGCGACGCGCCTGCGTGATATACTGGAGGCAGGATTGGAGGTCGGGGTTTATGATCATCACCATCGGCAGACAGCACGGCAGCAACGGGCATCTCGTGGCGGAGGCTTTAGCCAGGCACTTTCAGATCCCCTGCTACAGCAAGGAGATCGTGGACCGCACGGCGCGGGACACAAACTTCAGCCATGACATTGTGACCTCTTACGATGAAAAGCGCGTCTCGCCCTTCATCGCGCCGGGCACGCAGTTTTTCGGCATGGACGAGTGGTTCCGCCTCAACATGCAGGTGGCCTCGGCGCAGTTTGACTCGATCCGCGCCCTCGCTTCTGAGGGGGACGCCGTCTTCGTCGGCCGCTGCGCGGACTATGTGCTCCGGGGACGGGAGGACCTTGTGCGCGTTTTCGTCATGGCGGATATGCCCTACCGCATCCGCACCGTCATGGAGCGCAAGAATGTGTCGGAGGAGCAGGCCAAAAAGCTCATCCGCGAGGTGGACAAGGACCGCGCGAGCTATTACCGCTATTATACCGACCAGATCTGGGGCGACATCGACTGCTATGATCTCTGTGTGAACGTAGGGCGCGTCGGCGTCGAGGGCGCGGTGCAGACCATCGCGGGCTATGCCAAAGCCATATCATAATATTGCATAGTGCCCGGAAAAAGGGCGCGCTGCAAAATGCGAAAACCCGTTATTCCGAACCAGTGACCGATGTCACTTACTACAAGTTCTTGGCGACAAAGGAGCCTTAGAACTTGTGTATGCTGTGTAGGTGCGGGAATCCGTCTCCTTATAATGGAAAAACGGATTGCCACAACCAATGTGCGCACTGGTTTCGCAATGACGATGCATTTTGCAGCGCGCCCTTTGCATTTTAAAACCTTTCCCGCGCATAATAAGCCCAAAAAGAAAGGTGTGGTCTCATGGCAAAACGGATCGGGAAGCGGACGCTCGCGCTGGAGTCTCGGCCGGGCGTTCTCGCGTATGCGTCGGTGGTCGGCGGGAAGGAGGGGGCGGGCCCCCTGAAAAAAGGCTTTGACGAGGTGTCGCTCGACTCCTACTTCGGGCAGGACACCTGGGAGAAGGCGGAGATGACGATGCTCACGCACTGTCTCGACCGCTGCGCGCAGAAGAGCGGGGGCCTCCGCCCGGACGCCATTCTGGGCGGCGACCTTCTGAACCAGTGCGTGAGCTCCGCCTTCGCCGTCAAGGACCGCAGCACGCCCTATCTGGGGCTCTACGGGGCCTGCTCCACCATGGCGGAGGGGCTCTCTCTCGCGGCGCTGCTGCTGGACGGCGGCGGCTTTACAAGTCTCATGGCCTTCACAGGCTCCCACTTCTGCGCGGCAGAGCGGCAGTACCGCTTCCCGCTGGAGTACGGGGGCCAGCGCACCCCGACCTCCCAGTGGACGGTCACCGGGGCGGGGGCGGTGCTGCTTGCGCGGGAGAGCGGCGCGTTCGAACTTACCCATGTGACGCCCGGGCGGGTGCTGGACGCCGGCGTCACGGACGCGAACAACATGGGCGCTGCCATGGCCCCCGCCGCCTGTGACACGATCCTCCGCCACTTTGACGACACGGGCCGGGACTTCTCCGATTACGACGCGGTGTTCACCGGCGATCTCGGCGCCATCGGGCACGACATCCTCCAGGACATGCTGCAGAAGGAGGGGCTGGACCCGGGGCTCAAGTATATGGACTGCGGGGTGCTGATGTACGATCTTCTGACGCAGGACGTGCACGCGGGCGGCTCCGGCTGCGGCTGCTCCGCGGCGGTCCTTGCGGCGCACATCCTCCCCGCCATGGAGCGCGGGGTGTGGAAGCGGGTCCTCTTCGCGGGCACCGGGGCGCTCATGTCGCCCCTGAGCTGCCAGCAGGGGTGCAGCATCCCCGGCGTCTGCCACGCGGCGGCCATCGAAAGGGGGGCGCGGGCATGAGCGTTCTGATCCCCTATCTCAAGGCATTTGCCGCCGGGGGGCTTCTGTGTCTCATCGGCCAGGTGCTCATCGACTATACGGGCCTTACCCCGGCCCGCATCCTCACGAGCTATGTGGCGGCGGGGGTGATCCTCGGCGCGTTCGGGCTCTACGGCCCCTTTGCAGCGTGGGCCGGGGCCGGGGCGACGGTCCCGCTCACAGGCTTCGGAAACCTCATCGCCAAGGGGATGCGCGAAGCGGTGGGGGAGCGTGGTCTCCTCGGCGTCTTCTCCGGCGGTTTCACGGCGGCCGCCGCGGGCCTCGGCGCGGCAGTGCTCGCGGGCCTTCTCGTGTCGCTGGTCTTCAAATCCAAGGACAAGGACCAGTAGGGGGAAAATGTTCGTCCACGCCGTAGGGGCGGGTATCATCCGCCCGCAGCCTTGCCGTATCAGAGACGTTGGTATAAACGGGAAACGTGCGTTCATCGCGTAGGGGCGGGCGTCCTCGACCGCCCGCGTGGCGAAAAGAAAAACAACGTAAAAAAATGGGCAAATTCGCATCATTTTACGAATTCGCCCATGTCATTTCGTTAGTGTCATTCTGAGGAGCATAGCGACGAAGAATCCCGTCCCAATTGCAACCAACCACGGGATCCTTCGCTAACGCTCAGGATGACAGATAAAGATTTATA
>CADBCV010000008.1 GCA_902793285.1 Oscillospiraceae bacterium
GCGTCGCGGTACAAGCGTATCACGCTGTGCAAATGTTCCCCTGTCACCGTAGGGGAGGGGCTTGCCCCTCCCGCGCGGGGGAACCGATGTTTTAGCTCTGCGCCCGGGCGAATGCGCAAAACCGACACCGTGCCGCCGGGCGGTCGGGGACGCCCGCCCCTACGGATTCCCGCTGACCTCCCTTTCGCAAAGGGAGCTTAGAACGCAAGGTGGCGATCCGGGCGTCGGCCCGTGAGCCGGCGGTCCGGCGAAGGCGCAGCACGGCGCAAAGGGTGACGCACCGCGACAAAAAACCTCCATCCCGCATGCAGGGATGGAGGTTCTTTTTCTGTTTGGTCCGGGAAATGTGCCGCCCTCTCCCTTTCCCGGAGAGGAGGGACGGCGAAGGTTTATTCAGGTTAGGGATCAGCCGCCAGTAGAAGCTGGAGCAGCAGATACTGCCGTAATAGCGCCATTCGCATCATACGTGAATGTCACAGTATAAGTATTAGCTGTCCCGCCCATTGCTTCCGGAGCGGTGAACGGGAGTTCTTTTTCAAGATCGTTAAAGCCAGCCTGAACGCCTTTCGACTTAACGCCAGACACAGCCACAGAGGTGATAGCGCCGCTGGCGTTCTTAGCAACAACGGCATTGCCGCCGCTACTACCAGTCAGATAAGCAGCCTGAGCCTCAGCATAAGCGGAACGCAGATTAGAAACCGTGACCGCATCTCTGCTCTTCTCGAGCTGGCTGGTGAAAACGGGGATGGCGATGGCGACGAGGACGGCGATGATCGCAACGACGATCAGCAGCTCGGCCAGGGTAAAGCCTTTGTTGTTCTTCTTCAAAATCATTATCCTCCTTTTATTATATTCGGGAAATATGTGCAGGTTTTGCCCCGCGGGGGAACTTCCGCGGGACATATATTTCGCGGCTACCGGGAATAGCCTTTGAAACCGGGATGGGAAGGGTTTTAAAGCCTTCCCCTTGAGGGGAAGGTGGCTCGCCCCGATCCCCCGCGAGGGGCGAGACGGATGAGGTGGAGCCGGGTACAACTGTCCGGCATCGTGCAAGAGATAAGACTGACACCTCATCAGTCACGGCGCGGCCGGACACGCGCCGTGACAGCTTCCCCTCAAGGGGAAGCCTCGGGACGCGCTTTTGCTTGCTATATCATATTATACCACAGGTGCTTCTGGAAAGCAATAACAAAACTGATTGTTTTTTACAATTTGTAATCTTTTTGTTTCCACACAGCAGGGGGTTTTTGCCGCAACAGGTGTCATTCTGAGGAGCTTCGCGACGAAGAATCCCGTGCCTGTTGCAACCAAGCATGGGATCCTTCGCTGACGCTCAGGATGACAGCGGTCGTGGGATCCTGCGCATCGCTCAGGATGACAGCACAGGTGGCATTGCGGGGGACGCCGGATGCCACCTCCCTCAGAGAGGGAGGCTTTAAAACGGAGGGTGGAGGGACGGGGGCGGCCGAAAGCCGCCCCCGGTGGGTTTCTTATTTCTTGGCCTCCGCCATTTTGCGGATCTCGATGCGCTTTTTGCGCCCCTCGATAAAGACGGGCAGCTCCTTCGGGCGATCGAAGTAATCGATGCTCTCGATGAAGGTGCGCTTGCGGAGGTGGATGGCGTCAAACTTGCATCTTGTGGTGCACACGCCGCAGCCGAGGCACTTGTTGGGATCGACGAAGGACGCGCCGCAGCCGAGGCAGCGGGCCGTCTCCTGCTTCATCTGCTCCTCGGTAAAGGTCCGGCGGTCATCCTTGAAGCTGCGGGCCTTGCTCTCATCCCGGCCGGGGACCTGGCGGGGGGCGGCGTCATAGTCGCGCTTCACGGTGTCAAAGTCCACGTTCTCCTTGTCGAAGGCGCGGTAGGTGAGCCTGTCGCGCCCGATGGTGAGACTCTGCCCGGGCTGGACATAGCGGTGGATGGAGATGGCCGCCTGCTTGCCCTGGGCGATGGCGTCGATGGCAAACTTGGGGCCGGTGTACACGTCGCCGCCGGCGAAGACATCCGGCTGGGCGGTCTGGTAGGTGACCGCATCCGCGAGGACGCGGCCCTTCTCATCGCACTTGACTTCGCCGAGATCCAGCGCGCCGAGGTCGATGCGCTGGCCGACCGCGGCGAGGATCGCGTCGCAGCGGAGGTGCTTGTCCCCCTCGCAGATGAGACCCGCGACCTTGCCGTTCTTGCCCTCGATCTCGACGGGCTTATGCTCGAAGAGGAACTTCACGCCCTCCTCCTTCGCCTCCTGGACCTCGATGGGATCTGCGGGCATATCGCTCTCCTTCCGGCGGTAGGCGACGGTGACCTGCGCGCCGAGGCGGACGGCGGTGCGGGCCACGTCCATCGCGACGTTGCCGCCGCCGATGACGACGACCTTTTTGCCGATGGCGGGCTGGGCGCCGGCGTTGACCTCGCGCAGGAAATCGACGCCGCCCCAGACGCCCTTGAGCTCCTCGCCCGGGATGCCGAGGGGGGCGGACTTCTGCGCGCCGACGGCGAGATAAAACGCGTCAAAGCCCTGGGCGCGCAGCTCGTCGAGCGTGACGTCCCTGCCGACCTCGACACCGCAGCGGAAGATCACGCCGAGCTCCTTCAGAACGTCGATCTCGGCGTCGAGGACGGTCTTCTCGAGGCGGAAGTTCGGGATGCCGTAGCGGAGCATACCGCCGGGCTGGTCGTTTTTATCGAAGACGGTGACCTTGTAGTTGTCCGCCGCGAGGAAGTAGGCGCAGCTCAGGCCCGCGGGGCCCGCGCCGATGACGGCGATCTTCTTGTCGCTGAAGTCATAGAGCTTCTTCGGGACAAAGCGGGTGTCGCGCTCGAGCTCGCGGTCGGCGATGAAGCGCTTGACCTCGTCGATGGCGACGGCGCGGTCAATGTCGCCGCGGGTGCAGACATCCTCGCACTTGCGGTTGCAGATGCGGCCGCAGACGGCGGGGAGGGGGTTTTCCTTCTTGATGAGCTCCAGCGCCTCGAGATACCTGCCCTGGGCGGCGAGCTTGAGATAGCCCTGGACGGCGATGTGCGCGGGACACGCGGTCTTGCAGGGGGCTGTCCCCTCGGGCGCGATGTACTCGCGGTTGGTGCGGTGCTCGGGGTTCCAGTGCTCCGGCGTCCACTCGATATCGTCGGGCAGGTCCATGGGCTTATGTTCGATGGGCGTTTTGGCGCAGAGCTTCTGGCCCATCTGGATGGCGTTATTCGCGCAGCGGTCGGTGCACTGGCCGCAGGCGACGCACTTTTCCTTGTCGATCTCCGCGACATAGTTGCTGCGGGAGGTGCCGGGGGTGTTGTAATACTGGCTCACCCCGAGGGCGAGGCAGCTTTCGGGCATACAGTTGCAGATGGCGAAGGTCTCGCCCTGGTGGAGCGTCGTGATCTGGTGGACGCAGCCGCGCTCGTCGCACTTTTTGACGAGGGCCTTGGCCTCCTCCACGGTGCAGGGGCGGCCCTTGCAGGAGCGGTTGAACATGTCGCCCACATGGCCCATGAAGATGCACAGCCCCTCGTCGAGGTCGCCGCTGCCCTCGCCCATCATCTTGCGCACGCGGCGGCACTGGCAGGGCGTGATGCTGAGATGGCCGTCGTTATCCTCGATATACTTGCTGACAAGCTCGTTGTCGATGGCGGTGGTGCCGGCGGGGATGGCGCTCTCGATGGGGATGACGCGCATGATGCCCGCGCCCATGGGGGTGTTCGGCGCGTGCTCGATCTGGCTTGTGGTGGCGTGCTGGTGGAAGGCGTAGGCGATTTCGGGGTGCTGGAGGCAGAACTTTTCGTTAATAAGCAGGAACTCAAAGATGCCGGGGGTGTAGGGCGGCAGAAGATAGATCTCCAGCCCCACCTTGGGGACCACGACCTGCACCACAAGGCCGATATCGAAGATCTCGTGCAGGACTTCCCGGGTGCGCTTGACGCTCATTTTCGCCTTGCGGGCGATGATGGGGACGAAGGCCGGCTTCATATCGGTCAGGGCCAGCATAACGGTGATCTGCTCGTCCGTGATCCACTGCTCGAAGACCTTGTACTCCGCGCAGTCGGGCGTGATTTTGTAGTGCCCGCCGTTGATTTTCTCGCACAGCTTGATCAGATTCTCTCTGACTGCCAAAGGTGTTCCCTCCTAAAAATATAATAAGACCAAGGGTCTGATCGGACAGAATGCTTCCTCCGTGTTTCAGTTTATTCGCTTTCCTTATAAAAGTCAAGGAAAGTGTGGAAAAAACGCATGTTCCACCATAGGGGCGGATATCATCCGCCCGGCAGAACGATGTCGGTTTTACGGATTCGCCCGGGCGCAAAGCAGGAACGCTCGTTCCCCCGCGCGGGCGGCTGATAGCCGCCCCTACGGATACAAACCAGGATTTTCATGCGTAAGCCGTGATAAAGCTCACGGGTAAAATGGCATGGGGAGGGGCTTTTTCAAAACCACCCGGCCGAGGCAGAGGCAGGCGGTCTTCTCCTTCGGGCCGAGGGCGAGATTGTCCCGCTCCCGCTTTGGGTTTGCGCACAGGAGATGGAGCGTGCCCGCGCTGTCCACGCACCACTGGCGGCAGAGGACGCGGCCCCGGACCCAGAAAACGCCGGGCTGGAGCTCCTCGGGCGTCTCGCTCCGGTCCACATAGACGCACTCCCCTTTTTTGAGCCAGGGCTCCATGCAGTCGTCCTCGAGCCGCAGGCAGAAGTCCGCCGCCGGGGGTATGCTTTTCGTGCGCGCAAGAAAGCTGTAGTCCTCGGTCATGTCCTCACCTCGCCCCCAGCATACAGGAGCTTTCCCCCGGGGTCAAGAAGAATTCCTTGAATTTTCCCCGGGAGGGGCTATAATGGGGAAAAAGCTACGTTGGGAGGATTCCTATGATTCTTGTCGTCTTCTGTATTCTCTCCGTCCTCGCGGGGCTTCTGTCGTCCGCGGCGGGGCTTGGCCCCTGGCAGAGCGCGCTGGTGTTTCTCGGCGCGTTTCTGGGGCTCAACCTCTTGTATGTGATCTTCTGGTACTGCGTGGCCGGCACGGTGGACCGGAAAAAGCCGCTTGAGAAGATCCGCCCCATCTACTCTGACGGCTGCATCTCCGTCGCGGGGTGGCTCTGCGCCTGGGCAGGCGTGCGCACCGCGGTGAACGGAGCCGAGAAGCTGCCGCAGGAGGGCAGGTTCCTGCTCGTGTGCAACCACCGCTCCATGTTCGACCCCATCGTGACGGAGTATGTGCTGCGCAAATACCGCCTCGCCTTCATCACGAAGCCCTCAAATCTCGAGATCCCCGGCATCAGCAAGCTCGCGGTGGGCTCGGGCTTTCTCGCCATCGACCGCGAGAACGACCGCGAGGCGCTCAAGACCATTTTGAAGGCCGCGGATTTTCTCAAAAAGGATCTCTGCAACATGGCCGTCTACCCCGAGGGGACGCGCAGCAAGACCGGGGAGCTCGGCCCCTTCCACGCGGGCAGCTTCAAGATCGCCCAGCGCGGCAATGTGCCCGTCGTCATCGCCGCCATCCGCGGCACTGAGGAGGTGCACCGGCACTTCCCCTTCCGCCCGACGCGCGTCGCGCTCGACATTCTGGACGTGATCCCCGCCGAGCGTGTCAAGGCCATGAGCACGCAGGAGCTCTCCGCTTACAGCCGGGAGCTGATCGAGCGGGATCTGGAGGGCGCGGCATGAGACGGGTCGCCCTTGTGACAGGCTCCTCCCGCGGGATAGGCCGTGCCTGCGCCGAAGCGCTGAGCGCGGAAGGCTTCGCCGTCTGTCTCAACTGCGTGGAGCGCGAGGATCTCGCCGCCGCGCTCTGCGATGAGCTCCGCCAACGCGGCGGGGACGCCATCTGGGTCCGGGCGGACGTGGCCGATCCCGACGCCGTGCGGGAGATGGTTTCGCGCGCGGAACGGGAGCTCGGCAAAATCACGCTGCTTGTCAATAACGCCGGCATCGCGAGGCAGCAGCTTTTTCAGGACATTGACCGCGCCACCTGGGACAGGGTCTTTGCCGTGAATCTCGGCGGGTGCTACAACACGATCCAGGCGGTGCTGCCCAATATGCTGCACGAGCACGCGGGCTGCATCATCAATATGAGCTCCATCTGGGGCAGGCACGGCGCGTCCTGCGAGGTCACGTACTCCGCCACAAAGCACGCCATCATCGGGCTCACGCGCTCTCTCGCCGCGGAGCTTGCCCCCAGCGGCATCCGCGTCAACGCCGTGGCCCCCGGCGTCATCGACACCGACATGGTGCAGGTCCTCGGGCAGGAGACGCTCGGGATGCTGGCTGACGAGATCCCCCTCGGGCGCCTCGGCCGGTCGGAGGAGATCGCCCGCGCGGTGCTGTACCTCGCCGGGGCGGAGTATGTCACGGGCCAGGTCCTCCACGTGGACGGCGGGTTCCCGATCATATAAAAGAAAGTCAGACTGTCATTCTGAGCGAAGCGAAGAATCCCCCGGTATTGCAGGCTTTCCGGGATTCTTCGCTGCGCTCAGAATGACATTTTTATTTTGCCTGCTTCCGGTACTCGCTCGGGAGCATGTGGTAGCGCTCGCGGAAGGCGGCGGAGAAGCGGCTGGGGCTGTCATAGCCCACGGCGGCGGCCACCTCGCCCACGCTCAGGTTCCCCTCGCGCAAGAGCTCCGCCGCGCGCTCCATGCGGTGCTCCTTCATGTGGGAGGCGAGAGAGTCCCCGTACACCGCCTTGAACACCGCCTTGAGCGTGGTGGGGTTCATGAGGCAGCGGCGCGAAAGCTCCTCAATGGTGGGGCGCTCTTCCGGGTGCTGCAGGAGCTCATCGTGCATCCGGCGGACGGTCGCGGCCTGCTCGGGCGTGAAGGCCGTGCGCTCCCGCTCCTCCTCCCCGTACTCCGGGCAGGAGATCTCCATGGTCTTCTCGATGACGCTGTGCAGGAGCTTCACGGTGGGCGTGTCGGCCGCGCGGTAGCAGACCTCCTTCCCCTCCCGGCGGCTCAGGATGAGGCCCGCGTCTTTTAGTAAGCGCAGGTGGTGCGATACCGCCGGGCTCGAGAGCCCCGTGAGGGCGGAGATGTTCAAAACGCACTCCTCACAGTGGCACAAAAGCCAGAAGATGCGCACACGGCTCCCGTCGTCCAGAAGCTGAAAAATTTCCGCCACGGTGTCAAAGCCGCCGCCCCTTTCAAGGGCGCTTTTCAAAATCGCGGCCCGGCGGATGTTCCCGTGGTTGTGGGGCATGAGTTCAGGATTCATGTTCGCCTCCGATGCGCCCGTTTGGCAATGCTTTTCTCCCTTTCGGCAGGGATCGCGCCCCGGGCGTTGACTTTTTCTCACGCTGAGGATTATACTCCGCTCAGAAAGATTAAACAAGCGCTTAATTGAAACGGAGGAACAGCACCATGAAAAAGAGCTATAAAATCGAAGTGGACTGCGCAAACTGCGCCAATCTCATGGAGCAGGCCGCGAAGAAGACCCCCGGCGTGAAGGACGCGGTGGTGAGCTTTATGGCGCTCAAGATGACGGTGGAGTTTGCCGACGGGGCCGAGCCCGCCGCCGTGATGAAGGACGTACTGAAGGCGTGCCGCAAGGTGGAGCCCGACTGCGAGATCTTCATGTAAAATCTGCGCCTCCCCCCGCCGCCCGCGGCGATCCGGGGGCGCTTACTTTTTCACGTTTTTTGGAGTGAAAGGCTATGAACAGAAAGCAGAAAAAGGTCCTGTACCGCATCCTGATCTCGGCGGCGCTGCTCGCGCTGGCAAACGCGCTGCCCCTCCCCTTCTGGGCGTCCTGCGCGCTGTACGCCGCGTCCTATCTCACCATCGGCTGGGACATCCTGCGCAAGGCGGCGCTCGGCATCGCGCACCGGCAGGTGTTTGACGAAAACTTCCTCATGGCGGTGGCGACCCTCGGCGCGATCGCCCTCGCCGTCGCAGACCGGAGCGGGGACTTCAGCGAGGCCGTGGCCGTCATGCTCTTCTACCAGATCGGCGAGCTCTTCCAGGGCATCGCCGTCGGCAAGAGCCGGCGCAGCATCGCCGCCCTCATGGATATCCGCCCGGACAGCGCGAATCTTGAGACGGCGGACGGCATTGAGGAGGTCGATCCCGAAAAGGTCCCGGTCGGGAGCGTCATCGTCGTGCAGCCCGGGGAGCGCATCCCCATCGACGGCGTGGTCCTCGAGGGGAGCTCCGGCCTCGACACCGCGGCCCTCACCGGCGAGAGCGTTCCCCGGGATGTGACCGCCGGGGACGAGGTCGTGAGCGGCTGCATCAATTTGAGCGGCGTTCTGCGCGTGCAGACCACGCGGGCGTTCGGCGAGTCCACCGTGAGCAAGATTTTGGAGCTTGTGGAAAACTCCAGCGCGCACAAGTCAAAATCCGAAAACTTCATCTCCAAGTTTGCGCGCATCTACACCCCCGCCGTCTGCTATAGCGCCCTCGCCCTCGCGCTGCTGCCGCCCGCTGTGCGGCTCGCATTGGGGCTGGCCCCGGCCTTCGGCACCTGGGCGTACCGTGCGCTCACCTTTCTTGTGATAAGCTGCCCCTGCGCGCTCGTGATCTCCATCCCGCTGAGCTTCTTCGCGGGTCTCGGCGGGGCGAGCCGGGAGGGCATCCTCATCAAGGGCTCAAACTATCTTGAGACGCTCTCCAAGGTCAAGACCGTGGTGTTTGACAAGACCGGCACCATCACAAAGGGCGTCTTCGAGGTAAGCGGCGTGCACCACCACGAGGGGCGCGACGAGGAGCTCATCGAGTACGCGGCGCTTGCCGAGTGCGCCTCCTCCCACCCCATCAGCCAGAGCCTGCGCCGCTACTACGGACGGGAGCCCGACCGCAGCCGCGTGCGGGACATTGAGGAGATCAGCGGCCACGGCGTCACCGCCACGGTGGACGAGGTCGCGGTCGCGGCCGGGAACGACAAGCTCATGCGCAGGCTCGGCGTGGAGTACATCCCCTGCCGCAGCGCCGGGACCGTGATCCATGTGGCGCTCGACGGCAAGTACGCGGGGCACATCCTCATCTCCGACGTGGAGAAGGAGGATATCGGCGAGGCCCTCCGGGCCCTGCGCGAGGCGGGCGTGGAGAAGACCGTGATGCTCACGGGCGACGTGGAGAGCGCGGCAAAACAGGTGGCGGAGCATGTGGGCGTGGACGAGTACCACAGTGAGCTCCTGCCCGGCGACAAGGTGGAGAAGGTGGAGGCCCTGCTGCGCGAGCTCGGCACGGGCAAGCTCGCCTTTGTGGGGGACGGCATCAACGACGCGCCCGTCCTCTCCCGCGCAGACATCGGCATCGCGATGGGGGCCATGGGCTCCGACGCCGCGATCGAGGCCGCCGACGTGGTGCTCATGGACGACGATCCCATGAAGATCGCAAGGGCCATCAAAATCTCCCGCAAGTGCCTCCGGATCGTGTACGAGAACATCGTGTTCGCCATCGCGGTGAAGCTCGTCTGCCTCCTCCTCGGGGCGCTCGGTCTTGCCGGGATGTGGGCCGCCATCTTCGCCGACGTGGGCGTGATGGTCCTCGCGGTGCTCAACGCCATGCGCGCACTCCGGGCATAGGGAAAATTTGATTTTAATTTTTCCTGTCATCCTCCTAAAGGGCATAGAGCTTCTAAGCGGCAAGCCGCTAAGAATCTCTAATGTTCGCGAAGCGAAGGATCCCGTGGTTGGCTGCATCAGGGACGGGATTCTTCGTCGCGTTGCTCCTCAGAATGACATGCAGGTTTGGGACGATCCCCTGATCGACCCGAAAACCTGTGATACGGTACAGGTGTACCCTGATGCGCAAATGTTCCCATACCGCCGTAGGGGAGGGGCTTGCCCCTCCCGTGCGGTGAACGATCTCAATGCGCAAAAAATGTACGGCGATTTCGTAAAGACCTGCGATTTCGCCGTACATTTATTCTTATAATAGTACCGTGTGCCGCCGGGCGGGGCGAGCCCCGCCCCTACGGTGCCGGAGGGACTTTTTTCACAGCCCCACACTCATGATCGGATAAATTCAGCCTCAGCAGCAGAAGATCAGCGGCAGGCCGCAGCGCCCGCCGGTGCAGAGGGACGCCGCGCAGAGCCCGAGCCAGAGGGGATTGAGGTTTACGGACCTTGCGTAGCTGCCGGTATAGTTGTCGTAGAAATCCCCGCCGCTTTGAAGCTGCTCCAGGAGGCGGCGGTACTCGGCGTTGTCCGGCTCGAGCGCGACAGCCTTCTTCGCCTGCTCCAGCGCCGCCACCTTGTTGCCGAGGTACATGTTCGCCCCCGCGGAGAGATAGAACCACTTGCCGTCCCGCTCGCTCTCCGGCACGCCGGAGAGGGCGTTGAGAGCCTCGCGGTACATGCCGTTTCGGATGTAGTTGACGGCGGCGGTGTACTCGCTGCGCTCGGTCTGCCTCGATTGCGCGCCGTAACCTGCCCAGTCGGTCCAGCCGCCGTAGCCGTACTGCTGATAGGCGCCCGCCTGCCCGCCGTAGCCCGCGTAGGAGGCGCTGCCGGGGGTGTTGCCGCTTTTGATCTGGTCGTAGGCGGCGTTGACGTCGTTCATCTTTTTGGCCGCCTCCGCATCGCCGGGGTGCAGATCGGGGTGGTACTTTTTAATCAGGTCGCGGTAGGCTTTTTTGACCTCCTCATCGGAGGCGTCCGGGGCCACGCCCAGTACTTTATACGGATCCTGAACCATCTTCGGACCCCTCTCCCTTATATTTCTGATTGAATGCCGACCAGAGGCCGACGCAGAGAATGTTTTTCATAAGCCCTGTATCGTTGACCAGGGGGAGCCTGTCAAACCAGTAGACGCATTCGCCAAGCTGCATACGCAGGATATCGCGGAAGCGCTCTCCGTTTCCCTTCTCGCCCGCGAGATTCAGAAAGGGATTGTAGCGCCCGCGCGCGGCATCCTCGTCGAGGTCCATCGCGGCGTCCAGAAGATAGAGGAAGCGGCCGAGCGCGTCCCCCATGTGACGCAGCGTCTCACTCCAGCGGTCCTCCCGCCAGACGAAAATCTCCCGCATCATTCGGCCGAAGCAGGCTGCCGCGGCATCCGGGTCCAAACGCCCCGCAGCTTCGATCTCCGCAAGATCATTGAGGGCCTTTTCGATCGCGGCGCACTGGCGGGGGCAGCGCTCTTTCACCGCGTCATAGCCCGCCCTGAGGGTCTTGGCCTCGGCCAGGGCTGTGAGATTTTTGTCGTCCTTCCAGTCGTCCAGGCACTTGAGATAGGCGAGGGCGACGTTCATATTGGCGGCGTAGTCGGACACGGCGCTCATGACAAAGCGCTCATGCCCCAGGGGATGGCGCATACAGCCGCTCTCGCCGGACTCCTCCTCCGGCTCATAGAGGGAGGAGAGCAGGAGCACCAGAAAGCTCATGTCATAGTTGAGCGTAAGTCTCGCCGGCTGGCCGAAGCAGCGCTTCAGACTCCGGCAGAGGCCGCAGTAGACGGCCCGATAGCGCTGAAGCTCCGTCTCCTCCAGCACGTTCCCGGCCGCGACAAGATAACCGAACATCGCGTAAACTCAGCTCTTTCCCGTGAAGGTGTTGCCGCACTTGCGGCAGACGATTTTGATTTTCCCGTGCCCGCGCGGGACGCGCAGCGTAGTCTTGCAGGCGGGGCAGGTATAAAACTTATAGTCCTTGCGCTGCACCCACTTCTCCCGGCGCAGCTTCAGCGTGGCGCGCAGCCTGTAATACAGGCGCAGGAATTTGCCGTTTTCCTCCCGCCGGCGGGCGACATTGCGCGAGAACATGCGAAAATACACATAGCCCAGCAGCGCAAGCACCGCCCCATAGAGGCAGCGGCTGGCGGTCCCCCGCACAAGGGCGGCCGCGAAGAGCAGCGCCGCGTCTACGCCGAAGAGGAACAGATTCAGTTGATCGTTGCCGTTTCTGCCGACCATGAAACGCGCCAGTTTTTCTCTCATGATGCAAGCCGTCGCTTTCTACGTAGTTTTAACAGAGTCACTATACCACACTCCCGGTGGAATATATCAAAAAAATGTAAAATTTCTTTTCACGGCTTTCCTTGCAAAAGCGGCGGGGCGCGTGTAAACTGACGCTGAACAACAATTGGGGGAACACATGATGCGTAACTTTAAGCTGACGCTCTGCTACGACGGGGGCCGCTACCGGGGCTGGCAGCGGCAGGGCAACACGGAAAACACCATCCAGGCCAAAATGGAGGCGATCCTCTCCCGCCTGCTCGGGCAGGAGATCGAGCTCGCCGCCTCCGGGCGCACCGACGCGGGCGTCCACGCGCGCTGCCAGGTCTGCTCCTTCCGGGCGGAGACGGAGGAGAGCGCTGATTTTCTGCTTGGCGAGCTGCGCAGATATCTCCCGGAGGATATCGGGGCCCTCGCCCTCGAGGAGGCGCCCGAGCGCTTTCACGCGCGCCTGAGCTGCCGGGAGAAGACCTATCTCTACCGCGTCTGGAACAGCGCCCAGCCGAATGTGTTTGAGCGCAAATATCTCCATGTCTTCCCGGAGGCGCTGGATCTTGACGCTATGCACGAGGCGGCGGCGCTTCTCCTCGGGGAGCACGATTTCTCCGCCTTCTGCACAAATCCCCGGATGAAAAAGTCCGCCGTGCGGCGCCTGACGGAGATCCGCATCGAGCGCGCGGGCGGGGAGCTGCGCCTTTTCTATACCGGCGGCGGCTTTCTCTACAACATGGTGCGCATCATGACGGGGACGCTCCTGGAGGTCGGCGCCGGGCGGCGGAGCGCGGAGAGCGTGCGCGCGGCGCTCGAGAGCCGTGACCGGGCGCAGGCGGGTCCCACCGCCCCGGCGCAGGGGCTCATTCTGTGGGATGTGCGCTATTGACAGGCAGGTTTTGGCCGGATTTTTGTACTGTTTTCGGCAGAATGAGCATTGACACCCCCGTCGAATCCTGCTAAAATAAGGCATCTCAATTGGATACACCGAGTTTATCCGAAGCAAGATATCGACCGCCCTCCTGGGGCTAAGGCCATACGGACAGCCGGGTCGGATGCCGAAGAACCGCGGAAGGCGGCGGCAACTTCTGTTGCCTTATTGATTGAGTTAAAAGCTCAAGTTTTATAGTTTTGTAAAAGCATACAAATCTGTGAAATGGTCAATAAGAGTAGTAAAAGTGTTCTTTGCTATATAGACTCTTAACTTCCATTGAGGGCGGGGCCCCATGCGTAGGGTTCCGTGGGCGTTTTACGTCCTGCCGTTTACAGCAGCTGTGCTTTTGCACGGCTGCTTTTTGTTTGGGGGGCTGGGATATGAAAAAAATCGTGGAAATCAAAAACATCACAAAATCCTTTGACGGCGAGGTCGTGCTGGACAACATCAATCTCGACATCTACGACAACGAATTTATCACGCTGCTCGGCCCTTCCGGCTGCGGCAAGACGACGCTCCTGCGCATCATCGGCGGCTTTGAGACGCCGGATCAGGGCGATGTCATCTTCATGGGGGAAAACATCAACGGCCTGCCGCCCCACAAGCGCAACGTGAACACCGTCTTTCAGCGCTATGCCCTCTTCCCGCATTTGAACGTGTTTGAAAACGTGGCCTTCTCCCTGCGGGAAAAGAAGGTCCCGAAGGCGGAGATCCAGAAGGCCGTGACGGAGATGCTGTCGCTGGTAGCACTCAAGGGCTTTGAAAAACGCGCTGTGACAAGTCTCTCCGGCGGGCAGCAGCAGCGCGTCGCCATCGCGCGGGCGCTTGTAAACCAGCCCAAGGTCCTCCTGCTGGACGAGCCGCTCTCCGCGCTCGACCTGAAGCTCCGCAAGGACATGCAGGTGGAGCTCAAGAACATCCAGAAGGCCACCGGCATCACCTTCATCTTCGTCACCCACGACCAGGAGGAGGCCCTGTCCATGTCCGACACCGTGGTCGTCATGACCGAGGGGCACATCCAGCAGATCGGCACCCCCGTGGATATCTACAACGAGCCGCAGAACGCCTTCGTCGCGGACTTCATCGGGGAGAGCAATATCCTCGACGGCGTGATGCTGGAGGACTACAGGGTCCGCTTCTCCGGCCATACCTTCCAGTGCCTGGACAAGGACTTCGGCGCGCGCGAGGCGGTGGACGTCGTGGTCCGGCCTGAGGATGTGGACATTGTGCCCGAGGAGAAGGGCCACCTGCGCGGGGTGGTGACCTCGGTCACCTTCCTCGGCGTGCACTATGAGATCATTGTGGACATCGGCGGCTTCAAGTGGATGATCCAGACCACGGACTTTCATGATGTGGGCGAGCAGATCGGCCTGTTCATTGAGCCGGACGCCATCCACGTCATGAAGAAATCCAAATTCTCCGGCATGTTCGGCGACTACTCCTCCTTCTCCGATGAGATGGACGAGATCGGCGAGGTCGACCTGGAGGAGCTTGAGGAGCTCGAGGCGGAAGGCGGGGCCGGGACATGAACAGGAAGACCCGCTCCCTCATCCAGCGCATGACGCTCACGCCCTACTCGGTCTGGGCGGCGCTCTTTATCGTGGTGCCGCTGATCTTCGTGGCGTACTACGCCTTTACCGATTCCGCCTTTCACTTCACCTTTGACAATATCGCCCGCTTCTTCACCGCGACCTCCCGCATTGACGACGGGGAGAGCGTGCGCGAGGTGCGCACCTATCTCGTGATCTTCTGGCGCTCCTTAAAGCTCGCGCTCGTGTCCACGTTCATCTGCCTTTTGACAGGCTACCCGCTCGCCTACATCATGGCGCGGGCCAACAAACGCACGCAGAACATCCTGCTCACGCTCATCATGATCCCCATGTGGATGAACTTTCTCATCCGCACCTACGCCTGGATGACCATCCTGCAGGACACCGGCATCCTCAACGGCTTCCTCTCCGCCCTGCATCTGGGGCGCGTGCACATCATCGGCACGGAGGCCGCCGTCGTCATCGGCATGGTTTATGACTACTTCCCCTATATGGTCCTGCCGATCTATTCCGTGATGGCAAAGCTCGACGGGAAGCTCCTGGAGGCGGCAAGCGATCTGGGCTGCCCGGGCCTGAGCGTCCTGCGCCGCGTGATCTGGCCGCTGAGTCTGCCGGGGGTCCTCTCCGGCGTCACCATGGTGCTCATCCCCTCGATCAGCACCTTCTACATCTCCCAAAAGCTCGGCAACGGCAAGTTCTTCCTGATCGGCGACGCGATCGAGGGCCAGTACGTGGCAAACAACCTCCACTTCGCCGCGGCCATCGCCTTTATCCTCATGGTGATCCTGCTTGTGTGCATGGGTCTCATGCAGAAGCTCACCAACCGAAAGATTATCGTCGCATAAGGAGGGGGATACTATGAAACGTGCATCGAAAATCTACACCGCGCTCGTCATGGTCTTCCTCTTTGCGCCCATCGCGATCCTGCTGGTCTTCTCCTTCAACCGGGCGAAAAGTCTCTCGGTCTTCTCCGGCTTCTCCCTCTACTGGTACCGGGAGCTCTTCCGGGATTTGGAGACGCTGCGGGCCGTGCGCAACACGCTCCTGCTCGCGGTGTCGGCGGCGCTCATCTCCACCGTGATGGGCACGGCCGCCGCTGTCGGCATCAACCGGCTGCGCAGCAAGGTCCTGCGCACCGCGATGGACAGCGTCACGAACATCCCCATGATCAACCCCGACATCATCACCGGCATCTCCCTGATGCTCATGTTCGTGTTCGTGGGCCGGCTCTTCGGCGCGGCGACAAGTCTGAGCTTCTGGACCATGCTCATCGCGCACATCACCTTCTGCCTGCCCTATGTGATCCTGCAGGTGCTGCCGAAGCTGCAGCAGATGGACAAGGCCCTGCCCGAGGCCGCGATGGATCTCGGCTGCACGCCGTTTCGCGCGTTTCTCAAGGCAGAGCTGCCGGAGATCATGCCCGGCGTCGTCACCGGGATGATCATGGCCTTCACCCTGTCGCTGGACGATTTCGTCATCAGCTACTTCACCTCCGGCAACGGCTTCCAGACGCTGCCCATCCGCATCTACAACATGACCAAGAAAACCGTCACCCCGAAGATGTACGCCCTTGCGACCATCATCTTCTTTGTGATCCTGACGCTGCTGCTCATCTCCAACCTCTATGACGAGGAGAGCGTGCAAAAGCGCCGGGAGGCCAAGGCCGCAAAGCAAAAATAAGTGATTATAAAACCGCGTTTCGCAAATGAATCAACAAGGAGGATACAACATGAAAAGAACCCTCGCGCTGCTTGCAGCCCTCGTGCTGCTCTGCTCCGTCGCCCTCGCGGGCTGCGGCGGCGCATCCAAGACCCTGACGCTGAATGTCTACAACTGGGGCGAGTATATCTCCGACGGGTCGGAGGATTCCTTCGACACCATCAAGGAGTTTGAAAAATGGTATGAGCAGACCTACAAGCAGAAGCTCAAGGTCAACTACACTACCTTTGCAAGCAACGAGGATATGTACGCCAAGCTCTCCAGCGGCGCTGTGAGCTTCGACGTGGTCATCCCCTCCGACTACATGATCGCCCGGATGCGCGACGAGAACATGCTGCTGGAGCTGGACTTCAAGAACATCCCGAACTATGAGAACATCAGCGAGAGCTTCCGCGGCCTCTACTACGACCCCGACGACAAGTACACCGTGCCCTATACCTACGGCGTGATCGGCGTCATCTACAACGCCAACGCCGTGGACGAGGCGGACGCGGGCGGCTGGGACCTCCTGTGGAACGAGAAGTACAAGGGCAACATCCTCCAGTTCAATAACTCCCGCGACGCCTTCGGCACCGCCCAGTACAAGCTGGGGCTCGATGTCAACGACCCTGACCGCGCCGCCTGGGACAAGGCCCTCGCCGAGCTCAAGAAGCAGGCTCCTCTGGTCAAGAGCTATGTGATGGATGAGATCTACAACATGATGGAGTCCGGCGAGGCCGCCATCGGCGCCTACTACGCCGGCGACTACTTCACCATGCTCGACGCCCAGGCCGACGGCGTGGATCTCCGCTTCTACTACCCTGAGCGCACCAACTATTTTGTCGACGCCATGTGCATCCCCTCCTGCTGCCAAAACAAGGAGCTTGCGGAGATCTTCATCAACTACATGCTCTCCCCCGAGCCCGCCATCGCAAACGCCGAGTTTATCTACTACGCCTCCCCGAACGAGCTTGTTTACACCGACGAGGACTATATCGACGAGATGGGCGAGGAGGCCATGGAGATCCTCTATCCCGCCATCGACGATTTCGGCAGGCTCTACAACGAGTATGCCTATCGCAGCCTGGATCAGGCGACCCTGGACTATATCAACACCCTCTGGGAGACCCTGAAGATCAACTGACGGGGGCTGCGCAAGCAGCCTCTCCGCATCGGAAATGTGTGTTCCGCAGGGGCCGATCCCCTGATCGGCCCGCGCGGTACAGCGGATCGACCCAGAAAAGCCCCGGGCGAAAACGTACACGCTACGAATTTGCCCGGGGCCTCTCTGTTTTTATGTTTTCTCAGCCGGGCCGATGAGGGTGTACCCCCCCCCGCGGGTGCATCGGCCCCTGCGGTGATGCGGGGACGCTTGCGCATTGCGGGGACAAAAAAGCACCCTCGTGAGAGGGTGCTCTGTTGGAGGCGCCACCCGGACTTGAACCGGGGGTCAGGGATTTGCAGTCCCGTGCCTTACCACTTGGCTATGGCGCCATATAAGATTTGCGGACGCGGAGGCGTCCGCAAATCTTTTGCTGGAGCGGCTTACGAGGCTCGAACTCGCTACCTCCACCTTGGCAAGGTGGCGCTCTACCGGATGAGCTAAAGCCGCGGATGGTGCCTCAGGCCAGAGTCGAACTGGCGACACGCGGATTTTCAGTCCGCTGCTCTACCTACTGAGCTACCGAGGCAAATCCTGTGAAGGGAAGGGGCATGGTGGGAACAACTGGACTCGAACCAGTGACCCCCTGCTTGTAAGGCAGGTGCTCTAACCAGCTGAGCTATGCTCCCTCGTCACAGCTTGGTAATCATACTAAATATTCCGGGATTTGTCAAGGGGCATTTTCGGATTTTTTATTTTTCTCCGCAAGAATTTCGCGCAGCGCATCCGGCGAGAAGGCATACACCCGGTCGCAGAACTGGCAGGAGACCGTGATGTCCTCCCCTGCCGCGATCATCTCCTCCAGCTCCCCGGCGTCGATGACCGTGAGGGCGGACTCCACCCGCGCCCTGTCGCAGTAGCAGCGGTACTCCACCGGATACTCGCCGACGGTGTGCCAGTCAAAGCCCTTCAAAACCTGCTCAAAGATTGCGTCCGCCCCGTCCTCGTCCAGGATCGTGGTGAGCTGGTCCATGAGCAGGATGTTCTCCTCCAGCTTTTCGATGAGCGCCTCCTCGGCCCCGGGCATGAGCTGCACGAGAAAGCCGCCGGCCGCGCGGATGGTGCGGTCTGTGTCCACCAGGACGCCGAGGGCGCAGGCGGAGGGGACCTGCTCGCTCTCCAGGAGATAGGCGGTAAGATCCTCCGCGATCTCCCCGCTCTGTAGCTCCACAGAGCCGATATAGGGCTCGCGCAGGCCGATGTCGCGGCTGACCGTGAGCATCCCGTCACGCCCGACGGCGCCGCCCACATTGAGCTTGCCGTCGGCTCTGAGGGGCAGGTCCACACGCGGGTTTTCCACATAGCCGCGCACGTTGCCTTCATGATCCGAGACGGCCACGACGCTCCCGATGGGGCCGCCGCCGTTTATACGGATGGTGAGGCTCGCCCGCTCCTCCTTCATGGCCTGGCCGAGAAGGGACGCCCCGCAGAGGGTCCTGCCGAGGGCGGCGCAGGCCGTGGGGCTCAGGTCGTGGATCTGCCGTGCCCTCTCCACTGTGTCCCGGGCGGTGATGACCGCCATTTTGACAAAGCCGTCCGCCGCTGTCGCTCTGATGATTTTATCCATGTTTATCGCCTTTCCGCAATGATATAAAGTCTGCCCGCGTCCCCCTGCGGCCCGTCCCGGCGCAGGCGGATGCCGCCGAAGCCCGCCGCCTCCAGGGCCGTCTGCAGGGCCTCGGGCGCGTGGGCGTATTCGACATGCTCCTCCCCCCGGCGCTCCCAGAGACGGCCCCGGCGGGTGAAGAGATCCATGCCGTAGACGAGCGCGCCGGCGTCCGCGTCAAAGTCCGCGCGCCAGAGACAGAGGACATCCTCCCGCTCGTCCACGAAGACCTGGCCGTCGAGAGAGCGGAGAAACTCGGGCGTACGCACGTCAAAGAGGAGAAGCCCCCCGGGGCGCACGAAGAGGCGGAGTCTGCCAAAAACTTCCCCCAGGGTATCGAGCGGGATATAGTTAAACCCGTCGAGACAGCAGACAGCGGCGTCCACCGTGCCGTAGAGATCCAGCTCCTCCGCCGCCTGGCAGAGAAAGAGAGGGCGCACGCGGCATTCTTCCTGCTTTGCCTGCGCCTGCATGAGCATCTCTACCGAGCGGTCCGCCGCGATCATCTCATACCCGCGGCGCGCAAGCTCCCAGGTCATGGAGCCCGTGCCGCAGCAGAGATCCAGCAGGAGGCGAAACTCCCCGCCGTCGGCCTTGAATTCCTCCTCATAGAGATCCGCGATGGCGCTGTAGGGCACATCCCCCGTGAGACTGTCGTACCAGGGGGCGAGAGCGTCGTAGCAGCTCACGAATCCTTCTCCCGCAGGCGGTCAAACACCACGGCGTAGCCGCCCTTGCCGTACTGCAGGGAGCGGTTGACGCGGCTGATGGTCGCGCTGGAGGCGCCGGTCTGGGCGAGGATGTCGTTATAGATCATCCCGTCGTTAAGACAGGCGGCCACCTGATAGCGCTGCTCCATGGCCATGAGCTCCGACACGGTGCAGAGATCGTCAAAAAAGCGCATACACTCGTCCATCGTCTCCAGCTTCAAAATCGCCTCATACAGCTTTTCGTTGCGGGGCTTCCGGATATGCTTGTTCATGTCCACCTCCGGCCGCCAGAAACTGGCAGCATTTTCTATTCGCTTCACACTTTACATCATTACACTGAAAAAGTAAAGGGGCTTTTGTGAAGTTCACCAAAAATTCAACATCGCGGAAAGCACGAAATCCGAAACCGCCTCCGCAGGGAGGGGTTCGGATTTCGTCGGGATAAGATTGCGGCACAGCGCCCCTGCCGAGAGGTCAGCCGGGACTCAGGCCTGCTTCTGGCCGGTATAGGCGTCAAACACCATGTCCAGAACCTTCTGCAGACCCTCCAGGGCCTTGGGCGAGGCCTCCATTTGCAGGAGCTTCTGCAAATCCAGTCCCGGCAGATTAAGGCCGGGGATAGACGCGTCCTTCTGCCGGGCATTTGCGGCGTTCATGGCGTTCATGCCCATGCTGAACATCCACTGCTGCATCATCTGCAGCATTTGCATCATCTGCATCATCTGCGAGAAGGGCAGCATCCAGACATTCATCTGCCAGGGGCTGAAGCCCTGCATCGGGAAGGGGAAGCCGGGGGCGCTCTGCTGGTCCGTGTCTGTGCCCGCGTTCATATCCGGCATCTGGAAAGGCGTATTGAAAGCGTTAAACATCGTCATAGACTCCTCAACTCTCGAAATAATAGGTGATCCTCTTCTGACCGTACAGAAGTCCCTGCATATCCATCACGGTCTGCATCAGCTCCGGGGGCACCTGCATGGGCTTTTTCTCCTTCCCGGCGCCCTTGGGATCAGGCCGGGCAAAGCGCACGCAGCCGGGATTTGCTTTCGCGGGCGCGGGATTGAAAAGGTCGAAGACATGGAAGGCGGAGCCGGTTCCCATTCCCTCGGGCAGGGTGCCGCCGGTGATGCTGTTGAGCTGCTCGGCAAGCTCCGCACGGATCTCGCGGATCTCCCCGCCCTCGCGGACGGGAACGATGTTATAGGCCTTGCCCTGAAGCCGCTCCCGGGTGACGCGGTGGATATCCAGCTTGCCGTTGGAGTTGAGGGGAATCTCGTCCACAAGCACAAACTGGGTAGGCAGATTGGTCCCGCGCGAAGCCGCACCCTGCGCAAACACCGCGCTGAGCGCCCGGTGGACGGTTTCGCAGGCGCCATCCTTTCTATCGGGCACCACATACAGTACCGGCACCGTGTCATGGATGCGTTTGTCCAGCACGGGCACCACCGCGCACTGTTTGATGCCGGGCTGCGCGGCCATCTGTACCTCTACAAAGCCCGGGTCAAAGCGCACGCCCTCGTTATTGACAAAATAGCGGTCGGCCCTGCCGTCGTAGGAGAGGCTGCCGTCCTCGTTCACATGCACGAGATCGTTGGTGCAGATGAAGTCCCGCCCGTCGATCTCCGTAAAGTCAAACAGCTTTTCTCCGTCCAGCGTATTTTCGCAGTGCGAGTCCGAGGTTATGTACAAAATGCCGGTGCGCACGCCCTCGTCCACCCGGTAGAAGCGCTGATCGTTCTCATCCTGGATGCGGAAGCAGTCCTGCGGCTCCGCAAAGCCCAGAACATCGCTGTCAAGCGTGTCGGGAGCCAGGATCTGTACCGCGCCGCACTCGGACATCCCGTAGCCCCGGACGATGGCGCCGCGATAGCCGTGCCGCTGCGCAAACTCCTTATACTGCTTCATTTTCTCACGGGGCACATAGGACCCGCCGCAGGAGAAAATATCCAGCGAGGAGAAGTCCATGTGCTCGTCATCCTCATTCTCCAGCCATTTGTCCAGCATAAAGCCTGAGGTGAAGATCATATTCAGCTTGTAATAGCCCACAGCGCGCACGAATTTGGGGTGCAGGAAGCCAAAGAACGTCAGCACCACGGTGTTTCCCGCGCACAGATTGGCATTTGTGACAGCCCCCAGGCAGAGGAAAGAGCTGAAATCAAAGCTGGGCGCCACGCGGATTTTTTTGCCGTGCCCGCCGATCAGTGCGTCTTTCTTTGAGACTTGATAATAAACTGTCGCTGCCGCGTTCACAGCGCGGTTTGAATAGGGCAGCGGCTTGCGCGTCCCCTTTATGGAGCCGGAGGTATGCGTGATGACGGCGATGTGATTCTCTTTATATTCGCCGTAGACGATGGGCGCGCGCTCGTACCGTTTCAGAAGATCCCCCATGAAAACGGTGCCGTCCATCCGCCGAAGCGCGTGATGGTTGAATTCATCAAACACCAGCTCCGCAGGTCCGATGCACGGGCCGCCGAGCCGCGTGTGCAGCAGGATCACGTTGCGAAGGCCAAGCTCCTCCCGCGCCGCTTGGATCTCCTCCCACAGCGCAGGCATTACCATCATGTCCGTGATGACAAGGTCGGTGATGCCGAATTCCGGGATCGCCTTGTAAAATTCCGGATTGAGCGCCCCGGCGGGGACAACGGCCACCGTGCCGCCCAGGGAGAGCGGCAGATGCACCTGGTCGATCAGGCCGTAGACATTGCTCAGATCTACGATCAGGCCGCTCACCGGCGATTCCATCAGGGGAGACAGCTCCTCCAGCTTTGCCAGGCCGGAAACCGCCGCGTTAAACGCCCTGTCCGAGAGCACGACCGGCTTCCCCACGCCGCCGGTCGTGCCGGAGGTGTGCAGGATGAAGGCGGTGTCGCTGCTGTCCCGGGGGGCAAAATAAGCGGGCTCTTCCCCATAGGTGCTCAAAAGCGTATCCATGCAGACGGGCGCGCACCAGCCTTTTGCGTTCCGGTACTTAGCCTCCTGCGCAGCCCCCAGCATGGGGTGCACCGCGCAGCCGCCCATGGGCACATGCAGATAGATCACATTTCGCAGCCCGAGCTCCTCTCTGCGCATAATCAGGGCGCTGAGCAGATTCGGCTGTGCAAAATCATCGGTGAAGATAAAGTCTGTCAGCTTCTCATCCCGGATGGTCTGCATGACCCTGTTCGGATTGAAGGCGCTGTAGGCGGCCATGACGGAGACCGCCGCGCCGGTCATGTTCAGCCCGTAGACGGCGAAAATGACCTCCACACAGTCAGAGCCCAGAATGCCCACGCGGGCCCCCTGCCGCTCAGTCATGCCAAGGGCGGTAAACACGGCGGCATAGCGCTCCCACTGGTGAAACAGAGAGCCATATGTATAATTGCATCGCCCGTCCCGTACGGCGACCCGGTTCAAGTCGCGCAGATCGGCGCTGTTCAGGGCCCGGAGATAGCTCCACGCCTTTTGATTCTGTCTGATTCTCAGCCCTGCGCGCCTGGGCGCGGAGCTGCCTGCTGCTTCCATAAGCGGAGCCTCCCGTCACTCTTCGTTCATCTGTCCGGCCAGTTTGATCCATATCTATTTTTTGAGCTTGGAAACAAGATGTATTTTTTGCTTTTTTGTTTTCCCGTTTATGGTTTTTCCCATGTTTTCAGAAAATTCAACAAACGGCGGGGAATCCCACTTGCGGTTTTTCCTGCGGCATACTATAATGTCTGTGTATAGACAAAGCCGGGGATTTCCCCGCGGGAAGGAGGAGCCATGAACATTGGCGGAAACGGACTGGGTATGCCCGCGCTGTGGCTTGCCGCGACGGTGGTGCTGCTCATTGTGGAGGGCCTCGCGCCGGGGCTGGTTTCGATCTGGTTTGCGCTGGGGTCCTTTGCCGCGCTGATCGCGGCGGTGCTGGGCGCGCCGATCTGGCTGCAGGCGGTGTGGTTTTTTGTCGTGTCGATCGTGACGCTGCTGCTCACGCGGCCCCTTGCGAAAAAATACGTCAACGGCCGCGCCGTCCCGACGAATGCCGACATGGTCCTCGGCCAGGACTGCGTGGTGACAGAGGCGATCGACAACGTCCTCGGCACCGGCGCGGTGTCGGTCGGCGGCAAGATTTGGACCGCGCGCATGGCCCCGCGCGACGGGAAGGCCCCCAAGGGCGCCGTCCTGCGGGTAATGCGCATTGAAGGCGTCAAACTCATCGTTGAGGAAAAATCTGATAAACTGGAGGGTACAACATGAATTCTGTCATTCTCTTCGCCGTGATCCTGCTGCTCGTCATCATCATCGCCGTGCGCTGCATCCGCATCGTACAGCAGGCGCGCGCCTACGTGATCGAATTTCTCGGCGCGTACAAGACCACCTGGAATGTCGGCATCCACTTTAAGCTCCCCTTCGTGGAGCGGATCGCAAAGGTCGTCTCGCTCAAGGAGCAGGTGGCGGACTTCCCGCCCCAGCCTGTCATCACGAAGGACAACGTCACCATGCAGATCGACACCGTCGTCTACTTCCAGATCACCGATCCCCGCCTCTACACCTACGGCATCGAGCAGCCCATGCTCGCCATTGAAAATCTCTCCGCCACGACGCTGAGAAACATCATCGGCGACCTGGAGCTCGACCAGTGCCTCACGAGCCGCGACATCATCAACTCCAAGATGCGCTCCATCCTGGACGAGGCCACCGACCCCTGGGGCATCAAGGTCAACCGCGTGGAGCTCAAGAACATCCTGCCGCCCAAGGAGATCCAGAACGCCATGGAAAAGCAGATGAAGGCCGAGCGCGAGCGGCGTGAGTCCATCCTGCGCGCCGAGGGCGAAAAGCGCGCCGCCATCCTGGAGGCCGAGGGCGAGAAGGAATCCGCCATTCTCCGGGCCGACGCCAAGAAGCAGCAGCAGATCCTCGAGGCCGAGGGCCAGGCCGAGGCCATCCTCAAGGTCCAGACCGCGACCGCCGAGGGCATCCGCCTCATCAACGAGGCCGCGCCCTCCGACGCCGTCATCAAGCTCAAGGCCATGGAGGCGTTCTCCAGCGCCGCAAACGGCCAGGCCACCAAGATCATCATCCCGAGTGAGATCCAGGGCGTCGCGGGCCTCGCGGCGGGGCTTCTGGAATCCGTGAAGGAGAAGTAAACCCCATAAATATACCGGACCGGCGGCCCACCCCGCCGGTCTTTTGACGGAAGGAAAAAAGCTATGACAGTGAACGAATCAGCCCGCGCGTTTTTGGAAAAGCACGGCATGGCGCCCGAGAGCGTCGATCCCGATGTGTGCATCTACCGGATGCTGGCCGAGATGCGCAGCGGCCTTCAGGGGGGCGCCTGCTCCATGGACATGATCCCCACCTATCTCTCCAATGACGGGGAACTCCACCCCGGCGTCAGCGCCGCCGTGATCGACGCGGGCGGCACCAATTTCCGCAGCGCCCTTGTGCGCTTCGAGCCCACCGGCTGCACGGTCTCCGACATGATCAAGCGCAAGATGCCCGGCACCGAGGCCCCCTGCACCTGGGAGGAGTTCATCCGCTTCACGGCGGATGCCATCGAGCCGCTCATGGACCGGGCGGACGCGATCGGCTTCTGCTTCTCCTACGCCGCAGCCATCACCCCGGAGATGGACGGGCGCGTCATCACCATCGACAAGGAGGTCGTCGTCACCGGCTGCGAGGGGCAGCTCATCGGCGCGTCCCTCCTCGCGGAGCTTGCGCGCCGCGGCATTGAAGGCAAGCGCATCGTCATCCTCAACGACACCGTGGCGGTGCTGCTCGGCATGGCGGCGGGGCTTGACAAAAGTAAATACGGCGGCTTCATCGGCCAGGTCAGCGGTACGGGCACCAACACCTGCGTGTCGCTCCCGGTCTCGGCCATCGGCAAGCTCGGCCTTGAGGGCGAGCGCGGCATGATCATCAACCTCGAATCCGGCAAGTACGACGGCATCAAGGGCGGCGATTTTGACCGCCTGCTCGACGAGCGGAGCCACAACCCCGGCCAGAAGCACTTTGAGAAGCTGACCGCCGGCGTATACCTCGGCGAGATTTGCCACCTGATGCTGAACGCCGCCGCCGAGGAGGGACTTTTGAGCGCGGAGTGCGCCGCAAAGGTGCGGGAGCTGCCGGTCTTCGACTCCGCCGTGATTGACGCCTGGGCCTGCGGCGAGGGCTTCGACATCCTCGGCGGGAACGAGGAGGACCACAGCTTTGCCCAGACCCTGAGCCTTGCGCTCTTCCACCGCTCGGCCCGGTGCATGTGCGTGAACCTTCTGGCGCTTGCGGAGCTCATCGGCGGGCGCGAAAAGCCCATCTGTATGCTGGCGGAGGGCTCCCTTGTGCAGAAGGGGCGCTGCTACCGCCCGGAGCTCGAGCGGCTTTTGCAGCTCTACGGCACGGAAAAGCGCGGCATCGCCTTTGAGCTGCATGTGGGGCAGGAGACGACGCTGCCCGGCTCCGCCGCCGCGGCGCTCTTAAACACATAATGATTAAATAACTTGTGTTTGTATAAAATACATGCTATAATGCCCCAGGTTTGACCAAATACGTAACGGAGTTGTCCCTATGATCGACTGGCTGACCGGCACCGACGCCGGCAAGATATGCGCGACCTTCTTTCTCTCCATGCTCCCGGTGGGCGAGCTGCGCATCGGGCTTCCCTATGGGATCGCGCTGGGGCTGGAATATCCGCTGGCACTGATGGCGGCGCTGCTCGGCAACATGGTCCCGGTGCCCTTCATCATCGTGTACATCAAGCGCATTTTCGAATGGATGCGCCGGCATCTGCCGCGGCTCGACGCGCTGGTCACAAAGCTCGAGGACCGCGCAAACTTCAAGGGCGAAACCGTGCAGAAGTACGGCCCCTGGGGGCTTCTGCTCTTCGTGGCGATCCCGCTCCCGGGCACCGGCGCCTGGACGGGGGCGCTCATTGCGGCGCTGCTGGATCTGCGCACCTCCAAAGCCGTGCCGGTCATCATGCTGGGCGTGTGCATCGCGGCGGCGATCATGACCCTTGTCACCTACGGCGTGATCCATATTGTGCTGTGATCGAAAAATGGGGCCGTGAAAAAAGACTCAGCCTTCGGCGAATTCGTACATTGCTATGTACCTTTTCGCCGAAGGCGTTCTTATTATTTCAGGCTATACCGCGCGGGGCGTCCGGGAGGCCGCCCCCTACGATGTCCATTGACTTTCTTCAAAGCCATTTTTATTTAATTGAAGCTGTCGGCGTTCATCTTCAGCATCCGCTCCACACTCTCGCGCAGGGGCGCGTGCTCAGGGGCCTTGAGCTCCGGGTCCGCGGCGAGAAGAAGCGCCGCCTCCTGCTGGGCGCGCTGCATCACGTTCACATCCGCGCCGAGGTCCGCCACGTGCATCTCCGGCAGGCCGTGCTGGCGGGAGCCGAAGAAATCGCCGGGGCCGCGCAGGCGCAGGTCCTCCTCGGAGATCTTGAAGCCGTCGTTGGTCTTGGTCATGATACTGAGGCGCGCGCGGTTTTCCTCCCCGTCGTTGTCAGAGACGAGGATGCACCAGCTCTTGTGCCTGCCCCGCCCCACGCGGCCGCGGAGCTGGTGGAGCTGGCTGAGGCCGAAGCGCTCGGCATTCTCCACGACGATGAGGGCCGCGTTCGGCACATCGACGCCCACCTCAATGACCGTCGTGGCGACGAGGATATCCGTCTCCCCCGCGACCATGGAGGCCATGACCGCCTCCTTGTCCCTGGCCTTCATCTTCCCGTGGACGCACGCGACACGCAGATCCGGGAACTCCCGGCGCAGCTCCTCCGCGTGCTCCTCGGCACTCTTGAGCTTTTGGGGCAGCTCGTCGTTTTCCTCCACCATGGGGCAGACCACGAAGACCTGCCGCCCCTCCCCCACGAGCTTTCGGATGAAGCCGTTGAGCCGGGCGCGGTAGCTCTCATCCACGGCGAAGGTGTCCACCTTCCGGCGGCCGGGCGGCAGCTCGTCGATGACGGAGACGTCGAGATCGCCGTAGATGATGAGGGCGAGGGTGCGCGGGATGGGTGTCGCCGACATGACGAGCACGTGGGGCTTCTGCCCTTTGCCGATCAGAGCGGAGCGCTGCCCCACGCCGAAGCGGTGCTGCTCATCCGTGACCACAAGGCCGAGTCTATCATATTCCACATCCTGGCTGAAGAGGGCGTGGGTGCCGATGACGAGGTCGAGCCCCCCCGTTTTGAGCTGCTCCTTCACAAGGCGTTTCTCTTTGGCCGTCATGGAGCCGGTGAGCTTCCCGATACGCAAACCGAAGGGGCCGAGAAGCTCCGTCAGCGTGTGAAGGTGCTGTTCCGCCAGGATCTCCGTCGGCGCCATGAAAGCCGAGAGACAGCCGTTTTGCGCCGCGTACCAGATGAGGGCCGCCGCGACCAGGGTCTTGCCGCTGCCCACGTCGCCCTGTACAAGGCGGTTCATGACCGCGCCGGAGCGCATGTCCCTGAGCCCGTCCTCCACCGCGCGGCGCTGGGCCCCGGTGGGTTCAAAGGGCATGGCCGCCCAGAATTCTGCAAGGTCGCCCCGGGACATGAGAAGCCCGCTCTCTCTCGCGCGCTCCCCGCGTATCCGGCCGAGGGCGCAGGCAAGGATGAAAAGCTCCTCAAAAATAAGCCTGCGGCGCGCAAGCTCCAGCGCCTCAAAGTCCGCCGGGAAGTGGATGTTTTCAAAGGCGTAGCCCGTCTGGGCGAGGCCGCAGCGCTCCCGCACCGCATGGGGCAGGACGTCCGGCAGCTCGTCGAGACAGGCGTCGAGCCCCTGGCGCACCGCCTGCAGCATGGTCCGCTGGTTGAGACCATTTGCGACGCGGTAAACCGGGATGATGCGCCCGGTGACCCGCCGCTCTCCCCCGGCCTTCTCATAGACCGGGTTTACCATGCTGCGCCGCGCGCCGTTAGCCTCGATCCGGCCAAAGAAGACATAGCTCTCCCCGCGCTCAAGGTTGTCCTTGGCGTAGGGCTGGTTAAAGAAGGTGATGTCCAGCACGGCGCTCTCGTCCACGGCGCGCAGCTTCACAAGGTCGAGCCCCCGGCGCACCCGGGTAAGGCGCGGCGTATCCGCGACCATGGCCTCCACGCAGACGGTCTCCCCCTCCGCGGTGAGGGCGATGGGCTTTGTCTCGCTGCGATCCTCGTATTTTCTGGGAAAAAAAGAAACAAGGTCGCGCAGAGAAAAGACGCCGAGCTTATGGAGCGCCTGCGCCTTTTTCTCTCCGATCCCCTTGATGTATCGAACGTCGGTATTCAGATCCATACTCACTCCACGTAGCGAAGCGTATAGTTATTGTTCGTGAGGGTGAACTTTTCAATGAGGCCCTTGGTGCAGATGATCTCATTTTCGTTGTTGATGAGGACCATGTCGAAGGGGGTATCCTTCGTGCCGTACTGCCGCCAGTAGTTGAGGGCCTTGCTCTGCCCGAGGACGAACATGGCGGTGGAGAGGCAGTCGGAGAGGGTGCCGTCGGCACAGACGATGGTGACGGATTTGAGGGTGTTGTTGATGGGCCTGCCGTTTTCGGGGTTAATGAGGTGGTGGTAGGTCTTGCCGTTCTGGATGAAAAAGCGCTGATAGGTGCCGGAGGTGACCACCGCGGTCTCCCCCACGGAGAGGACGCCCACATAGCTTGCGGTGTTGTTCGGGTCCTGCACGGCGACATTCCAGAAGGACCCGTCCGGCTTGAGTCCGAGTGTCTGGACATTGCCGCCGAGGGAGACGATCCCGCTCGTCACGCCGACGTTGCGCATGGCCTGGATCGCGTTCTCGGCCGCGCAGCCCTTGGCCACCGCGCCGAAGCTGAGCGCGGTCCCCTCCGGGAAGGAAACGGCGTAGGAGCCGGAGCTCGGAAAGCTCGTGAGGGTCATCTTGTCGAAGGACTTGCGCGCGAGATCCTCCCACAGCTCCTCATCCGTCGGGACATAATAGCGCCCGCTGTCAAAGCCCCAGCGCTGGATCACGGGATAGATCGTGAGATCAAGAGCGCCGCCGCTCTGCTTATACACCGTCTGGGCGGTAGAGAGCATGGTCGCCACCTGGCCGGAGACGGAGACGTTTGCGCCGTTTGCGTGGTTGATGGCGTAGGTGGTGCTGGTCTCGATGTCGGGGTCGAGCATGTCGTTCATGGACTGGATCACACTCTGCGCCGCGGTGAGGCCGCGCTCGGCATTCTTGCCGTAGGCCGTGAGCGTCATGACGGTGTCCATGGCGAAGACCTGCCGCTGGCTCATCTTCGTCTCCCCGCAGCCGGCGAGGGGCAGCACCATTGCAAGGCACAGGCAGGCGATCAGGATTCTATGGGTCAAAGTGAGCTTTTTCATCGTTGCAACCCTCTCGGTGTCGAAAGATTTCTCGGGCAAAGTGCAAATCAGCTCTTGCCATTGCCCGGAAAGTTTGCTATAATACCCTTTGCCCCAAGGCAGAGCCGGGGATTTTCGGGTATCTGGATTATACCAGAAATCGCGGCTCTTGTAAATACGGGCGCATACGCGGCTGTAGCTCAGCTGGATAGAGTGCCAGACTCCGACTCTGGAGGTCGTGGGTTCGAATCCCGTCAGCCGTACCAACGTCAGAAGAAGCCTGCTGCATTCCGCTTCCCCGGTTTCCGTAAGAGCCGGGAAAGCTCCATATCCGCAGTCTCCTTCTTCCTTTCCGAAACGGAGATCTCACGGGGGATCTCCGTTTCGGTTTTACGGGGGTTGCGTCCGTTATGAACACTCGGACCATGTCAGAAGAAGCCTGCTGCATTCCGTTTCCCCGGTTTGCGTAAGTGCCGGGAAAGCTCCACATCCACAGTCTCCTTCTTCCTTTCCAAAACGGAGGACTCACGGGGGTCCTCCGTTTTGGTTTTACGGGGGCGGACTGGGTATAGAAAGAGCTGTCTCGTTTTGAGGCAGCCCCTTTTGTTATCTTGTTATACGGTTTTTGCGTTCAGGAGCGCCTCGACCTGGGCGCGCTTTTCGTAGAGGACACAGCCGCCCTCGTGGTCGTCGAGGAGGATATCGCCGCTGCGAAGCGCGGTGAAGAGCGGCGAGTGCATCGCCTCCCGCAGGGAGGTATTTTTGATGTTCACGTCCGAATAGGGCGAGAAGGGGCAGGGCTCCGCCCCGCCGTGGGAGTTGATGTGGAAGAAGCCGCGCCCGGCCGCGACGCAGCCGCCCGAGCTCTTCTCATCGCCGGGGAAGGATATGTACACCATCTCGGGATGCTCGGCCCGGAGCCTTGCGATCTCGCGGCGCAAGTATTCGCGATCTTCATCCCCGGGGGCGAGCTCCCGGCTCTCCGCCGTGACGGGCACAAACTCCACAAAGATCACGGCCTTGCAGCCCCGGTCCGAGAGCTTCTTCAAAAAGGCGTCGGAGCTGACCTCTTTCAAATTCTGCGTCGTCACCGTGACGGAGGCTCCGAAGATGAGGCCGCGGCGGTCAAACTCATCCATATTGCGGATGAGGCTTTCATACACGCCCTTGCCGCGCCGCGCGTCGGTGATCTCCTTCTCCCCCTCGATGCTCATGATGGGGACGAGGTTGCGGCAGCGGTCGAAGAGCTCAAAATAGCGCCTGTCGATGAAGGTGCCGTTTGTGAAGATGGGGAAGAGGATGTTCGGCTTTTTGCCGGCGGCCTCGATGATGTCCCGGCGGAGCATCGGCTCGCCGCCCGCGAGGAGGATGAAGCTGATGCCGAGCTCGTCCGCCTCGTCAAAAATACGGAGCCACTCGGCGTCCGTGAGCTGCTCGACCGGGGCGGCGTCCACGGTGGCGTTGTTGCAGCGGGAATAGCAGCCGGCGCAGTGGAGGTTGCACTGGCTCGTGATGCTCGCGATGAGGAAGGGCGGGATATGCTCGCCGCTCTCCTCGGCCTCACGGCGCTTTCTGGAGGCCGCTTTGCTCGCCGCGGCGAATTTCAGCATGAAGGCCGTCTCACGCGGGTCCTTGAAGGTCGCCCTCAGCGCGTCGGTCACGACGTTCTCCACGCCCTTTGTCACATAGGCCTGCAGGTCAAAGTTTTCATCGATCCGGCTCATGTCACGATCCTCCTGTTATAGAGATGAACACGCCCGGTCAGCGGGATTTGCAGCCGAAGCACTTCTTGTGCCATTCCGGGGCCTCGGGCATGTCGATCCCGGTGAGGGCGGCGGCGAGCACACGGCGGTGGATGATGAGAAACACGCCGCAGCAGACGGCGAGACAGCGGATGCAGGTGTTGACGGCTTTCTTGATTTTATACATGATATGCGACTCTCCTTCCAGAATACGCCTCCCCCGGGAGGCGGGCGGCGTCCTTCCGCCGCGAATTATATTTTACGCAATATAATTTAACTCAATATATCTGAGATGTCAAGAGAAAATTTTTTCTGGCATTTTGACGCTCTTCGCGGTATGATCGGATCAGACTTGATTGCGGGAGGGTTTCGCTATGTTTCGTCCCATGCTGCGAAGCAGACAGCAGATTTCTGAGCAGGAGTGCATCGACATTCTGAAAAACGAGCCGCGGGGCGTCCTGTCCGTCCTGGGAGATGAGGGCTACCCCTACGGCGTGCCCATCAACCAGTATTACTGCGAGGCGGACGGGAAGCTCTACTTCCACGGCGGGAAGCGGGGCCACCGGATCGACGCGGTAAAACGCTGCGACAAGGCCAGCTTCTGCGTATATGACCGGGGCTTCCGTCGGGAGGGCGAGTGGGCCCTGAACATCCGCAGCGTGATCGTGTTCGGGCGCATCGAGATCATTGAGGACCCCGCGAAGATCGAAGAGATCTGCCGCCTTTTGAGCTATAAGTTCACAAATGACGAGGCGTACATCGCCCACGAGATCCGGAAGTCCGGGCCGGGGACGCTCCTGCTTGCCCTGACGCCGGAGCACATGACGGGAAGGCTCGTAAACGAGGCGTGAACGAGAGACAAAAGGGCGCGCTGCACAATGGGTAAGCGTAATGCTTTTTGATCGTAGGGGAGGGGCTTGCCCCTCCCGCGCGCGGAAATGCTGCAAATCGCAGAAATGTGCGGCGATCTCGTAAATCGTTCCGATTTCGCCGTACGTTGCTTTTTCATGGTTATCTTGTACCGCCGGGAGGGGCAAGCCCCTCCCCTACGCCGTTTATGGCCGGATTTTACAAGAAGCGAGTTTTGCAGCGGCCCCTTTTACCGTTTTATTTTGCGTTCACCACGTTGATGGGGGCGCCGTTCAAGAACGCCTCGAGGTTCTGCGCCGAGATATCCAGGATGCGGGCGCGGGCCTCCCTGGGCGCCCAGCTGATGTGCGGGGTGATGAAGCAGTTTTTCGCGCGCAGGAGCGGGTTGTCGCCCCGGATGGGCTCCGTGGACACCACGTCGAGCCCCGCGGCGTAGACCTTGCCGCTGTTGAGGGCGTCGGCCAGGTCCTGCTCCACAATGAGCGGGCCGCGGCTGTTGTTGATGAGGATGACACCGTCCTTCATTTTGGCGATGGTGTCCCGGTTGATGATCCCCTCGGTCGAGGGGAAGAGCGGGCAGTGCAGGGCGATGACGTCCGACTCGCGCAGGAGCGTGTCCAGATCCGTGTATGACGCGATGGCGCGGCCGGCCTCCGTCTCCCGGCTGCCGGTGGCGAGAATGCGCATCCCCATGGCTTTGGCGATGCGGCCGGTGGTCTGGCCGATCCTGCCGAAGCCGATGATGCCCATGGTCTTGCCGGCAAGCTCGATGAGGGGATAGTCCCAGAAGGTCCAGTCCGGCGCGCTCTCCCAGCGGCCGGCGTGCACCGCCTCGGAGTGGTGCGCCACGCGCGAGCAGATCTCCAGCAGAAGGGCGATGGCAAACTGGCCCACCGCCTCCGTCCCGTAGGTGGGGACATTGGAGACGGGGATGCCCTTCTCCGCGGCGTACTGCACATCCACCACGTTGTAGCCCGTGGCGAGGACGGAGATATATTTTATCTTCGGGCAGGCGTCGAGGATCTCGCGCGTGATGGGGCACTTGTTGGTAATGACGATCTCCGCGTCCCCGATGCGCCGGATGATCTCGGAGGGGGTTCGCGGCGTGCGGTCATAGACGGTGAAGTCGCCGAATTTCTCAAGCGCCGCCCAGCTCAGATCGCCGGGATTTTCGGTAAAGCCGTCCAGAACTGTGATTTTCATGGCTCTCGCTCCTTTATATATTCTCTGTCGTGTTCATAGTATCTGTCGTTTTGTTCGGGCAATGCATAATCAGTGTGCCGCTGTTTATCTCCACTTATATACTATTTCCGGCAAAAACGCAAGGGAGGAGACTATGCCCACGCCGGGTTCCGCTTATGAATCCTTCCGAAATTCCGCCTTTTCTCCCCCTGTTCTTTGTCGGTTTTCGCCCTTGACAAAGGGCGCGGCCGGATGGTACACTACATGCAACAAGTGCATAACACCTGAACATGGCGATGAAGAGAAGAGTAGTCCGTCTGAAGCCTTCGCAGAGAGTCCCGGGAGCTGAAAAGGGACAGGACAGGGGCGGATGAACATGGTCTCGGAGCCGCGGGCGTGAGGGTTTCCCCCAAGCGCGCGACGGGTACTCCCGTTACAGAGGATGCGCGTGTCGGCGCGCTTTGAGGCAGCGGTTTCCGCTGTGAAGCAAGGTGGTACCACGAGATGATTATCCCGTCCTTACAGTTTTTGTAAGGGCGTTTTTTGTTGGAGAAATACGATGATCGAACTTGAGGCTTTGAACAAATCCTTCGGCGCGAAGGACAGCGCGGTGCGCGCGGTGGACCATGTGTCCCTGCAGGTAAACGAGGGGGACATCTATGGCATCGTCGGCTACTCCGGGGCCGGCAAGAGCACGCTTGTGCGCTGCATCAACCTGCTGGAGCTGCCGGATTCCGGCACGATCCGGGTGGCGGGCTTCGGCGCGGTCAGCTTTGAAAACGGGCGGGCCTTTTTCCAGAACGACAGCGGTGCGCGCGAGGCGCTCACGGAAAAGCGGCTCAAGCTCCTGCGGCGGGACATGGGCATGATCTTCCAGCACTTTAACCTCTTGGACCGCAGCACGGTCTTCGATAACATTGCCTACCCCTTAAAACACAGCGGCATGGGCAAGGCGCAGATCAGGGCGCGGGTCCTGGAGCTTCTGGAGCTTGTGGACCTTCGCGAGAAGATCAACGCCTACCCCTCGGAGCTCTCCGGCGGACAGAAGCAGCGCGTCGCGATCGCAAGGGCGCTGGCCAACAACCCCCGCATCCTCCTGTCGGACGAGGCGACCTCCGCTCTCGACCCCGACGCGACGGAGTCGATCCTGCACCTTTTAAAGGAGCTCAACCGCAAGCTCAATCTCACCATCGTCCTCATTACGCACGAGATGGCGGTGGTCAAGGCGATCTGCAGCAAGGTGGCCGTGATGGAAAACGGCCGCGTTGTGGAGCAGGGCGAGGTATACAAGGTCTTCTCCGAGCCGCAGGCCACCATCACCCGCAAGTTTGTGGACAGCTCCTCCGGTCTCGGGCGCATCAACAAGCTCATTGACGAGCACGCGAACGTCATCAGCGGCGGCGGCACCCTCATCCGCCTGACCTACAACAAGGACTGCGTGGGCGACGCCCTCATCTCCGAGGTTTCCCGCCGCTATGGCGTGAACATGAACATCCTCCTCGGCAGCCTTGAAATCCTGCAGGGCAGCCCTCTCGGCGGGCTCATCGTGCTGGTGGAGGGCGAGATGGACGCACGGCGCGAGGCGATCCGCTATCTGTGCGAGAAGAACGTGATTGTGGAGGTGATCGAGCATGGCTGAGTGGCTGGCGAGTATCATGCCGAATGTGGTGGACTACAGCGGCAAATTCTGGTCGAGCTGTCTTGCCACGGGGCAGATGTTCCTCATCGCGGGCGGCTTCACGCTCGTCTTCGGCAGCATTTTCGGGGTGCTGCTCACGGTGACGAAAAAGGGCGGCATCATGGAAAACGCCCTGGTCTACGGCCTTGTGAACACGCTGACCAATGTGTTCCGCTCCATCCCCTTTGTGATTCTGCTGATCTTTCTCATCCCGCTCACGCGCATGATCGTGGGCACGGCGATCGGCGTCAAGGGCGCCATCGTGCCGCTGGTGTTCGGTGCTGTCCCCTTCTTTACGCGCCAGGTGGAGGCCGCGCTCGCAAACGTCGCCCCTGGGAAGGTGGAGGCCGCCGCCGCGATGGGAAGCGGCAAGGTCGGCATCATCTTCCGCGTCTATCTGCATGAGGCCGTGCCCGATCTCATCCGCGCCGTCACCATCACGGCCATCAGCCTCATCGGCCTGACCACTATGGCGGGCGCGGTCGGGGCCGGCGGCATCGGCAGCTTCGCCATCAACTACGGGCAGAATCTCCACCACCAGGACATCGTGAACGTGTGCGTGCTGGTGCTGCTGGTATTCGTGTCCCTGATTCAGGGTCTCGGCAACTCCCTGGCCCGCCGCACCACCAACCGCAGTCTGTTCCGCCGCAAGGCCGAAACAAAATAAATCGCGCATCCCATGTAAATTTGAAAGGAGATCATACCATGTCTAAGAAAGTTCTCACGCTGGTAAGCACCCTTCTGCTGGTCGCGCTGCTGGCCTCCCTCTCCCCCGCCGCCTTCGCGGCGAGCGATATCCTCATCGGCATCCCCGACGACGCCACGAACGGCGGCCGCGCCATCAAGCTGCTCGAGTCCGTCGGCCTCATCGAAGTCAACCCCGACGCCGGCTGGACGCCCGAGCTCAAGGACGTCACGAAGTATCTCTACAACATTGAGATCATGCCCACCCAGGCCAACACCCTGCCCGCCACGCTCGACGACTTCGGCGCCTCCACCATCAACGGCACCTACGCCATCCCGACGGGCCTTGTCCCCTCGAAGGACGGCCTCGCCATCGAGTCCCAGGCCGGCGCCACCACCGAGGACGGCAACCCCTTCGTGAACGTGGTCGTGGCCCGCAGCGCCGACAAGGACAATCCCCTCTACGCCTCCATCCAGTCCGCCTTCCAGTCCGACATCGTGGGCCAGTACCTGATCGCAAAGTACAACGAGGCCTTCATCCCCGCCTTTGACTATGCCGACACCGACAAGACCAATGAAGAGCTCCTCGCCCTCATCGACGGCTACAAGGCCGACAAGGCCGGCAAGACCGTGGTGAAGGTCGGCGTCTGCGGCGCGTCCAACGACCACTGGAAGGCCGTCCAGTACGTCCTCGACCAGGCCGGGGCCGACATCTACATCGAGCTTGTGGAGTTTGACGCCTACAACCTGCCGAACGAGGCTCTCAATAGCGGCGACATCGACCTCAACTCCTTCCAGCACAAGGCCTATCTCGCCAAGGAGGTCGACTCCCAGGGCTACGAGATCGAGACCATCTTCGACACGCTCATGGCCCCGCTCACCCTCTACTCCAAGAAGTTTGACTCCGTCGACGCGCTGAAGGCCGCCGCCGGGACCAAGTAAGACGATACCGAATCACGGGAGGGGTCTGCACCCCTCCCGTTGGGTTATATCATCTGAAAAGCATCCGCGGCAAAGGGGTCGATGGATCGGACAGTCGATCCCTCAGTCAGCCTGGCGGCTGACAGCTCCCTTTCGCAAAGGGAGCTTGAAAGGTTTATTCAGAAAGAGGAGATCACCATGACCGAAACACAGAAGGCCCTGTATGAGGCGGTGCTGCGGGATCACGCATATGTGGTTTCGCTCCGCCGCGCGTTTCATCAGCACCCGGAGCTTGCCCGGGAGGAGTTTGAGACCCAGGCCATGATCGAGCGGGAGCTTGACGGGCTGGGCCTTTCCCACAGGCGGATCGCGGAGACCGGCGTTCTTGCCGAGATCACGGGCGCCGCTGAAGCGGAGGGCACGCCGCGCTGCATCGTCCTCCGGGCGGATATCGACGCGCTGCCGATCACCGAAGAAAACGGCGCACCCTACAAAAGTCTCACCCCCGGGAAGATGCACGCCTGCGGGCACGACGCGCACAACGCAGCCCTCATCGGGGCGGCGCGGGTCCTTGCGGCAAACCGGCATCTCTTTTCCGGCAAGGTGATCCTCGCCTGGCAGCCGGGGGAGGAGGTCGGCTTCGGCGCGCGGCCCATCGTGCGAAGCGGCGCCATCGACGAGGCGGGCCGCAGCTTCGGCGTACACATGGCCTCAAACCTCCCCGTCGGCTCGGCGGCGCTGGTCCCGGGGCCCAACAACGCGAGCGTCGACTGGTTCTGCATCCGGGTACACGGGCTTGCGGCCCATGTCTCCACGCCGGAGCGCGGGGTGGACGCCGCCTACATCGCGAGTCAGATCGTCGTGGCGGCCCAGGCCCTCATCACCCGGCGCACAAGCCCCATGGACAACGTGCTCATCGGCATCGGGAAGATCACGGCGGGCACCGCCTACAACATTGTCGCCCAGGAGGCGGAGCTGGAGGGCACGATCCGCGTGCTCACGCCGGAGCTCAGAAAGGCCACGAAGGAGCGGCTCGAGGCGCTGGCCGTGCAGACGGCGGCGCTCTACGGCGGGACGGCGGAAGTGGAGTGGAAGGACTTTACCTCCCCGCTTCTGAACGATCCCACGGCGACCGCCGAGGCGCAGAAGACCGCCGTCGCCCTCTTCGGGGAGGAGCATGTGATCCGCGCACGCGAGCCCGCCCTCGGCGGGGACGACTTTGCCGAGTTCATCCTCCGCGTCCCCGGGGTTTACGCCTATATCGGCTCATCCAATCCCGAAAAGCCCGACACCTGCGTGGCCCACCACAACGACCATTTCGACATCGACGAGGCCGCCCTCACCGTCGCGGCGGCGCTCTACGCCTGCTACGCGGCGGACTACTTAAACGGCGCGGTGGGGTAAAAAATGGCGCGTTGCAAAATGCTTTCACCCTGTCATTCCGAACCAGTGACCGATGTCACTGGTGTGGGAATCCGTTCTCTTTTCCTGGGGAAACGGATTGCCACGACCAGTTTGCGAACTGGTCTCGCAATGACAGCGCATTTTGCAACGCGCCCTTTGCTATATCGCTTCAATCCCGGAACTGCTCGCGCACGGCGAGGATTTTGTCGTGGGCCGCGGCGAAGGCGTCCACCACCCGGGGGTCGAACTGGGTGCCGCGGCCGTTTAAGATCTCGCGGCAGGCGTCCTCCTCCCGCCAGGCGTCCTTGTAGCTGCGCCTGCTGGTGAGAGCGTCGTACACGTCCGCCACCGCGACGATGCGCCCCTCAAGGCTGATCTCGTCCCCTTGGAGGCCCGCGGGGTAGCCCTTGCCGTCGTAGCGCTCATGGTGCTGGAGGGCGATGGTGCGCGACAGCTGCATCTCCTCCCCCTCCACGTTCTCCAGGAGCTGCCCGCCCATGGTGGTGTGGGTCTTGATCGTTGCGTACTCCGCGTCCGTGAGCTTGCCGGGCTTTTCCAGGATCTCCGAGGGGATGAGGAGCTTGCCGACATCGTGCATGGTGGACGCGATGCGCACAGCCTCCACCTCCTCCGCGCCGAGGCCGAGCGCTTCGGCGATGACCCGGGAGTACTCCGAGACGCGCTTGATGTGCTGCCCGGTCTGGCCGGATTTGTTCTCGGTGATCTCCGCGAAGGAGAGGATCATCTCCTCCTGGATGCGGTTCGTCTCATCGGCCCGCTCCTGGATATAGCCGCCGTACTCCATCACGTAGGAGAAGAGCATCACGATCGAAAAGGCGATGCCCGCGACGATGGGGTTATAAAACAGCATCAGCAGAAGCGTATAGGCCCGGTGGCGCATCTGCCGCGCGGCCTTCACATCGAGGGGTCTGTCCCCCTCGGCGAGGTATTTCATCATGCGGGCAAATATCCTGAGCATGATGAAGAGCGACACGTACATGATAAACAGCACCGCGCAGCCGATGGCCGCCTGGTACTTCTCCGGCATGGTGTCGATCCCCGCGAAGCGCTTGAGGAAGTTAAAGAGGAAGTTGTTGTTGAGCCGCGGCCCGATATACTGCGCGGCTTTGGGGCTGTAGAGGACCGCCACCGTGAGGGCCGCCTGCCCCAGTGTCATGGCGCCGAGGATGATCTCGGAGATGAGGCAGATGATATAGTTCGTCCGCCCGCCGCGCTTGATGCGCCGGCGGGTTTTTTCAAGCGCGCCGCTTGTCTTCGTCGTTGTCATCTCTTCCCCGTCAGAGCGCCGCGCGGTATTCCTCGATGAGCTTGCGGAACACGGGCAGGGCGCGCACGATCACGTCCCGGCTCACGCAGTAGGCGAGGCGCACGTATCCCGGCGTGCCGAAGCTGTCCCCGGGCACGACGAGGAGGTTTTCCTTCATGGCGCGGCGGCAGAATGCCTCCGCGTCCGGCTCCGGCGTCTTCATGAAGAGGTAGAAGGCCCCGTCCGGGTGGACGCAGGTGTAGCCCATGTCCGTGAGGGCGCCGTACAGGAGGTCGCGGTTTCCCTTGTAGATGGAGATATCGCTTGTCGCGCCGAGGCAGTCCACCGCCACGCGCTGCCACATGCTGGAGACGCAGATGTAGCCGAAGGCGCGGATGACCGCGACGGCCGCGGAATAGATATCCTCATAGTCGTCCAGCTCCGGCGGCAGGGCCATGAAGCCCACGCGCTCCCCCGGCAGGGACATGGATTTGCTGAAGGAATAGCAGTAGATGGTGTTTTTGTAGATGGACGGGAGGAAGACGACCTCCTGCCCGTCGTAGACGAGATCGCGGTACGGCTCGTCCGCGAGGATGTAGATGGGGTGGCCGTACTCCCGCTGCTTGCGCTCGAGAAGGGCGGCGAGACCCTCAAGCCCCTCGCGCCGGAGGACGACGCCGGAGGGATTGTTGGGGGAGTTCATGATGAGGAGCATGGTGTCCTCGGTCAGGGCCCGCTCCGCCGCCTCGAGATCGAGCTGGAAGGTGTAGGGGTCCGTGGGGCACTCCGTGAGCGTGGAGCCCACGGCCTCGGCATAGTACTTATAGTCCATGAAATAGGGCGTGAAGGTCATGGCCCGCCCGCCGCCGGAGAGCAGCACCCGCGTCATGACCGCAAGGCAGGTGGAGGTGCCGCAGGTGATGATGATGTCCCGGGCGCGGTAGGGCATCCCAAAGCTGCGCGTGAGATACTGCGCCGTCTTCTCCCGCACGTCGGGAAAGCCGATGGCGGGGGCGTAGGTGTGGAGCTTTGCCGGAGGGATCTCCGCCCTGAGCTTCTCCATCGTCTCAAACACGCACGCCGGCGGGTCGATGCTCGGGGAGCCGATGGTGAAGTTATACACATGGTCCTCGCCCACGATTTTTGCCTGTTCGGCGCCGTACTCCGCGATCTCGCGGATGATGTTGCCGCTGCGGCCCCATGCCGCCAGCTTTTGATCGATCATGGCTGTCACTCCTTTTGTATGTCCGCACTGGGGTTATCAGGTTTCAAACCATTATAATGGAACGCGGCGTGCTTGACAAGCCCCCGCTTTTTGCAAACAGTGCTTGCAATCCTATTAACCTTTGCGTATAATAGGTTAAAATAGATCATTCATTCTCAGGAGGGCAGCACCATGATGATTTCTACCCGCGGGCGCTATGCGCTGCGCATTCTTGTGGACCTGGCCGAGCACCAGGCGGAGGGCTACATCACGCTCAAGGAGGTGGCCGAACGGCAGGAGATCTCCGAAAAATATCTGGAGAGCATTGCGAAGGATCTGGTGCGCGGCCACTTTCTGGAGGGGCTGCGCGGCAAGGGCGGCGGCTACCGGCTCGACCGGCCGGCGGAGGAGATCAACGTCCTGGATGTCCTGCAGCGCACGGAGGGGCCGCTTGTGCCGGTGGCCTGTCTGGAGCCGGAAAGCGCCGCCTGCCCCCGGGCCTCCGTCTGCCGCACCCTGCCCCTGTGGGAGGGGCTCGAGCGCGTGGTGAGCGAGTATCTCGGCGGCTACACGGTACAGGATCTCCTCCGCGCAGACGGCGACGGCTTTGACTACATCATCTGACCCGGGGAATTTACAACTTGTTTGCTTTACACCGCGCCGCCAAAATGGTATAGTCTTACTGTCAATACCATTCGCAACGGAATTCTTAAAGGAGGCGCGCTGTGACAATGGACAGAGCTGCACTCAAATCCAGGGCGCGGGAGGTCATTGCGACATCCAATCCGCGCGCAGTCAGCGTCGGGCTTGTGTACCTCATCATCACGATCATTCTCTCGGCCCTCGCCTCGCGGGTGATGAGCGTCAATATCAGCGAGAGCGAGGCCATGAATTACCTGCGCTACGCCTCGGCCGGGAACTACGAATACGCCCTGCAGTATGCCGAGACCATGCAGCCGCCCCCTGCCGCCCTCGCCATCAACGCGCTTTTGAATCTTCTGGCGGGCGTCGTCGGGGCGGGCTTTGTGCTCTTCCTGCTCAACACGATCCGAAACCGCGAGCCCTGCTACGGAAACCTCTTTGACGGCTTCTCCCTCTGGTGGAAGATCATCCTGCTGGATCTGCTGGAGAGCCTTCTGATCGGCCTCTGGGCCATGCTCTTCATCGTGCCGGGCTTCATCGCCTATTATCGCTACTCCCAGGCCCTCTACATTCTGCTGGACGATCCCGCGAAGTCCCCCGTCCAGTGTCTGCGGGAATCCAGGCAGATGATGGCGGGGCATAAAAAAGAGCTCTTCCTGCTGGATCTGAGCATGATCGGCTGGTTTCTGCTGGGCTTCATCCCCTATCTCGGCTATGCCGCGCAGGTGTGGACGGTGCCCTATATCGGCATGGTGAAGGCCCTGTACTACGAAAACCTCCTCGGCAGCAATGTCTGGAGCTACACCCCGGATTATTGAGCGCATAAAAAGGGGCTGCGGCCCCCTCCCAAGATATCATAGGGGAGGGGCTTGCCCCTCACGGCAGCATGGTGTAACCATTGAAAAGCAATGTACGGCGAAATCGTAATCATTTTACGAAATCGCCGTACTTTTTTCATGCCGATTTATACGCTTGTTGATGCGTCCAAAACCCGCTTCATTTTGGAACATCAACTCTATATCACATCGCTCCTTAATATTATAGCATCTTATTAAGGATTGGTATTACGGTGCCGGGGGGGGCCTTTTTTCGGCCGTTTTTTGCCCGGTCTTATTCCGTGGCGTCAAAGGCATAGCCGTTTTTCTGCGCGAAGAACTCCGCATAGCTGCCGCTCCTGCCGAGGATGGTGAGGCCGTCCACGCCGGAGAAGGCGTCGCCTGCGATGCCGGTCGTGGCCTCGGGGATGTAGACGTACCGGAGATTCGGGCAGTCTGCAAACGCGCGGGCGCCGATCGAGGTGGTCTTGTCCGACAGCTTGACATAGCTGAATGCGCCGCCCGCGAAGGCCTCGGCGTCAATGGTCGTGAGCGCCGCCGGGAGGACGAAGTCGGGCCCTGCCCACACGGCGTAGAGGGTCACATTGCCGGAGGGCGTGTAGCTTCCGGTGACGCCGGAGGCTGCACCGCTGCTCGTTGCCCAGCCCTTGAAGATGAAGCCGGAGCGTGTCGGGGTCGGGAGCTCGATCTCTTGTGTTGTCGTGATGCTGTTCCATTGCGCGTAGAGATCCAGGGAAGCACGTGCCTTATAGCTGTCGCCGGGCTGATAGGTTCTGCCGCTGCCGTCCGCCTCGGTATTCCAGCTTGTAAAGGTGTAGCTGGTCGTGCGTTCCGCGTCAAAAGCCGCCGGGCTGACACTGCCGCCGTTTGCGTTGAGCTTTATGGTAAAGCTGCCGAGATAGATGTCTTTACGTGTGGGGATTGCTGTGGACACCGTATGTGTGTTTCCGTATGTTACTGATTTTATGTTGTACGACCCTGTGCCGTCATTTTTGTAATAAACGATTTTACACATAATGATTTCCCAGGCTGCGTACAGCTTTACATCTCCAGTCGGTGTATAACTGCCCGTTATACGGTTCTGTGATGCGTTATACCAACCTTTGAAATCAAATCCTTCCTTCGTTGGGGTGGGCAGGGTGACCGCCTGGACTGTGGTGCTGCTGTCCCACTGGGCATAGAGGATAACGGAGGAGTTAGCTGTATAGTCTGCCCCGGGGGCATAGCTTGTGCCGCTGCCGTCCGCTGCCGTGTTCCAGCCTTTGAAGATGTAGCTTGTCGTGTACGGCGCGGTGAGCGAATTGACACTTACCGTGCCGCCATTTGCGCTGAGGGTCACGGTGTAGCTGCCGCTAGTTCCGCTGCGGCCCGGCTCACTGCCCGAGAGTGTGAGACTTACATCCTTCGTCTTGATCTGTCCCGCCGGAGCACCGCTGCCGCCGTTTGCGTCAAAGGTGACGGTGTAGGTAGTTGCGGTACCGGAGGTTTTGAAAGATTTTACCTCGGAGCGATATGACTGCCCATTCCGGGAGATCACTTCAAACTGGTAATAATATGTTGTACCGGCTTGTAAGGCAGGAGTGACGACATCCTGACCGGTCTTGAAGTCGGCCCAGATGTTTACATTCGGGTAATTATTGTTCAGAATCGTATCGGTAAACGTGTTGATTCCTGATTTTAATTGAACCTTGCTGAGCTGGCTGCTGCTCGGCCCAAGGTAAAGGTTCCAATAATCAGGCTTGTTATCGCTTGCGTAGCTAAGGGTGGAATACAAAATTGCGGTGTCTTTATTGACGGTTGTCGCCGCGCTTCCGGTCGCATCTCCGTCTTTTGCGCATACATTGCTGAAGGACATGGGAGTCAGTGCTGCGGGGCTGCCCGTCGTAAAGGACTTAACCTCGGAATGCACATACTGATTGTTTCCGTATTTCACCCAGAAGCGGTAATAATATGTCGTATTTGCTTGCAGCGGATTACTCTGGGCGTCCTTTACAAAATTAAATGATACGTTGCACCCAGTCCCGGATGAGCTGATAACCTGCTTGCCGGAGTCATCAAAAATTACGCATGGCAGGTTGCTGCTTGAGGTACCGCAGTCAACGCCCCATTGTGTAGGCTGATAGTTGCCAAAATGGATAAAGCCGTTAAGTGTGGCATTGTTCGCGGTAACACTGGCGGCATCATAGGCTGTGACCGTGAGGTAGGGACTGGGAGGCGTGTAAGCGGGTCGAATGATAACGATTTTTGAACGGGGATACTTGTTGCCGTTACCATCAGCGCAATAAGCTGTGGGCGTATGTTGATAAACTTGAGTCGTTTGGGCGCTCATTGAGGGGTACACATTGCCTCCAACAGAATAAAAATAATTATTATCTTTGGTAATAATTTCAATATGACTCCCATTATAAACAATGATATCGCCCTTTTTGGGATCTTCACCTTCTTCGATTACTCTGGCACCAAAGTCTTGCAGCAATGCTTGACCAAGTCCCCATGCATATGTTATTCCATAGTAATCACCTTTACTATTTTTATATGTTTTACTCCAAGATGAAGAAGGAAAAACCGTTCCACCGAGGCCAACACGCTCTGCTACGGCAACAATAAAGCGAGCACACCAGTCTGTACTAGGTAATCCTAGGTTTGGTCCCGTCTTTCCAACTTGAGCTGTGGCACACGCGATAAGTTGCTCTTCGAGAGTCCCATCTGCATTCCAATTATTCCAACCACTTGCCTCATACGTGGCAACGTCTTCCAGTAAAAGTGCTGAGTCGATGAGGGTTTTCGCAGTCTGTCCCCCATCTTGCTCTTTCTGCGGGACGCCGAGGGCGTCGTCCCCTACGGACTCATCGGACGGGTTCGCCCCTTGGTCGCCGCCTGTGCTGGATTCAGCCGCCTCCGGGACGCCGAGGGCGTCGTCCCCTGCGACTTCCTCGATCCCCGGGAGATTGAGGGCTTCGTCCCCCGCAAGCTCGATGCCGTCATCGGCAAAGGCGGCGGGGAACATGCCGAGTGCCATTGTCAGGCACAGCAGCAGGGCCAGAATCTTTTTCATGTTTTTCATACGCCTCCTCAATTCGTTGTCTTTTTGCAACTATTCAGTCTCTGTCATTCTGAGGAACGAAGCGACGAAGAATCCTGTCGATTTTCGCGCTTTTCCGGGGGATCCTTCACTTACGTTCAGGATGACATGGCATAACTGAACGGTTGCGTCTTTTTGAAGTTATGTTCTTTTCTTCTTTGGATTTCATTTTCTCCTATAACATACCACTTTGGATTATAACATTTATTTTTTGTCAATACAAGTATTACCAACAAGTATTTTTCTACTACTGTGGCTATGAAACCTTTTAGAATTTCACTGAGGTGATTTCTAATGACGGAAAAATTTGTGCGGGATCGCATTACGCAGCTTCGCATGAAGAAGGGTGTTTCGGAATATCAGATGAGCTATGACCTGGGACACAGCCGCGGGTATATCTACAACATCTCCTCCGGCAAGGTGCTCCCGCCGTTGAAGGAGCTGTTTTCGATCTGTGATTATTTCGGCATCACGCCGCAGCAGTTTTTTGACGAATCCACCCAGACCCCCGAGCTGATCCAGAAGGCCGTCGAAGGGATGCGGCAGCTCAGCGAGAGCGACATCATCATGCTGCTCGGCTTTATCGACCGCTTAAAGCGCGGATGAGGGCTTCGTCCCCTGCAAGCTCAATGCCGTCCTCGGCATTGACGGCGGGGATAAGGGGCAGGCGCCTCGCGATACGCTGTTTGTTTTATGGGATGCCAGTTTAAAAGCAATGTACGGCGAAATCGTAGCATTCTACGAAATCGCCGTACATTTTTGCGATTTTTATTATTTCTGTGCGCGGAAGGGGCAAGCCCCCCACGCCGTAAGACCGGCTTTTTCTGCGGTCCCTTTGTGCCTCAGAACACGGAGACCGTGGCTTCGGCGCTGGTTTTGGTGATGCCGGTTGCGTCCGTGATGACGCAGCGGTAGGTGCCGCTCGCCGCGGGCTTGATGCCGTTTGCCCAGAGGATGGAGGTATAGGTGTTCTCGTTCCGGTCGAAGCTGTTCTCGAGACGCAGGCCGTACTGGTCGTTCGTGGTGGCGTCGCCGGTGAAGACGACGGACACCCAGCCGCCGGTGGACTCATTGTACTTCTGCCAGTCGAAGGAGGTGTTCACGCTGAGGTTCCCCTTGGCGTTGACGATGAACATGCGGTTATACTTGTCCGCCTCCACGGGGCCGGTGAGGGGGGTGATGTCCTTCGTGATGGCGATGGACTGGCTTGCGAGCTGATTGTACGCCTCCGCCTGTACGCGGGAGAGCGTATCGTCCAGCTCATAGAGGCGGTCATTGACGGCGTTGACGGCGTTTCTAACCTCCGAGACGCTGCCGGTGAGGACGCGGTTCTGCTCCCGGATGGCGGAGCGAAGACTCAGGATGCTGACAAGGCAGGCGAGGGAGAGCACGCAGGCCACCGCCGCGACGAGCAGCGAGGTCATGGAGCCGGGCAGGTTCAAAGGCTTTGCCGCTTTGCGGGCCTCGGGATAGACGGGGTTTTCGTCGAAATAATCCTGCCCGTCGTCCGGGTCGGCCGGGGCGCCGGCGGGATCGGCGTCAGGCAGATCGGCGGAGCCCGTCTCCGCATAGGCGTCCGTCAGGCTGCCGCAGAAGGGGCAGACCTTCAAATCGTCGTCAATTGCTTTGCCGCAATTCAAACAGATCATATGCAACACCTTTCTTTGACAAAAAATCGAAATAGTTCACACATTTGCAGCGCAGAGTTTCCCCCGGCGCCTGCTGTATTTTACCACATGTTTGCATATCCGTCAATGATTTCGCGGGTTTTGAGGGTAGTTTCAGGCCTTTGGGCCCCACTCAGCCCCGGAAAATCCCGGTGAACGCGGGGGACTCTCCCCCACCGGCGTCGAATTTTATCGATTTTTCACGGAAGCATATCCGGCATCGGATAATATTTTCTGGACAAAACAAGTTTACAAGGAGGCGCTTTCGTGATAATATAGGGGTTGTCCATCTGGCAAATACTATATTAGATATGGAGATGACTGTATGGAGAGACACTACAAGACCATGGACGGCAATAACGCGGCCGCCCATGTATCGTATGCGTTTACAGAGGTAGCGGCGATCTACCCGATCACGCCGTCGAGCCCGATGGCG
>CADBCV010000009.1 GCA_902793285.1 Oscillospiraceae bacterium
GGCGGGATGGCTTCGTATTGGGTGCGCTGCACCAGGCCGCTTTCCTCCAGCGTTTTCAGCTGCACGGACAGCGTGGCGTGGGTCATCTTCGGCATTTTCCGCAGAAGCTCGTTAAAGCGGATCGGGCCGTCTGAGAGATACAGCAGGATCAGCACCGCCCACTTGCCGGAGATCAGGCTCTGCGCCGTGGCGTAGGGGCAAACCCCGAAGCGCTCCTCGAGGGAGGTCTGCTTTTCCATCAGACGTCAAACTCCTCTTTCAAATCGAGCATGCCGCGGATCTCGGCATGGCCGTTTTCCAAATAGAACAGCCCCATTTCCCAGCCGTTTTTGTCGTAGAGCTCCATGATCTGGGGCATCGCCGCGCGCACCTTCTCCAGCAGGGCCTCATCCTTGACGATCGTAGCCGTGCCGTCATAGCGCAGGAACTCGCCGCCGTTCACGGCAAGGATCTCGACCTGGGGATTGACAGTCAGCTGTTTGAATACGTTCTTAAACGTGCCGCAGCCGAAGTACAGCTTATCTCCGTCCATCAGATGGAAGCCGAAAGGACGGCCCTTTGGCTGGTTTCCATCGGTGGTCAGGAAATAGAAAAGCTTGGCCTTATCCAGAAACTCGTTGACTTTTGATACGTTAGACATGATGATTTCCTCCTTGGTCATATTTATGAACTGGTATTATAATACGACCAATTTTGCGTTTGCACAAGTACGATTTTTTATGATACTCGGTATCTTTTGTGATACCTCTTTTCAGGAAAGCCGTTCGTGAGTTCTTCCGTGCATACGTGGATGGCGTTCTGTTCTATCATCCTAGCAGTGTATGTTACTGTCAGTCAATTGTTCACTCTGGCGATGACGTTCAATACGAAGCAGAAAGATCATTTGTCAAATACGGGCCGCATACCTTCCCCTATTTTTTCGTCTTCTGTGTTGCGCTTTCGTTATCTCCTCCGTGTAATAAGGTGAATCACAAAAACGGAGGTGCTGCTGATGTTAATTGCAGTCGATCACGGAAACTATTCCATCAAAACGCCAAACTTCTCCTTTGTTGCCGGGCTTGCCGAGCATAGTGCGGTTGGCGAACCTTCACTATCCTATCATCGGAGGATTTTTATTGCTATAAGCCTTTTATGACCACCAGCCGAGCTGGTGGTTGCTTGTCTCTAAAGAGCCAAAAAACGTCCTTGACAGAATCTAATCTGTCAAGGACGAATAATACGTATTATCCGCGGTGCCACCTTGCATTCATGGGCTGACCCATGCACTTAAACTGGATACCGACATAACCCCGGCAACTGACGTATGCCTGCACGTTGCATTCTACTCGGCGGACTGACACCTTTCGATGCACCCTCAGCGGCCCATCTGACGATCTGTTTCTCACCCGGCTCTCAGCTCCCCAGGCTCTCTGTACAGGCATAATCGCCGTTACTCCCGCTTCAACGGTTTGATGATTTAATTGGCTGAATTATACTCCCTGTTCGGTCGGTTGTCAAATCCCTGCGTATGTTTGGTCAAGGCAAGAAATTGCAGGAAAACAATGTGACATTGACACGGACTGCAGCCATGGAGTGCTTGCATCTGCTCCTTACATTCGTTATAATCACGTTATAATCATTCCATGGTGCTGAAGCCGGGCTGCAGTGCAAGGCCGCTGCGGAGCCTCGCGGAACGTTCTACGGCGTTTCGCCATCCGGCGGTCAAGACAATACCCTTCTGCTTGCAAGGGGGACGGAGGCGCATATGTTCACAAGAAATCACTTTATCTGGATGGCAATATGCCTGCTGTTGATCATCATCGGGTTGCGGCAGCTCATAAAGCGCAGGGTGCCGCTGCGCAGCGTGCTGGCTGTCTGCTGTGTTCTGGCGGTGTTCTCTGAATACATCAAGGTTTTAAGCTCGGTGGAGATGCTGCCGCTCAGCGGCACCGACGGCAACTATCCCTTTCTGGATCTGGGTCATCTGCCCTTTCACCTCTGCTCGATCCAAATTCTTTTTATCTTTTATGCCCGCTTTGCCCAAGCTTCTCCCAGGCGGGATACGATCCTTGCCTTCATGTATCCCACCTGTGCGGCGGGCGCGTTCTTTGCGCTGCTGCTGCCGAGCATCTTTCCCAGCAGCATCGATATCTCCCAGGCGTTTACCCATCCCCTTGCCTATCAATACTTTCTCTGGCACTGCGCGCTGATCGTGCTGGGGGTGTATATTCCGCTTTCCGGCGAAGTGCGGCTGTCCGGAAGGTATTATCTGATTACCTGCGGGCTGCTGACCGTGACGGCTTTCGCGACCATCTATCTCAACTCCGCGTGCTCCGCGGCAGTCTATGCGCTCGGAAAGCCTGTCAGCCTTGACTTCGCAACCAATTTCTTCTTCACCATGCAGACGCCGATCGGCCTGCCGCTGATCACGCGGCAGCAATGGATGCTGTATTATCTCATTTTGCACCTGCTCGCCTATCTGCTGATAGGGCTGCTGTATCTGCCGTTTATGAAAAAAGACCGGGCACGCCGGGGCAGAAGGGATGCGACAATATGAAAGATTATGAATCCCTGTTCGTTCAAACCGCGTGGAAGATCATGGAGGAGCTTCACCGCGCTTCCTCCACCGCGGAGGGGCTTTCCGCCTGCCTGAACAGTCTGTGTGAAGCGCTCTCCTGCGATCAGGGCTCCGTCTGGGTTTCGGACAGCAGCGGTGATCATCTGCTTTCCATGGCGGAGCGCGGGTCGGCATATCACATCGGAATGCGTATAGAAAAAGGCAAGGGCGCCGCGGGCAGAGCCGCAATAAGCGGCGAGCCCATATACATCAACGGCGGGGAAGACCGCGGTCTTCTCACCGATGTCGAGCGCGATGCGGGGCTGCCGGAGAAGGCCCTGCTGTGGGTTCCCCTGCGCACAAGACACGGCGTTTTAGGCTGTGTTCAGCTGGGCCGGCACGACACGGATTTTACGCCGGACGACCGACGCATTGCCGCGCGCTGCGGCAGCATAATTGCGCTCGATCTGGAGGAAAAAGGGATCGACTTTCTGCCGGATGTGCTCCGCCGCCCGCTGCTGTCGTTCAGAAACGTGACACGAGAATATGAAAACGGTGACCGGACGATACGCGCCCTGAACCGTGTCAGCTTGGATATCTATGAAAAAGAGCTGCTGGCCATTCTGGGAGAGAGCGGTTCCGGGAAATCCACGCTGCTGAACCTGATCGGCTGCATGGATCGCCCGACCGAGGGGCAGATCCTGGTCGACGGAAAAGACTTTTCCGCCCCGACAGAGGATGAGATGACGGAATACCGCCGCAGCACGATCGGCTTTGTGTTTCAGTCCTACAACCTGATGCCGACGCTCACAGCGCTTGAGAATATCCGTTTTATCGGGGAGATCAGCGACAAGCCCATGGACGCGGAGGAGGCGCTTTCACTGGTCGGGCTCTCAGAGCGCGCCAACCATTTCCCCTCTGCCCTCAGCGGCGGGCAGCAGCAGCGCGTCGCCATTGCCCGCGCGATTGCCAAGTCGCCGCGTCTGATTCTCGCGGACGAGCCCACTGCCGCCCTCGACTATGAGACGGGAAAGGAAGTCCTGCAGGTTTTGCAGGCTGCCGTAAAGAAAAGCGGTGCTACGCTGGTCATCGTGACGCATAACACCGAGATCGCAAAAATTGCCAACCGCGTGATTCGTATGAAGGACGGGAAAATCCTGGGTGTGCATATCAATCCCAATCCCCTGCCCGCAAGCGAGCTCTCCTGGTAAAAAAGGAGGAAGACATGAAAAAAACGCGATTGACAGAGGGTCTGCGCAATATTCTGAAAAAGAAAGCGGCTTTCCTGACGCTTTGCCTGATCATCACACTGGGTCTGGGCGGCTTTTGCGCAGCGCAGTTTGCCCAGAGCAGCATGAAAGCTGCCGGAAAGGCTTTTTTTGAGCGCGGCGCCTTCAAGGATTATGACATGTTCTGCTCCGTCGGCATTGATCGGGCCGGCCTGGAGCGCATTCGGGCGGTTGAAAGTGTTGCCGCCGCGGAGGGGCGCTTTGAGACGGACGCCGTTTATTCCTATGGCGCGACCGACCGGGCTGTCCGTGCCCTGTCGCTGACACAGGAAGTCAGCATCCCGCAGCTGCGCGAAGGGCGCCTGCCCGCACGGGCGGACGAGTGTCTGGTAGACCCCGATCTGCTGGGCGACAGCGGCGCAAAGCTCGGGGATTCCATCAGCCTGCGCAGCAAGGCTGCCTCAGGCGGACTCTCCGGCAGCTATACCGTTGTCGGAACCGCCTATCACCCGGACTATCTGCGGCGGGACACGGTTTATACGGTAGTACTGACGCAGGAGGCTTTTGACCCCTCGGGAAAGCTGCCGTTTTCCAGTGTGAGTGTGCGTGCCGCACGGGACGGCGACGCGGATGTCTTTTCGGAAGCGGGCTTCCGGCAGACCGCAGCGACGAAAGCCGCGCTGGAGAAGCTGTCCGATGCCCTGCGCGAGGATACGCGCCGCCGTCTCGAAGAAGCCTGTCCGGGGGTGGAGATCCCGGAGGAAATGCTCGGAAACTGGATCGTGCTTGACCGCCGTTCCAACGCCGGCTACACGGAATACAGCTCCACCATCGGCGCGGTGAACGGCGCCGGCTCCTGCTTCGGCCTGCTGTTTCTGCTGGTCATGGCGATGGAATGCTTTTCCACCGTATCTCTCCTTGTGGAGGAACAGAAAAAACTTGTCGGAACACAGAAGGCTTTCGGTTTTCGCCGCCATGAAGTACTCTCGCGGTATCTGCTTTTCGGCGTCGGGGCCGCTCTGATCGGTACGGTGCTCGGCATCGGTCTTGCCTACGGACTGGGGCGGCTGCTGCTCTGGCTGCTGGAACAGACGGAGCTCTACGTTTTTCCTGCCAGGAAGCTCGTGCTTCTGCCCTGGGTGATGCTTGCCGCCGGGCTTGGGGCGGCGCTGCTGTGCGCGCTGTCTGCCTCTCTTGCCTGCCGCGCGCTTCTGCGCAGCAGCGCCAATGATCTGATGCGGGGTGCCCTCGGCACAGGCGGCAGAAAAACCGCCAGGCACTCAAGCCGCAGCGTATACAGCCAGCTTATTCTTCGCAATCTGCTGCGGGAAAAGGCGCGCGTTGCGCTGACCGTGATCGTGACGGCCGCAAGCTGCATCCTGATCGGCGCGAGCATCACGGTGAAGCTGGCCTACGACGGGATGAACATCCGCCAGCTCCGGGATGTGTGGCTCTATGACCTGCGCGTGGATCTCGGGCCGGATACAGAGGCCGCGGAGAGGGAAAAGCTGGAACAGGAGATGGATGCGCTGGGAGTAAGCCGCATTTCGGCGGGATACGGGAGCTGCCTTTTTGAAAACAGCGACCGGCTCGATGCTGCGATCGTGATATGCGCGGATGCGGATGCGCTTGGGCGCATCGTGGGGCTGGAGGACCCGGTCAGCGGTGAAATCCATGTACCGGATGACGACGGGATTTTGATCCAATACCGCATGGGGGAAAACCTCACGCTCGGCACGGGAGACAGTCTCACCGTGCTGGACGCGGGCTTCCGGCGTCGGGAATGCCGCATAAACGGATTTGTCCAAAACTATCAGAAGCGGATCATCCTTTTCACCCCGGCCTGCTACCGGAACCTGTTCGACGCGGATTTTCCGCAGAACAGCTATTTTCTCAGGCTGAACGGCACATCGGATCAGGCGCTGCGGGAAGCCTTGCTTGCCATCTCCGATGACCTCGGTTTCGAGCGCGCCGATTCCTTCTTTGACCAGTACCGGGCAATCGCGTTTATGTACAACGCCGTCGTGCTGGCGGTCACGGTCATTGCGATCCTGATTTCCTTTGTCATTCTCATTAACCTTGCCTCGATCTTCGTATCCCGGAAAAAACGGGAGCTGATCGTCATGCGCATCAACGGGTTTTCTCTGCGCAGGACGCGGGGATTCCTGACGGGCGAGGCTTTCGTGACAACGGCGGCGGGTCTCGTTCTGGGCACGCTGGCCGGTATCCCGATCGGCGGCATAGGTATCCGATTCATGGAGACGCCGGATGTCATGTTTGTGCGTGAGGCGCAGCCTGCGGCCTGGGCGGCGGCGGTACTGCTGGAGGGCTTTTTTGCCATGCTGATATACGGGACGGCTATCAGGCGTGTGAAGAACTATCAGCTCAGCGATCTGAACGACGCGGGCTGAGGCCGGGCTGCGTCAGCGCCTTGCCTTTACTCTGGCGGCTATGCGCAGACCTTCCGCCGTGCCCTCAGGCTCGGCGCAGGGATTCGGCTTTTCGCATCCTGCACACATGAAGCCCCTGCAAACATCCTGCCAGCTCGATTCAGACGCGGATTGTACACATGAAGAAAATTATTTTTTATTATAACACGTGCATAAAACATTAGGGCCTGCTTTCCCATTAAGGGGAAACAGGCCCCGCTTTTCTTTTACTCCCAGCCCATTTTGCGGCGGCAGTTGCCGTCTGCGTCATAGCTGTAATAAATGTTGCCGCCGGTAAAGCCCGGCGCGTCGTCATTGTCGCGGTGGAGCTCTGCGGTCAGGCGGCCAAGCTCGTCGTACTCATAATCCACAACGCTCCACATATTGCCCGTGTGGGTCTCGCTGTGGAGAATACGGCCGTCCTCGGCATAAGTGTTCACGATTTCGTTCGTCATGGTATCGCCTTCCCACCAGGTCTCGCGGACACGCTTGTGGTTTTCGTCATACGCATAGCGCGCCGGGCGCAGCATGTCACTCATGACGCGCCGCTCAACAGGATCGCCGTTTTCCTCAAAATCGATCTCTGTCCATTGGAGCATACTGGGATCGGGGGACTCCATGCGGGCAGTGAGGATGCCGCCTTGCTCTGTATAACCCTTGGCTTCAAGCGGTACACCGAAGAGGTCGAAGATCGTTTTGCCGTACTGGTAACCCTGCCACTGGCCGTACTGCCAGAAAGCGTCGGCGCCGCTCGCGGCGGTAAAGACAAGGTCGCGGCTGCCGTCGGTGTACGTGAGGTACAAGGGATTGAAGCGCGGGTCCCCGGCGTCAAAGGAATTTATGTCGCTGTCTCTCAGCATCAGCGTCAAGGCGTCAAGATCGGCAGGATCGGAGATCGTATAGGTTTTTCCGTTCTGCTGGGCATACAGGGATGCGGACGCCAAAACTTTTTCCTCATTCTTGAGCCATACGTAATCGGGATTCTCCTCCGTTCCGATGTTTTTTGCCATGTCCTTTTTGGGGATCGGCAGCATGTCGAAGCTCTCAAGCGCCAGCGGCAGGCCGTTTTCATCTCTCGTCACACAGACGCTTCGGCAGTATACCGCGCCCTTGTCGCTCGGCACCGTGCGCCAGTTGACGGGCTTGATCGGTGTTCCGGTAAAGCTGATCCAGCCGATATCTACCCTGCCCCATTCAATGCTGTATTCTACAAGACGGAAGTCCTGAATATAAGGCGCGATCTGCTGTTCATAGACGGCGGAGATCGTGGGCTTCAGATTCGCCTGGCTCTCCGGAATCATGCTCAGGTCAATGTCGGGATTCGTCAGTCTCTCCACCGCGCTCTCGGCGCTGTACTGGTGATAGGTGAACTCCCCGTCCATGCCGAGGGCGGGATCGTCCAGCGCGGCCCAGTTGAAGGAATCGGCAATGACCTCGAGGTCCTCATGACTCAGCGCAAAGCTCACGAACTTATCCCCCAGTCCGTCCAGTCTGCCGTCGTTATAATAGTCGGCCCAGCCGGATTTGGCGACGGATACCACCACAAAGCTGTCCGGCCTGTCGAGGATCAGAAACGCGCCGTGCGCAGAATCGGAGATGGTGAGCGTCTGGCCGTCAGGCGTCGCGTGCTGCCATTCCGTATAATCGTTGGGATCGCCGGCGTTCATGGTCACATAGCCCAGCACGCCCTTCATCGCCCGGCGGAACTGATACGGGATCGCATATGTGCCTCCCCCAGCCGCTTGCGGCGTTTGGGGGAGGGGGACCGCTTCAGCGGTGGAAGGGGTCTCGAGCGCAAACAGCGTCCCGTCAAACTGGAAGCTGCCGCTTGTGTAGACATAGCCCCCGCTGTAATCGTTTTCAAAAGCCTCGTTCCCGCATGTGAGCTTGCCGACGCCCGCCGCCTCATAGAAGCTGCGCTCATCAGGCGGGGTGCTCAAGACTCCCAGGCGTTTCAGACCATATTTGCCGCACAGGGCGTCGATCTCGTCCGCCATCTCTTTCGTGGTCACGCCGTAAGGACCATAGTCTTCCATAAGGTCAATGGCCTCCTGCGCGTCAAAGGGATCATTGCGGTGGGCATCGTAATAACTGAGCCACTCGGAAAGCGCCTGCCCCTCCGGGCTGTCGCTCAGGCCCTCCATGCTCAGCATCTTCATGCCAAAAAGGCTGCCTGCCCGCATATTGCCGAGGCCGACAAGTCCGGCCGCATAGGCAGCGCCGATCAGCAGAGCCGAAAGCACAGCCGCGATCAGCACGATGCGGACGATTTTTCCTGGGCCGCGTTTTCTCTCGCGGAGCTTGTAGCCCAAAGCCTTGCGTGTGCGCTCCAGAAGCGCGTCTTTCGTGTCGTTAAGCGCCAAGAGGAGCATTTCTTCGTTCAGCATAATCCTTCCTCCTTCAGGTAATCCTGCAGCTTTTTCCGGGTGCGGTGCAGCATGGTGCTCACCTTCCCCGGCGTGAAACCGAACCTCTCGGCAATCTCCTTTACTCCGGCGATATACCAGCACCGGGCAATAAAAACCTGCGCTTCCGTCTCATCAAGGGTATTGAGGAAATGCTGCAGGGCCTCACTGAGCTCTTTCAGCTCCACACGCTTCTCTAAATCTGTCCCATCGGGGACGACCTCGGCAAGCTCGTCCAAAACCAGTGCTGTTTCTCCGCCGCCGCGACGCAGGGCGTTCTGTTCACGAAGCCGGGTAAGGGAAAGCCATCGGGTGAGCTTTGCCAGATACGGCGCGAGCACTTTCGGGCGGTTCGACGGCATGGAGGCAATGGTGTGACAATAGGGGCCGAACTTCGCAGCGGTCTCCGGGATCGCATCCTCAGAGCGCTGCCAGTACAGCTCCACAATTTTAATGTCCTCCAATCCACTGTCTCCTTTCTGTTTTTTGTCTCACCCTAATAAAAGCGTTTTGCAGGAAAATCTTACAGAAAAAATTATTTTATTATACCATGTCCTCATATCTCAAAACAGGCGTCCCCTTGGAAAGGATCGCATAAGACCGTAGGGGAGGGGCTTGCCCCTCCCGCGCGGCAAACATTCCGATATGGTAAAATGTACGGCGATTTCGTAAAACCTACGATTTCGCCGTACAATGCTTTTTATAGGTATCTTCTACTGCCGGGAGGGGCAAGCCCCTCCCCTACGATGTATCGGTATGATTATGTGTTTTAAGACATCGCCAATTTGTTTCATTTTTTTGCCGCTTCCAGGATCTCTTTTGCCATCTGCGCAAGGGTGTCAAAAGAATCCTCTGAAGCGTACATGTCCATCAGCGTGTAGTTTACGCCGTCTATCTCGAAGTCGGCAAAGGCCATGTCCCGCTCCTCGATTCCGTCCGCGCCGAAGGAGATATAGTAGTGCCCCGCGGCCTCGCGCGCGAGATCGTCCTCCGTCTTCTCATAGTCCGGGGGGACAAACTTATAGTGATCCCGGCTAAGCCCCACCGTCACGCCGCCGATCATCCGCTCTTCGTTGGGCGCGGGCGCCGCATGGCCTCCCTCAAGCTGCAGAATCGGGTTCACATCGAGATACAGCTTTTGTGCGTCAGGCTTCGCATAGGTTACAGAAACACCGTAGTACTCATGCAGCACCTCGTTGCTCTCCCCGTATACGGCCTGGCCGACCACGTGCAGACCGTCGAATGCATAGCCGTTGGAAAACGCAGCGGGCGCGGTTACGGGGTAGCCCACGTCTTTCTCCACTTTCTCAAGCGCCGCAAGGCTTTCATAATCCGCTTCTTTCGGCATGAGATGCGTGCCTGTGGAACGGGGAATCCCCGACAGCGCATAGGCCGCAGCGCCCAGCGCAAGAATAAGTGCCGCTGCCAATGCAATCGCTAAAATCTTTCTTTTTTTCATCTGTACGATCCTTTCCGGAGGCTTCGACGCATCTCCGGGCGCATAGCGGATCGCTTCGGCAATGAATCTGTCATCAAGCTCAGAAAGGGTCTCAAATGCCTGTTCCCGGTTCATACGAGTAAGCCCTCCTTTTGTAGAGTGTTCCGCAATTTCTCGCGGAGGCGGAAAAGACGCACGGAGATACGGTTTTCCTTTGTGTTCATCGCTGCTGCGATCTCTTTGACAGGATCAGCGAACCAATAGCGCCGGACAAAGAGATAGCGGTCGTCATAGTCGAGCGTGGACAGAAAGCGGTTGATCGCATCTGCCAGTTCCTTCTGGGCATAGTCTTCTTCCACGTCCATGTCCGACGGAAGAAACTCCGTCAGCTCGTCCAGCACCAAATCGAACTCACTGTTGCGTCGGGCAGCTTTCGCCCCTCGCAGCCTGCTCACCGCCTGATTGCGGGCGATCCTGCAAACGAAGCTGACCAGGGGCTCCGGGCGGTGAGGCGGAATACTGTTCCAGACCCCGAGGTATGTATCGTTTACGATCTCTTCCACATCCAGCCGATCCCGCAGAATATTACCGGCTGTTTTTCTCACAGCCGCGCCGTGCGCTTTGTCCAGCTCGCCGATGGCCTGCTCCGAACGCGTGAAAAACAGGTCGATGATTTTGCTGTCCTCCAAATGCGTCACTTCCTTTCCGCCTCACTTATATACTCGCAATCGGCGGATGGATCTTACAAGGATTATAAAAATTTTTCAACGGGGCAGTTTACTTCCCGATATTGCCGTAATTCAGGTTGTCCGCGGCAGCATCAACATCCGCATGGCAGGAATCGTCACGATGCCCTCCTCGATCATCCAGTCGATCTCTTCGGCGATGCTCTGTGCCATGGGGCGGGGGTTGTAGCCCAGCTCCGCGACAGCCTTGGAGGAATCGAATTCGTTGTTGCGCACGAGGTTATACACGGCGAAGCTCGTCATGCGCTGGGGCTTGTGGGTCATTTTCTCGGCCATATCGCTCATCTTGCCGAGCAGCTTGCCGATGCCGGCGGGCAGAATGGTCTTGATCGTGGGCAGGCCCGTATGCTCGGAGAGGATATCGAAGACCTCCTTCATTCCGATCATGTCGCCACCCAGAATGTAGCTCTCCCCTGTCCGGCCGTCCTTGCAGGCGCGGATGATGGTCTCGGCCATGTCGCGATTATCGGCGCAGTTGAAGGTGCCCTCAACTCCGGCGGGCATCTTGCCCTCGGTGTATTCGCGGATAACGCCCGCCACATTGCCGAAGGTATAGTCCTTGGGGCCGGAGATACCGGAGGGCAGGATCAGGCAGCCGTCGATCTCACCGTTATGGATCGCGTCCAGCACCAGTTGGCAGGAGGCCGCCTTGGTCTGATCATAGAGACCGATGACCGCGTTGGGGTCATAGTGGTCAATCTCTTTAATTGCAGTGCCCATGGGCTGCTCGGGAATAGCGCCGGTGGAGCCGATGAAGATAAGGCGGACATTGTGTTCATGGCACTTGTCAACGATGTACCTGGTGCCGTCCACATTTACGTGCCAGATCTTTTCCGCCACCAGATTGCTGACGGAGACCATGGCCGCGCAGTGGATGCAATAGACAGAGGTGTTCTCGGGGATATTGGCGAAGAGGGTTTCGAGCGTGGAGATATCCGTCACGTCACCCTCAATGACTTGGGCTGCCTTCGGCAGATGCCGGGCTGCCTCTTCGCCCCGGAGGACGAAAGCGCGCACCGGCTTTTCCCGGCTGACCAGCTCACGGACAATAGCGCTGCCCAGATTGCCGGCCGCACCGGTGACGATGTAAAGTTCCTTGTTGGTGTTCGTAGTCATTTTATATTCCTCCGTATCGGTTGTTATTTTGTTTCATCCCCTTGGGATGGTCACACTATACCGGAGGATTGTTTGTGAGAGTTTCAAGAAATGTTTGGGAATTGTTAAAATGAAAAAAGTCTCGAAGAAATTCGAGACTTTTTTCTCATTTCTGACTCAGTTCCTCTGTCAATCGAAGGATCTCCGGTGCGATCTGCTGTCGGCGCTTTTCCACGAGCCTGCGGTAAAGCACCGGGGCAGCCAGCATCCCGATCACGCCGACGACGCACAAAAGCGCTCCCAGGACCCATAAGCTCCACACCAGAAAGCAGCACATTCCCACGCCGAAAACGAGGGCGCTGGCAATGCCGACAGCCATGGAAACAATGAATGCAGTGGTCGTGAGGCTTGCGTCCAGCTTCCGGAGCTGCTCGAGCTTGTTTTCATGCTCGGCCGGGGGCAGGTATTTCTTGCGGATCGCGTCGATCTCATTCTGCCTCTCGGCGGAATAATGATAGGTAAAGCTCTCGCTCATGATGAAAACCTCCTGATCTTTTTCGTAGCGTGCAGGATCATATAGATCGATAAGCTCAGAATGATGATGCTGGCAACAAAGCCGGAAACACCGAGCAGTGCCGGAAGCGAATACCATTTGACTTTCTTCATACCGCCCCGATCCTCACGGTAAAGATACTGCTGCCCGGCTCGCTGCTGACGCCGATTTCGCCAAAGATTATGTAAACCTCACGTTTTCCTATCTTTTTCTGATTCATTTGAGCACCGCCTTGCAGCCCAGCGCCTCATATCCGTTCTGATTCAAAAACGAGCAGACAGCCCGATTCAGTTCCCGATCATCCTCAAGCACCAGAAGTTTGAGCATGGATACGTCCTCCGTAAGTCTTTAATGGGTGGAGTGTAACACAGGGATGTTAAAGAACTGTTAAAGTTTGGGGTGTTCTTTCACAAAACGTAAAGAATCTCGGCAAGAAGCCGAGATTCTTTGCTTGGATTTGTTTTACACCAGATCCTGTCTGCTCAGCACCAGCCTGGAAATGAGGCCGATGCAAGGGGCGAAGATCGCGCCGCCGGCCAGGGTCAGGCCCACACGCACGATGCATTCGTTGGAAACCGCTGACCCGGAACAGGACATCCTCACACTTCAAAAGATTATGTTTGAAACTGAACAGTATATGGCTGAATAAGCAGCAGCGAAGACCATGAATCCCGGGAATTGGTCTTCGCTGCTCCTTATTGAAAGTGCGTCCATAACTCGTCTCTTATTTTATATATCATTATTAACAAATTCTTCACAGTTTTATTAGCACTCTCTATTGACGAGTGCTAATGTTTGTGATATAACATACTCGCAAGCGAGAAAGAGATTCGGAACCAGGGTTCCGGGTTCCCCTCACCTCCCCTTGCGGCATAGTCCACAGCAAAAGCCCTGAACAGCATCCAGGACCGAAAATAAAAGGAGGTTTGACTTATGTTGTACATGCCTGGTATTTTTGGTGAGGATTTGATGGATCGTTGGATGAGTGACATGGATCGGGAGTTCGCCCGGATGGAGAAGCCGCTCTATGGTCACAATGCCAGAAACCTGATGAAAACTGACGTGCGGGAGCACGACGATGGCTTTGAGGTAGATATCGAGCTGCCCGGCTTCCACAAGGATGAGGTTCAGCTCAGTCTTGAAAACGGCTATCTGAACATCACGGCGGCAAAAGGCCTTGACAAGGATGAGAAGGACAAAAAGTCCGGCAAGCTCATCCGGCAGGAGCGCTACGCCGGCAGCATGAGCCGCAGCTTCTATGTGGGTGAAGACCTCACGGAAGAGGACATCAAGGCCAGGCTGGAGCACGGTGTACTGACGCTGCAGATCCCGAAGAAGGAAGCGAAACCGCAGCTGCCTGAAAAGAAGTATATCGCCATCGAAGGCTGATTCGTTTATGCAGGCGCCCCGCCGGATGTAAGCGGGGCGCTTTTTTGTGGCAGACCTTAATCAGCCACAGACTAGATTATTTTAGGAGGAATCCGGTATGCAGGAAGTCAAACGCCCAAAGCAGCCATTGATCTTTTACTATGTTGTCATGATCCTTGCCGTTCTGCTGTTTAACTGCATCATCGCCCCGTATATTGCGGGGAAAGCGATCAGCGATGTGGATTACGGCACTTTCATGACAATGACCGAAAACGGCGAGATCGGCAAGGTCCAGCTCCAGCGCAACCAAATCATTTTTACATCTAAAGACGAATCCAAAATCTATCGTACCGGCGTGATGGACGATCCCGGTCTGGTGGACCGGCTCCACGCGTCCGGCGTGACCTTCACCAGCGAAATCGTCGAGGAGACCTCTCCCCTTGCGTCGCTGCTTCTTTCGTGGCTGCTGCCGCTCGGCATTTTTGTTCTGCTCGGTCAGTTCATGTCCAAGAAGCTGATGGACAAGGCCGGCGGCGGTGCGGGCTCCATGATGTTCAACCTGGGCAAATCCAACGCCAAGGTCTACGTCAAATCCTCCGACGGCATCCGCTTCAGCGATGTCGAAGGCGTTGACGAGGCCGAGGAAAACCTGCAGGAGATCGTGGATTATCTTGAAAACCCCGAGAAATACCGGGAGATCGGCGCCTCCATGCCGAAGGGCGTCCTGCTTGTCGGGCCTCCGGGAACTGGCAAGACCATGCTCGCCAAAGCCGTGGCCGGGGAAGCAAACGTCCCCTTCTTCTCCATGTCCGGCTCGGAATTTGTGGAGATGTTCGTCGGCATGGGCGCTTCCAAGGTGCGCGATCTGTTCCGCCAGGCCAAGGAGAAGGCCCCCTGCATCGTATTTATTGATGAAATCGACGCCATCGGCCAGAAACGCAGCGGCGGACAGTACGGCGGCAACGACGAGCGTGAGCAGACACTCAACCAGCTGCTCACCGAGATGGACGGCTTTGACGGCAGCAGCGGCGTCATCATTCTGGCAGCCACCAACCGCCCCGAGTCTCTTGACCCGGCGCTGACTCGCCCCGGCCGCTTTGACCGCCGCGTGCCGGTGGAGCTGCCCGACCTCAAAGGCCGCGAGGCGATTTTGAAGGTACACGCCAAGAAGATCAAGGTCGCCGACGATGTGGACTTTCTGCAGGTGGCCCGTATGGCCTCCGGCGCTTCCGGCGCGGAGCTTGCCAATATTGTAAACGAAGCCGCGCTGCGTGCGGTACGTGACGGGCGCGCCTTTGCCACGCAGGCGGATCTGGAGGAGAGCATTGAGGTCGTCATTGCCGGCTATCAGAAGAAAAACGCGATCCTCACAGATCAGGAAAAGAAGATCGTCGCCTATCATGAGATCGGCCACGCGCTTGTGGCCGCCAAGCAGACGAACTCCGCACCGGTCCAGAAGATCACCATTATCCCCCGCACCTCCGGCGCTCTGGGCTATACCCTGCAGGTGGAAAACAATGACCACTACCTGATGAACAAGCAGGAACTGGAGAACAAGATCGCAACATACACCGGCGGCCGCGCCGCGGAGGAGCTGGTATTCGGCTCCGTCACGACAGGCGCTGCCAACGATATTGAGCAGGCGACAAAGCTCGCCCGCTCCATGATCACCCGCTACGGCATGAGTGAGGACTTTGACATGGTCGCTATGGAGACGGTCACAAACCAGTATCTCGGCGGCGACACCTCCCTTGCCTGCTCTGCCGAAACACAGAGCAGGATCGACGAGCAGGTCGTTTCGCTGGTGCGCAAGCAGCATGAAAAAGCGCTCGGCATTCTGACAGAGAATCGCGCGAAGCTCGATGAGCTTGCAGCTTATCTCTACGAGCATGAGACGATCACCGGCGAAGAATTCATGCAGATTCTGAACGCGGCATAATGTACATACGCCCGGCAGATCTCATAAGAGATCGGCTGGGCGTATTATCATATGCAATGCGGTCATACAGCGCTGCTGCGGTATCATGTAGATACCGACGCCGGGAATGTTCTCCTGAAGCGCAGTCTCGTGCCACCCGTCATAGAGCAGTGGGTGCTGCGGGACAACATCACCCCCGCAGATGTGATCGTGCGGATGATGTTTGCCTCCATGCCGGAGAGTCTGCGGCAGATTTACGGATTATAATGCTTTGAGCGGAGTGCATTCACTCCGCTCAAGGGAACCTCTAAAAACTCAGGTCTGGTGATGCGTCGAGAGATTTTGTTCCAGATTGAAGGGCAAAAAACGCAGGAATCCTTCAGCCCGCTTTTCAGCGCCGCGATGGTGCCGCCGTCGATGAGCAGATCGGTACCGGTCACGAAACCAGCGTCCGGCCCCAGCAGATACGCGCCTGCCGCCAAGCAGGATCTTCTTCCCTGCGGCAACGCGCCGCAAAATTGCCATGCCCATGCTGCCTGCCCCAAGCAAAACAGCAACATCCTTGTTTTCATTACGATCCAGAATCATGCTTGCACTCCTTCCCTGTTCAACCTTGGTTTCTTTATCCTTGTCTGAATCATAAATCAAAATCGGCGTGTCCTCAATGGTCAGTTTTTTGTAATCCGTTGCTTAGGAAACGCTTTGCGGAAAATCGTTGCTTATTGTTAAAGGGAAAGAGCTCTTCCGTTCAGATCACTCCTGTTCCCATCCGCGCAGTTTTTCGGAGATGTCCGTGATGCTCTTCGCCATGTCAGCGTTGATGCCGACGGCGCGCTCCCCAAGGCTTGCGGGAACCATGGCCTTGCTGCGGCTGAGGCGCACGAGACTCACATTCTCATGCTCCCGCGTCAGCTTCTCAAAGGGAAAGCGGATGATCATCGGCGTATTGAAGCCCACGCCCAGCTCCAGCAGGACGGTCTTCTTGTCTTTGCATTCCGACAGGAACCGGCAGAAGCGATCCTCCGCGGCGTGCCAGTTTTCATCCTCAACAAAATCATTGTCCACCCGCAGATTCATTTCCATATCCCCGCCGCATACCGGGCATTTGGGCACCAGCTCCCCGGGGATCTTCCCGTCCTTTCGTTCTCTCTCCATCTGTCGGAAAAGCTCGACCGCGTTGTAGGTCTTCGGATGGCAGCCGCGCTTGCACTGGATCAGGTTATAGCTGCCCTGGGTCTGGAAAATCTGCTCTGCGGGAAGCCCCGCTTTCTCAAACTGATGGTCGGCGTTGGTGCTCAGGAGGAAGAGCTTCTTGCCCTTGAGCGCCTCCAGCAGCGTCCTGTGCAGCGGCGTCACATCCAGGTCCGCGCCGGCGAGCAGGGCCTGATGACTCCAGTAGCCCCACTTGCTCTCCTGATCCGGGAAAGGATAGAAGCCGGCGGCGTACATGTCCTGCATATACGGTCCCTTGCCGTACAGCTTCTGAAACTCGGCAAAGTGCTCAGCAAAGAACTTCCCGCCGTACTCCGCGCCCGCCGCCGTGCTCATCCCGGCTCCCGCGCCGATGAGGACATAGTCCGCCGCATTGATGAGTCTGGCCGCGCGTTCGATCTGCTCGGCATAGGGTGTGTCTTGCTTGATATAGTCCCGCGCGTAATCTCCGGTCAGGAAATCCGAAAAGCGCGTTATCTTCTTTGTGCTTCTGTTGAACATGGGTCTTGCCTCCTCAGTTTTGCTGCCTGTAGTATACAGGAAGACAGCCGCCTGCACAAGTACGCACCTTTTTGTAACCTACCTGCGGAACGCGAAATGTCTTGCATATTTCACAATGATGCAGTATTATTTTTATGTAACAATCACTTGGAAAGTAATGGCGGTGCACACTATATGAGAACAAAAGAAGATATCCTGCCCGATTGCCCGGTAGCTGTCACGGTTTCTCTGATCGGCAGCAAGTGGAAGCTGCTCATTATGCGTAATCTCCTCGGGCGTCCCTGGCGCTTCAACGAGCTGCAAAAAAGCATCGAGGGCATCAGCCAGAAGGCTCTGACGGATGCGCTCCGCTCCATGGAGGCCGACGGCATCGTCCGCCGCACCGCCTATCCTGAGGTGCCGCCCCGCGTCGAGTACTCGCTGACGGAGCTTGGCGAATCCATGCGCCCCATCATCAAAGCCATGGAAAGCTGGGGAAACGACTTCAAGGCGCAGGCTGTGAGAGAAGAGACATAGCCTTTCCTGCCTGAGGGATGCCGTTAAAAAACATGCAGGTTCTGTCTTTCATGACAGAAGCTGCATGTTTCGTCTCCGCTTAAGATGCTGTCTCCAGATTGCTCAATTTGAATATGTCCTGCTGCGCGATCTCGTTCAGGATTTCCGTATCCATCAGAAGCAGGAAGGCGTCCAGCAGTTCCGGGTCGAACTGTGTGCCGCGCCCGCGGAGCATCTCACCCCGGATCGTCTCCGGGGGCAAGCCCTTGCGGTAAATCCGGTCAGAGCGCATGGCATCGTAGGCGTCGGCAATCGCTACCGCCCGGGCGTGGAGCGGAATCTCACTGCCCTTGAGCCGGTCGGGATAGCCTCTGCCGTCATAGCGCTCATGGTGATGTCGGGCAACCTGGGCCGCTTCCTGAAGGCTGCCGGATTGGTTCAGGATCTCATCGCCGATCGTCGTGTGGGATTTGATGACGGCAAACTCCTCGTCCGTCAGGCGTCCCGGCTTGTTCAGGACAAGATCGGGCACCCCGATTTTGCCGATGTCATGCAGCAGCCCCTCCACGCCCAGCACTTGAATCTCATCCTCGCTCCACCGGAGGCTCCGGGCCAGCGCCATGGAATACCGGGAAACCCGGAAGGAGTGGCCGTTTGTGTATTTATCCTTTGCGTCGATCGTCACGGCGAGGGTCTGGACGATCTCCCGGGTCAGCGTCTCCAGCTTGTCCGCTCGCTCGTTTGCGATCTTTGTCTGCTTCTCCACCTCGCGGCTCAGCTCCTCCTGGTAGCTCTGCTCCAGCAGGGAAACCCGGTGGTACTGCGCCATGGCAATTGCGGTAAAAATCGTCAGGCTTGCAAACAGCAGCGGGAAGCGGGTCATGAAAGCGTCCGTGTAATACATGGACATACGCGCTTTGAGCGGGGTGTAGAACACGACAAAATACAGCACTGTGTAGTACACCGACAGCAGGATGCCATATTTGACGCTCACAAAATAGCACATCCCGATTGGCAGCAGGATCGACCAGAGCATGGCCGTCCCCTCGGCCAGACCGAAGAAGGTATAGATCGTGAACACGATCGCGCAAAAAACCGTGGGAATGACGGCAGCCGCCTCCCGTTTTTTGAACACCCCAGCGCAGATTCCGCAGCCCAGCCCGCCGAGGAAGGTGTTGAAGGCGGCGACAGTCATGATCGTTTCGCCCTTTGCAATGTCATACACGGTCAGCACCAGACCCAGCGCCGCCGTGACGATGCTGACAGCCACAAGCGCGCGAAGATTCGCCTCAAGTCTCTCCCCGGTGTATATGGAACGGCTGAGCATACGCCATTCCTGTTTCAATCTTTCAAACATGTCCATCCCCTTTCCATTCTCTCCAAATCAAAATCATATGAATTCCGCTGATCCACAAAATGTCTGCATTGTATATGGTTTTAATACGTGTTAAACAGTCTATCGCTATGAAGCAAAAATGAATGAGCTGTTCCGCCCTTGAAAAAAATCACGGCCTTGCGTAGGTATTCAGGATCATGCGCTTGAGGATCATCAGTTCCTTTGTCAAATCATCCGGGTCACTGCCATGCACGATCACGCCCTGGGCATAGCGGCCGCAAACGGCCAGCATGATGTGCATCGTCGTGTTGAACATCGTCTGTTCCGGCTCATCCGTGCGGATGCTGCCGTCACGCAGGCCTTTTTCGTAGAGCCTGTGGAACTTCCGTGCAAACAGCTCAACGGACAGGATATAGTCCCGAAGCTGCTCCTCCGCTGCCTGCTCATGTACGATATAGCCGTTGAAATTCTGGTTAAAGCGGAGCAGATCGCGATGCTCCCGATAGAGCAGGATATACATACTGAGATAAAAGTCCAGCTCCTCCGCGGCGTTCATCATTTCTCCCCCGCGGCGGGCGTATTCCGCCTCGATCTCAGCGAAGAACTCCGTCCACATCTTTGCCCCAACGGCAATGACGAACACGAGCTTTGTATTGAAGTAGCGGTACAGCGTGGCGATGCCGAGATCGCAGGCTTTGGCGACCTCCTGCATGGTGACCGCCTCGATGCCTTTCTCCGCGAACAGACGGAATCCCTCTTTCAGCATAGTTTCCCGCCGTGCCGCCATCTCGATCTCATCTTTTTCCAGATTCCTCATCTATAATACCTTTCCCGCAAAATGATAGAAGGTTTACTGCGATATTGATAATATCACAGTAAACCTATGGAGTCAAGATGCAAAACGTTCGCATCTTCAGCGCCGACTGCGAAAGCTGTTGCGCGGTGTCCGCCGCTTTGAATCGACTGAGGCGCAAACGGTTTTCCGAAAATGAAGATGCACCCGCCCACCGCCCGGCAAGGGCAGACTGCCATGGTTCACAGCGTCTGCGCCCGGAACGAGAGACAGCGGAATGGCGCGGATGCCGCGTCTTCGCATAGTTTACGCCCGTCGGCTGCTTTGAAAGTTAAGCAGTCGGCGGGCGTTTTTGTACTTACATCAGGCTGCGGTAGAGGGCGGCGATCTCCTCGACGCTGGTGTCGCGGGGGTTGCCGGGGCAGCAGGCGTCGGCGAAGGCGGACTCGGACAGGAACTGCACGTCCTCATCCTTCACGATCTCCTTGAGGTCGGCGGGGATGCCGACATCGTGGCCGAGTTTCTTGACGGCGGCGATGGTGGCCTTTGCCGCGTCCTCATCGTTCATGGAGTCGATGTAGGGGACCTCCATGGCGCGGCCGATGGCGCGGTAGCGCTCGCCGGCGACGGGCATGTTGTACTCAAGGCCGAGGGGCAGCAGGATCGCGCAGGCGACGCCGTGGGGCGTATCATACAGAGCGGACAGGCCGTGGGCCATGGAGTGGACGATGCCGAGGCCGACGTTACTAAAGCCCATGCCGGCGATATACTGGCCGAGGGCCATACCTTCGCGGCCGGCCTCGTCGTTCTCGACGGCGGCGCGGAGGTTCTTCGCGATCAGGCGGATGGCCTCGAGGTGGAACATGTCGGAGATGGTGCAGTGGCCCCTGGTGATGTAGCCCTCGATGGCGTGGGTCAGGGCGTCCATACCGGTGGCGGCGGTGAGGGGCTTCGGCATGGAGTACATCATCTCGGGATCAACGACGGCGACCTCGGGGATGTCGTTGACATCGACGCAGACGAACTTGCGCTTCTTCTCCACGTCGGTGATGACGTAGTTGATGGTGACCTCGGCCGCGGTGCCGGCGGTGGTGGGCACGGCGATGGTGAAGACCGCGTGCTGCTTCGTGGGGGCCACGCCCTCGAGAGAGCGGACGTCGGCAAACTCGGGATTATTCACGATGATGCCGATGGCCTTGGAGGTGTCCATGACGGAGCCGCCGCCGACGGCGATGATGCAGTCGGCATTGAATTCCTTGAATGCCTTGACGCCGTTCTGGACGTTCTCGATGGTGGGGTTGGGCTTGATGTCGGTGTAGAAGGTGTGCTGAACGCCGATCTCATCGAGCACGTCCGTGATTTTCTTGATCTCGCCGGACTTGACGACGTGGCGGCCGGAGGCGATGAAGGCGCGCTTATAGCCGCGGCGGGAGAGCTCCCCGCCGATCTCCTTGACGGCGCCGACGCCGTGGTAGGATACGGGATTGAGTACGATGCGATTAGCCATGTTATTATCTCCTTTTCAAATTGATTTTCAGTCTAAGTAACCCTCGCGGCCCTTGACGCCGAAGCGGGCCTCAAGCTCATGCATCATGTCGTCCGTGATGGTGTTGACGCGCGGCAGATGGGCGATCTTCATGTAGATCTCGGCGGCCTTCTCGGCGGTCTCGATGAGGCCGAAGGTCTCGTCCAGATCCTTGCCCGCGCCGTAGATGCCGTGCAGGGACCAGACCACGAGGCGCGCGGTGAGCATCTTCTCGGCGGTAGCTTCGCCGATCTCGTTGGTGCCGCAGAGCATCCAGGGCAGCACGTTCACGCCGTCGGGGAAGACCACGATGCATTCGGTGCACATCTGCCAGAGGGTGCGGGTGAACTCCCGCTCGTCCAGCGCGTGGACATAGGTCATGGCCAGGAGGTTTGCCGGGTGGCAGTGCATGACGACGTGATTCTCGGGATCGACCTTGAGGCGTGCCACATGGCTCATCATGTGGGCAGGAAACTCACTCGTGAACTTGCCGCCGTCGGTATAGCCCCAGAGAAGCTCTGCATTTTCGCCGCCGTCCGTCAGGCGCACAAGGCCGAGGTTTACGTCGGGGGCGTACTGCACATTCTTGAAGTACTTGCCGGTGCCGGTGACGAGGAAGTATTTGCCGTCAAGCTCCGGGGCCTTGAACCCGGTGGGGATCGTGCGCAGGACCTTGCCGGTATCAAGATACTCCTTTACTTCCGATTCGTCAAGCAGGAGGCTGATGTTGCCGCCGTTGCGCTCGTCCCAGCCGTGGTTGTACATGTTGGTGGTGGTGCGGATCATCTCCACCATAAAGGGCGCAGTGAGGATGTCTTTCATTTCAAATCTCCTTTCCTTATAGGCTCCCTCTCCGAGGGAGCTGGCACCAGTGCGCACACTGGTGACTGAGGGAGTCTCCTTTCCTTATAGGCTCCCTCTCTGAGGGAGCTGGCACCAGTGCGCACACTGGTGAGTCTCCTTCTATATCTCAGAATACCTGTCATTCTGAGCGAAGCGAAGAATCCCGTATGGTTGCGCTGTACCGGGGGATCCTTCGCTGACGCTCAGGATGACAGCAAACTTTATCTCGTGATCACATCCACGGGGACGTTGAAGATCTTCGCGACCTTGAGGATCGTGTCGATATGGCGCCCGGAGGCTGCGGCCATGTGGTGGGTGGGGCCGGCCTCGCTCCACTTGTTGCAGAACTCGCGCGCGCCGCAGGTAAAACGGGTGCGCATGTTGGTGTCGCCGAAGGTGAAGATGGGGCCGGGCTCGTTGACGCCTTCAGCCACGACGAACTTGAAGTGGCCGTCCCGGTCCTGGGTGATGCCGAGATAGGTCACCGGGCCCTCGGCGGGATAGAACTGGGTGAGATACCCGCCGCCGGTCTTGCCGTGGAAGACGGGCACGATCTTCATGGTGGGCTTTTTCGCCTTTGAAATGTCCGCGTCGCCGGAGCCGGAGTGTCCGATGATGCAGATATCCTCGTTAAAGTCGATGGAGTACATTTCCGAAAGCTGACCCATGCCGGAGATGGTCTTGAGGATGCTCATCGCCATGGCGACCTTGATGTCGCCCTCAACGGCGCAGGCGGTGCCCTGCTTGATGAGCATGGAGAAGGCGGGGATCAGCATGGAGTCGAGCTTGCCTGCCACGCCCTGGGCAAAGCCGTCATAGTGGCTGGCCACGAAGCCCAGCTGCTCGTCCTTCACCCACTGCTCGAAGGCGACGACGTATTTCGCCATGTCCCAGACTTTTTCGACCGTGCCGCCGCCCTCGATATCGAAGGTGTTCAGGATATCCTCGGCTTTGGCGCGGATCGCGGCCTCGTCGGTGATATCGTCGGCAATGGCCCACATCTTCTCCCAATCAAACTGCTTGGTATAGAGGAACATCCGGTGGTAGAGGTTGGTCTCGTCGATGTACAGGTCCATCATGCCGGGGTAGGGTCTGCCGATCTGGGCAAGGTTCGTGTCCCGGAAACGGCGGCGCACCTGGGCGGCCTTGCACCAGTCGGCGATCTCGGCGTCGACTTCGGGGTCGCCGCCCTCCACCACCCCGGTGATGACCGCGTGGCGCTTGCCGGCGCGCTCCAGATCCGCCACCATCTCGCCCACCGCGCCGCAGGCGTAAAGCTCGCCCAGCCAGGTGGCGGTGTCGGTGTTGGCGTAATCCGGCGCTTTCTTCTTCTGGAGATTCACGAGCACCACCGGCACGTCCAGATCCCGGACGGCGGGCAGCATGTTGTAGGAGGTCGCGTAGGTCAGAAGCTGGAGGATCACGAGATCCACATCGGCGGCACGGAACTTATCCCCCGCTGCCATGGCCTTTTCTTTGGTGGTGACGATGCCGCCGTCGATGAGCTCGACGGAGTCGGGGATGCGCTTTTTGAAGTCTGCGTACTGTGCCTCAAACTCCGGCACAAGGCTGGGAAACTGGGGCAGATACGCCCCCAGCGCGATGGCGAACACGCCGACGCGCGCCTTGGTGTTGACTAACATTTCAATCTCCTTTCCTTATAGGCTCCCTCTCCGAGGGAGCTGGCACCAGTGCGCACACTGGTGACTGAGGGAGTTTCCTTTCCTTATAGGCTCCCTCCCTGAGGGAGCTGGCACCAGTGCGCACACTGGTGACTGAGGGAGTCTCCTTTCCTTATAGGCTCCCTCTCTGAGGGAGCTGGCACCAGTGCGCACACTGGTGGCTGTCCGTTAACGCTCAACTCCCTCCACCGCTGAAGCGGTCCCCCTCCCTCATTCGCCGCAAGCGGCTGAGGGAGAGGCATGTTTATATGCTCATTTGTATTTTCAGGTTTCCGATCGCCGTGGCCTCGATGGGCAGGGCGATGACCTTTTTGCCGCTCGCCTCTTTGGTCAGGCGGTTGAGGAAGGCGTTCTTCGCACCGCCGCCCACGATGTAGATGCTGCCATAGTGTTTGCCGGTATTGTGCTGGAGCTCCTCGATGGCATTCATGTAACTGAGCGCCAAGCTCCGGTAAGCGCAGCGGAAGTAGTCGCCCACGTTCTGGGGCTTCATGGTGAGGGCCGCGTCAAAGGCGGCCTTCATGCTCTCGGGGGCGAGGAAGGATTGGGCGTTCGCGTCCACCGTCTCCTCAAAGGAACTGGCCTCCGCCTCGGCAACGATCCCGCCGAAGGGCTTGTCCGGGCAGAGTTCACTGCGCAGGCGGTTTACAAGCCACATGCCCATGATGTTTTTCTGGTAGCGGTTGTAGCCCACGCCGCCCTCGTTGGACCAGTTGGCAAGCTCGGAGGCGGCATTGGTGATGGGCTTCGGAGTCTTGACGCCCAAGAGGCTCCAGGTCCCAGAGGAGATGTAGGGCGCATCCTCCGTCATGGGGATGCCCTCCACCGCGGAGCCCGTGTCGTGCGTCGCGCAGAGGACGACCTTGATGCCCTCATATTCGCCGATGACCGTGCCCGGCTGCTGGAGCTTGTGGAACAGCTGTTCCGGCAGGCCCAGGGCCTCGATGATCGCGGGGTCAAACTCCCCCGTCTCGGCGCTGACCATGCCGCCGGTGGTGGCGTTGGTGTACTCGTGGGATTTCACGCCGCAGAGCCTGTACATCAGGTACTCCGGCATCATCAGGAAATCCGTCACGCCCTCCAGGCGTCCGGCCTTCTTGTCGGCATAGAGCTGATAGAGGGTGTTGAAGGGTTGGAACTGGATACCGGTGCGGCGGTAGAGCTCCGAAAACGGGATGCGCTTGTGCACCTCGTAGATCATGGGCTCTGTGCGGCTGTCGCGGTAGGCGTAGCAGGGATAGACAGTCTCATCGCCCTTGAGGAGCACGTAGTCCACGCCCCAGGTATCCACGGACAGGCTCTCGATTTTGCCGAAGCGCTCCCGCGCCTTTTCGATGCCGGTCTTCACATGATCGCACAGGGCGTCAATGTCCCAGGTCAAATGCCCGTCTTTTTCCGTGACGCCGTTCGGGAAGCGGTAGAGCTCTTCGGTTTTTACTTCGCCGTCTTCCGTCCAGCCGACAATGTGGCGCCCGGAGGAGGCGCCGATATCCACGGCAAGATAATACTTCATGGAAAATCCCCCTTTTCCTTTGCGCTTAGTATAAAGGATCGGGCGGGCGTTTTCCAAGGTCGGGAGTTTTCCGAAAAAGTGTCTTGATTTGCAAATGAATCCCGCCGCCCCGGGATGCGGCCCGAGGCCGCTCTTTTCGGCAGCCGGGCAGAGCGACGTTCCGCACAGGCCACGGCGCTTTGGACCGGGGGGCGGCGCGCAGGCAGTTTGGCCGCAAGATCAAATTTTTTCCCTTGCCTGATGGGACCCGCCATGCTATACTGTTAAAAAATTTGAATTTTTGAATTATTTAAAGGAGCGTATGTCTGCATGAAAACTCTTCTGAAAAACGGTCTTCTCTATGATGGCAGCGGCAAGCCCCCCTTTCGAGGCGATGTCCTGATCGAGGATGAGCGCATCCTTGCGATCGGGGAAAATCTCAAGGCAGAGGCGCAGCTGGTGGTCGATGTCACAGGTCTCGCGGTGTGCCCGGGGCTTATTGACGCCCACTCCCACAACGATTTCTTCTATGACCGGGAGGACGCGGAGAAGTTCTACAGGCCCTTTATCGAGCAGGGCATCACCACGCAGATCACGGGCAACTGCAGCTTCTCCCCGTTCGGCGTGGATGAGGATACCCCCTACCGCGATAAAATCGGCGGCGGCCTCTTTGACGCGCAGCACCCGTGCAGCTTTGCAAAGTTCAAGGAGCGTGCCCGGGGCAGGCTTTATGTAAACCTCGTGCCGCTGATCGGCCAGGGCTCTGTCCGCGCCGGGATCGCGGGCTATGATCCCGCGCCCTTTTCCGCGGAGCAGATCGAAAAGGAGCTCTCTCACGTGCGGGAGGCCATGGAGGGCGGCGCGTTCGGCGGGTCCCTGGGCTTTATGTACGAGCCGGACCGCTACGCCCGGGAGGATGAGATCATCGCCTTCGCAAAGGAGATCGCAAAGTATGACGGCATCGTCACGGTCCACCCGCGCGCCTGCTCCGTTGTGAGCGCGGACTATCCCCTGCTGACGAAAAAATCCCATCTCGAGATGGGATTGGACGAGACGGTGGACATCATGAAAAAATCCGGCTGCCGCCTGGAGTACAGCCACCTGATCTTCACCGGGCAAAGGAGCTGGAAGCTCCTGGACAAGATGCTCGCGGTCTTCCACCGGGAGACGGCGAACGGGCAGCCCCTCGCCTTTGACAACTATGCCTTCCACTACGGCGCCTCCGTCATCACGGTGGTGTTTCCGGAGTGGTACGCCCAGCTCAGCGACGCGGAGGCCGCAAAGCCGATCAACCGCATGAAGCTCAAGCTCACGATCCTCATGTACCGGAAGGTGCTGGGCATCGACTGGGACGACATGGTGGTGGCCTATATCTCGGACGAGCACCCGGAGTACGAGGGGAAGACCGTCGTCCAGTGCGCCGCGGAGGAGGGGCTTTCAAACTTTGACATGTATCTCAAGCTCGTCAGGCTCTCCGGGCGGGCGGGCAGCATCTATCTCGGCAAGTACTATAACGACGAGATCGTCCGCCGCCTGATGGAGGAGGAGCTCTCCGTCTTCATGACGGACGCCTGGGTGGAGGAAAAGGGCCTGCAGAATATCGCGGCCTTCCAGACCTTCCCGCAGTTTTTCCTTCTGGCAAAGCGCTACGGGATGCCCGTGGAGCGCATCGTGCGCAAGATGACCGGGCAGACCGCCGACCGCTACGGCATCCCCGAGCGCGGCTATCTCAGGCCCGGGTACAAGGCCGATCTCACGGTTTTGGATCTTGAACACCTGAAAGTCAACGAGGCAAAGCCCGACTTCCGGCCCGAGGGGATCGTACACGTGTATATCAACGGCAGGCCCGTCCTGCAGAACGGGCGCTATCTCGGCGGGACCGCGGGGCAGGTCGTGCTCAAGCGCTGAGCGTTAAAAGAGACTGAGCTGCGGGTATTTTTCGGGAAAGTCCGCAAGAAAGGCAAAGCACTTCTCCGGCTCATGGAGGATGCCGCGCGCCTCGCAGAAGCTGTCAAAGAAGGCCATGAGCTCCTTTGCGCGCGGGCTCTGCAGCTCATAGGCATCCCCGTAGCGGCGGATGTACCGTTCCTTGAGGCCCGGGAAGCGCCTGTCCAGCGCGGCGTAGTAATATTCGCGGTTCCCCTCGCGCAGGGTCATGCCCATGCCGAAGGCGACCACGCCCTTCACCCCCGTCTCGGCGCAGGACTCCAGGATGGGGCGCAGGTTCTCGAGAGTATCGTTGATGTACGGCAGGATCGGCGTGAGCCAGACCACCGTGGGGATGCCGCGCCGCTGCATCTCCCGCAGGACCTCCACGCGCCGCTGCGTATTGCAGACGCCGGGCTCCACGATGCCGCAGAGCGCCTCATCCCAGGTGGTAAGCGTCATCTGCACGACGCAGCGCGTCTCGCGGTTGATCTCCTCCAGAAGGTCCAGGTCTCTCAGGATGCGGTCGGATTTTGTGAGCACCGTCGCCCCGAAGCCGTATCTGCGGATGATCGAAAGGCACGTCCTTGTGAGCTCCAGCTCCGCCTCGCAGTGCATATAGGGGTCCGACATGGAGCCCGTGCCGATCATGCAGGGCTTTCGCCCTGCGCGAAGAGCCCGCTCCAAAAGCTGCGGCGCGTTTTGCTTGACCTCCACATCCTCAAAGGCGTGGGTAAAGCCGTAGCACCTGCTCCTGCTGTCGCAGTAGATGCAGCCGTGGGTGCAGCCCCTGTAGACGTTCATGCCGAAGGAAGCGGTGCTCCCTGTCAGGATTCCCTTCGCGTCTGTGAAGTGCATACGCTCACCCCCGAAATGATCTTATCCGCATTATACCCGAGAGCGTATCAGATTGCCAGATGAAAATGAAGGGCGCGTTGCAAAACTCACTTTTTGCACAATTCAGCCATAAACACCGCGCGGGAGGGGCAAGCCCCTCCCCTACGATCAAAAACATCACGTTTACCCATTTTGCGACGGTCCTTCCTTCTTAATAGACATGTCCGTCGGCTGCGATGATCGTGAGGATGCCCCGGTGCAGGATGTATGTATTCTCCCCCTCGTCGAAAAAGCAGCGATACAGGTGCGAGGGCTCCAGCCCCCGGCAGCGCCTCAGCTCCCCAATGATCTCAAATCCAAGTCTTTCCGCCTGTGCTCTGACGCTCATGTTTGTTCTCCTCCCCTGTTGCTTTTCAGTCTTCCATGGCTTCATAGTAGTCTTGCTCGCTGGCAAACAGCACATAGCGGCCGTTGACCAGACCGTAGTAACCGGACCCGACATAGTAACCTCGCATTGTTTTTCCCTCCTGTTTTCTTTCTGGCCTTATGTTAACAGAAAAGCTGTCCAAAAAAATTCCCTCGGTTCTTGCACCGGGGGAATTTTTCTGCTACACTGATACTGTTTTCGACGCGCTCGCGCGCTATGAAAAGCAGACGTTGTCTGCTTTCAATGGAAAACCAGTATGAGGGCAGATGAAAATGGGGGGCGAGGTCATGGCGGCCGGAGATCGCCAGAAGCTCAAGATGCTGTATCTTTGGAAGATCCTCTCGGAGGAGACGGATGAGGAGCACGGGCTCTCCCAGCAGGAGCTGATCCGGAAGCTGGAAGCCTGCGGGGTCAATGTGGAGCGGAAAACCCTGTACGCGGATCTGGAGGCGCTGGAGGATTTCGGCCTTGAGATCCTGCGGGAACAGGCCGGGCGAAACGTCCTCTACCACCTTGTCACGCGGGAGTTTGAGCTTGCCGAGCTCAAACTCCTCGTGGACTCAGTGCAGGCGTCGCGCTTCATCACGGAGAAGAAATCCCGTGAGCTCATCAAGAAGCTCGAATCTCTGGTGAGCCGGCACGAGGCGAGATACCTCCACCGCCAGGTGCTCATCACAGGCCGCGTGAAGGCCATGAACGAGAGCATCTATTATAACGTGGACATGCTGCACGACGCCATCAACGCGGACCGGCAGATCCGCTTTCGCTATTATCGCTGGAACGTGCGCAAAGAGATGGAATACCGGCGGGGCGGTGCCTGGTATCAGGTGAGCCCCTGGTGCCTGCTCTGGGACGATGAGAACTACTACCTTGTGGCCTTTGACGCGCAGGAGGGCATCATCAAGCACTACCGCGTCGACAAGATCGTGCAGCTGTCCATTTTAGAGGAGCCGCGCGAGGGCAAGGCCGCCTTCCGGGAATTTGACGCCGCGAAGTACACCCGGGGGATGTTCGGCATGTTCGGCGGGGAGCTGCTGCGCGTTTCCCTCGAGTGCCGCAGCGAGATGGCGGGGCCGCTGCTGGACCGCTTCGGGAAGGATATCAGCATCATCCCCCTGGACGCGGAGCACTTTATCGCACATGTGGAGGTGCTCTCCAGCCCGCACTTTCTCGCCTGGATCATCGCGCTCGGCGACGGGGTGAAAATCACCGGGCCGGAAACACTTGTGGAGCAGATGCGGGAGGAAACCCGCCGTCTCGCTGCGATGTACGGATAACATGCAAGGAGCTTGTGCCCCTCCCGCGCAGGAACGCTGCCGGCATAAAACGGGCGCGTTGCAAAATGCGAAAACCCGTCATTTTGAACCCACCCAAGGTGTAAGTTTGTGTTAGCCAAATCAAAGATTTGGACACTCACTTGATGGGAATTCGTCTCCTTATCATGGGAAAACGGATTGCCGCAGCCAGTGTGCGCACAGGTTTCGCAATGACGATGCGTTTTGCAACGCGCCCTTTTTTACAGGTTGGAAAAATTTTCCGCGGCCCCGATAAGGCGCTCAGTTTTTCTTTTTGCCGAAGCTGATTTTGTGAAGCAGGAGCAGCAGGACCGCGAGATAGGCCGCCGCGATGCCGCAGACCACAATGGTCATCATGTCGGAGCGCGCGGCGAGGCTCACCAGCACCAGAACCGGCGCGCCGAGGATGATGCCGACGCTGCTGCCGCTCACGAGGTTGTTGGCGGCGGGAGTTTTAAAGTCGCTGTCGATCTCGCGCAGCAGGAGGATGCCGGAGGAGATGGTGCCGGTCATCATGCCGTACATGGAGATGAGCCCCTCATAATAATAATCGGGGTAGGCCCAGCGGCACACGCGCTTGAGATGGAACCACGTGAACACGCCACCGCAGACGGACATAAGGAGGAAGTAGCCCCAGAGCCCGCTCAGATCCTCGATATTGATGGAGGCGATGCCGGCGACGATCATAATGTCGAAGAAGAAGCCGGAGATGCGGTTTAAGAGATAGTTGTTCTGATACTGCCGCTCGATAAGCCCGCTCTTCCTCCCCTTCTCGAGCAGGGCGCGCAGCAGGATCGCAATGGCGGAGCCGATGATGAAATTAAAGCCCCAGAGGAGGGTGTTGAGGGTCTTGGCAAGCCCCTCGGAGACGGCGGCGAGAGCGGAGGTGAGGCCCCAGGTCGCGAGATAGGTGACAAGATAGGTCACGAGGACCATGGCGAGCTGAACGGAGAGGCGGTCAACGGAGTCCGCCACGGGCAGCTCGTTCTGATCCTGGAAGAAGCCGACGGAGAGGTCGTCGTCAGAAAAGCGTTTGGCGGGCTTCACGCTGCCGCGCCTTGCCAGCACGTTCAGCAGGATGACGCCCACGATGCAGGCGCACAGATACCCCGCCGCCGCGATGGCGAGCCCGAAGCTGCGCCCGCCCGCAAAGCCGAGATTCTGATAGCTCGTGCCGACGTTGTTGGCCTGTCCGGGTCCCTGTCCGAAGCCCATGGGCAGAAGAAGGCCCGACGCCTTGAAAAGCCCCGGCATCACAGTATAGCCGAGGGTGATGCTGATGACAAGGCCGATGACGCCCTGGACCATATAGGAGCTCACAATGATGGCACCGGACTTGAGCGCGGCGTGGTCACTGTGGTTTGCCTCCCGGTTCGTCACGCGCAGGCTCATCGCGATAAAGCCCAGCGCAATGCCGTGGTAGACGAGGATCTCCATGATCTCCCCGTCGATGCGGATGAGGCCCGTGTACTTGAGGATGAGCAGCACAAAGCCCGCCATGACCGCAACAGGCATCATGGCGCTGCGGATGAATCCGACCTTGTTTCGCAGCATGTTGCACACAAGGATGGCCCCGGCGATGAGACCGAGCTGAATGACAATATTCCATAAGGCGGTGTTTGCGGCTGAATAATCCATTATGTTCCCCCCGATTTGCTGTTTTGCTGCCAGACCATCAGATACTTCCGCAGGCAGCGGCCCGTCCCCGCGCGGATCTCGAAATAGCGCTCCCCGACGGTGAAGAGCAGGATTTTGGTCTTGACCATGGCCATGGTGTCGATCTCCGACAGTTCAAAGCGCCGGCCCAGGATCTCGAGCGCGTCCGCTCTCTGGACGAGTGTCCCGGTGCCGAGCAGGGTCTCCCGGTGCTGCCCGCCGATCTCCCGCAGCGTCAGGCCCGCGTCGGAGAAGAGCGTGTCCGCCGTCGTTTTGCAGAGCTCGGCGATCGCGGCCTTTTGCAGGGCCTCCCACTCTCTGAGTGTCGCCACGGGCTCCGGCGGATCAAAGAAACCCTCCTCCGTGTAGAGGAGATCGAGACCGCAGACGCAGACGACCCTGTCCCCGACGCCGCGGAGCTTTCCGAGTTCTCCGCACTTCGGGCAGAGGAAGAAGCCCTGCTCGATCCCCTCGGCCCGGTTTTTGCCCCGGTAGCGCACGTGCGCCGTCTCCTGGCGGGCGAAGGCGTCCTCAAAGAGGTCCTGGTCGATGAGGGCCGTGATCTCCGGCCCCTTCTGTTTTTTAAGCTCCTCCGGGGTATAGATCCCCACGGGGCCGCCGCGGACCCGCCCCTTTCGTCGGTGCTTTGCCCAGCGCGGGAGCGTAAGATAGCCCCCCTCCAGGCGGTAGGTCACAAGCGGCGCCCCCGCCATGCGCGCGAGCTTGCCCGTGGCGGGAAAGACCGGGTGCGAAAGCCCGTCCCAGGTGGCGTCCCCCTCCGCGAAGATACAGACGCTCTCCCCGTCCTTCAGGGCGCGCAGGACGCCCATCACGGTGTCCGCGCCGGAGGCCCCTTTTTTCCGCGGGATCGGCGCGACGAGAAAGCTGAGCACGCGGGAGAGCAGACCCCGGCGAAAGATATGCTCGCTCGCCACAAAGCGGATGGGTTTATCGGGAAAGCTCAGCGCAAGGAGCAGCGGGTCCCAGTTTGTGACATGGTTTGCAAGGATGAGGCAGGGGCCCTCGAGGGTGCAGGGCACGCTCTCGAGTCCGAAGCGGCGGACGAGAAAGCCCCGGAGAAGCCAGCATAAAAAGGCCCATCTCTTTCTGCGCTTCATGTTCAGTCCCCTCCTTTGTTATGTACCCGGGATGAGATCCAGAAGGCTCTGCCGAAAGCCGTACTGTTTTTGCAGGGCCTCCGCCTTTTCCCGGCCTCCGCGCCTGTGCTTCCCGGTATAGCGGGCGCGGAGCATGAGGTTTTTGGGCGAATGCGCAAAGTCCACAAACTCGATCACGTCCACCTCAAAGCCCGCGTCCTCCAGGACGGCGGCGCGGATGGCGTCTGTTAAAAGGGCGGAGACCCGCTCCTTGATGATGCCGTGCTCTAAAAGAAGGTCGAGCTCTCCCCCCTTTTGGATGGAGAGGTTCACCTCATGCTGGCAGCAGGGCACGGAAAAGATGTGCCGCACGCCGTGCTTCACGGCATAGGCGAGGGCGTAGTCCGTCGCCGTATCGCAGGCGTGCAGCGTCACGACCATGTCGATTTTCGTCTCGGCCAGGCGGTCGCGCGTCACGTCCGCCACCTCAAAGCGCAGGCCCTCATACCCGTAGCGCTCCGCGATCTCATTGCAGCGCGCCACCACATCCGCCTTCAGATCATAGCCGATGATCTCGGTTTTGAGTCCGCGGCGGACGGCGAAATAATAGTACAGGATAAAGGTCAGATACGACTTGCCGCAGCCGAAGTCGAGGATGCGGATCGTGTCCCCGTCGTCCCTCACGTCCTGGGCCACGAGCTCCACAAAGCGGTTGATCTGGCGGAATTTGTCATACCGGGCCTTTACGATCTTAAAGTCTTTCGTGAAGACGCCGAGATCCACGAGGGCCGGGATCTCCTCCCCCTCGCGGAGGATGTAGTCCTTCTCGCGGTTATGGCCCTGCGCCCCGGCAGGCCGCGGGAGGGCGGCGGCAGAGCCGGTCTTTTTATAGCTGCCGTCCCGCTTCAGGATGAACTGGCGGCTCTCCGTCTCCGTGACGAGCAGGACCTGGCGATAGCGGCCCTCCAGCCTCTCCTCCGCCCAGGCGAGCAGCGCGGCTTCCGTAAAGTTTTCATGGAAGGCCTTGGTCCCCTCCAGGCGCTCGGCCTGATAGCGCCGCTCCCCCTTGAGAAGCAGGGGGCGCAGCTCGATCTTCTTCGCCCCGTTTGCCTCCGTCGGCTGGGAGAAGACCGCCTTGGTGAGCGCCGGCAGGCAGAGCGCGAGCTCCTGTGTGATCCGCGCCATATCAGCCACCGAAGAGGCGCTTGAGATTGAGCGCCGCGGCCTTGAGCTCGTTTTTGCTGTAGGAGTTGTTCTCATCCGCGAGGACCGCCGTGACCGCGTCCTTCGGCGTGAGACCGCCGGCGACCATGGCGTCCACCAGCATGGCCTCGGCCGAGACGGTGTGCTCCGTCTTGTTGAAGATATAGCCCTCGTCGATCTCCACGACGACGGCGTACTCCCCCTTGTCGTAGTTTCCCTTGGCGAGAAGCTGATCCTTCACCTCGCCGGGCGTTCCGCGAAAGCTCATCTCGTGGAGCTTTGTGAGGTCGTTGCAGAGGCACATGCGGCACTGAGCGCCGCTCTCGATGAAGAAATCCACAAGCTCCATGATGCGCTTCGGGGATTCGTAGAGGGCGAAGGTTTTGGTATCGCCGTGGCGCATTTTCTCCAGAAGCCGCCTGCGCTCCGCGTTTTCCCGGGGAAAGAATCCGTAGAACAGAAAGCTCGAAAGGTCAAAGCCCGAAACGGACAGGGCCGTCACCGCGGCGCAGCAGCCCGGCACGCCGATGACCGGGATACCGGCCTCGACCGCGGCCTTGATGAGCTCATTGCCGGGATCGGAGATGCAGGGGGTGCCCGCGTCGGTGATGACGGCGACGCTTTTGCCCTCCAGCATCTCATTGATAAAATACTTTGCCTTGCCGTACTCGTTGAACTTGTGGTTCGAGACGAGCTTGTTTCTTATCTCGAGCTTGCCGAGCAGGACCATGGAGCGGCGCGTATCCTCCGCCGCGATGATATCCACGTCCGAGAGGATCTGTTTTCCCCGGGGGGACATGTCCCGGGAGTTTCCGATGGGCGTTGCGACGATATAGAGCTTGCCGGTCTGTGGGCTTTCGTTCATGGCGTTTTCCTTGATCCTTATATATTTTTGATTATTTGATTATAGCAAAAGCTCCGGGCAATGGCAAGAAAAAACACCGGGGATCGCTCCCCGGTGCAATAAGCAGGCACTCAGTCAAGATTCAGCCCGTCGTCGCAGATCAGGCCGTAGCCGCCCTGTTTGCGCTTGTAGACCACGGAGAAAGCCTCCTCCGCGTCCATATTCTTGAAGACGAAGAACTCATGGCCCAGAAGGTTCATCTGCAGGATGGCCTCTTCGGGCGACATGGGCTTGATGGAGAAGCGCTTGGAGCGGACGATCTGGAAGTCCTCCGCCTCCTCTTCGACGGGTTCATAGGCGGGCAGGATCTCCTTCTCGACGGCGCCCTCGCGCAGCTTCTTCTCGAGGCGGGTCTTGTTCCGGCGGATCTGCCGTTCGATCGCGGCGACGCCGGAGTCGACGGAGGCATACATATCGTTGGTCAGTTCGCTTGCACGGTAGTAGATACCGTTGTTGTGGATGGTGATTTCAGCCTTGTGTCTGCCGCGCTCGATGCTGAAGGTGACAAAGGCCTCGCCCTCGTTCCGGAAGAACCTGTCGAGCTTGCCGATCTTTTTGATCGCATAGGCGCGCAGCTCCTCGGAGGAGTCCATCTTCTTCTCGGTGAAAGTGAACTTCAATTGTGACAACTCCTTTCGTTTAGGCCATCAAAAAACGTAAAGACCGTTTTCTGTTAAGTGGATTATACCACAAATTGAAGCAAAAAAGAAGAAAGATTTGTGCATTTTCCAACAATCGGTATTTTTGCCGATTTTCAGCAGGGCGTTTTGTACAGGTTACCAAAAAATCAGTAGATCACATTGCACTCCGGCAGGGCCATGCAGAGGGCGTTGATGTCGTTGATGGTGAGGGGGTTTCCCGAGATGCGGAGCGTGCGCAGCGTGGTGAGACCCATGAGCGGCTGGAGGGAGCCGATCTGGTTATAGGACAGATCCAGCTCCTCGATATTCGTCAGCATGGACAGCGGCGTGATATCCGTGAGGGCGTTGTAGCTCAGGTTCAGGCTCGTGATCGAGTAGCGGCAGTCCGCGAAGACCAGGGGGTAGATGTTGCTGATCTGGTTCACGCTCAGATCCACGGTCTGGAGACTCCCCAACTGCTGCACGCCGCTGATGTCCGTGATGCCCTGCCCGATGATGCGCAGACTCGTCGCGTCGCCCGGCACCATGTGGCCGTCAAAAAAGACATCCACCGAGAACGAGGAGTGCGAGATCTGGCAGCCGGGCAGGTAGCCCTTGAGGATCTCGACCGAGGGGCCCGTGAGCAGCGGATTATCCATGATGTTCAGGGTGCCGAGCGTCTGGAGGCTGTAGAGATAGGGCAGATCCCCGTCCTGGAGCCCCGTCTCATTGAGGCCGAGGGTCGAGATGCTCCGGAGCCGTCTGAGGCCGGAGAAGTCGCGGATGGGGTTTCCGTCAAGGTAGAGGGTCGTAAGCCCCGTCATCATGGTGAGGGCCGAGGTGGAGCTCACGGCGTTATTGGAGGCGTTGAGAAAATACAGGGCCGAGATGCCCATGAGAGGCTTCAGGTCCACCACGTTGTTGGAGGAGATGTCCAGCCACTGGAGATAGGGCAGGTTCATCAGCGGGCTCAGATCGCTGATCATATTGCCGCTGAGATTGAGCCTTGTGATGTACTGGCAGCTTGAGAGGGCGGAGATATCCCAGATGCCCATGTCGCTCAGATCCAGGTCCGTCACATCGGAGGAGAAGGTCATGCCGCCGAAGCTGATGTCCTGTATCTCCTGCTGGGCCTTCTCGCTGTGGATGGCGCAGTTCGGCAGGGCGTGGGAGAGCTCCGTGAGCTGGGCCTCGGTGATGTCGATGCCCTTGATGCTCAGGCTCTTGAGATTGCCCAGGGCGTAGAGGGGGCTGAAGTCCCGGATGGGATTGTTGTCGAGATAGAGGTTGCGAAGGCTCGGCAGCGCGGCGAGGGGCGAGATGTCCATGATCTCGTTGTCGCTGAGATTGAGATTCACAAGACCGCCGAGAGAGGACAGGCGCGAGATATTGCGCAGGGTGTTCCCCTTCATGGAGAGACTGTCAAGCCCGTAGAGCTGGGAGATCTCCAGAAGGGTGGAATCCCCGAGCTCCATGTTGTCCAGCACAAGGCGCGCGGTATTGACGGCGTACTCCTTGCCCGCGACATAGACGGTCTCGCTCGCCTCGCTGCTTTTGCGCAGGCTCTCCACCTGGGCAATCCGGGAGGCGACGGCGGGCTTGTTGAGATCCATCATGCGCAGCACTTCAAGCGTTTTGGTGTAATTTCCCTGCGTCTCATAGCAGTCCGCCATGAGGAGCAGGCACTCCTCCGTCTTCTCCACCGCGGACGCCTTGCGCAGCACCGCGAGGGCCCCGTCATAGTCCTTGTTGTAGAAAAGCCGCTGGGCCTGGTTCATGTAATCGTTGTAGCGGCGGTTGTCCGCGATGCTCATGAGCACCACGGCCATCGCCACCACAAACACGAGGGCGAGGACCGTACACAAAAAGATCGCGCGCTTTTTGTCCGGCCTTCGCCTCACGGCCGTGCCGCCTCGGGCATAGACCGTGTGTCTCGGCTCACTCATGCTCGCTCCCGTCGCCGCTCTCCGCGGAGGGCTCCCAGGGCTCCGGCTCCAGCGTCAGAGAGGGGGTATAGCTCTCGTCCCATTTGGCGCTCTCCGGCTCCTCCGCGGGTGCGGGAGACGGAGCAGGCGCGGGTGCAGGCGCAGGTGCGGGAGACGGAGCAGGCGCGGGCTGTGGCGCGGGCGTCTCGGTGTGAGAGGCCGGGGCCGGGCGCTTTTTCAGCCCCATGCCGATGCAGAAGAGCGCCGCCATAATGCCGAGGATGCTGATCTCCTGCATCCCGTCGAGGAAGGTCACGGGATTGACCGTGTCGCTCAGGCGCGGGATATCCTCGATAATCAGATGATAGAGAAACGGGATGCCAAAGAGGGGGGGCAGCAGCCACTTGGTATGAATCCAGCCGAACACCGTCGCGGTATAGACCACGGCGACCGTGAGATAGAGCAGGATGCAGAGCACCGTGTGGGTCCAGCTTGTGAAGCTGAGCGATTTATAGACGAAGAACACAACGCCGAGCAGCACCGGGATCACGGACAGGAAAAAGCCCTTTTTCCCGAACAGCAGGATGCAGAGCCCCAGCATGATGCAGCAGCACACCGGCAGCAGCACCAGCATGATGAAGTTGACCCTGTCGTTCCAAAGGCCCCAGCAGCCGATGATGCGAAACGCGATCGTCTGCACGAGCAGGAGCATGGCGCTCTCCGCGAAGAAGCCTGTTTTATCCAGATAGAATTTTACTCTTCCGCTGTCCTTCATTCTCATTTCCGCCTTTCTGCAATGGAGTACGGGACAAATCCATAATAACACAGTTTATAAATATAGCATATTATTCCCTGTTTCGCAAGTGCGGCGAGCCCCTTGCAATTGCCCGCGCGTTTGGCTATAATGAATCCATCAAACCATCAAAACGGAGTGCGGAATATGACGGATCATGTGAGCCGGTTTTTTGAAATCTACGATACGGACAGCGCCCTGCGGCGGCGCGTTGACGAAGCCGTCGCCTGCTACCCCGGGAGTCTTGAGATCCGCGAATCTCTCGTGGAGGCGGTGCTGCTGCCCATCGCGGCGGAGCTCGGCCTGCCCTTCACGCTGGAGGAGCTGCGCGCCTATGAGACAAGAAAGAAGCTCAGCCGCGTCAAGCCCGACACCCCCATCGAGGAGGGTGAGGAGGACGAGGACGCGGATTTTGAGGGCTACTGGCTGCTCGACCGCGGCTGGGAAAACGACACGTCCGTCTTCAAGCGTTAACCCCAGAAGCCGAAGCGGTAGCTCTGGATATAGCTGTCGTTCGCGGAGACATGCTTCACAAGCCGCCAGGCCGTTATGAACATCAAAACGACGAAGACGAGGAAGACGAGGGTCATGACGCCGCCCGCGCTGCTCGCGGTGAAGTCGTAAAAACCGTGCAGGAGCGCCGGGATCAAAAGCGCGCGCACGCGCATCCGTTTGGAACCGGCCGGGTCGCCCGCGGCCTCGCGCCGCTTGGCCATGCCGTACCAGGCGCCCATGAAGACGCCGAAGCAGGCGTGGCCCGGGATGGCCGTCACGGCGCGGATGAGGGCCGCGGAGAGGCCCAGCATCGCGACATAGCCGATGTTCTCCCAGAGGGCAAAGCCGAGGGAGACGAACACGCCGTACACCACGCCGTCAAACTGGCAGTTGAATTCCGGGTTATTCCAGGTGCGCTTTTTGAGCAGCACGTATTTCGCGCCCTCCTCCGAAAAGGCGACCACGATGAAATACAGCAGGAAATCATAAAGCCTGGTCTCTTCCGCGAATACCGTGTTCAAAACCGCGATGCCGATCCTCTCGCCCAGGGCGGCGACGGCGGTGGACAGGACGCCGAAGAGGACGAGGGACGTGAGCAGCCCCCTGCTCTCCTTTTCGAGTCGGTCCGCCCGCTCCACCCGCACGAGCAGGAAAATCGCCGGGATGACCGCCGCCGCGATCAGGACGGGGTTTACGTTGAGATACATGTTTTTTCTCCCCCTCATCATTCCGCAGTTTTTTATAGTCAGTAATAGTATCTTGGGAACAGGATAGCATTTTATGCGCCGTAAATCAAGACAGGCGTCTTCGGTTTTCGCGTGCGATCTACGCAGATCGCATCATAAAGAGAAGGAGGATACAGCCATGGCAAACACTGTCGGCCCGCTCATCAAGGAGGCGCGCGGCAAGGCAAAGCTCAGCCAGGAGGCGCTCGCCGCCCAGATCGAGGGACTCAGCGCCGCGGATCTCAGCAAGGCCGAGCGCGGTGAAAAGGAGCTCTCCCAGTCCGTCCTGCGCCAGATCGCAAAGCTCACGGGCGTGACGCAGAGCTCGCTCATAAACGCCGCGAAGGAGAGCAGCTACGGCAGCGCCCCCGCGCAGAAGAAGACAAGCGCCGCGGCGAAGAAGACAGGCTCCGCGGCGAGCGCGAAGAAAACGGGCTCCGCCGCCAAGAAAGAGGAGCCTGCGCTCACAAGCGCCGAGAAAAAGCTCGTGGAGCTCTACCGCGCGGCAGACGCCGAGACAAAGAAAAAGGCCGTCGCCGTGCTCAAGGGAGAGCAGACGGACGCCGGCGACATTCTCACCACGCTCCTCGGCAGCGCGATGGACATGTTCGGAAAGAAATAGGTACTCTGATAAAGCCCATTTTTTTATTCGGCCGCAAGGAGCGTGAACCTGCTGCCCCCGCATCTGCGGCAGCGGAGGCTCCGCCCCCGGCCGCGCAGCATGAGGTCCACCGCCTTGCCCCGGCGGATATAGCGGCTCTCCGCCCCGCAGGTCTCGCAGCGGATCACGTACTTTGCCCGCTGCCGGCGAAGCTGGGCCGCCCGTCCCTGCTCCGGGGCGAGGCGCTTCGGATTGCAGCCGACAAGCCTGCACATGTCGCGCCAGGCGCGGTCATGGCCGTGCTTCTCCCCGGGGTGCAGAAGATAGACCGCGGCGTGGGCGTATTCGTGGCGCACGGTGTCCCAGAACTGCTCGTCATCGTCCAGGATGAGGGCCGAGAGCGTGATGCGCAGGGGCCCCGCTCCCCGCGCGGGGGAACGGAAGGACCCGAGCTGCCGCACGGCGCGCTTGGAAATCCTGAGTTCGATCCGGGAGGTATCCACCCCGACCAGGCGGTCCAGGCGGTCATATTCCCGGCGTACCTCCTCCAGCGTGTGCATCCCTCACCCCTCCAGTCTGCAGGAGACGAGGGCCAGGGTCCCGCGCTGAAAAGAGATCTCCACATCGCTCACAAAGGCGTTGCTCTGCCCCAGGGTGGTCGGCCGCCGCAGCGTCACGTTCTCCGCCGCGTATTTCGCCCCGCGGACTGTGAGCCCCTCGACCGTCTCTGTCAGCGCGAGCAGCGAGAGGCTGCGCCCGGCGCGATACGGCAGGCGATAAAGGCCCGGGCGCAGGACGCGCAGGAGGGTATCCTCATCCTCCGCCTCCGCCGCCATGCCGAGCGCCGCCGCGTATTCCAGCGTCTGCACATTGGACAGCAGATGGTCGAGCCGCCCCCCGAAGCAGCACGCAAGGCGCACCGCCTCAAAGCCCTGCTCCGCCGCCCAGCGCACGGCGAGCATGGTGTCCGTGTCGTCCTTCTCCACGGGGTAGCGCAGGACCGGCACGTCCTCCGGCAGCGCCCCCCGGAAGGAATCGAAATCCCCCAGGACGAGATCCGGGGTGATCCCCTCCCGCAGGGCGTAGGCATAGCCCCGGTCGCAGGCGAGGACAAAGTCCCCCTCCCCCACCGGGCCGATGGGCGCATAGTCTCCGCCCGCTATGATGATACAGCGTTTCATGGTTTCCTCCCAAACGATTTACTGTGAAAGCTCCGCTTACACAGTAAATATTTGATTCAAGTGCGTGATTCTCGCCCCTGACGGGGCAACCGAATCACATGCACATAAAAATCCCCATACGCGTGAGCTTTCATGCGTCGTGGTGCGATTTGCGGCGCATGGGGATTTAATCTGCTTAAACCCTATCACAGCGGCGGCGCTTTTGCAAGGGCCGGGCTTTTGTTCTTGTCTCGCGGACACCTGTTCTTTGTGCAATTTAACAGATTAAAGGTGTGAAGCGATTCACTTCCTCATCACTTCGCTGATTCTTGCAAAAAAACTTGCGTTGGTTTTTCGGGGGTGTTATAGTACGGGTATCAAAAGAATACCTCTGACGCCGTCAGGATCAGCGTGTGAGACCGACGGCTGAGGAACTCTGGAGAAGCTCCGCGCACCGGCGCCCGTTCCGGTTTGCCTGCGGAGTGCCGAAGGTGCAAGGCCCATGGGTCGAATCTCTCAGGCAAAAGGACAGAGCGTTCAGCCCCCAGGGGCTTGGACGGTTTTTCCGGCGCCGCGGAGTGTGCAGCGCCGCTTTTCTTTTCGGGCAACACATAAGGGAGGAATACACATGAATCTGAGCCAGTTCATTTCCACGATCGACGACATCGCATGGGGCCCTGTCATGCTGCTCCTGCTCGTCGGCACCGGTTTTTATCTCAGCTTCCGGATGGGCTTTTTACAGTTCAGCCGCATCCCCTACTGGTGGAAAAACACCGCCGGCAGGCTCTTTGACAAGCACCAGGCCGGCGCGGGTGAGGTTACGCCCTTCCAGGCGCTGACCACGGCGCTCGCCGCCACGGTCGGCACCGGCAACATCGCGGGCGTCACGGGCGCCATCTTCATCGGCGGCCCCGGCGCGGTGTTCTGGATGTGGGTCGCGGCCCTTGTGGGCATGATGACCAAGTACTCCGAGGTGCTGCTCGCCGTCCGATACCGCGAGCGCAACGCCAAGGGCGACTGGGTCGGCGGCCCGATGTACTACATCAAGAACGGCCTCGGCCAGAACTGGGCCTGGCTCGGCAGCGTCTTTGCGGCCCTCGCGGCGCTCGCCGCCTTCGGCATCGGCAACGCCACCCAGGTGCAGTCCATCGCGGACGCCGTCAACAACGCCATCGACAGCTTCACCCCCAACGCCGCCTCCACCTTCCGCTTCCTCGGCAGCGACGTGCGTGTGAGCACCTTCGTCATCGGCTGCATCGTGGCCTGCTTTGTGGCGCTCGTCGTGCTCGGCGGCATCAAGCGCATCGGCCAGGTCACGGAGAAGCTCGTCCCCTTCATGGCCGTTGTGTACATCGTCTCGGCCCTCATCGTCATCTTCGCGAACATCGCCCACATCGGCAAGGTCTTTGCCCTGATCTTTGAGGGCGCCTTCAATCCCACCGCCGCGGTCGGCGGCGCGATCGGCATCACGATCATGACCAGCATGAAGAAGGGCGTCGGCCGCGGCTGCTTCTCCAACGAGGCCGGCCTTGGCTCCGCGCCCATCGCCCACGCGGCGACCTCCGAGACTGACCCCGTGAAGCAGGGTCTCTACGGCATCTTTGAGGTCTTCATGGACACCATCGTGATCTGCACGCTCACAAGTCTCACGGTGCTCTCCGCCTACTGCGCCGGCGGCATCGACATCACCTGGGGCACGGGCGGCAACGGCTCCAACGTGGCGGCGGCCATGAGCAGCGTGCTCGGCAGCAAGCCCGGCGCGATCATCATCGCCGTGTGCCTGAGTCTCTTCGCCCTGTCCACGATCCTGAGCTGGTCCCTCTACGGCACCCGCTGCTGCGAGTACATCTTCGGCCACAAGTCCGTGCGCGTCTACCAGATCCTCTTCATCTGCTTCATCATCATCGGCGCGACCATGAGTCTGGCCGACGCCTGGAACCTCGCGGACGCCCTCAACGGCTTCATGGCGATCCCGAACCTGATCGCGCTGCTGGCCCTGTCCGGCGTGACCGTAAAGCTCACGAGAGAGCACATGAGCAAAAACGCGAAGTAAGCATTCCCCATCGGATACCGGTCTCCCATAGAACTGCGCGCCTCGCGTTTGAAAAGGGAGCGCGTTTCCGTCGCAAGCATGAGAGCCTCTGTCACAGGGGCTCTCATATTTTTTGGCAGGGCCGCCGCCTGGACCGGCCCCTGCGTTTTACAATCCGGCATTGATTTTCCGGGCGGTTTATGCTATTCTTCTCTCGCCCTAAAAATTTCATATTGGAGCCAAAGGAGAAAAACGCTATGAAAAAACGCATTCTCGCGCTCGTCCTGGCTGTGCTCATGACTGCTGCACTCTGCGCCTGCGGAGGCGGCAAGTCCCCGGCAGCCCAGCCTTCCGACACCCCGATCGGCTCCGCCGGCGAAAAGGCCCAGGGTGGGGAGATCACCGTGGGCATCGCCGCAGATCTGGACACGAGTCTTGACCCACACGTCTCATCGTCGTCGGCAGGAACCAGAGAGGTCCTTTTCAACATCTATGAAGGGCTTGTAAAGCCCGACACGGACGGAAATCTCATCCCCGCCATTGCCGAAGACTATACCGTGAACGAGACAGCGGACACATACACCTACACCCTGCGCGAGGGCGTCCGCTTCCACAACGGGAAAACGGTGACGGTCGGGGATGTTGTCTATTCTCTCACCAGAGCTGCGGGCCTTGAAACCGGGGAGCCCCTCGTCGCCGAGCTCGGCGGCATCGCCGCCGTGGAGGCAAAGGACGGGAAAACCGTCACGGTCACCCTCAAAAAGCCCGACGCGGAATTCAACGCCTACATGCACGCCGCCATCATCCCGGAGGGCATCGACCCCGCTGCCGAGGTGGTGGGTACGGGCCCGTTCCGCTTCGTCTCCCGCACGCCGCAGGACAATATCGTCCTCGAGAAGTTTGCGGACTACTGGGGCACGGGCGCCATGCTCGACAAGGTCACCCTCAAGGTCATCCCCGACGGGCAGACCATGGTGATGAGCCTGCGCTCCGGCGCCATCGACATGACAAACCACCTCACCGCAAGCCAGATCGCCGATCTCCAGGACCTCACGATCCTCGAGGGCGGCAGCAACATCATCCAGGCCCTCTATCTCAACAACGATTTTGAGCCCTTCCGCGATGTCCGCGTCCGCCAGGCCCTGTGCTACGCCATCGACCGTGAGGGCGTCATCGACCTTGCAAACGACGGGCACGGCATCCCGCTTGCAAGCAGCATGATCCCCTCCATGGGCAAATACGTGGTGCCGGAGCTTCTGGAGCTCTACAAGCCTGACCCCGAGAAGGCCAAAGCCCTCCTCAAAGAGGCGGGCTACGAAAAGCTGCGCTTCACGATCACGGTCCCCTCAAGCTATCCCGCCCATGTGGACGCCGCCCAGGTCATCGTCGAGCAGCTCCGCGCGGCGGGCATCGAGGCGGAGATCAACCTTGTCGAGTGGGCCACCTGGTATGACGAGACCTACAAGGGCCGGCAGTTTGAGTCCACCGTCGTCGGCATGGACACCCACAGTCTCGCGGCCTCCGGCTGCCTTGCCCGCTTCCAGAGCGAGAGCGGCAAGAACTTTATAAACTTCAAGAGCGCGAAGTACGACGAGACCTACCAAAAGGCTCTCGCCACGGTGGACGACACGGAGCAGACCGCCCTCTTCAAGGAATGCGAGACCATCCTGGCCGAGGAGGCCGCGAACGTCTACATCCAGGACTCCGCCTCCTTCGCCGTGATGCAGAAGGATATCGCGGGCTACGTGTTCTACCCGGCCCTCTACATCATGGATCTTTCCACCGTATACCGGGTGCAGTAAGCCTTCATGCAGGTTGTGCTGAAAAAAACCGGGGTCCTGCTTCTGACCCTGCTGCTCGTGTCGGGCTTTGCCTTTCTCGCCTTTGAGATCATCCCCGGCGACCCCACCACCATGCTTTTAGGCAGCGACTACACCCCCGAGCGGGCGGCGGCCCTGCGCGAAGAGATGGGCCTTGACCGCAATGTGTTCCTGCGCTTTTTTGCCTGGGTCACCGCCTTTCTGCGCGGCGACATGGGCACGAGCTACAGCTACGCCATGCCCGTGCGGGAGGTGCTGCGCGGCAAGATCGCCGTGACGGCGGTCCTGTCTCTCATGAGCTGGGTGCTGGTCGTCGCGGTGAGCGTGCCGCTCGGCATCGCCCTCGTGCGCTACCAGCATAAGCCCTTCGGTCTCATCGGGAACTCCCTCAACCAGGTGCTGATGGCGATCCCCTCCTTCTTTCTCGGCATTTTGCTGACCTATGTCTTCGGCCTTGTGCTGAAGCTCTTCACGCCGGGGCGCTTTGTCCCGCTCGAGGAGAGCGCTGCGGGCAGCCTCGGCTACCTTCTTTTCCCGGCGCTCGCCATCTCGCTGCCGAAGATCGCAAAGACCGCGCGGCTCCTGCGCGCCTCGATCCTCAGCGAGATGAAGCGGGACTACGTTCTCACGGCCTACAGCCACGGCAGCTCCCGCTGGATGGTGATCAAAAACCACGTCGTGCGAAACGCGCTGCTGCCGGTCATCACCTATCTTGCCATGAGCCTTGCCGACATTGTGGCAAGCTCCATCATTGTCGAACAGGTGTTCGTGGTGCCGGGGCTCGGGAGGCTCCTCGTCGCGAGCATCTCCAACCGCGACTACCCGGTCGCCCTCTGCATCGTGGTGATGATCGCCTCCGTCGTGGTCGTGATGAACTATCTCGCGGACATTCTGACCCAGGCCGTTGACCCGCGGGTGCGCCTGATGTGAGGGAGGGCCTATGATCGACACAAAAGACAGGACCTTCCGCGTGGGCGCCGGCATCACCGCCTTTATGCTGGTGCTGATCCTGCTCGGCGCCCTCTGGACGCCCTATGACCCGAACGCCATGAACGCCGCGGAGAAGATGGCCTCCCCCAGCCTCCGCCATCTCTTCGGCACGGATAACTTCGGGCGGGACATCTTCTCCCGCGTCCTCCAGGGGACGGGCTCGACCTTTCTCATCGCGCTCTGCTCCGTGGGGCTCGGGCTTCTCGCCGGGCTTCTGATCGGCGGGCTCACGGGCTTTTACGGCGGCTGGGTGGACGAAGTGCTCATGCGCCTCAACGACAGCGTGACCGCGTTTCCGAGTCTGCTCCTCGCCCTCGTGCTGATCGCCGTTTTCCACAGCGGCAGGTACAACATCATCCTCGCCCTCGGCATCATCTTCATCCCGAGCTTCGCGCGCATCGTGCGCACGGAGGTGGCGCGGCAGAAGGCCCTGGATTATGTCGCGAACGCGAAGCTCATGGGCGTGAAGGACATGCGCATCCTCTTTGTCCACATCATGCCGAACATTCTGCCGGTCCTCCTTAGCTCTGTCGCCATCGGCTTCAATAACGCCGTGCTCGCGGAGGCTTCGATGAGCTATCTCGGTCTCGGCGTACAGCCGCCGGACGCGAGTCTCGGCCGGATGCTGAGCGAGGCGCAGACCTATCTTCTCCGCGCGCCGTGGTACGCCCTCTTCGTGGGGCTTGCGATCGTGCTGCTGGTGCTGGGCTTCGGCTTACTCAGCGAGGGACTCGGAGGTGACGGCCATGCTTGAGATACGGGATCTGCATGTCACCTTCAAATCCACCGGCAAGGAGGCCGTGCGCGGCATCGACCTCTCCATCGCGCCGGGCGAGCGCCTGGGGCTTGTGGGGGAATCCGGCTCCGGCAAGACCGTGACCGCCATGGCCCTCACGGGGCTCATTGAGCGCAGCAACGTGGACATGGCGGGCCAGGTTCTCTTTGAGGGCCGGGATCTCGTCACCTGCTCAAGGCGCGAGCTGCGGCGCATCCACGGCAAGGACATCGGCGTCGTGTTCCAGGAGCCGATGCGGAGCCTCAACCCCCTCATGCGCATCGGGCAGCAGATCGAGGAAGCCCTCAAGATCCACACCCGGCTCTCCCCGGCCGAGCGCCGCCTGCGCGCGCTCGAGGTCATGGAGCAGGTGCGTCTCCCCGATCCCGAGGGAACCTGGCGCAAGTACCCGCACCAGCTCTCCGGCGGGCAGCGGCAGAGAGTCATCATCGCCTCCGCCATGGTGATCCGCCCGAAGCTCCTCGTGTGTGACGAGCCGACGACCGCCCTTGACGTGACGGTGCAGAAGCAGATCCTGGAGCTTCTGCGCACGCTCAGCGCGGAAAACGGCGTGGGCATCCTGCTCATCAGCCACGACATGAACGTCGTGCGCAGGCTCTGCGAGGATGTGGCCGTCATGTACAAGGGCAGGATCGTCGAGCGCGGGCTTACGGAGGAGATCTTCCATCACCCGCAGGATGCGTACACAAAACGGCTTATCGCCGCGATCCCCACGAGGAAGCGCCATGGATCAGATTGAAAACGTGCTTGAGGTGAAAGGGCTCTCCGTCCGCTATGAGGACCGGAGTCTATTCGGGAAAAAGACCAGCTTTCAGGCGCTCACCGATGTGAGCTTTGAAGTCCGGCGCGGGGAGATCCTGGGCCTTGTGGGCGAATCCGGCTGCGGCAAGTCCACGCTCTCCAAGGCGATACTCGGAATGCTGGACCGGGCGACGGTCACGGGCGAGATCCGCCATTTTACGCCGCGGCCCCAGATGGTGTTCCAGGACCCCTTTGGGAGCCTGAACCCCGCGAAGACCGTGGGCTGGATCTTAGAGGAACCCCTCCGGGTCTACGGCAAGTATGACGCAGAAGAGCGCCGCCGCCGCGTGCTCGACATGCTCGAGCGTGTGGGGCTGGAGCGCAGCCAGGCCGATCAGCGCCCGGGCCAGCTCTCCGGCGGGCAGCGGCAGCGCGTGTCCATCGCGGCGGCCCTCATCCGAAGGCCCCGCTTCATCATCGCGGACGAGCCGGTCTCCGCCCTCGATGTGACGATCCAGGCGCAGATCCTGGATCTTCTGTGGGATCTGCGGCGCGAGCTGGATCTGAGCTACCTCTTCATCAGCCACGACCTCAATGTGGTCTACTCGATCTGTGACCGGGTCATGGTCATGGAGAAGGGCCGCATCATCGAGCAGGGCGCCGTGGACGAGGTCTACGATCAACCGCAGCACGCGTACACGAAAAAGCTCCTCAACGCGGTGCAGTTCTGAGGGACACTGCAAATATTGCAAATACGGCACGGCGGAGCTCCGCTCCCGCTGTGCCGTATTGATTTTGGCGCTATAACGGTCTATAATAAACCTACTATCGTCATGGGAGGTAGCCGCCATGCTGGACAGCTTTGGCCGCGAAATCACCTATATGCGTCTGTCGGTCACGGAGCTGTGCAACCTGCGCTGCCGCTACTGTATGCCGGAGGACGGCGCGTGCCGGAAGACCAGGGGCGAGTTTTTGAGCGAGGATGAGATCATCACCGTTGTGGAGGCTGCCGCCTCGCTCGGCGTCCGCAAGCTGCGGATCACGGGAGGCGAGCCGCTGGTGCGGGAGGACATCGTCCCCCTCTGCCGGCGCGCCGCCCGGGTTAAGGGGATAGACGAAGTCTGCCTCACCACGAACGGCGCCCTCCTGCCGGCGCTTGCAAAGCCTCTCAGGGAGGCGGGCGTCCGGCGCGTGAACATCAGTCTCGACACCCTTGACGCGCAGAAGTTCCGCTGCATGAGCCGCGGCGGGGACCTGTCTCAAACGATAGCGGGCATCCGCGCCGCGCTGGAGGCTGACTTTGAAAAGGTAAAGCTCAACACGGTCCTGATCGGCGGCTTTAATGACGACGAGATCCCCCAGCTTGCCGAGCTCACGCGGCAGTATCCCCTGGATTTGCGCTTTATCGAGCTCATGCCCATGCCCGACAGCGGCGATTTTGGGCCCGGGGCCTTCCTCCCCTGCTCTGTTGTGACAGAGAGGCTGCCGGAGCTTGTACCCGTCCCCCCCGACGGCGGGGTGGCAAAGCTCTTCCGGCTGCCCGGAGCGCTGGGAAACATCGGGCTCATCAGCCCCCTGAGCGCCCACTTCTGCCGCGAATGCAGCCGCATCCGCGTGACAGCCGACGGGAAGCTCAAGCCCTGCCTCCACTCCGGGGACGAGTATTCCCTCAAGGGTCTCGACTTTGACGGCATGGTGGAGGAGCTGCGGCACGCAATATTATGTAAACCATCCTGGCACGGCGTTCTGAATCCCGACAACCGCAGCCGCGCCGGACGCAGCATGAATCGGATCGGAGGCTGAGGGATGCCGGATTTTACTCATTTTAACGAACAGGGCCGGGCGAAAATGGTAGATGTGGGCGAAAAGCCCGTCACGCGCCGCACGGCCGTCGCCGCGGCGCGGGTCCTTGTGAACGAGGAGACCTTCGCGCTCATCCAAAGCGGCGGCATGAAAAAGGGCGACGTGCTCACCGTCGCGCAGGTGGCGGGCGTCATGGGCGCGAAGCGCACGCCGGAGCTGATCCCCATGTGCCACCCCATCCTCTTGGACGGGATCGATCTCAAGCTGCGCCTGGACGAGGCGCGGCATTCCGTCGAGATCGAGGCCGCGGTCTCCTGCCTGGGGCGCACCGGGGTGGAGATGGAGGCCCTGACCGCCGTAAGCGCCGCGGCGCTCACGGTGTACGACATGTGCAAGGCTGTGCAGAAGGATATGGTCATTGCGGATATCCGCCTTGTGAAAAAGACCGGCGGCATCCACGGCGAGTATGATAGGGAGGGTGAGACATGAGCGATCAGGCAAAGGCCACGGTCCCCTCGCTGGATCTCTGGCTTCAAGAGGCGAAGGCGGAGCACAACGCGAAGGACTGCGGCATGTATCTCTTCCACAACGGCGTCGTGCGCGAGAGCGCGAAGGCCGCCGTGCGCGAGGGGGCCGCAGACACCGCCCCGGTGAAGGGGATGCGCTTTTCCTATGATGCGGAAAAGGTGGCGCGCGCGAAAGACGCCGCCCTCGCCATGCCCGGCATTCAGGTTGTGCGCGTCTGGCTCAACAGCGGGCAGCTCCGGGTCGGGGACGACATCATGCTGGTCCTCGTCGGCGGCGACATCCGCCCCCATGTGATCGACGCGCTGCAGAGTCTCGTGGGCGAGATCAAGCAGCACTGCGTCAGAGAAGAAGAGGTTTACTGAAGCGGGAGTGTATGACTGCGGAAAAATGTAAAAAGTCCCCCGGAATTTGTAGGGGAGGGGCTTGCCCCTCCCGCGCAAAGAAAAGCTAAAAATTTCAAAAAATGTACGGCGATTTCGTAAAAGTGTTACGATTTCGCCGTACATCGCTTTCAATGGTTACTCTATGTTGCCGGGAGGGGCAAGCCCCTCCCCTATGGTGTTTTGGTCAGATTATGCAAAAAGTAAAATTTCAAAATACCGATTATGTGCTCTGCATCGCGGGTTCCGGCTTTTCCGCCCGGTTTTTGGGGATGGAGATCGTGAGGACGAGGGAGCTGTCGGTCTCCTCCCGCCGGACCGCGGCGTCGATGCCGCCCTGCTTCATGAGATCGAGGGAGCGGTTGAGGCTGTTGAGAAAGACCCGCACATCCTTCAAAACCAGGGTGCGGTGGGGCGCTGCCTGCTCCGGGTTTTCCTCCGGCGCCTTGAGGAGGTTTTCTATGTACTCCTCCGCCGCCGCGACCGTGAGGGCGTTTGCCGCGATGTACTCGAGCGCCATGCGCTGGGCTTCACTCCCCTCGAGCCGCAGGAGGGCCCTGCCGTGCCGCTCCGTGAGCCCATAGCTGCGGAGCTTTTCCAGCACGTCCGGCGGCAGCTTTAACAGGCGCAGCTTGTTTGCCACGGCGGACTGGGATTTGCCGATGCGCCGGGCGGCCTCCTCCTGGCTCATGCCGAACATGCGGATCAGGCGGCTGAGTCCCGCGGCCTCCTCGATAAAGTCCAGATCCCGGCGCTGGAGATTCTCAATCAGGGCGATGAGGCTTGCGTCCTCCATGTTCACATCCAGGAGGATGCAGGGCACCTCCCGCAGGCCCGCGAGCTTTGCCGCCCTCAGCCGCCGCTCCCCGGCCACAAGCTCAAACTTACCCCCGCGGCAGCGCACCGTCAGGGGGTTTAAGATGCCGTAGCTCCGTATGCTCTCGCTCAGCTCCTCCAGCTCCTTCTCGTCAAACAGCTCGCGCGGCTGCACAGGGCTCGGCGCGATGTCCTCCGCCGGCAGCCACACGATATCTCCCCGCCGGACGCTCAGGCGGGTACGCAGATTCTGCACAGAGTATCCCTCCAGTTCTTGTGGTAGATAAGGCAAGCATACACCAGATATTGTGAAAAAGCGGGCGAAAGCGCTTGGGAGCTCCGGGCTTTTCGGATCGGGAGCTGTCGAAAACCGGAAAAAGGCTTGCACCTCAACTGAAAATCCGGTATAGTAGTACTGCTGTTTTTCGGCAAAGATATCGTTTACAGGAGAAAAGAGACATGCTAACAACCATCGACAATGTCGTCAACAAGATCAGCGGCTTTCTCTACCAGCCCTATGTGGTGCCCCTGATCCTCATCCTCGCGGGCCTTTATTTCACTTTCCGCCTGCGCTTCATCCAGTTTCGCCTGTTTGGGGAATCGATCCGCGTCGTGACGGAGAAGCCCGTCAATCTCGGCGCCACCTCCTCCTTCGGCGCGCTGATGGTCTCAACGGCCTCCCGCGTCGGCACGGGCAACATCATGGGCGTGTCCACGGCCCTCTGTCTCGGCGGGCCCGGCGCGATCTTCTGGATGTGGGTCACGGCCGTGCTCGGCGGCGCGTCCGCGTTTGTGGAGTCCACCCTCGCCCAGATCTACAAAAAGCGCGACCCGGAGGGCGGCAGCTACGGCGGCCCCGCGTATTACATGGAGCAGGGGCTGGGCCAGCGCTGGCTCGGCGTCATCTTCGCCATCGTCCTGATTTTGACCTACGCGGTGGGCTACAACATGCTCGCGGCCTACAACACCCAGAGCACGTTTGCGGTCTTCGGGTTTTATAACCGGACCACCGCGCTGGTGATCGGCGGCGTGCTCGCGGGGCTGTTTGCGATCTGCGTCCTCGGCGGCGGCAGGCGTCTCACCCGCGTGACCGAGGTGCTGGTCCCCGCGATGGGCGTTCTCTATGTGCTGGTGTCCCTTTTTGTGGTCGTCACGCATATCTCGAGCTTCGGCGCGGTGTTCAAGGGGATCTTCCGCTCCGCCTTTGATTTCCACGCGATCCTCGGCGGCTTCACCGGCTCCTGCGTCATGTGGGGCATCCGGCGCGGTCTCTACTCCAACGAGGCCGGCATGGGCTCCGCCCCCAACGCGGCCGCCGCGGCGGACGTGAGCCACCCGGCAAAGCAGGGCCTTGTCCAGATGCTGAGCGTGTTCATCGACACGCTGCTCATCTGCTCCGCCACCGCCTTCCTCTGCCTCTTCTCCGGGGTGGAGCCCACGGCGGAAGCCGCTGGCGCGGCCTATGTCCAGGCCTGCACCGGCGCGGCCCTCGGCAGCTTCGGGCCCGTCTTCATCACGGTCGCGGTCTGCCTCTTCGCCTTCACCACCCTGATCGGCAACTACTACTACACCGAAGGCTGCCTGCGCTTCATCCTGAAGAAGGAGCCGGGCAAGGGCTTCCTGCTGGTCTACCGCCTGCTCGCCTCCGCGCTGGTCTTCGCCGGGGCGATCGTGTCCGCGGGTCTTGCGTGGGACACGGCCGACCTTCTGCAGGCCCTGATGGTCATTATCAACGTGCCGGTGATCATCCTCCTCGCCAAGCCCGCCGTCGCCGCCCTGCGCGATTACGAGTGGCAGAAACGCAAGGGCAAGCTCCCCGCCTACCGCGCCGAGGCAAACGGCGTCAAAGGCGCCGACTTCTGGGGGAACTGACAGCTGATAAAAACTATACATTCAAGCATAATTTGCGTGTAAAAAACGTAGGGGAGGGGCTTGCCCCTCCCGACAGTATCAGGTAATATTTCAAAATCAATGTACGGTGAAATCGTAACATTCTACGAATTCGCCGTACATTTTTTGCGGTCTATAACTTTTACAGTGCACGGGAGGGGCAAGGGCCTCCCCTACGGTATAATACTGTTTTTTTCAGCCCTATTTCAGTGCGACACGAGGTCCTTGACCCATTTGCGTTTTTTGACGAAATAGTAGCCGAGGCCGCATTTGATGATCTCCATGGCCTGCACCGCGATATACATGGGCACGATGGGAAGGCTGGTATAACGGGAGAGAATGAAGGCCAGAGGCACCACAAGCGTCCACTGATAGAGGCTGTCAAAGACGAAGGTGATGAGAGACTGGCCCCCCGCGCGGAGCGTAAAGTAGCAGGAATTGGTGAAGGCGTAGAGCGGCATGAACACCGCGACCACAAGGATAAGCTGGGACGCGAGAGTGCGCACAGCCTCGGAGGTGTTGTAGATGCGCGGCACCAAGGGGGCGATGAAGGCCATCACGATGCCCACCGCACCGCAGAGCACCACCGAGAAGGCGATGAGCTTGCGGTCCTCGTCCACGGCGCGCTCCAGATCGCCCGCGCCGAGGATCTGGCCCACGATGATGGAGGTGGCGTTGCCCATGGAGAGGAAGGCGCAGAAGAAGAGATTTGACACCGTGGAGGAGATGTTGGTGGCGGAGACCACCTCGAGCCCGCGCACGGAATAGCACTGGTTCAAAACCGCCATGCCGCTCGACCACAGAAGCTCGTTGATGAGAAGCGGGAGACCCATGAGGGCGATCTGCCGCAGCAGGGGCCCCGGGATGCGGAAGGTGGTGTAGGCGGTTTCGAGAAAGGGGTTTTTCTCCCGGTGGCGGTGCGTCCAGACGACGATGATGGCGCACTCGATATAGCGGGCGATGACCGTCGCGATTGCGGCGCCCTCCACCCCGAGGACCGGGGCCCCGAGCTTGCCGAAGATGAGGATGTAGTTCAAAACCAGGTTCACAAGCACCGCCGTGATCCCGGCCCGCATGGGCAGCACCGTCTCCCCCGTCTCGCGCAGGGTGCTGGCGTAGGCCATCTGCAGGGCGAAGGGCGGGATCTGCAAGAGCATGATGCGCAGGTAGTTTTTCCCGTGCGTCAGCGTCGCCGCCAGGTCGAGCTGCTCGCCCCCCTCGTGGATGAACTGGCGGATCAGGGTCTCCCCCGCGGTGCTGAAGACCGTGAGGAAGGTCACCGCCGCGGCGAGGGCGATATAGAGCTTTGCGCGGAAGGTGTCCGCCATGCCGCGCGCGTCGCCGCTGCCGTAAAACTGGGCCGTGAGGATGCCCGCTCCCGCAAGGCCGCCGAAGATGCAGAGGTTGAAGACAAAGAGGAGCTGGTTCACGATGGCGACGCCGGACATGGGCTCCGTGCCCACCTGGCCGACCATGATGTTATCCAGGAGATTGACAAAATTGGTGATGACATTCTGAACCAGAAGCGGGATCAGAATGGCGAACAGCCTGCGGTAAAAGGCGCGGCTGCCGATATATTTTCTGTAGTTCAGTAGAAACCCTCCCTTGGGTCAATCCTTCGCGACTGCGGTAAGTGCCGCGCGCTTTTTCTTTCGCGCTCGCAGGACGAGGAGCGCCACAAGCGCCGCGCCCGCGCCCGCGGCGGGGAGCAGCCAGCGGCTCTGCCCGGACTCCGCGGGCTTTGCGTAAACCACGGTGCCGCCGTTTTCCAGCGGGAAGACAAGGTAGCTGCCGTCCCGCTCGGAGGCGATTTTTTCAAGCTCGCCCGTCTCGTTCACGCGATAGAGGACGCCGTCCTCCGCGGCCTGCATACGCACGGTAAGCGTCTCGTCATAGTCGTTGACATAGAGCGTCGCGGCCTGCAGGACCTCCTCCGCCGGAAGGGGGGCGGTGTAATCGGCGGCGTTGAGACGCTGGCCCTCATAGAACACGCCCTCCACCAGAAAGCGCGGTACGCTCTCCCCGGTGGCGAGGGTGCTGCCCGGCTCATAGTAGCGGCCTTCGACCGTGGTGCTGTAATAGATATGCTCCGCGTCAAAGTCGTCCCAGCGCCAGAAGGCGGCGCTGCGGTTCGGCACCTCCGGCAGGCTCTCGATGCTGCCGCCGAAGGGGATCTCCACCTGCTTTTTGATCTTGTCGGGCAGGATAAAGGTAACGGTGATGCGGTCGAAGTCGCGCGGCGCGCCGTCGAGCGCGAGCAGCGCCTCGGTCGTAATGCGCGCCGCCTGGCCCAGGCGGCTGACACCGTCCACCCCATCCGGGACGCCGGGAACATAGAGGTTATCGGCGACAGTCCCCTCCGCCCAGCCGGCGACCGCGCCCTGATACTCGCGTGCACTGTCAATATAAGTCCAGCTCCGGCAGGCTTTGAGGTCTGTGCCGAGGCCAGCGATGCCGCCCACGTATTTCACGCCCGACAGTACCGCGCGGGACCAGCAGTTCACAACGCTGCCCTTCGACGTGCCGACCACGCCGCCGACATAGTCCCCGCTCTGGGACCTCGCCTCGCCGACGCCGACGCAGTCGATGAGCGTGCCGATATCCACGGAGCCCGCGACGCAGCCCGCCCCCGCCTCCTTGACGGTGACAGCCCCATAGCTCTGGCATGTGCGCACCGCGGCAAAGAGATAGCGCCGCGCGTCACGGGTGAGAAAGTCCGAGGCGTTGAGCCTGTTGTCCATATCGAAGTCCAGCTCGAAGGCGACGGTGCCGACCACGCCCCCGGCATTGTTCTCCGCATCGACGCTGCCGGTATTGCGGCAGTCCGCCGCCGCGCCGGTATTGCGCTTGTACGCCTCGCTCTCCGAGAGGTCATAGGTGGTGCTCAGGGCGCCCGTGGTGTTCATGCTGCCGCGAAGGCTGCTGAAGATGGCGTTCATCTGCTCGGCGACCGCGTTCAGATCGTTCGCCGCGGTCGTGAGCCCCGAGCCCGCGAGCGAGGCGATAAACTGCGCCTCGCCCCACATGTCGGCAAGCGCCGAATTGAGCGTCTCCACATCCACATCCATGTTCCAAAGACCGTCGGTGGAGAAATCGAAATACGTGTTTTCTCCGTCGTACTGGACCGACGCCTCCAGGCTCTTTCCGTTCTCAAGCGTTTTCCAGGCGATCTCGCCCACCGCGTCGAGCGCATTGCGGGTATAGTCGTTCAGAAGCGAAAGCTCGTTTGTGATGTCATTTGAGAAATCGCGCGCATCCCGGCGCAGGCTGTCCAGAATGTTCTGCATCCCGCGCAGCTTGGATTCCAGATCGTCGAGTCTGCCGTTTGAGAAGTCCCACACCGCGTAGGGGACGAGCTGGCCGATCACGCCGCCCACATCCCGGCGGCCCGTGACCGCGGCGCTGTTTGCGCAATCGGAGACAAAGCCCGCGCTCTTGCCCGCGACGCCGCCGACATTGAAGCCCTCGTGCTTATAGCCAACGGGACCGTGATTCACGCAGGCGGACACTGTGCCGTTATTATCCCCGGCGATGCCGCCGATGTTCGCGAGGTTCAGAAAATCGTCCTCATGGACTGCCGAGAGATCAAAGCGCGTCTCCCCCTTCGGGGTGACAGAGACGGTGTTGATCTCGCCGCCGTTTGTGCAGGAGAGGAGCTGCCCGTCGTTTCTGCCGGCGATGCCGCCGACCTGATGCTCCGCCGTGACAGAGCCGGAAAAACGGCAGCCCTCGATCGAGCCGGTCGCGCTGTTGGTGCCGGCAATGCCGCCTGTATTCTCGATCCCGCACACGCTCCCCTCAAAGCGGCAGGCGAGGATGCTGCCGGCGTTTACCCCGGCAATGCCCCCGATGTGCATGGCGCTGCCGCCGGGCGAGACCGTGCCGCGCACCGTGAGATCGCGGATCTCCGCCCCCTGCGCGACCTCGCGGAAGAGACCGAGGCGGGACCCCTCCCCCGCCACATGGAGGCCCGTGATGAGGCGGTGATTGCCGAGAAAGCACCCGGCAAAATAGGGCACGGGATGGAAGGCCGTGTTGGAGAGGTCGAGGTCCGCCGTGAGCTCAAAGGTTTTACCGGCGGAATAGCTCTCCTCCGCGCAGGCGTCGCAGAAGCGCAGAAAATCCTCCACGCTGTCGATGCGGACGCTCTCCTCCCCCTCCGCAAACGCGGCGGGCACGAGACTGAGCAGCACCAGGAGCGACACGATCCAAGCCGAAATGCGTCTCAAAGCTCCTCACCCCCTGTCAAATCAAGCTGAAAGCGGGTCTTCTCCACCGCGCCGTCCAGCAGCACCAGAAGCTGCGGCAGCACCGTGAGCACGAGGATCACGGAGATAAAGGCGCCGCGCCCCACCGCAAGGCCGATGTGGTTGACGTACACATCGCTGACGCGATAGCCGATCAAAAGCCCCGCGATGGTCATGATGGCCCCGGAGGTCAAAACGGTCGGGAAGCTGCGGTTCACGGCCTCGGTCATGGCCTCGCGCTTCGGAAGCTCCGCCTTGAGGGCCTGGTAGCGGTTCATGAGCACAATGGCATAGTCGATGGTGGCGCCCATCTGGATGGCGGAGACGATCATATTGGTGACAAAGGACGGCACCATCCCCTGCAGATAGGGGAAGGAGAAATTGATCCAGATGCTGCTCTGGATCACGAACACGAGGATCACAGAACCCATGACGGTGCGGAAGGTAAAGAGCAGGATGAGGAACACAAAGCCCGCAGTCAAAAAGCTGATGAGCCGGGAGTCCGAGGTATAGGCTTCGCGCAGGTCGCGGGCCGAGGTCACGTCGCCGATGACGAGCACCTTTCCCCTGCCGTAATAAGACTCCGCAAGGGTCCTGAGCTTTTCCACGAGGGCCACGCTCTCCTCCCCCTCTACCGGCACATCCGCCGTGAAGACGAGACGGTTCCAGTGCTCGCCGCGGAGCTGGTCAAGGCCCATGTTCAGCGTCTCGCGCAGAGCTCGGAGCTCTGCCATGCGCTCCTCCTCCAGGGTCACGACGCCGCGGTCCATGAGCTCAAAGGCAAAGAGAAACATGTCCACCGCGGGGACCGAATAGGTCTCCACATCGCCGAGGAGGGCCTGGTATTCCTCATGGCGCACGCCGTAAGCCTGAAAGAGGAGGCGGGCCTCCTCCGCGCTGATGTCCAGAAGCTCCGCGAACATGCGGGGCGTATAGCGGTCCGTGAGCATTCGGCCTTCCTCGATCTCGATATTGGCAAGTCCTCTCGCGCCGGTGATCTCCGGCAGCTCCGCCGCCTCCAGGAGGATGGCCTTCTCGCTCTCAAAATCCTCCGCCGGGACAAGCAGGGCGATCATGGTGGAGTGGGCAAAGGTGTCCTGGATCTTATGCATGGCGGCGCGGCTCTCGGAATAGACAAGCTCGGTGACGGATCTGTCGCTGAAGGCATAGCTTGTGCGGTTTGAGCACCAGATCGCCGCCGGGACGATCAGAACGAAGAGCACGACAAACAAAACCCTGCTCTTCATCAAAAAGCGGCCCCAGGGGCGGATATCCGGGATGAGGCTTTTATGCGCGCTGCGGCGTATCGCCCCGGGGAAGAGCATGATAAGCCCCGGCATCAGCAGAAACACCGTGAGCAGGGAGCACACGATGCTCTTGGCCAAAACCATGCCCAGATCATAGCCCAGGCGAAACTGCATCAGCATCAGCGCGACGAGCCCCGAGATGGTGGTGAGGCTCGAGGCGGAGATCTCCGTGATGGATTTTGCCAGCGCCTCCACCAGCGCGTCCCGGTAGGAGGCGCAGCGCGGCGCCTCATCCTGGTAGCGATGGGAGAAGATGATGGCATAGTCGATGGCGAGGGCGAGCTGCATGATGATGGCGATGGAGTTTGTGATGGAGGAGATGCGCCCGAGCCAGAAGTTTGTGCCCATGTTGAGCAGAGCCGCAAACACAAAGACGATAAAGATAATGACCACTTCAAAATAGCTGCGCGAGGTGAAGAGCAGGATCGCCGCGATGACCGTGACGGCAATGAGCAGCAGGCCCGCCATCTCCTGCGCGAGCTTTGCGAAGTAGTTCTCCGGGTCCATGCTGTAGCTGTAGGTGTCGTAGGGGGCGAGGATGGCGCGCACCCTGCCGGTCGCCTCCGTGACCGCCGGATCGGAGGAGGTGCCGGCGTAGCTCACAGAGAGGAGCGCCGCGGCCCGCGTATAGTGGGCGGGGCTGTTGTCGAAGCTCACACCCGCGACCCCGTCGAGCTCCCGGATCTCGGCCGCGAGCGCCGCGGCCCCCTCATACGTGATATTTGAGACCATGATATCCTCGGAGGCGTAGGTGATGAATTCGTCCTCCATGATGACGAGGCCCCGGCGTGTCTCCGTCTCCTGCCCGAGGAACATGGTGAGATCCGAGCTCACCTGCACCTTGCCCACCGAGAGCGCGCAGTAAACCGCAGCCAGCAGGAAAAGCACCATGATGACAAAGCGCCAACGAACCACAGCCGCGGCGATCAGATGCATCATATCCTGTTTTCCTGTGCACTTCTCCTGCATGGCAGAATGCTCTCCTTGACAAGTTTCGGGAAATATATTTTAATTTTACAGAGATTCTTTTCCCCCGTCAAGTTTCGATTTCAGAGAAGGAGTAAACGATGGCGAAAGTATTGCTCTATAACATCAAAGGCGCGGACAAGCGTGTGAAGATCTGCCTTGCGGCGCTGCGCGCGGGGCTTGAGGCGGTTGAGGTGGCGGAGGCGGATTTTGCCCATCCCGTCGGATATCTGCTGGGGCTGGAGGGCTTCTCTCCCGCAGAGGGTGAGGCGCGCTTTGAAGACGAGATGCTCGTGATGGAAAAGCTCTCCTCCCCCCTTTTGGACATGCTGCGCGCGTCGGGCGCGACAGTCGCCCTCAAGGCGGTGGTCACAGAGCAGAACAAGGGCTGGAGCTCCGCCGCCCTCTGCCGGGAGCTCCGGCGCGAGCACGAGGCCATGCGCGCCTGTGCCCCGAAGAAGCCGGTACATACGCATAAAAAGAGGAAGTGAAGCCTCAAGGTCATGGCTTCACATAAACGAAGTATCCCGGCAAAAGGTACAGGATTCTTCGCCGCTGCGCCCCTGGCGATCCGCGATCCTGTAAGATATTGCGGCTATTTTTACCGCCCGGTCGATCCTTTAATCGCCGGGCGGTGTTGTTTTGCGATTTGCGTGCTGTTGGATATGCTGTCTTTTTTCGGCGCGCCAGGCAAGGGCTGAAGAGATCAGAATCGCGAGCAGCGCGCCGGAAAAGTCAAGCACCACGTCCCGCACCTGGGAGCCGCGCCCGGTGAAGCTCTGGATCGTCTCATCCGTCACCCCGGCGAGCAGGCAGGCGAAGGCGCTGTTTACGCCGTTTTGAAAGCCGAGACCGCCTCTGAGCCAAAAGAGCAGCGCCGTCTCGACGCCGAGAAGCCCGAACTCACAGAAGTGGGCGCTCTTTCGCACAAAATGCTCCGACACGGGAAGGCCGATGCTCCGAAGCCAGGCGGTGAAGCCCAGGCTGAGCGAGGCGGAATCCTCCCTCCCGAGGAGGGAATTGCCCCAGATGAAGCAGAGCGTGACAAGAAGCGCGAGACGCAGGACGCGCCTGAGGCGGTTTTTCCCTTGCGCTGTCATCAGTCTTTATACTCGAACATGAGATCGTACATGCTGACGGTGTCCCCGTCGCGCACGCCCATCTCCTCCATGCGCTTGTATACGCCCGCCTCCCGCAGGACGCGGTCAAAATACATGCGGCTCTCATAATCGGAGAAGTTCACCGTCGCCACAAGGCGCTGGAGCCACGGCCCCTCGACGAGCCACATATCGTCGAAGTGCTCGATGGTAAGCTCGCCCGAGGTGTCCACCTTCGGCTCGGGCGGGACATAGTCCGCCTCATAGCGCAGGATGGGCGGCAGCTCGGCAAGACGACGGGCGCACTCCTTCACCAGCTCCCTCGTGCCGGTGTGGGCGGCGGCGGAGAGCTCAAAGAACGCATAGCCCTGTGCCTCCACATGCGCGCGGAGCTTTTCGATGTTCTCCCGCTCATCCCCCAGAAGGTCGCACTTGTTGCCGACGACGATCTGCGGGCGCCCGGCAAGCTCCGGGCTGTATTCCCGGAGTTCGGCGTTGATGGCCTCGAAATCCTGCACCGGGTCGCGCCCCTCGCTGCCGGAGACGTCCACCAGATGGACAAGCAGGCGGCAGCGGTCGATGTGGCGCAGAAAGTCGTGGCCGAGCCCCGCGCCCTCGGACGCCCCCTCGATGATGCCGGGGATGTCCGCCATGACGAAGGAAACGCCCTCATCCACATACACCACGCCGAGATTGGGAAAGAGCGTCGTGAAGTGGTAGTTTGCGATCTTCGGGTGGGCCTTGCTCACGACCGACAGGAGCGTGGACTTGCCGACGTTCGGGAAGCCGACGAGACCCACGTCCGCGAGGAGCTTGAGCTCCAGCGTCACATCATGGCTCTCCCCGGGGAGGCCGGGCTTTGCAAAGCGCGGGACCTGGCGCGTGGGGGTCGCAAAATGCATGTTGCCCCAGCCGCCGCGCCCGCCCCGGGCCGCGATCCAGTCCTCCCCGTCGGACATGTCGTGCATGATGGCGCCGCTCTCGGTGTCGCGCACGAGGGTGCCGCGCGGGACCTTGATGTAGAGCGTCTCCCCGTCCTTCCCGTAGCAGCGCTTGCCCGCGCCGTTTGCGCCGTTTCCGGCGGTGTATTTTCTCTTGTAGCGAAAGTCCATCAGCGTGGACATGTTCTCGTCCACCGTGAAGACCACGTTGCCGCCGCGTCCGCCGTCGCCGCCGTCCGGGCCGCCCGCCGCCACATATTTTTCGCGGTGAAAGGCGACCGCCCCGTCCCCGCCCTTGCCGGCGTGGATGGAGATGCGCGCCTTGTCAACAAAAGATGAAGCCATGTGACTCCCCTCCTTCTGCATGATCCTCGCTCGCTCACCGCAAATTCAAATCGTTTTTGGCGGGGCTTTGCCCCGCCAAAAACCCCTCCGGTGAGCAACGCGAACCCTCGCGCCGACCAAGCGCGGCTTGTCTCCCGTAAGCCGCGCGCGATATGCGCGAGTTTTCCATAGCGAGCCTTGCTCGCAATGGAATGAAAAAAGGCCGGACATAAAACTATGTCCGGCCTTTTGGTCACTTACTGAGCGATCTCTTCGTAAACAGAGACCTTCTTGCGGTCCTTGCCCATGCGCTCGAACTTCACGGTGCCGTCCACGAGGGAGAACAGCGTGTCGTCCTTACCCTTCCCGACGTTGGTGCCGGGGTGGATCTTCGTTCCGCGCTGTCTGACAAGGATGTTGCCGGCGAGAACGAACTGCCCGTCAGCTCTCTTGGCGCCAAGACGCTTGGACTCACTGTCGCGGCCGTTCTTGGTAGAACCCATACCTTTTTTATGTGCCATAAGGTTGCTCCTCCTTCAGTCAAAATCAGTTGCGGAAAAATCAGGCGTTGATCGCTTCGATCTGAACCTTGGTGTAGGGCTGTCTGTGGCCCTGGGTGCGGCGATAGCCCTTTTTGGGCTTCATCTTGTAGACGCGCACCTTTGCGCCCTTGCCGTTCTTCACGACATTGGCGGAGACGCTGGCGCCGGCGATGGCGGGCTTGCCGAACACGGCATTGTCCCCGTCGATCACGGCCAGGACCTGGTCGAACTTCACAGTCTCGCCGGCTGCGGCGTCGAGCTTCTCAACGAAGATCACGTCGCCCTCGGCCACGCGGTACTGCTTGCCGCCGGTCACGATGATCGCATGTTTCACGAAAGTATCCTCCCTCTTTACAGGACTCGCTCTCAGGGTGGAGGGCGGACCTCTTCTTGTTTACCCCTTCAATGCGGCTTGAATAGAGTAACACAATTGCTTTCCGATGTCAACAGTTTTCTTCATAAAAAGGCGCAAAAAAGCGGCTGTACCGACCGTCCTGTCATTCTGAGCGCAGCGAAGAATCCCCTGCCGATTGAAGCCCACCGCGAGATCCCTCGCTGCGCCCGGGATGACACCGGGGGCGGCCTCTTTCAGCAGCGGATTCAGCCCACGGGGCGGATGCTGCCGTCCATGAGGATGAGACTGCCGTCCTCCCCGCTCATGGTGAGGTAGAGGCTCTTGAGCCCGTCCTGGGTGCGGTAGCTGATTTTCAGGTTCGGCATCCCGTCGGGGATGTCGGTCTGGATCTGGACGGCGCAGTCGCGCATCACGCTGCAGGACCAGAGCTGGGCCGTCTCATAGAAGGCATCGGAATACTGCACGCTTGTCAGGCGTACATCGTGCGCGGCCCCGTTTACAACAAGGTAGAGGGCGGCGCCGGTGTCGCTGATCTTCACCATGTCAAGGATTTCGGTGTTGCCCTCCACCATCTCCTCCGCGGGGAGGACATGGAAGGCGGCGTTTTCCGTGCCGGCCTCGGGGATATAGCGCGGGTAGAGGTAGGCGGCGGCCGCGTCATAGGGCACGAGGAAGCTGATGGGGCCCGCGGCGTGGCTCGAGAGCTCATAGTCGTCGGAGAAGAGGACCATGCCGTCATAGTCAAAGTACCAGGACCCCTCCCGCACGAGGGCGGCGAGGGCGGGCTCCAGCTCCGCCTCCTCGAGATATATCCGCTCAGAGAGCTCGGGATCGTTTTGAATCTCGTCCAGCATGAAGGATGTGAGGAAGGCCGCGAAGCCCTCCGGGTCCACGCTCACGGTGTCGAGCGTCAGAAGCTCGCCCGAGTTTGCATCGAAGCAGTAGGCGCGGGAGGCCATCTGGCCATGGGCGCCGCCGGTATAGCTGTAGTCGTTGAAAAGGAGCGTGAGGACCGTGCCGTCGTTTCGCAGGATGGCGGCGCTGCGGTCGGCGCTCATCTCGAGGTTGGGGTACTCCGCCCCCGTCTCCATCTGGTAGAGATAGTTGTCCTCGGCAAGGGTGAGCATGTTGTTGTAGCCGGTGCCGTAGCCGTCCCCGTAATCCTCGCCGGTATAGAAGGCCTCGCTCTGCAGGGCGATGAACTCGTTGATCTTCTCGGCCGCGGCGGGGTTGTTTTCCATCTCGACCATCGGGGTATCATAAGAGAAGCTGAGTATCCTTGTCTCGCCGCTCTGCGGGTCCATGGCCTCAAGCGCGGTTTTGTCCACCGTGACGATGACCCGCTGCTCCTGCACCGGGGCGGGCGTGGGGACAGGCGTGGGCTTCGGGGTCGGCTCCGGCGTCGGCTCCGCGGTGGGCGACGGCGACGGCGTCGGCGCGGCGGTCGGCAACGGGGTGGGAAGCGGTTTCTCCAGCACGCCGCAGGCGCCGAGCGTCAGGCAGAACGCGGCGAGCAATACGATGGCGATCCTTTTTTTCATAGTCAGCATCCTTTCCGGTCAAAGCGGTTGAAGCGTTTTCAGTCCTCCGGGATTTTCAAGGAGAGGGCGGCGTTCGTGTAGCGCGGATCGTCCGTCACCTCGCGGATGAGGCGCACTTCCGGCGGCAGGGTGAAGGCGTCGGCCTCGTCTGTCAGCTCGATCTCCAGCAACGCCCTGTCCTTCCAGAAGGGAAAGACGTCCAGCTCCCAGAGAAGGTTCCCGGATCGAAAGCAGCAGCGCGTCTTTTCAATGGGCCGCCGCCGGGGGTCCGCGCGCCGGAGAAGGCTTTCGTATTCTTCGGCGCTGATCGTATGCTCCTTCTCGATGCGGCGCATACTGTTCAGTTTATATTTGACGGTGTGGGTATATTCACACGCGCCGCCGCGCACGCGCTTGCGCACCCGCTCGGTGCTGTTCTCCGCCCCGAGAAGATAGGTCTGCGTGATCTCGGAGCGCTCACAGCGGTCCAGGAACGCGGGGTCCGGCATGGCGATGAGAAACTTGCGCTCGATTTCAAAGCCGTTTATGTTCATATTCACACCTTCTGCATGTGCTGGGCCGCGGCGCGCAGCATCAGCTTTTTTACCGTCTCCCCGAAGCGGATCTCCACAAGGAAGTCCCCGCCCATGGGCGTCATTTTCAGGATCTCCCCCGCGCCGAAAGCCTTGTGCTGCACCCTGTCGCCCACTTCAAAGCTGACAGCCGGCGCGCTCTTCGGGGCGGCGGGGGCGGGATAGGCCGGCGTCCTGGGCGCCGCAGGCTCCGCCTTCGGGGAGGCGAAGGCCGCGACGGGCTCGCGCGCTCGCGACTCATAGCCGTAGTGCCGGGGGATGTTCTTCTCGATATGCTCCTCCGGGATCTCGAAGACGAAGCGGGAGACGCGGTTTGCCGTGGTGCGGCCGAAGAGCATACGCTGGTGGGCGGAAGTGAGGAAGAGCTTCTCCTTCGCCCGCGTGATCGCGACATAGCAGAGCCTGCGCTCCTCCTCCATCTCCTCCGGCTCCCCGATGGCGCGGGTGCCGGGAAAGATCGTCTCCTCCATGCCGACGATGAACACCGTCGGAAACTCCAGTCCCTTCGCGCTGTGCATGGTCATGAGGATCACGGCGTCGGCGTCCGCGTCATAATTGTCCATGTCCGTGTAGAGCGCGACATTGGCGAGGTAGCCCTCCAGCGTCTCGTCCCCGGACTCCTTCATATAGGTGAGGATGCTGGTTTTGAGCTCGCGCACGTTCTCGGCTCTCGCCGTATCCTCGGTGGTGTTCTTCTCCTCGAGAAGGCGGACGTAGCCGGTCTTGTCGAGAAGCTCGTCCAAAACTTCGTCCGGGCGGTGCGCGGCGGCGAAGTCCCGGAGCTCCAGGATGAGGTTTGCGAAGAGGCGCAGCTTCATCGCGGCGCGCTGCAGCGCGGGATAGCGCTCAGCGTCCCGCAGGATCTCGAACATGGGGCGGTTTTCCTCAGCGGCAAGCTCGCCCACGAGCTCCACGCTCCTCGCGCCGATGCCGCGCGGCGGGCTGTTGATGATGCGCTGCAGGCGCAGATCGTCCGCCGGCGTGGAGATGAGACTTAAATAGGCGAGGATGTCCTTGACCTCCGCCCGGTCAAAAAAGCGGGTGCCGCCGATGATGCGGTAGGGGATGCCGCTGCGCTTGAAGGCATATTCAAACTGGTTGGACTGGGCGTTCATGCGGTAGAGGATCGCGTGGTCCCGCCAGTTTGCGCCGCGCCCGTAGCTTGCCAGGATGGCGGAGGCGACATACTGGGCCTCGTCCCGTTCATTCTCCGCGAAATAATGGGTGAGCAGCTCTCCCCCGTCTTTGCTGGTCCAGAGCTCCTTGCCCTTGCGCTGGGTATTGTTGGCGATGACGGCGTTGGCCGCGTTCAGGATGTGGGAGGTGCTGCGGTAGTTCTGCTCGAGTCTGATGACGCGGCAGTTTTTATACTGGCTTTCAAAGCTCAGGATATTCTCAATCGTCGCGCCGCGGAATTTATAGATGCTCTGGTCGTCGTCGCCCACGACGCAGATATTGCCCCAGCCCCCCGCAAGCAGGGACGAGAGGCGGTACTGCAGGCGGTTTGTGTCCTGATACTCGTCAATGAGCACATAGCGGAAGCGGCGCTGCCAGTGCTCGAGCACGTCGGGATTCTGCTCCAGGAGTTTCACGGTGTTATAGATGAGATCGTCAAAGTCCATGGCGTTTGCGGCAAAGCAGCGGCGGCTGTACTCGGCGTAGATTTCCCCCATCCTGCGGCGGCGGAGGTCCGAGGCGGCCGCGGCGCACTCGAGATAGTCCGCGGACGAGAGCCCCTCATCCTTGGCCCTGCCCATCTCGGCGAGGACCGCGCGCGGGGCGTAGACCTTTTCGTCGAGGTCCATGTCCTTGATGATATGCTTGAGCAGACTCAGGCTGTCGGAGGTGTCGTAGATGGTGAAGCTGTCGGTATAGCCGAGGCGCTGGGCGTCCCGCCGCAGGATGTGCACGCAGGCCGAGTGGAAGGTGCAGGCCCAGATATCGTCCGCACCGGGGCCGAGCATCGCTTCAAGCCTCGCCTTGATCTCCCCGGCGGCCTTATTCGTGAAGGTGATGGCGAGGATGCGCCAGGGCTCCACCCGGTCCCAGGCGGCAAGGCGCTTTGCCTCCTCTCCCCCGGCGCGCAGAAGGGCGAGCTGCGCGTCGTCCGCGTCTGCGGGGATCTCCTCACAGTCCCCGGCCCGTCCGTAGCGGAGCAGGTTTGCGATGCGGTTGATGAGCACGGTGGTCTTCCCGCTGCCCGCGCCCGCAAGGATCAGCAGCGGCCCCTCCGTTGCGAGGACGGCCTCGCGCTGCATGGGATTGAGCGATTGGAAATCGCGCAGGATGAGCTCTTTGCGAGCTTCCAGATATTGTTTTTCAAATTCATTCATCATGGGTATATTGTAGCACACTTCCCGGCGCTGTACAAGCATGATTCCCCACAGAATCCTCGTCTGCGGCTTGACAATTGCCCCGGCAATCATTATTATGTAAACATATTCACGAAAAGGACGGCGGCATATGCGCAAAAGATCCGGCAAAGAGAACAGGGACAGGGCGGCGGCCGCGCTCAGAAGGCTCGTACACAGCAGGGGCTTTCTCTGGGCGGCGACCGCTTTCTGCGCCCTGATGATGCTGGTGTCGGCGTTTTCCATTGTGCGCTCGCTCGTTCTCATGCGCGCCGTCTCGCAGGAGCTGCCTGTTGTCGCGGCGGAGGCAGACCCCTATTATCTCCCGCCGGAGACGCCGGGCGAGAGCCAGGCGCCCGTCTTCTTCATCCCCGCCATGCTGACGCCGGAGCCCACGCCCGAGAGTCCCTTCGGCTGGAAGGAGCATGAGGGGGCGCGCTATTTCTTCCTGCCGAACGGCTACGCCCTCACGGGGCTGCACCGCATCGACGGCAAGCTCCGCTATTTCAACGAGCGCGGGCAGTGCGCAGAGAGTCTCGGCGTGGATGTATCCTACCACAACAAGAGCATCGACTGGGACGCCGTGCGCGCCGACGGCATCGACTTTGCCATCGTGCGTCTCGGCTACCGGGGCTGGGAGACCGGCATCCTCCACCCGGACACGGACTTTGAGCAGAACCTGCGCGGGGCGAAGGAGGCGGGGCTCAGGGTCGGGGTCTATGTCTACTCCACCGCCGTCAACGCAGCCGAGGCAAACGAGGAGGCGAGCTTTGTTCTCGCCATGCTCAACGGCTTTCCCCTGGACCTGCCGGTCTATTTTGACACCGAGCAGTCCGGCGAGTACCCCAACGGCCGCGCCGACAGGCTCAGCAAGGCGCGGCGCTATGAGATCATCACGAGCTTCTGCCGGGCGATCGAGGCGGGCGGCTACCCCGTCGGCGTATACTCCGGGCAGAATTTTCTCAAGCACCACGTAGTCTATGACAGCTTCTCCCGCTGCTCCGTCTGGCTTGCAAGCTATACGCGCGCAAACCGTCTGCCCGATTTTCCCTATGCCTACGATCTCTGGCAGTTTACGGATCAGGCCGTTGTGAGCGGCATCCGGCGTGTGGCGGATCTGAGCGCGGTATCCTGGTAAAGGGGGTGGTCCTATCAAAACAAGAGTGCTGCACATTCTCGCGGGGCTCGCGCTTTTCCTCTTTCTGCTTGCGGGCCTCACGCGCGCGCTCCTCTCCCCGGCGGCGGAGATCGCCTATGAAAACCGGCCCGCAAAGCGCTTTCCCGCCTTCTCCGTCTCCGCGTTTCTCCGGGGGGAGTATCAGGACGCGGCTGAGGCCGCCGTCGCCGATCAGCTCCCCGGCGCAAGCTATCTGAAAAAGCTCTACAACATCTTTGACGCCGGTCTCGCCCTGCCCGCGGTGCGGTCACTCACAGCGGACGGGGGCTATGTGGGCTTTCGCGACATTTTCTTTTTTGACGACATGATGACGGTGCGCCCGCTCTCCCTCGCCTCCCGGGAGGCCGCCCTGCTCGAGAGCGCGCGCATCATCAACGCCTGGGCCTCTGAGAGCCCGGATGTTCCTTTCTACGTCTATTATATTGAGACCGACCGCGACCTCGATCTCGGGACCGGGGAGAAACCCGGGCTCTATGCCTGTCTCGCCGGGGCGCTGACGATCCCCGCGGATCATGTGGGCAGACTGCGGATCGACTCCTATGACGATTACCGCCGCTTCTTCCTCCGGACAGACCACCACTGGGGCGCCGCGGGCGCGTGGGAGGGCTACCGGGAGATCTGCGCCCTCTTGGGGACCGATCCCCTCCCGCTGCTCGGTCGTTTCACAAGGCCAGCCTGCTACCGCGGGACGCGCGCCGCGGGTGTGGAGGGTGTTGCGGCGGAGGACTTCTCCGTCAACCTCTATGACGTGCCCGGGCTGCGTTTCTCCGTCTCCGGCGAAGCCGTACCCGGCTACGGCGCGCAGGAGCGCTTTGTCTCCGGGGAGCCGGGCACCGTCTCCTACGGGAGCGTGTTCGGCGGGGACTGCGGGGAGCTTCAGATCGACACCGGGAGAGAGGGCGAAAATCTCCTCATTCTGGGCGACTCCTATGACAACGCCATCGTGATCCCGCTCGCCGCCGGGTACGCCTCGACCTGGTGCGTCGATCTGCGCGCCTACGCCGCCCAGACGGGGCACGGCTTCGTGATGGCGGATTTTCTGCGGGAGAAGGAGATCGACCGCGTCCTCCTCGTGGCCGGGATCGACTACTTCGGCGCGACGCTTGCGCAGGGAGGGTGGTAAGATGGCGTTCTCCTCGCTGAGCTTTCTGTTTCTGTTTCTGCCGCCCGTTCTGCTGCTCTATGTCCTTTTCCGCACGGACCGGGCGCGAAACGTCCTGCTGCTTCTCGCCTCGCTGTTCTTCTACGCCTGGGGCGCGCCCAGGGCGCTGCCGCTTCTTGTGGGGACGGCGCTTCTCGTGTGGGGCTGCGGCATCGGCATGGAGAAGGGGTGGCGGCTCTGCTTCCCGCTCGCGCTGGTTTTTGTGCTGGGGAGCCTGCTGCTTTTTAAATACCTCGGCTTCTTCGCCGGGATCATCGGTCTCGGAGGCTCTGTCCCCGCGCTGCTCCTGCCCGCCGGGATCAGCTTCACGAGCTTTCAGCTTCTGGGCTATCTCTTCGATCTCCGGCGGGGCGGCATCCGGGCGGAGCGGCGCTTCGACCGCTTCCTCCTCTATGTCTGCTTTTTCCCCCAGCTCTTGCAGGGGCCGATCCTGCGCTACGGGGAGACGCTGCCCATGCTCTCCGCAAGGGAGCTGCGCCGGGATGCGATGGATGCCGGGGCGCGGCGCTTTCTGCGGGGCCTCGGGAAAAAGGTGCTGCTGGCAGACCAGGCAGGCGTCGTGGCCGCCGCGCTCTACGGGGAGCCGGAGCTTGCGGGCACCGCCGGCCTGTGGCTTGCGGCCCTCTGCTATACCCTGCAGATCTACTTTGACTTCTCCGGCTACAGCGACATGGCGATCGGGCTCGGGCATATGTTCGGCTTCACCCTGCCGGAAAACTTCAGGCACCCCTACTGCGCCCTCTCGGTCACGGATTTCTGGCGGCGCTGGCATATGACACTCTCCCTCTGGTTTCGGGACTATGTGTACATCCCCCTCGGCGGAAACCGGGTTTCCCGGGGCCGCTTTGTGCTGAACCTTCTGACGGTCTGGGCGCTCACGGGTCTCTGGCACGGCGCGTCCTGGAACTTTGTGCTCTGGGGCCTGTACTACGGGGTGCTGCTCATCCTGGAGAAGCTGCTGCTCGGAGAGCGGATCGAGCGCGTGCCGAAGCTGCTGCGCTGGGTCGTGACGTTCACGCTCGTAAATCTCGGGTGGGTGCTGTTTCACATCACGGACCCCGCCGCGCTGGGGCCTGTCCTGCGCCTCATGTTCGGGTGGCAGGCATTTCAGTGGCGGGCGCTTCTCGCGCTTGACAGCTCCGTGATCTCGAAGCTGCCCGCGATCCCCCTCGGCCTGCTGCTGAGCTTTCCGATCCGCGAGAGGCTCTGCGGCACAGAGGGGAGCTTCCTGCGGGAAGCGATCACCGGCGTCGCCTATGTTGCGCTCTTCATCGTGTGCGTGATGTTTCTTCTCAGCTCCACCTTCACGCCGTTTATCTATTTTAATTTTTAAGGCAACACCGCACAATACGCCTGCGGCATCTTCCGGTAAATTTGTGCCCTGATTTCGTCACTTTTTCTTGAGGTACACAAAGTACATCTGCAAAAATCTGCTCTTGCCGCATTGTGCGGTATTGCCTTAATGACAGCAAAGCGGGCGTACTTTTTGCAGCATCCGGCCATAAACACCGCAGGAGAGGGGCTTGCCCCTTCCGGCAGAACAAGATAACAAAAAAGCATTGTACGGCGAAATCGTAGGTTTTTACGCCGTACTTTTACTATATCAGAACATTTTGCCGCGCGGGAGGGGCAAGTCCCTCCCCTACGGTCAAAAAGCATCACGGTTATGGATTTTTCAACGCGCTCTTTTGTTGTCGCTGTCCTGTTTTTCTTCCTCCTCCGGCTGCGTCTGCTCCCCCGGTGTGTCCTGCGGTTTTCTGCGGTTGAAGAACAGCACCCACCCGCATACGCCGAGGATGAGACCGATCATGAGGCCGGTGTTCATGTTGTCCATGAGCTTTCCGATCACGGTCCCGATGGCGGCGCCGATCACGATGGCGAGGCTCAGCCCCTTTGTACCGGTATACTGCTTTGGGTTCTGGTTGTTCATTATGTTTCCTCTTTTACGGTAATGATAATATGTAGATGATATTACGTAGATTATTTTATGTTATTTCCTTTATGTAAACTATATTCTGTCAATTATCTTATGTTTTCTTTTTATGTATCTAATATTATGTTAGTTATATTGCGTTAATTGTTTTATGTCCTTTATATTATGTAAATCAATAGACTGTTTTCAGCTCCATCTCCTTCACCCCGTAGCGGCGGCAGAAGGCGGCGATGTCCTCCTCGCCCCGGATCAGCATGAGCTCATGGAGCCTGCCGGTGGCGCGCTCGCGCATACAGGCGACGCGCTCCCCGGTGCAGATGCTGGCGCGGATCACGGGCTCATATTCCGCGGGATCGAAGTATGTGGTCTCCTGCCGCGGCTCCTGCTTTCTTTCAAAGAGTTTCATTCGTTTCCCTCCTTACCAGATGTACGGGATCAGGCGATAGCGGACCTTCTGCTTATATTCCGCGTAGCCCGCGAGCTCTTTTTCCAGGAGCGCCTCCTCCCCCCGGATGCGCACAGCCAGGATCGGGAGATAGCCCAGCATGACGAGAAGGGCGTACACGGAGCCCAGCATGAGCGGCATGGCGAGGAACATCAGGACCGTCGCCGCGTACATGGGGTGGCGCACAAGGCCGTAGAGCCCGGTGTCCACCACACGCTGGCCCGCCTGCACCTCCACCGTGCGGGAGAGGTATTCGTTCTCGCGCAGCACCTCGCCGAAGAGAGCGTAGCCTATCAAAAAGAGCAGCGCGAAGCCGAGACACGCGCCCCGCGGGAGTATGTACCATCCAAAGCGAAAGCCGAGGCCCGCGAGCACGAAGGCCGCGACGAAGAGAAGCCCGCTCCAGGCGATGACGCCCTTCTGCTCCGCCTGCCGCTCCTTCGCGTTGAGACGCCGGCGCAGAAGCGCCGGGGCCTTGAAAAACATGACAAGCCCCGCGCAAAGCATGGGGATGAAAAGCGCCGCCATCAGAAGCCAGCCGTTCCAGAAATGCAGCGAGCCCGCCGGGAGAAAGAGCAGCAGCGCCACCAGGACCACGCCAAGCCCCAGCTTCCCCAGCGCCTGGGAGAGAAGTTTTGTGTCCACTGTGTCCGCCTCCTATATTGGAATTACATAATGTTGTTGTCGTAATATTATTTACTTAAAATTGTTTACGTAATATTCAATTCGATGTAGTACGGGCAGATATCCTCATAGCGGCCGTCCTTCATGCGAAAGCCGCCGGGAATCACGCCGAGCTGCCGGAAGCCGAGCTTTTCATAGAGCCGCCTCGCGCGGAGATTCGTGGCGACGACGGCGTTGAACTGCAGGACGCGAAAGCCGTATGCCGGCGCGGCGGCGATGCAGTCGCGCACCAGCTTCTCCCCGATGTGCAGGCCGCGGCTCTCTTCCGAGACGGCGTAGCTTGCGTTGCAGAGATGCCCGCAGCGGCCGACGTTGTTGGGGTGCAGGATATAGAGGCCGAGGACAGCCCCGTCGCTCTCCCGCACGGCGACGGCGCTTCTTGTCTGGGAGGCGAAGAAAATGCGGGCCTCCTCAAGGCTCAGGCACTCCTCCTGCGGGAAGGCGTCCCCCTCCTCCACCACCTGGTTCCAGACGGCGGCCATGGCGGGCAGGTCCTCCTCCCGGTAAGCTCTGACGGTGATTGAATCCATGATGACATCGTCTCCTTTCGTTTTGTTTATATTATAATGTTTCTCACGCCCTTTTGCAATGCGCGAAAAGCGCTTGCCAGCGGGTTTTCTGTCTGTTAAAATAGCTTATATTCTGTTCCTGTCGAGGAGGCGCTTCATGCATCCCCTGTCCCATTTCAAAACCATCACGCGGCACCGGCATCTCGTGTGCCGGTACTGCTTCCGTCTCGGCCTCTACAGCCAGGGGCTGCGGCACGATCTCAGCAAATATTCCCCGGCGGAGTTCTGGGTCGGGGCCAAATACTACCAGGGCAACCGCAGCCCCAACGACGCCGAGCGCAAGGCCACGGGCATCTCTCTCGCCTGGCTGCACCACAAGGGCCGCAACAAACACCACCTGGAGTACTGGGTCGATTACATCATCAGGCCCGACGGCAGCGTGGGCTTCGGCGGAAACCCGATGCCCCTGCGCTATGTGGCCGAGATGTTCTGCGACCGCATCGCGGCGAGCAGGGTCTATCTCGGGGACGCCTACACCGACGCCGCGCCGTATAATTATTATGTAAACTCAAAGGGTGTCATCATGATCCACCCCGAGACCGGGAGAGAGATGGAGAAGATGCTGCTCATCCTGCGGGACGAGGGGGAGGAGGCCGCCTTTGCCTATGTGCGCCGGCGGCTCCGCGAGGACCGGGAGGCGCGAGGGCGCACAAAGCCTTGACTTTTTGCCTGATCTTTAGTACATTTGTGCACATCTATTATATATCATGAGGGATCATATGAAGAAACAGTTTTTACGCCGCACGGCGCTTCTGCTTTTGGCTCTCGCCCTGGTGCTGAGTCTCTGCGCGTGCAGCAGGACCGTCGTCACCCTGCCCGCGGCGGGCGCAGCCGAACCCGTGAACACCACGGCCCCGACACCCATGCCGACGCCGGAGCCGACACCCGAACCCACCCCGGAGCCGACGCCAGAGCCCCTCGTGGGCGAGGTGCTGACCGATGACGACGGGGACGGCATCATCAACTACAAGTTCCACTACAAGGGCGCGACGGTCTACGCCATCATCGTGCTTGACCCGAGCCGCGTGTATGTCGGCACGGCCCTGCCGGAGCCTACCGAGTGGAGCGGCTGGGGTCTCACGCTCGACGCGATGGCGGAGCAGTACGGCGCTGTCGCGGGCATCAACGCGGGCGGCTTCCTGGATGAGGGCGGCGGCGGCAACGGCTGGCCCCCCAGCGGCATCACGCTGAGCCGCGGCACCACCTTCTCGACCCTCCAGTACGGCCCCATCGCGGGGCTTGACCACGGCAACCACATGTGGGCCGGGTACTACGACTATGAGGAGTGCCAGGCCATCGGCATCCGGGACGCGGTGTGCTTCGGCCCCGCGCTCATTGTGGACGGCGTGCCGGTCGATCCCTCGACGCTCGAGACCGGCATCGGCGCGAGGACCGCCATCGGGCAGCGGGCGGACGGCTCCATCGTCATGGTGGCCATCGACGGGCGCCAGGGCTACAGCATCGGCGTCACCTTTGAGGACTGCGTGCGGATCATGGCGGAGAAGTTCGGCTGCGTCAACGCCTCCAACATGGACGGCGGCAACTCCACCTGCATGTACTTTGCCGGCGAGGCCGTGAACCGCTCGGCAAACCAGGCCGGCGGCACCCGCAACCTGCCGGACGCCTGGCTGGTCGATCCCCTGCCGGCGGGCTATGTAAAGCCCGCGAACGTGCCGGACCATGTTGTCCTGCCGGAGAACCCGCTCGGCGAGGTGAAGGAATACGCCTACGCCTGCGACGAGGAGACCTGCGAGAGGATGTATGCGTTTGCCTGTGTGTTCGCCGAGGCCTACTACGGCTACTTCGGCACCGCGAACGCCGATTACTACTACCCCACCTTCCTCCAGTACGTCTACCCCTACAGCGAGCTGCGCGTGCGCACGGACATGGCGCTCATGGACAGGATGTGGGTCAACACCTGGCGCACCGATCCGACGAACATCGTGCTGGACGGGGCCTTCGCAAACGGCGACGGGACCTACGACATTCTCATCACCTCGGACATCTATGAGTACTCCAACTACTGGAACTACGAGGCGCCCGGCACGTCGCTGCGCATCACGGTCATCGAGGACCCCGAGGCCGCCTACGGCTATCTCGCCATCGCGACCTACTGAGCTTCAAACCCCTGGCAGTGTTTTCGACTGTCAGGGGCTTTTTATGAACAAATTGGAAAAGGTGCTTAGTGTAAAATAGATGTAGGAAAAAAATAGAGACAGAGGGCACCTCGAAGTGGTTTAATGAATTTGCACAACACATTAGCCACGAAGAGAGAGGTGT
>CADBCV010000010.1 GCA_902793285.1 Oscillospiraceae bacterium
GCTGGACTATGACTTCTCCGAAAAGCGGAAACTCATGGAGTCCCAGGCGGGACTCTTCGGCGCGCTGGAGGTGGCCCAGCGGCAGTATGACCTCATGTGTGAGGTGCGGGACTATCTGAAAACCCACCCAAAAGCGGCAGTGGTCAACCTGGGCTGCGGGCTGGACGACACCTTCTCCCAGGTGGATAACGGTCAGTGCCATGGCTACAACCTCGACATGCCGGATGTGATATCTGTGCGGAACGAGCTGCTGCCCGCGGGCGAGCGGGAGCAGAATATCGGCATCGACTTGAACGACCACGGTTGGATGGACCGGATCGACGCAAGCGGGGGCGCGGTGTTCTTCGCCTCCGGCGTGTTCTACTACTTTGAGACAGAGGCGGTCAGGGCGCTGTTTCGAGCGATGGCGGAGCGCTTTTCCGGCGCGGTGCTGGCCTTTGACTGCTGCAACCGGCGCGGCGCGAAGATGATGACCAAGACTTGGCTCAAGGGGGCCGGGATCCGGGATGTCAACGCGCTGTTCTCTCTGGATGACCCGATGACCCTGAAGGGCTGGAGCAAACATTTCGCTGCCGTCTCGACGAAGAGCTATATGCGCGGCTACCGGGACATCTACCCTGAGGTGAACGCCTTTCATAAGCTGATGATCCGCTTCTGCGACAGCCTGGTCAAGATGGTGGTCGTGAAGATCACATTCGGAGAGGGTAAAGAATGAAGTACATGGGAATGCCGCTGGGCATGTGGCTGCTGTATCGGAAGTCTTTCCGGGAACACCTGGTCTCCGTGCTGGGCTGCACCCCGCGAGAAGCAAAGGAGATCACGGAAAAGGCAGAACCGAAGTACCGGGAGATTATCGAAAAGCTCCCGGCATTTGAAAAGGGCGACCGCTTCCAGATGAATATCGTCAACTGTGCCCTGTTCTGCGCCTTTCTGCTGAGTATGGAGCGTCGGCCGAAAGTGGAGGATGCCACCGTGTTTTACGCGCAGGCCATGATGACCGCGCCCACCCGGTGGTTCTGCCGGATGAGCGCCAAGCGCAAGTTTACAGACGCGGATCTTCAGGGCATGAAGGATACCGCCGCGCTGCGTGCCGCCGACCGCAATCCCTATTCCTGGAACATGGACTATCTGCCCTATCCGGACGGCAGCGGCTATGAGGCCCGCTTTACCAAATGCGGCATCTGCACGCTGATGAAAGAACTGGGACTTTTTGAACTGACCCCCGCCATGTGCCGTCTGGACTACACCATGAGCGAGGCGGGCGGCGCGTCCAAATTCGTACGGCAATACACGCTGGCAAACGGCGGACCGTATTGCGACTGCGGATATAAGAAAAAGTGAAAAACCCGGCAAGGGCCGGGCAAACATAGGAGGATAAAAGATATGACTACCACAGGAAAGATCGCACTGTTTGTGGGCGGCATGCTCTTTGGCTCCGCCGGCTTTAAAACCCTGGGCAGCAAGGACGCCCGCAAGGTCTACACTCATGCCACCGCCGCCGTGCTGCGCTGCAAAGACCAGGTGATGCGCGATGTGGAAGCCGTACAGGAGGGCTGCTCGGACATCCTGGCCGACGCCAAAGCAATCAACGATGCGCGAGCTGCCGAAGAGGCAAAGTACATCGAAGATATCGCCAAAGCATGAGATTTCAGATTCTGCATGAGAGCCGGGGGCGCGTCCGTCTGCGGGCCATGCAGCGCTCCATGAGCCTGCGTGAAGCCGACCTGCTGGAGGCCTGGATTCGGGCACTGCCCGGCGTCGACCAAGTGACGGTAATGAGCGTATCTGCGGCGTGACCATCCTCTTTAGCGGCCAGCGGGACACCCTGTATAGCGCCCTGTCCCGCTTTTCCTACTGAGCTGCGGGTCGATGGGCACGGCCATGTTCCCGTCGATAAAACTGCCGAAGAGGCAGGTCAGGTAGGCTATGGAGGCGCTGCCCACAAGCCCCGCGTGTATGGGGCCGTCCCCCTGCGTTCTGAGAAAGGCGGAGACCCGGCGGCTGTCATCCAGAAAGTCACCGAAGCTCTTCTCGGCGATATCCTTGCCCGCCTTCTCCCGGAGCCATACCTTCTGCGGGCGCTCCTTTGCGGCCCGCAACAGCAGGTCCTGAAGGGTGCGCACTTGCGTGTCTTCCATCGGCTCAAGCCTGCTTGGCCTGTATGTAGGCCATGATGTCCCCCACGGTATGGATGTCGGTCAGCTCGCTCTCGTCGACCGTGATGCCGAATTCCTCCTCAAAGTCGCCCATCATGGTCATGACGGCGAAGGAGGTGAGGGCCAGATCCTCGGCCAGTCTCGAATCCTCCCGGATCTCCCCGGGCTCAAGCTCCACATAGCGGGTCATGATGTCTCTGATTTTTTCCAGCATGGTCATATCCTCCTGATTATATCCAGTCTAAAATCTCGCCGATGGTTCTGGTGGGGTCCTCGATGCCGCGGAAGATGGCGCGGCAGAGGTAGTAGTAGAGCTTCTCAATCTCGTCGAGGGAGACGGAGTTCTTCTCATACTCAAAGTGGAAGCTGAAGCCGTTGTCGGTGGGCCGGTGCATGACGGTGACATAGATGAGCTGCATGGCGACGCCATTGGAGTACCACTTGCTCTTAAAATTCATGTCGGGGATCTGGTGTCCTTTCATGGACGCGGCGGACACCGGCTGATAGGTCAGCGTCGTGCACTCATAGCCCGTGCCCTGAGGGACGCCGTAGTGCGCCGCAGTCTCGCCCATGTAGCGGACGGAGTCGTAGTTTGCGTGGCGCAGGAGGGCGTTTTCCTTGGCCTGGACGATTTTCAGCGCGTCCATGAAGCTGGTCTCCGGCTCGATCACGGTGCGCAGCGGCCAGAAGTGGATGCGCGTGCCGCCGGACTGACTCTCGAGCAGGGTGCCGCGGCGGGCCACGGCGTTTTTGACGCTCACGTCCTTCTCGTTGCCCGAGAAGTGAGAGAACACGGTCCGAAGCCCCAGCAGCAGGATCGTCGCGATCGGGATCTTCTTCTCCCGGCTGAAGGCGAGCAGGGCGCGGGACGGCTCGTCCTCCAGCTCATAAACCTGGATATCGGCCTCGAGATCCCCAGTGCCGTAGCAGGCGCGGAGCTCGGGCTTGCCCATTTGCTCCCGCAGCTCCAGCAGGCGGTTGCGCGCGCTGAAGGGGGTGTAGATAGGTTCCGGCTGCTCAAGCTGCTCCAGCCAGTATTTCCGGTCCCGCTCGAGAGCGGGGCTGTTGTCCTCATACGCGAGATCCCCGGCTATGACAAGGGGAAATTCATGCCCCGGGAAATTGCACTTGCAATCGCCCGGTCTGCTTGGTATACTGCAAAAGTATTCATGCCCTGCTGAATACAAAACAGACTTGAAGGAGCTTTCAAAATGGCATGGTACGATGAAGCTGTTTTTTACCATATCTATCCCCTGGGTCTGACCGGGGCGCCGAAACAGAACGACTATGGCGAGCCCGTGCATCGCCTCAATACCCTCCTGCCCTGGATCGACCATCTCAAGCGTCTGGGCTTCACGGCCCTCTACATAGGCCCCCTGTTCCAGTCCGTGGGCCACGGGTATGAGACCACCGATTACCGCGTGCTGGACAGCCGTCTCGGCACGAATGAGGATCTCAAGAACTTTGTCGCGGCCTGCCACGGGGCGGGGCTCCGGGTCATCTTTGACGGCGTGTTTAACCACACCGGGCGCGATTTCTTCGCCTTCAAGGACCTCCAGGCCCACCGCGAGGGGTCACAGTATCGGGACTGGTACTGCAATGTGAACTTTTGGGGCAACAATGAGTATAACGACGGCTTCTCCTATGAAAACTGGGGCGGGTATAACCTGCTCGTAAAGCTCAACCAGCGAAACCCCGCCGTCCGGGATTATATCTGCGATGTGATCTGCTTCTGGGTGCGGGAGTTTGACGTGGACGGCATCCGCCTCGACGCTGCCGACGTGCTGGACTTTGAATTCATGAAGGCCCTGCGCCGCACGGCCGATGAGGTCAAGCCGGACTTCTGGCTCATGGGGGAGGTCATCCACGGCGACTACTCCCGCTGGGCCAATGAGAATACCCTGCACTCCGTCACGAACTATGCCCTGCACAAGGCCCTTTACAGCGGCCACAACGACCACAACTACTTCGAGATCGCCCACACCGTCCAGCGCACGAACGGCCTTGTGCCCGCGCACATAAAGCTCTATAACTTCGTGGATAACCACGATGTCGAGCGCATCCACACAAAGCTCATGAACAAGGCGCACTACCTGCCGACGCATGTCCTGCTCTACACCCTGCCCGGCATCCCCTCCGTGTATTACGGGAGCGAGTTCGGCATCGAGGGGCGCAAGGAGCGCGGGTCGGACGATTCGCTGAGACCTTATATCGACCTCAAGGACCACGCGGGCGATTATGACCAAAACCCCTGCACAAGTCTCATCGCCGCCCTCGGGAAGATCCACCGGGACTGGAACGGCGAGCTCGTCTGGGGCGATTACCGGCAGCTTGCCCTCACGACGCAGCAGTACGCCTTCGCGCGCGGCAGGCTCATCGTCATGGTGAACAACAGCGACGGCGAGGCCTGGATCAATGTGGAGGCGAGCGCCCCCGCCTATGTGGGGCTTCTCACCGGCAGGCGCATCGAGAGCGGCGGGGGACGGCTGAACGTGAACCTCCCCGGCTGCGGCGGCGATATCTTCGCCCCGGACGACGGAACGCTCCGCGTCGAGACGCCCGCCAGGGCGGAGACCCCCGCAAAGCCGGAGAAGAAGCCGGAGTCCCCCAAGAAAACAGCGCCGGAGAAAAAGCCGGAGCCTCCCAAGACAAAGCCCGCCGCGCCAAAGCCTGAGACAAAGCCCGCCGAAAAGACGGAGGCCCCGCGCCCGGAGGCTGTGGAGATCCCCGATATCCCCTATGACCTCATGACGGTGGAGCAGCTCCAGGCCGTGATCCTCAAAAAGATGGCCAATAACGGCCCCGTCACAGACCGTATGCGCCAGGATGTGGTGGAGAACATCTGGCACAACTCCCTCGTGAACTGGGCCAACAGCTTCCGCTGAACCCGGGCAGAATAGAAAACAGGGGCTGCGGCAGTCGGTTGCTGCAGCCCCTTTTTGCGCGCAAGAGCACGCCCGGCAGAAGGACCGGAAAAGCAAGACGGGATTCGACAAAATTTGTTTACATAATGGCTGGAAATCTGTGCCGGCCTGATGTATAATAAGACATCCATTCCTATCTATCATCGCGGAGACAGCAGCTTATGAAAAAATACAAAAACATTGTGATCGGCGGCATCCAGCAAAAGGTCTTCAATCTCGTGCTCGTCACGATCCTCCTGATGATGGCGGCCTATACCGTGGTGGTCATCCACCAGGCGGGGCAGCTTGCCGCTCTCGTGGAGGAGACGAACGCCCAGCAGAAGCAGTCCATTACCCAAATCTCGCAGGGGACCATGGACGCCGTTTTGGATGCGAGCTTTACCGACAGCACGCAGATGCAGGCCATGCTCGCCGATGACTTCTTTGCCGACGCGGAGAATGTCGTTTTGCTGCTCGCCGACTATGCAGAGCATCTCTTCGCCGATCCGGATTCCTACAGCCCCCGCGCCGTCGCCCCGCCGGACAAAGCCCTGGACGGGGAGATCAGTGCCCAACTCCTCTGGGAGGAGGGGGCCGATTTTTCTGACCCGGCCCTTCGCGCAAGACTCGGCCTCGTCGGGAATCTCGCGGATCTGATGACGGCCCTCTATCGTACCGCCCATGTGGACTCCTGCTATATCGCCCTGCCGGACGGGGTGATGCTCCTTGTGGACGACCACGCGGCCTCCAAATTCGATGAGGGCGGTAACCTCATTACCATTCCCATTCATGAGAGAGTGTGGTACACCAACGCGGTGGAAAAAGGGGAGCTCTCCTTTACCGATGTGACCACCGACCTCTTCACCGGGCGCATCAGCGTCATGTGCTCCGTGCCGGTCTATCGGGAGGGGGCGCTTGCCGCCGTCATCGGGGCGGATCTGTTTTTGAACGATATGGAAGCGGCGGTCTCCGCGTCCATCAAAGACGGCAGCTTTGTCTGCATTGTGAACGAAAACGGCCACATTGTCTTCTCCCCGCAGACGGAGGGGGTGTTCCGCGTCCTCCCGGCGGACGAGGCGCAGGACCTGCGCGAATCTGAGGATCGGGCGCTTGCCGAATTTATCAGTGCCGCGCTCACGGAGAACACCGGCGTGCGCACGGCGGAGATCGCGGGGGAGGCCTACTACATGGCCGGTGCCCCGATCCGCACGATGAACTGGGCGATCGTCGCGGTCGTGTCCAAGGAGGCGATGGACCAGCCCACCGCCATGCTCGAGACACAGTATGACAACATCCAGCGCGGCGCGGTGGAGCGGTATGAAAGTGGTCTCGGCAACGCGAAACGGACCATTATCGTCCTGATCTTCATCGTTTTTGCGCTTGGTTCCATGGCGGCGCTCCTTGTCTCCAAGCGCATCGTAAAGCCGCTGGAGGCCATCACCCGGCGTGTCAGCTCCCTTGGGGGAGAAGATCTGCAGTTTTTCGTGGAGAAGGAATACCGCACCGGGGACGAGATCGAGCTTCTGGCGGAGTCCTTTGCCAAGCTCTCGGCCAAGACCCTCCAATATGTGGACAAGGTCAAAACCGTCACCGCGGAGAAGGAGCGCATCGGGGCGGAGCTCCACATGGCCACCGAGATCCAGGCAAGCCAGCTCCCGCGCCTGTTCCCGCCCTTCCCGCAGCGCTCGGAGTTTGACATCTTCGCTTCCATGACCCCTGCCAAGGAGGTCGGCGGCGATTTCTATGACTTCTTCCTTGTGGATGACGACCACATCGCCCTCGTCATGGCGGACGTGTCCGGCAAGGGCGTCCCGGCGGCGCTGTTCATGATGGTGTCGCGGGTGCTCATCAAGTCCCACCTCCAGGGCGGTGAGAGCCCCAAGCAGGCGCTTGCAAGCGTGAATAACCAGCTCTGCGAGGGCAACAACGCCGGCTTCTTTGTTACGGTCTGGCTCGCGGTCATTGAGATCTCCACCGGCAAAGGCGTCGCCGCGAACGCCGGGCATGAGCATCCGGCGCTCCGCCGCGCGGGCAAGCCCTATGAGCTTGTGGTCTATCGCCACTCCATGGCTGTCGCCACCCTGGAGGATCTGCCCTTCCGGGAACACAGCTTCCAGCTTGAGCCCGGGGACAGTCTCTTCGTCTACACCGACGGGGTGGCGGAGGCGACCAATGCCGAGAACGAGCTCTTCGGGCCGGAGCGTATGCTGGCCGCTCTGAACAGAGACCCGGACGCAACGCCCGAGCAGACGCTCAGAAACGTCATGGACGGCATCGACGCCTTTGTCGCCGGGGCCGAGCAGTTTGACGATATCACCATGCTCTGCCTCAAATACCGCGGCCCGAAGAAGGAAAAATAGATTTATGTAAATAATGTTATGTAAACTCAATACAGCAAAGAGCGGGCGCGCTGCAAGAACCAAACTTTTGCAGCGCGCCCGTTGTTAATCCGATTCCCTGACAGAAAGCGGGACAAGGAATTCCGTGCAAAATTTGTGTCAGATAGTATTACGACCCTGCCGTGAAGAAATCCTGCGCGAGCTGGCGGAAATCGAAGAGGTTCGGCATGTCGCAGTGGGCGACGGTGGCGACGGCGCTCACGTCCATCATCTCCGGCAGCCAGATCTGCACGCGCACGACGCCGTTTTGCGGGTAATCAAACACGCCCGCATTGCTCCATTTCTCCCCGTCGCTGACCCAGACGGAGCGCGGGCCCCAGACGAGATTCTTGTTCGCCGTGTTCTCCGCGATGAGCTGATATTCAAGCGTGAAGCCGACACAGTCCTTCACCGGCTCTGCCAGCACGGTATAGGGCTGCTCCGTCCCGGGAAGATAGCCATAGGACCAGGCGTTCTCCACATCGGGCACAGGCTCGCAGCTGTCCGGCGCGGCGCCGAGGGTGACCTCTTCCCCGGGAAATTCATCCAGCAGGCGGATGCTCTTGATCCAGCCGGTGTAGCGCCTGTAATCGGGCGTGGAGTAGAGGATGCAGGACATGCCGTTCTCCTCCGCCACCACGGTGACCTCCGTCCCCTCAAAGACGGAGGGCTGGGGCGGGATGCCGCTGCCGATTTCGGGCATGGTCTCCACAAAAAGACTCGGGGCGTACCAGGCCTGGCGGGTGTAGAGCGTCTTCCAGTCCTCCAGATAGCTCTCCTCCCGGGGCAGCACGATGCAGTCCCAGTTGCGGGCGGTTTTGATCTTTTCAAGTCCACGCTCTGCCGCCGTCTCTCCCGCGGCGAGGGCGGGGGAGCGGAGAGAGACGCACAGGAGCAGAAGCGGGAGAAAAATAAAACAGAATCTTTTCATAAAAACACCTGCTTGTACCGGCAGTCCCTTAAGGCAACACCGCACAATCCGCCTTCGGCATCTTTCGGAAAAATCACGCTCTGATTTTGTCACTTTTTCTTGCAATACACAAAGTATTCCTGCGAAAAATTGCCTTCATCAGAACCTGATTTTTCTCGAAATCTGCTCTTGCCGAATTATGCGGTATTGCCTTATATGATTCCCTGACAGTATCAAAGCACATCCGAGAGCTTCAGATACTTGACCCGCCGGAGGGCGGCACTGCTGATAAGGGCGGAGAAGCCCGCCGTGATGAGCGCCGAATAGACATAGGTGCGCAGATCCGGCTCGTGCACGAACTGCATGTACGGCCCCTCGGTGACCGGCAGGGCGTGCAGACCGGCAAAATGCCCGCCCACAAGCCCGAGCAGGATGCCGAACGCCGTCGTCACCACAAGATCCCAGGACACATAGGTCACGCACTCGCGCACCGTGAAGCCGTTGATACGCATGATGGTGAGCTCCTTCGTCTTCCGGTTGATGTAGGTCACAGACAGATTCATCACGATGAAGTAGGCCATCACGCCCGCGAGCCCCAGCAGCAGGAAGATCGCCGCGTTCAGAACGGAGGACAGGCTGTCAAGGCGTGCGCGGTCGGCCGTGGCGTCCCTGATGCGCAGAAAGCCGTCCACCCCGCGCAGCTCCCCGAGGCTCTCAAGGCTGAGATCCCCCAGCTTGACAAGCGCGCAGTTTTGCGCGGCCTCCGTGCCGAATACGCGCGCATAGCATTCCGGCGTGAAGAAGAGCAGGTTCCCAAAGTGGTTGGTGAACACGCCGGAGATGGGGATGGTATGGGTTGCGAGGGCAGCGTCATAGGCGAGGAGCATGTCCCCGGGCTTCAGGCCCTGATAGCTGCTCATGCGGCTCGGGATCAGAACGCCGGCAGGCGACGGCCGGACGGGCTCGCCGGTCGCGGGATCTGTGAGCCCGTAGATCCCGTCGAGAGTCTCCGGCTCCGCGACGATGGCCGTGGCGGAGCTCACGCTGCCGCCGTTTCTGAAAACAAAGTCGTATCTCCCGACGAGGGCATAGGAAAGCCCCTTCCCGTCGAGAAACGCCGTAATCCCGGCGGAAGCCCCCTCCGTATCCGGGTCAAAGTAGATCTCCGCCTGGTAGCGTATGATCTGGCCGAATTGCCGGTCGTTCACCCGCTCGATGGCGTACTTGATCGTAAACCCGGCCGTGAGCAGCAGACAGCAGCCGGCGATGCTGACGATCGTGACCAGCACGCGCCTGAGATCGGTGCGGAGGTTGCGGTAGATAAGCCTTGTATAGAGCCCCCGGCTGGAGGAGCGGCGGCTGCTTTTGCGCCGGAGGGCGGGCTGCTCACCCTGGAGGAGGCGGATCGCCGGGATGCGGATGAGCCCCGCGCAGGCAAACCAGACCGAGACCACCGCGGCAAGCGGCATGAGGAGCGAGACAGCTGCGGTCTCCACGGGCTTGAAGCAGAGCGGGATGGAATCGAGGACAAAGAAGGGCTCGTAATTGGAAAGGAATCTTCTCTGCACCACAAAATACGTGAGCGCGACGCCCAGCGCAACGGCGGTAACGGCGGCGCTCGCCCCGAAAAAGAGGTACTTTGCCAGCACCTCCCGGTTATAAAGGCCGAGGGCCTTGGAGGTCCCGATGAGCGGGCGCTGCTCCTCCACCATGCGCCCGACCGTGGCGTAGATCACAAGGGCCGCGATCACAAGGAAGAGACTCGAGAAGGTATAGCTCATGGAGGAGAGGCCGTTTGCCTGGTTCTCGGCGAAAACATAACCCGCGTTGCCGCGGTTGTCCAGGACGAGCCAGCGGCATTCGCCGACATTTCCAAGCTGCTCCTGCGCCTCGCGGAGCTTTTGGAGGCCGTCCTGATACTGGGCCCGGCCTTCCTCGTATTTTCGAAGCCCCGCGGCATATTCCTCTTCGCCGGCCTGGAGCTTTTTCAGGTTCGCGTTATAGAGGGTGAGCCCGTCCAGATACTCCTCGCCCGCGGTGTACCAGGCGGTCCGCCCCTCGCCGTACTTGCGCGTCCCGTCCCTGTACTGGGTGATGAGACTCGTAAGCTCACCCGGGAGAACGTCCATTTCCGCCTGGCTGATCTGCTCGGCCGCCAGTCTGAGCAGGGGCGGCACGGCGGCGAGCGTGTACTCGGCCTCACCCAGCGCGCGCGCCCCTTCGTCAAGCTGGCGCTTTATCGCGATCAGCTCAAGCTCCGCCTTGTGAAGCTCGCGCCTGCCTTCGTCAAGCTGGCGCCGCACGTCGGCAAGCGTCTCTTCGGCGTGCTCAAGCTCGGCCTTCGCCTCGTCAAGCTTTTCCTGCCCCGCGCGGATCTCCTCCTCATACACGGCGGTGATCTTCCGCTCCCGTGCCCCGGTCCGCTCTTCCGACAGGGCGAGGACGGCTTCCCGCACGGGCTCCACCGCCGCGCTGTAGGCGCCGGCGTAGCGGTAGGCCGGGGCGTCCTTCACGTGCAGGCGCAGCTTCATGAACGCGCCGTTCAGGCCCTCAAGATTGAAGCTCTCCCGCGTCACCAAGAGATACGGGGCCTCGGGCAGCTCAAAGCTGATGTGGTCCGGGTGGCGGAAAAAGCCGGTGACGGTGAACGTTGTGCTGTGTAAAAGCGCTGTCCCCGCGGCCGTGGGGTTCTCCACCCGGAGGGTGTCCCCCACGTGCAGGCCGAGCGACTTCTGAAGCTGCCGCTCCACGGCGCACTCCCCGGCGGCGGAGGGGAGACGCCCCTCCAGAAGCTCCGGTACGGAGATCTCCGCCGACAGGGTCTGGACCGCGACACTGGTCTCATGCTCTGTATCCCGGAGCTTTGCCATGGCTGTCCACAGAGGCTCCGCACGCTCCACCCCGGGGACGGCGCGGACCGCCGCAAGGTCGTCCTCATCCAGAAGGAGGGAGGAGCTGATCTCAAGATCCCAGAGCCTATAGGCGTCGAAAAAGCCGGACGCCGCGTGCCGGATGGCCTCCGAGCTGTAAACGAGACTCAGATAGGCCACGAGCGCCACCATCCCGATCACCACAATGGAGGTCCAGGACACAAGCTGCTTTTTTACATTGCGGCGCGCGTCTGTAAACTGTGTTCTCGTCATGGCGCTTACCACACAAGCTCGGATGCGCTGAGGGGGTGGAGGTTCACCTTGATGCTGGAGACCTTCCCGTCGCGCAGCTTGATGACCCGGTCTGCCATTTTGGCGATCTCCGGGTTGTGGGTGATCATCATGATCGTCGCGCCGAGCTGGCGCTTGACCTCCTCAAACACCGACAGCACCTCGATGCTGGTCTGGTAGTCGAGCGCGGCTGTGGGCTCGTCGGCAAAGATGATCTTCGGGCGCTTGACGATGGCGCGGGCGATGGCGACGCGCTGCTGCTGCCCGCCGGAGAGGGCGGCGGGGTAGTTTCCCGCCCGGTCCGTGAGCCCCACCTTGGCGATGGCCTCGGCGGCGGGCATGGAGTTCGGCGCGATGTCCGCGATGAACTGCACGTTCTCCAGCGCCGTCAGATTGGGCATGAGGTTGTAGGACTGGAACACAAAGCCCAGATATTCCCGGCGAAAGCGCGTGAGCTCCTTGTCCCCCGGGTGCGAGAAATCCTTCCCGTCGATGGTGAGCTGCCCGTCGGTGAGAAAGTCCATGCCGCCGATGATGTTCACCATCGTGGACTTGCCGCAGCCGGATTCGCCCAGCACGACCACAAACTCGTTCTTGTACACGTCCAGATTGATGCCCCGGAGCACATGGGACACCCCATCGCCGGAGGGAAAGTCCTTCGTGACGCCCCGCAGGGAGATGATGACCTCCTTCTCGGCACCGGGGCGAAAGTCGAGCCCCTTGTCCTCCATGGCGATCGCCGCGAGGGACGCCAGCGCCTCACAGAGGTTCAGATCCTCCGCATCGAAGGGACTGCCGTCCGTTTTGTTGATGACCTGGACACAGCCGATGGTCTCCGCGCTGTTTTTGAGCGGGACGCAGAGAATGCTCCGGGTCTCAAAGCCGGACTCCTCATCCACGCTGCGGCTGAAGCGCGCGTCCCCGGCGGCATCCGCCACAAGGAGAGACTCCCCGCTCTGCGCCACGCGGCCCGCGATGCCCTGGCCTTTTTCGATGGTGATGCCGGTGATGTCCACAGGCCCGTGGTTATAGAGCGGATAGAGGCGGCTGCCCGCCCTGTCCAAAAGCCAGATGGTCCCCGCCTCGCAGGGGAGTGTGCGGATGATATACTCCAGGCTTGCCGAGAGGGCGTCGTCCAACGCGGCGGCGTTCTGCAGCTCCTGCGTAAGGTGCCAGATCGCCCGGGTAAAGCGCGTCTTTCTGTCTGCCATGTCGCGCCTCCTCAAAGCCAATGTGTTCCGTAACCCACCACGTCGTGCAGCTGGATCTCCTCCCGGATGCCCTTGGGCTTTACCCACATTGTGCCCGCCTCGTTTACATGGACGAGATCGCCCGCGGCCTTCAGATGCTCTGTCGTCACGAGGATCTGCCCGCCCGCCGTGCAGCCCTGCACCCGGGAGGCGAGATTGACGTTTCGCCCGATCATGTCGTATTTCATCCGCGTCTCGGAGCCGATGCTACCGAGAATCGCCTCGCCCGTGTGCAGGCCGATGCCCATGGCAAGCTCGGGGTAGCCCTGCTCCCGGTTCCAGGCGTTCACGGCCCCCATGCGCCGCTGCATGGCGACGGCACAGGCGGTGGCGTCCCGGGCGGAGAGCTCGTTTTCGCGCGGCGCGCCGAAGACGACGACGATAGCGTCGCCAACGAATTCCAGAATGTTGCCGCGCCAGGCGTTGATGATCTCAATCATTTCGCCGAGATAGTGGTTGAGCATTCGGATGAAATCCACGGCGTCCATCTGTTCGGACAGCTCCGTGGAGCGGCGCAGATCGCTGAACAGGATCGAGACAATCCGCCGCTCGCCCTCGATGCACACGTCATCCCGGTGCTCCAGGATCTCCTCCAGCACCTCGTCGGTGAGATAGCGCCCGAAGGTGCTGCGTATAAAGCTGTCCCGCTGACGCAGAGTCTCACGCAGGTGCTCGTTCTCCGCCCGCAGCGCGTCCAGTTCCGTAGTCGTTGTCACAGATTGATCTCCTCCCCCTGCCGGGCGTAGCGCACATCCGCTCTCCTGAGCTCCCGCTCCCGGCGCAAAAGCTCCTCATCCGTAGCGTGGGGATCATGGTGGATGAGAAGAAGCCGCTCTGCCCCGCTCCTTTCCAGAAGCTCGATCCCTTTCCCGGCGGTCGAATGCCCAAAGCCCCGCCGCTTTTCGTATTCGGCGCGGGTATACTGCGCGTCGTAGAGGATCAGCGCCGCGCCCCGGCTGAACGCGGTGAGCGCCTCAAAGGACGCCTCGTCCGGCTCATAGTCTGTCACATAGACGAGGGCCTTTCCGCCGTAGCGAAGGCGGAAGATCACGCACCCGCCGGGGTGCCGGCCCTGCATGGTGTCGATTTCGATCTCCCCGACGGAGAAGGCGCGGGGGATCGTCTCAATGTCCAGCCTGCCCGCGTAATCCGTCAGCCGCAGCGGCCAGAAGGGTGGGGCGTAGAGCGCGGCCAGCAGCTCCCCGGCTTCCGCGGCGGAGCTGCACGGGAGCCGCAGCCTTGTCACGGCACCCTTTTCGGAAAGCCGCGGATACATGCCGAGCCCCAGAATATGGTCCAGATGCAGGTGGCTCAACAGAATGACCGGGGCCTTTCCGGAAAGCTCCGGCGCAAAAATGAGACCGCTGCCCGCGTCGAGAAACACATGCTCGCCCCCGGCCTCTACCAGGTAGCAGGAGGTGTCGCCGCCGAACACGGAGCTGCGGCACACGGGGACAGAGCCGCGCGCGCCCAGCACGGTGAGACGGAAATCAGAATGGTCCATAGAAAACGCTCCTCAGACCCCGGCCAAAGCCGGGACAGATCATCGCTGAATGATCTGTATTATACTTCCTTTCTATGGCAAAAGCAAGAAGAAGCGCCGCCCCGACCGTGTCGGAGCGGCGATGTATATAAAGCGGGCGGCGCTTACAGGGCATCCTTGACCACGGGCCTGCCGCAGACGATGTTGAGATTCCCGTTGCGGCAGCGGATCTCGTCGAGAAAGGCTTTGAGCCTGTGCTCGTCCCGCAGCACGATCCGGTACTCCAGCTCGTAGAGCGTGCCCATGTTGCTGGTCTTCACGCGCTCAAGCTCGGAGGAGACGGTGTAGGTCTGGAAGAGATCGTCGAACAGACCGTCGTAGTCCTGATTCTCCCCGATGGTGATCTTGAGTGTGCGCACATTCTCCGCCGCGGCGCCGAAGCGCAGGACCTGGAGAGCAAGCAGAAACGCCGCCATGATGACGAAGAACAAAACCGCCGCCGCCACATAGCCCATCCCGGTGGCAAGGCCGATGGCCATGGCGAGGAAGATAAGGCTGATCTCCCGCGCGGACCCGGAGGCGGAGCGGAAGCGCACCAGCCCGAAGGCCCCGGCCACGGCGACACCGGTGCCGATGTTCCCGTTGACGAGCATGATGATGACCTGTACCACCGCCGGCAGCATCGCAAGGGCGAGCGCAAAACTCTGGCTGCTCTTCTCCTTCACCTGGCTCAGAAGCGCCGTCAGCACGCCGAGCACAAGGCTCACCGCCGTGCAGAGGAGAAAGGACGTGAGGGTGATCTCCGTCCCCGTGATGATCGTGTTAAGCATAGTGTTTTACCTCCGGCCAATAATTTCCGTACACGGGCGCTTCGCCCAGCAGAGATTTGTAATAGGTTCCGTATTTGGAGAAGGACGTGGGATAGATCCCGTTCTCGCTCAAAAGATGCGAAAGCCAGAGCGGCGCGCCGCCCGTGAACTTGAGCTCCATGAGGATGCTCTCCCGGGGGAGGATGAGCTCCCCAAAATCCCCTGCACGCAGATCGAGATCCCAGCTCCGGCCGCGCAGATTCGTGTCGAACGTGATGCGAAGCTCGCTGTCCTCGATCCCGGCCCAGGCCTCACGGTCATAGCCGATGTAGACCGCGGGCTGCGGCTTCCAGACGTGCAGAAACCAGTTGATCTCCCGGCTGATCTGGTCATCCCCGAGGAGCTTCCCGCGGCTGATGCTCTTTGCGGCCTCGGCTGCGTTTACGGTCACGCGCCGCTTGTAGACGACGCCGTCGTATTTTTTCTTGAGCTCCACAAAGGCCGTGTCCCGCCCGCCCGGCACGCCGTAGCTGCGCAGGCGGAGCTTTTCCTTGTAGACGGGCTTTTCAAGACTTGTCCGCACGAGGGAGAAGTCCTCTGTGTCGCAGTAGATGCTGCAGATGGTGTAGCGGCTGTATACATCGGGCTTCACATAGGCCGCCATGCCGCGGCGCAAAGCCAGATATTGACTGATCGTGAGCAGGTACTTGACCTCCACACGCTGAAAGCTGTTTTGAATGGCACTCATGAAAGTCGCCTCCTTGCCTCACGGGCTTTCTCGTCCGTTGTGGCTGTATCATAGCAGACGGGGCGGCGGGAAGTCTCCGAGAAACAGCGGCGAAATTTACAAAATTTATACGAAGCCCTGCGTACAATCTGCGGCAGGGCGCGTGTTGCTTTTCGGGGAGAGCAATGCTAATATAAAGAAAAACCATGCAAAGGACGGTCAACATGGCAGACACAAAAACCATCTACATCGCGGACGATGACGACAATATCCGTCAGGTGATCCGCACCTTTCTTCTGAGCGACGGCTACCTTGTGGAGGATTTCCCCACGGGCGACCTGCTGCTCGCGCGCTTTCGGCAGGAGCCTGCGGACCTTGTGATCCTGGACGTGATGATGCCGGGCTCTGACGGCTTCACGGTCTGCACGGCGCTTCGCAAACTGAGCACCGTGCCCATCATCATGCTCACGGCCCGGGACTCGGAGAACGACTTTGCCATGGGTCTCGGCCTCGGCAGCGACGACTACATCACAAAGCCCTTCTCCGCCATGGCGCTTCTGATGCGCGTGCGGGCCATCTTCCGCCGCATCGACTTCGAGAGCCAAAAGCACGCGGCGCCGGAATCGGCGGCGGTACACGCCGGGCATCTCACACTGGATGAGGAGGGCCGCCATATTTTAAGGGACAGCGCGCCCCTCGCCCTCACGCCGACGGAGTATGAGGTGCTCCGCTACCTGATGCTCCACGCGGGGCAGGCTGTCTCGCGGGAGGAGCTTCTGACCGAGATCTGGGGCTTTGAGACCGCCGTGGAGACCCGCGCCACCGACGATACCGTCCGCCGCCTCCGGCAGAAGCTCGACGGCTGCGGCGTGAGCATTGCGGCGGTCTGGGGCTTCGGTTTCCGGTTGGAGGAGAAGGCATGAAGCGGCAGCGGCATATTCGGACGCATGTCCTCGCCACCATGATCGGCCTCACCTGCGGGGTGCTGCTCGTCGTGATCGCGGCCTTCAATCTCTCCGTCCGGGGCTATGTGCGCGCGCGCGTCGCGGCCCAGCTCGACTCCATCTATAAAAATGCCTCCGAGATGTGGCGCGGCGGGATGCGGGACCACCGGGCCATGGAGCCCTTTGAAAACCGCCCGGACCGCGAGACCGGGATGCGCGGCAGCGCGATCCTTTTGGATGAGGACGGGTCGGTGCTCACGGTGCTGAACGATACTGATGAGGTGAGTCGGGAGCTTGCCGCCTTCGCGGAAGGGCAGACGCTCAGCGACATGGAAAACCGCACCGTCACGCTCGAGAGCGGGACCTACGCCGTCTCCTGCGTCAAAGACCCGAACCAGCCGGACAAGGTGCTGCTCGCCTATGTGGACATGACTGCCATCACGGCCTTCTCCCGCCAGGTGAACCTCATTCTCCTCATCGTCATCTTAGCGGCGATCCTTCTCTCCGTTCTCCTGAGCCGGCGCTTTGCCCGCACGCTCACAAGCCCGGTGCAGTCCCTCTCGGATTTCGCCGGGGCCATCGGCGCGGGGAGTCTCGAAAACCGCGCGCTCTCCTTCCCGGATGTGGAGTTTGATAAGCTCGCGGAATCCATGAACCGCATGGTCTCGGAGCTCCGGGACGCAAAGCAGAAGCAGGAGACCTTTTTTCAGAATGTGTCGCATGAGCTGCGCACCCCGCTCACTTCCATCCGCGGCAATGCCGAGGGGCTGGTCTACGGCCTCATGGAGCCGCAGCAGGCCGGGCGCGTGATCCTCGCGGAGTCGGACAAGCTCGGCGGCATGGTGGAGGAGCTTCTGTACCTCTCCCGCATGGGCCGGGCGAAGCCCGCGGGGGAGGCAGAGCCTCTCGACCTGCGGGAGCTTCTGTCCCTCTGCGTGTCCGAAGCGCGGGCCGAGGCGGAGGGCAAGGGCATCCGCTTTGCCTTTGATTTTGATGAGGAGCCAGTCATGCTCGCCGTCCGGGAGGAGGACGCCCAGCGCCTCTTCGGAAATCTCCTCTCAAACGCTCTGCGCTATGCCAAAAGCGAAATCACGCTGACCTGCCGGCGGAAAGGGGAGGGCGTCTTTGCCTCCGTCCGGGATGATGGGCCCGGCGTATCAGAGGCGGACCTGCCCCACGTGTTCGAGCGCTTTTATAAGGGCGCGGGCGGCAAACACGGCATCGGCCTCTCCATCGCCCAGTCCGTCGCGGAGAGCTGCGGCGGCGCACTCACGGTCCGAAACGACAACGGCGCTGTCTTCGAGGCGCGCTTTTCGTAAATTTTGCGTGAGCTTTACCGCCGCTTTTCGGAGATGTCCGCCGCTCCTTCGGGGTATAATCCTGCCAGAACCTTGAAAGGAGACTTCAAACCATGAAACGTTCTGTCACAGTATTGATTCTCATTCTGATCCTGGCGCTCGCGGTGCCGGTGCTCTCAGGCGGCGCCCGGGCCCACGCGGAGGAGGGCGATCTCTATACCGCCTCCTTCTCCGACCGGGACCTCTCCGCAAGCTATGACGCCGAGGTCTTCCGCATCACCCTGAGCGGCGCGTCGGCTTCCTCCGATTCTGACCGCGTCACCATCTCCGGCGGCACGGTCACCGTCACGGGCCCCGGCACCTATCTCCTCTCCGGCACGCTCACAGACGGCAGCATCCGCGTGGAGGCGGGCGCGCAGGACAAGGTGCAGCTCGTCCTGGACGGCGTGACGATAAACGCCGCAAGCGACGCCGCCATCTATGTCGCCGAGGCCGACAAGGTCTTCGTGACTTTAGCGGAGGGCAGCGCCAACACCCTCACAAACGGCGGCAGCTTCACGGGGGCCGCGGACGAGAAGGTGGACGCCGTCATCTTCTCGAAGGACGACCTCACCTTAAACGGCAGCGGCAGCCTCACCATCACATCTCCCGCGGGCCACGGCATCGTCGGCAAAGACGATGTGGTCATCACCGGCGGCAGCTATGCCATCACCTCGTCCGACACCGCCGTCAGCGCGAAGGACTCCCTCTCGGTCGCGGGCGGCAGCTTCCAGATCGAGAGCGGGGAGGACGGTCTGCACGCGGAAAACGACGACGACAACACCCTCGGCTCCGTCTACATCGCGGGCGGCAGCTTCGAGATCCGCGCCGGGGACGACGCCATCCACGCCACGACCCTCCTGCAGATCGACGGGGGCACCCTCGATCTCACGGGCGCGGAGGGCCTGGAGGGGACCTGTATCCGCGTAAACGACGGTGCCGTCTCCATCAGCGCCACGGACGACGGCGTGAACGCCGCGCACAAGTCCACGCTCTATACCCCCGCCGTGGAAATAAACGGCGGCACGCTCACCGTCACCATGGGCCCCGGGGACACGGACGGCATCGACTCCAACGGAAACCTCATCATCACCGGCGGCACCGTCGACGTGACGGCAGGCTCCGCCTTCGACATTGACGGCACTGTCACCTTCACCGGCGGCACAGTCATCGTGAACGGCCAGCAGGTCGACACCATCCCAAACCAGATGATGGGCGGCTTCGGCGGCATGATGGGCGGCAAGCGCGGCGGCATGATGCAGGGCGACCCCGGCATGATGGGCGGCGACCCGGGTATGATGCAGGGCGAGCGCGGCGCCGGCTTCGGCGGTCCCGACGGGATGCAGGGCGGTATGATGCAGGGCGGCCACGGCCGAAAGAACTGGTAAAACCGAATTCAAAGAGGCTGTGAAAAAAGTCAGTATGATAGCGTAGGGGAGGGGCTTGCCCCTCCCGGCAGCATAGGGTAACCATTAAAAAGCGATGTACGGCGAAATCGTAATTTTCTACGAAATCGCCGTACATTTTTGCGTTTTTAACATTTCTGCGCGCGGGAGGGGCAAGCCCCTCCCCTACGCCTGTGGGGTACTTTTTTCACAGCCCCTTTTGCAATGGGCGCAGATAGTCCAGGCTCCCGCGCGCATACGATAGATTAGCCTGTTGCGTGAAAGGAGCCTTTATGCAGATCTATATCGTCAAAGCCGGGGACAGTCTCTATGCCGTCGCCCGGCGCTTCGGGACAACGGTGGACGCGCTCGTCCGATTGAACCAGATCGCGGACCCGTCCCGCCTTGTCATCGGGCAGAGCCTTCTGATCCCCGGCCCCTCCGTGGACGTGCGCGAGCAGATCGAGGTCAACGCCTATGTCTATCCCACGGTGCGCGACTCCGTCCTCACGGAGACCATGCCGTATTTCACCACGCTCTGTCCCTTTTCCCATGCGGCAACAAAGGAGGGGGAGCTGCGCCCCATCGAGGATGAGCGTCTCATCCGGGCGGCTTATGCAGGCCAGACCGCGCCGCTTCTCACGGTGACGAATCTCGGGGAGTCGGGCGGCTTCTCCTCGGACCTTGCCCATGTGCTCCTTACGGATGAGGGGGTGCAGGCGCGGCTTTTTGAGAGCATCGTTTCCCTCATCCGGGAGAAGGACTATTACGGCCTCAACATCAACTTTGAGTACATCTATCCCTTCGACCGGGACAGCTACAGCCAGTTTGTGGCAAAAGCGGCGGAGCGCCTGCACCCCCTGGGCTGCCCGGTCTCCACGGCCATCGCCCCGAAGGAGAGCGCGAACCAGCAGGGCCTCCTCTATACCGCCCACGACTATGAGGCCCACGGCCGCTACGCCGACCGGGTGATCCTCATGACCTATGAGTGGGGCTATACCTACGGCGCGCCGCAGGCGATCTCTCCGGTGGACCGTATCCGCCGGGTGCTGGACTACGCCGTGACGGTGATGCCGGCGGGGAAGATCCTCCTGGGCTTTTCCAACTACGCCTACGACTGGACCCTCCCCTGGAAGCAGGGCACGGCGGCGCGCTATCTCTCGAACGCCGGGGCGCAGGAGCTCGCCGCCTCCCGATGGGCGGAGATCCGCTATGACGAGCGGGCCGAGGCGCCGTATTTCCGCTACACCGACACCGCCGGCAGGACCCACGTGGTCTGGTTCGAGGACGCCCGCAGCATCCGCGCGCGGCTGCGTCTTGTGGGGGAGTACGGCCTTGCGGGCATCAGCATCTGGACCGCGGACCGCCTCTGGCAGCCGCTCTACGCGCTTTTGGAGAGCATGTACAGCGTGGAGAAAATCCTGTAAGTTGATTTGCCGTCGTCCTTACTCAGGTGGGTTTCAATTCCCAACTTGAAGCCTGCGGTATTTCCGCCGTCCAATCAAAAATGCTGCCATGAAAATCACAGCGTATATCACAGACGCTGCCTGAAAGTTCAAAAATAATCTGCCCGCCAGATGTATCAGCCGGTAGTTGGTAAATCCTGTATTCATCAAAACCGCATTCGGCCGGAGAAGCCATATTCTTTGGATGATGCCGAAGCGATCCGGAAGATTCGCAAACAGATCAACGATCAGATATCCCAACAAGCCGCAGGTCACCGCGGGCTGATTCTGCGTAATCACAGACAGCAGCATGGTCACAGCGGCAAAAAGGAGCGCTGCAAGAAGGTATATTTCTGCGTACACCCCCAGCATTTGCCCGAGCGTATAGGGAAGCATGGACCACGGCTTCACCAGCTGCAGCATTTCCCCCATTCCTTCCATCCCGTAAACAAAGAAATACGGGGTGGATACCGCAAGGAGCAGAAGGAATGCCGCTGCCAGAATCCAGGTAAGGCCGGCAGCAAACTTGATCAGATACAGTTCTTTCTTTCCGTATCGGCTGCACAACAGAAGCTGATTCATGTTATCCGCCGTTTCTCTTGCATAGACGCCTGACAGTCCGACAGTAGACAGGAGAAAGATAAAGAATCCAAGCACCTGAAAGGCTTTGAGCAGGTTCGCAGGTCCGCTGTGGTAATGATAAACAAATGGTTTGGAAACCTGCGCCTCCTGGCTGCGCCAGAATTCCTTTTCTGTTTCTGAGAGTCTCTGTTTCTCGATTCGTTGATTCAGTTCCTGCTCACGCAGCGCATAAAACTCCGTTCCATCAAGCTGAGTAAGGTCCATGTCATAACCGGTCACAGAAGTTATCACATCCATAATAGGAACATATTTTTCGGACTCCGCTCTGATCTCTATCACCGTTGATCCGTTTTCAACCCTCATGGCAGGCTTCAGTTCCTCTATCAGTTCTCCGTCAATGGCCCTGCCGTCCAGTTCTTTGGCCGCTTCCCGGGATACCGGCTGGACCTCCGAGATGGAGAATATCACCAGGAACACAAGCATAATGACCGCTCCTGCGAGCGCAATCAGATTTACCTTCGCACGGAACAGTTTTTTCAGTTCATACATATATATAATCCGAAGCATCACGCAAGTTCACCTCTTTTCCCCAATCTTAGAGATATAGAATGCCTCCAAGTCTTCTCCCCCGGCAGAACGGTTTCCCTGCCAGAGCAGCTGTCCGTCTTTCATAATCATCAGTCGGTCTGCGATATGCTCCAGATCCGATACGATGTGCGTCGATAACAGAACGATTATATTCTGTCCTAATCCTGAGATCAGATTGCGGAAACGGATTCTCTCTTGTGGATCAAGACCTGCGGTCGGTTCATCCATAATCAGAATCTGCGGATCATTTAAAAGAGCCTGCGCAATTCCAAGCCTCTGCCTCATCCCACCGGAATACGTACGCACCTTTTTCCCGGCTGAATCTCTCAGCCCGACCAGTTCGATCAGTTCCTGTGTTTTTCGAATAGCATCCTTTTTTGTCAGTCCCTTTACAGCGGACATATAGAGGAGAAAATCCTTTCCGGAGAATTCCGGATAAAAGCCAAAGTCCTGCGGAAGGTACCCCAGAATATCTCGATATTCCTCCGTTCCCACACTCATTCCGTCACAGGAGACGCTTCCGCTGTCAGGGGCGAGAATCCCACAGAGCAGACGCATCAGTGTTGTTTTCCCTGCTCCGTTTGCACCCAGAAGTCCCGTTACTCCTTTTGTCAAGGTAAATGACATCCGATCAACGGCAATCTTATTTTTATATTGTTTGGTGATTCTGTCTGCTATAAGTTCCATACCGGTTCCTCCAACTCACAAATCCATCTGCGTACGCTGATGAAAAGACATAAAATAAGCAGGATAAACGCCACTGTCCATATGAAAGTAAACCTCTCTTCATATAAACTGCTTAAACAATATGGTGCCGCTGCAAAAAGCCCTGATGACATAAAGCAGATTATTATGCTTCCCAAGCCACTGTGCGACCTGTTCTTCCTTTCATACACCGAGCCTGACAGTGAGGCTGCCAGATACGGCACCATCATGTAAAGGAATACTCTGCTCAGAGAATATGAAAACCATGGTCGTACCACCCAGATAACGACCAGGAGTCCTGCCGTCTCCACGATACCAACCAGAAACATCCTTGCAAGCATTACGCTCCTTAATGAAAATCTGGCAGTATACTCCAATTCAGCCATTTTCCACCTGAAAGATCTTCCTGTCTCCACAAGGATTCCGACCGCCAGAAGAGGAGTTAAGGCAAAAGGATAGTTTTCTGTGTTGCCGTAACAGATTCCGGTGATGCACAACAATAAGACCGCCGTCAGCAGCCATACCCATTTGCCAACATAAAAAAACTGTCTCAGGAGAAATTCCCCATGATTTATGACTTCTGGCCGTCTGGATGTCAGGCCCCGCGCCTCTAATCCCTGAAAGAAAGTCTTTTTCTTCTCCGGTTCCGGAGCCCGGCAGATTTCTTTCAGATGCCTTATAATCCTGGCATTATCCATTTTCTGCCTCCATTTCATCCTTGACCTTTTTCAATATCCCTTTCAGCCTTCTGTATACAGCAAACCTTGATATATTGTATAGACGGCTTATCACAGGGACAGGGACGTCGTTAACATATCGCAAAAGCAGCATTTCCCGCTCCTCCGGTGAGAGCGTCTGGAGAGCGTCTATCAGGCTGATACGCTCTAACAATGACTGCTCCGATTCTTCCGATTGCGGGATATCCAACACTTCATCGAAGTTGAAAACAATCACCTTGTCTCTGTAATACTGACTGCACAGATTGCGAGCAATCGTATACAGGTACTGCAGCTGTCGGTTCTCGTCCTGATACGTCCTGCTTCCAATAAACCGAAAGAAGGTTTCCTGCGTCAGGTCTTCCGCTGTATGTTGGTCATGAAGGCGAAAAAACAGATATTGATAGATCCGATCATATTGCTCTTCCAGATTCAACGAACGGCCTCCTTCCTCCGTGTAATCTTCAATGTGTATAACGGAATTAAACCCTGTTTGTGCGCCATTTAAAAAATTTTTTAACATTTGTTTTTTCGGATCACCGCCGAGCGGCATAATGACGCTACAGATTCATGAAAAATGTTCCACAGTCTGCCGCCACCTGTCAATTGTCGCCCAGCATAGCCGTCCTTCCCGGTAAGCATGAGTAAGAAAAACAAAAAGGTCAAAAAATGTACAGCGTGGAGAAAATCCTGTAAGGGCTTGCGCCCGGGAACGAATGGGACTATAATGATCTTCACGAAAAAGACAGAAGGGGAGGATCATCATGCCCACCACCTGGACCCGCTCGCCCGAGGAATTCCACAAGATCTACACCGCCAATACCGACGCCTTCTACCGGCTCGGCGGCTCCGGCATGGCCAGGGAGCTTGACGAGTTCATGACCAAGTGCGCCCTGAATCTGTGGAGCAAGGGGGGCGGCATCACCCAGCGCCATGTGGACATGGCAAACCAGATCTACTCCCGCAATCAGCCCCAGCCCCGCTGGATGCTCTGGTCGCTGACCGGCTCCATCTGCGAGGGGGAGGTGTTCCTGCCCCCGGTGTTCTACTGGAACCTCGCCGAGAGCGACGCAAAGCGCGGCACGGAAGCCTCGCGCACCTTCATCCGGATGCTGACAAACATCCTCCTCTACCTCGCCGCGGTAGACGACGATGTGACCTATGAGGAGGCCGCCTTCATCACCGAGTGTACCGACAAGCTCACCGCCATCTGCGACACCACGGGTGTGCGCAAGAGCAAGGAGCCGTTGAACCCCCTGGAGTTTGTCACAAGCGGGGAGCCGAGCTTTATCGAAAAGCACAGGCTCCAGACCCAGACCACCGGCGGCGGGAGCGAGAAGAAGGACGAGGCCAAAGCCGAGATGGAGGAGAGGCCCAGCTTTGACGAGCTCATGGCCCAGCTTGAGTCCCTTGTCGGCCTGGAGGAGGTCAAGCGGGACATCAAGAATCTCATAAACCTCATGAAGGTCCGCAAGCTCCGCGAGCAGAACGACCTGCCTGTCCCGCCCATGAGCCTGCACATGGTCTTCATGGGAAACCCCGGCACCGGCAAGACCACCGTCGCCCGCATCCTCTCCGGCCTCTATGCCGCCATCGGCGTGCTCGAAAAGGGCCAGCTCGTGGAGGTGGACCGCTCCGGCCTTGTTGCCGGCTACGTGGGGCAGACCGCCCTCAAGACGCAGGAGGTCATCAAAAAGGCCCTCGGCGGCGTCCTCTTCATTGACGAGGCATACTCCCTCTCCTCCGGCGGGGAGAACGACTTCGGGCGCGAGGCTATCGAGACCATGCTCAAGGCCATGGAGGACCACCGCAAGGAGCTCATCGTCATCGTCGCGGGCTATACCGGGCCGATGGAAAAGTTCCTCAGCTCGAATCCCGGGCTCGAGTCTCGCTTCAACAAATACTTCTTCTTCCCAGATTATAATGGGGAGCAGCTCATGGAGATCTTCCGCTCCCAGTGCAAGAAGAACGGCTATACGCTCACGGAGGAGTCCGAGAAGGCCGCGGTGGAGCTCTTCACCGAGCTCTATGAGGAGCGCAGCGAAAACTTCGGCAACGGCCGCGATGTGCGAAACTGCTTTGAGGACATGGTGGTCCGCCAGTCAAACCGCGTGGCCCAGATCGAAAACCCCAGCAAGGAGGACCTCATGAACGTCCTGCCCGAGGATCTCGAGGACGAGGAAGAAAAGTGATTTACACATTGCCGTAGGGGCGGCTGTCAGCCGCCCGCGCGGTAGAAAAGCAGCATAGAAGAACCCTCCGGCGAATCCGTTGTCAAAAGTACGGACCTGTCGGAGGGTATTTGAATTTTGAACTGGTTTCATCGGGCGGCTGATAGCCGCCCCTACGGTCAGATATGCGCGTCAGCTTCTCGCGATGAGCTCTTCGACCTGCGCGCGCTCGGGCATGGCGCGGATGGCGCCCTTCTTGGTGGTGACGATATAGGCGGCGGTGTTTGCAAAGCGGAGCATAGCCTCGAGCTGTGCATCCGTGAGTCCGTCGAGTCCGTTTTCCAGCACGAAGTTCAAAACGCTCCCGCAGAAGGTGTCGCCCGCGCCGGTGGTCTCAATCACGCCGCCGAGTTTGCAGGCCGGCACGAACACATGCCGCCCGCCATAGAAGCTGTGGCTCCCGTCCCCGCCGGCGGTGACGTTCAAGAGGCGGATCTGGGGGAAGCGGGCCTTCAGAATGGCGGCGCCCTTGTCAAAATCCGTCTCCCCGGTCATGAACTCGATCTCGTTGTCCGCGATCTTCAAAATGTCGCAGCGCGAAAGGCCCCACTCGATGGCGGCCCTGGCGCTCTCCTCATCGGGCCAGAGCGGCGGGCGGAGGTTCGGGTCGAAGGAGATGAGGGCCCCGGCCTCCTTGGCGATCTCATAGGCTCTCACCGTGGCGCTCCTGCAGGGCTCGTCCGTGAGGGAGAGAGTGCCGAAATGGAAGATGCGGGTCTCGCGCAGAAGCTCCTCGTCCAGCTCTTCGGGACGCAGCATGATGTCCGCGCCGGGCTTGCGGTAAAAGCTGAAATCCCGGTCGCCGTTCGGGAAGGTGTGCACCACGGCGAGGGTCGTGGGGATATCACTGTCCCGCTTGAGGGCGCGCACGTCGATGCCGGCCTCCTCTACGGTTCGGGCGAGCATGTCGCCGAAGCTGTCCTTGCCCACCTTGCCCAGAAAGGCGCAGCGCTTGCCGAGCTTTCGCAGCATGGCGAGCACGTTCGCGGGCGCGCCGCCGGGGTTTGCCTCAAAGAGAAGATTGCCCTGGCCGCTCAACCCGTTCTGGGTGAAGTCCACCAAAAGCTCGCCGAGGGCGACAACGTCAAATTGTTTCTGATCCATGGGTGAATCCTCCTGTCACAGTCTGTATTCAAAAAAGTACAGCGTTTACCGGGCCTCTTCCTGCCCAAAGTCGCAGATGAGCCAGACGAAGCCGCCCGGCGGGAGCAGGATGCCGCTGGGGTCTGCCTGCTCCCCGGTGAGCAGATCTTGAAAGCTGCCGGGGGTATTGACAGGGACCCGGCGCTCACTCTCGCCGAAGTTAAAATACGCGGCGAGCTTTTCGCCCTTAAAATAGCGCCCGATGCCGAGTACTGCGTTGTCCCCCGTAAGGAGGAGCCAGGTGTCGGCCCCGGCCTCGAAGACCCGGTGGGCGGCGCGGAGCTTCTCGAGAAACACCAGCGTGGAGAAAAGGCGCCCCTCCACGCTCTCGGGATTATTACGCTCCGCCGCGGCGTCCCAGTTCATTTTGCCCCGGTGGAGATAGCGGCTGTCGGAGGCTTTGAGCGGGTCCTCGTGATAGGCGTAGTCGTTCTCCTGGCCGATCTCGTCCCCGCTGTAGAGCACCGGGATGCCGCTGAGCGTGAACATGTAGGCGTGCAGCATGATGTCAAGGCGCAGGGCCCACTCGATCTTCGCGTGGTTATGTTCGTAGCGTCCGGCCTCCAGCCCGCAGAGGGAAGCGGTGGTGCCGCAGAGCCGCGCGTCGCGCAGGCGCGGGTCGTTGTTGTAGAGCTCGCCCCGCGCGGGGCTTCCATACCAGACGCCGGTGAGATAGTCGTTGAGAAACTGCTTGTGCTCGGCCTCGCGGCTTCCGAAGCGGCCCAGAAAGTCGTAATCCAGACCCCAGCCGATATCGTCGTGGCAGCGCAGGTAGTTTAAGAAGGTGTACTCCCGCGGCAGGGCAAACACCTGGCCGAGCTGGTGCTGGAGAAGGCGCACGTCCTTGGTCGCGACAGTGTGCCAGGTGCTCGCCATGGTGGTGACGTTATAGAGCAGGTGGCACTCCGGCTTTTCCACCGTGCCGAAGTAGGGGACCACCTTGCTCGGCTCCATCACGACCTCCCCGAGCAAGAGGCACGAGGGGCACACGATCTCGCACACCATGCGCATGATGCGCACGAGGGAGTGGACCTGGGGCAGGTTCCGGCAGCTGGTGCCGAGCTGCTTCCAGATATAGGGCACCGCGTCGAGCCGGATGATGTCCACGCCCTGGTTGCAGAGATAGAGCATGTTCTCCGTCATGTCGTTGAAGACGGTGGGGTTTGCGTAGTTGAGATCCCACTGATAGGGGTAGAAGGTGGTCATGACGACCTTTTTGGCCTCCTCGCACCAGGTAAAGTTGCCCGGCGCCGTGGTGGGGAAGACCTGGGGCACAGTCTTTTCAAACTGGTTTGGCACGTCCCAGTCGTCGTAGAAGAAGTAGCGCTCCTGGAAGCTCCGATCCCCCGCGCGGGCGCGCCTTGCCCACTCGTGGTCCTCGCTCGTGTGGTTCATCACAAAGTCGAGACACACGGCGATCCCGCGTTCATGGCAGTCCTCCGCGAGCGCCGCGAGATCCTCCATCGTGCCGAGCGACGGCTGCACCTTCCGGAAGTCCGACACGGCATAGCCCCCGTCGCTGCGGCCGACCGGGCTCTCCAGCAGGGGCATCAGGTGCAGGTAGTTGACGCCGCAGTCCTGGATGTAATCGAGTTTTTCCCGAACGCCCTGGAGCGTGCCGGCAAAGCAGTCCACGTACATGAGCATCCCGACAAGGCCGTTGCCCTTGTACCAGTCAGGGTCCGCAAGCCTTTTCCGGTCGAGCTCGCAGAGCTTCTCGCTGCGCTCTTCATACATGCGCCGCAGCATCCCGGTAAAGAAGCTGTATGCCTGCTCGTCCCCGTGGTAGAGCTCCATGAAGAGCCAGCGCAGCTCCTCCTCATGCCGTGCAAAGCGAAGGCGGAATTCCTCCGTCCGGTCTGTTCTGCCCATTCGCGATCCTCCGATCTATACGATATAATTTAAACAAATATGGGGTTCTCGCTGTAAATCAGTGTGGAGTTTGGAGAGTGGAATTAAGGTATCGCTGCGCGATGATTTAAAATTGCGCCGAAGCCGCTCCATCACGCCACATTCCGCTCTCATACAAGATTGCAGACAAAAGCCGATACTTCTATAGTTTTATTCTACCTTTTCCGCGCCCCGGTGTCAACGCTTATCCGTCACGGAAGGGCAGAAAAAAGCGTCGGCGCACGGAAATCGTTTCCATCAAAAAGATGAACTAAAATGATTCTGAAAATTGAAATACTGGAAGTTTCAACAGAAAATAAGGATAAAATTCAGCAAAATCCCATCTTGAAGCCGGCGGTTAGAGTGTGATAACATAACAAAAAAAAAGACCCTCTCCCGGAGGGGATACACAATGGCGGGAAAGGAAGGGATGCAAAAGGGGAGCGCCGGCCCTTGGGGGAGGAAAAACGCAGCCAGAGGAAGGTGCCTATGGACCGACAGACCGTGATCCGCGATCTCTCCTCGCAGATCGAGACACTGACCAGACTCCACATTCAGCACGGCCTGCACCGCACGCCCGGATTTGACGCGCAGAAGAACAGTATCACGCGGCTCATCCGGGACAACGAGATCGATCTGAACAGGGAACTGGACCCGCTCACCCGCAATCTCTACCGACGCTATTTTGAATAGGGGGAGGGGCTGTGAAAAAAGTATCCCACAGCCGTAGGGAAGGGGCTTGCTCCTCCCGTGCGCAGAAATGTTAAAAACACAAAAATGTACGGCGATTTCGCAGAAAGCTGCGATTTTGCCGTACATTGCTTTTCCATCCTTACCCTGTGCCGCCGGGAGAGGCAAGCCCCTTCCCTGCGGGTTCATACAAACTCTTTTCACAGCTCCTTTATTTTTCCAGCGCGTCCTTGTAATCCCGGATGCCGCCGATGCTCTCGCAGTTTACATAACCCATGCCGCGCAATCTCGCCGCGGCGCGCCTGCTGCGGGAGCCGACCAGGCAGTAGGCAAAGATCGGCGTTTCGTGATCGGGCAGCAGCGTCTCGGCTGTCTCGATCTCGGAGAGGGGGAGGTTGACACTCCCGGGGATGCGCCCCGCGGCGAACTCGTCCGCCTCGCGCACATCGAGCAGGACGCCGCCCGCCGCCTTGCAGCGCTCGAGCCCGTCATAGAGATCCGGCTGTTTGAAAAAATCCAAGAGACTCATGATGATGCTCCTTTTCTTGCGATACAAAATGGGGGGAGAAATAGAAATATGCATATCGGCTTTAGACAGCTTCTAAGCTCCCTTTCGAAAAGGGAACTGTCATGGCCGATCTCCCGCGAGGTCATGACTGAGGGATCGAACGTCTTGCACTGTGTTTCAACAGAAGCGTATGCAAACGGAGAAATTGATCCCTCCGGCCTTCGGCCACACCGCAGCGTTAAGCAAATGTGCCGGCGGCACATTTGTAGCGTAGGCCGCAGCGGCTATGCCGCGAGGAGGGAAGTGCGTTTCTGCGTTGATCCCTCCGGTCTTCGGCCACATCCCTTTTCAAAAGGGAGCTTAGAAAGAGGCTTGCTGCGTTAACCCAATATCCGAAAATAGAAAAGGCAGTCAGTCTCATGAGAGACCCGGACTGCCTTAGAACCGGTTGTTCCGCCTACACAATAAATGGTATGCTGGTGTTGCCCGCTCAACGTCCGGCCACAATGCCGCCGGCGGCCCGCAAGTAAACTTCGCTTGCTCCTACGGGTTAAGGTGCCGATTACACCGATGGGTGACGCCCATCTCCTGTATCTTTTATACCACAGGCCAGGAATTATGTCAAGGATTTTTTGTAAAAATTTGATATATTTTCAAAGCCACCATGCGCTAAAAATGTGGGAATCGACAGAACGGGTTTTTATAATTACAAAAAACAGGCATATCGCGCCAATAAGCGAACAAAAGCGGGCATGTGGGAACTGCCCAAATCGGCGGCCCGGGCAGCGGAAAAATTGTCGAATTTGGCGATAGAAAACCCCGGGGGACAGCGGCTCCTCCGGGGTTAAAAGCATTACTGCTTTTTGAACACGCGCTGGGGGCGGTAAAACTCAAAGATCACGCCGTCGCGCCCGCGCTCCGCTCTCTCGTTGTGGGCCGTCCATCCAAAGCGCATAGCGCCCAGCGCCTCGGCGAGACGCACCGTGAGCGGGCGGTAGCCGATGCGGTAGGCGATGAACTGCGGCCTTGACAGGAAGTTCAAAAGACAGCGGCTGAGAAGAAAGGCGGTGCGTTTATTCACAGTGTCGCCGTAATCCCGCCTCACGCTTGCAAGCTGCCCGCGCACAAGATCCTTCGCGTGGAAGCGGAACCAGCGCACGATCATGGGGTTAAAGCTCTCGATGCACACCTCGCCCAGGTAATCCGAGAGGATGGCGTAGGTCTTTTCGCAGAGCTCCCGGTTGTGCCTGCCGGTCTTGAGCTCCACAATCAGGGGCCCGCGCCCGGCATAGACCTCCAGCACCTCGGTCAAAAGCGGGATGCGCTGCTCCGTCCCGCAGAGGGAGAGGAGCTTTAACTCGTCATAGCTTTTCTCGTCCACCCGCGCGTGCACGCCGCAGACGCGCTCAAGCGTGTCGTCGTGGAAGACCACGACCTGCCCGTCCTTTGTGAGCTGCACATCGAGCTCCGCGCCGTAGCCCGCGCGGCCTGCGAGCCGGAAGGCTTCAAGCGAGTTTTCGGGCACGCTCCTATCCTCGCTGTGGAGCCCCCTGTGGGCAAAGTTCCGCCCGTAGAAGGGGGCCTTCTGCCGCTTGGTCACGGCCCCGGGCGCCGCAAGGAACACCGGCAGCCCCGCCGCAAGCGCGGCGCACCCGCCGAGGATCGCGGCCTTTTTCAGCTTTTTGGAGAGAGTATTGTTCACAGACAGCACCTCAATGATAGCGTATTTGCAAAACAAATCATTTATCGTAAACGAATTTGAAAAATGAGTTTACGATTTAGCCATGTTTTTCGGTTGCCCCGTCAGGGGCGAGCGTCTCCCGCAAGCGAGTGCGCGCAGCGGGGTGCAAACTCGATCAAGTGCCCGCACTTGATCGAAATTTCAGTCCCCGTCCAGCGCCTCGAGGCCGACGACATTCTCAACCTTGCGCGCCTTGATGTTTTTGACGAGCGCTGTGAACACGATAAAGGAGAGCACCGTGAGACAGCAGGAGTAGACCGGCAGCGTCCGCCAGGCTCCGGTGCGGTTGAACATCAGGCCGAGCAGCACCGGCGTCACGGTCTGCGCGGACATGGAGGCCGCGTAGTAGTAGCCCGTGAACTTGCCGATCTTCTTACTGGAGCAGAGCTCCACCACCATGGGGAAGGAGCAGTTGTGCACAAGCGCCATGCCGAAGCCCTTGATGGCCCAGACAATGTAGAGGACGGCGGGGAAGGTGAACTCCCCGTGGGCGGCGTTCGCGGCGGTGACGCCGGTGGGCGCGACCGTGCACATGATGACAAGGGCGACGAAGGTGATGCCGAGGCCGCAGGAGATCGTCCACTTGCGCCCGATCTTCTCGGCGATCCCGCCAGCGATGGCAAAGCCCACGACGGAGGCGAGCCCGCCCGCGATGGTCAGCACCATGGTCGCGCTCGAGACGGCATTTAAGTAATAGATGACGTAGTTTCCGATATAGGTCCCGATGGCGTTGTCGGACATGAACCACAGAAACTCAGCCCCGAGGATGGCGAGCAGCATGGTCCGGTTCGCCTTGGACATGGGCCTGTCGTCGTCCACCGGGGTCGCGATGGCGGCGAGACGCTCCCCCTCGGCCATCTGGTCGCGCATTTCCTCGTGGATGTCGTTTTCCCGCACGGTGAAGAAGAGCACGAGGGCGGAGATGACCATGAGGACAGAGGCAATGAGAAACGGCAGCTCGATGGTCCAGACCTTCCGCGCCTCGTCGGCCGCGTTGATGTAGTCGGAGAGCTTGAGGAAGATGCCGAGCACGGTGGCGAACGCGCCGCCGAGATAGCCCATGATGTTGATGATGCCGTTGGCCTTTGCTCTGAGCGGCTTCGGCGTGATGTCCGGCATGAGGGCGACGGCGGGGTTGCGGTACATCATCATGAACATCAGGACGATGCCCATCAAAATCACCATGCCGAGGATGTTGTTGTGATGAAAGAAGAAGGGGATAAACGGGAAGGCCACGGCGGAGACAAAGGTCCCCACGAGGATATAGGGCATACGCTTTCCGATGGGCGTCCTCGTTTTATCGGAGAGGTTGCCGAAGACCGGCAGCAGGATGAGCGCCGCGAGATTATCGCAGGCCATGATGATGCCGACGAGCCACTGGACGTTCAGGATCTTTCCGGGGTCGCCCGCCTTGAGCTCGGCCGAGGAGATCCCGTACATACGCCGGGCGAAGATGTCCGTCAGAAACGTGGGGCACCAGGAGTCGTACACCTGCCAGAGGAGCAGGATGCCGAAAAAGGCAAAGCCGATGAGAAAGGTGCGCTTATAGTTGAGCCTGAGACTGTTTGCGGACTTGGCGTTCATAGGGCGGCCTCCTCGGTGTCAGCGTTTGCACTCGGGCATGAGCTCATCCGACATGATCTGAAGGATCCTGTCGAATACGGCGATATCCTCCTCCGAAAAGCGCTCCTTCACGCGCTGCATGACGGTCAGCTCGTAATTTGCGTAGAGATTGAGATAGGTATAGTATTTCTCGGAGAGGATGAGATGGTACTCGCGCCGGTCCACGGTGGAGTTCTGCCGGAGTATGTAGCCCTTTTTGATGAGATTGTTCACCTTATAGGTGGCGTTGGACTGGGAGATGTTCAGAAAGTCGGCGAACTGGCTCACCGTCGGCTCCCCCAGCAAATGGATGACCTCCAGCGAGAAAGCCTCCATCGCGGAAAGGGACCCGTCCCGCTCCCGGACCAGCTCGAAAACGCGGCGATAAAACTGCAGCTTAAACTTATCATAGACCTGCGCGAAGTGTTTTTCCAGCATTGACATATTCCCCCTTTTCGTGTATATTATCAAGTTTTGTATGTTATATCTATTGTACTTCATATTTTTAAAATTGTAAATACAGAAAAAGGAAAAATGCATTTGTACAAACTGTGAATTTTCACGGATTGCCGCCGCGGAAGGCTTGACAAACGCGGGGGACAATGCTATATTAGCACTCGAAAGGAAAGAGTGCCAACAGTCAAGGCGCGAGAGTGCTAAAACATCCTCCGCCTCGGCTGCGTCGTTACGGAGCTTGTGAGGACGTCATGGGTATCAGCGAGCGCAAAAAGAAAATACTGGCCGCTGTCGTGGATGAATACGTCCGCACGGCGGAGCCTGTGGGCAGTAAGTCCATCGCGGCAAACGCGGGGCTCGGCTGTTCCTCCGCCACGATCCGAAACGAGCTTGCGGAGCTTGTGAGTCTCGGCTACCTTGAGCAGCCCCACACCTCCGCCGGGCGCATCCCGACGCCGATGGGCTACCGCCTCTATGTGAACGAGCTCATGCAGAAGCAGAAGCTCAGTCTCGAGGAGACGGAGGACATCAACCGCCGCATGAACCAGAAGCTGCGGGAGTTGGACGACACCATCGGGGACATAAGCCGCCTCGCCTCCCAGGTCACAAATTATCCGGCCCTCGCGCTCACCACCCGCACGGCGGTGACGATCAAGCGCTTCGATCTCATCTATGTGGACGCGAACACCTTTATCATCGTGGCGCTCCTGAGCGACAACACGGTGAAAAACAAGCTCGTGAAGCTCCCGGTCTCGGTGGACCAAAAGCTCGTGCAGCGCCTCTCCGCACTCTTCAATTCCGGCTTCACGAACATCACCGAGGAGGCCGTCACCCCGCTTCTCATCAATTCCACCGAGCGCGCGGCGGACGACACCATGGGCGTCACCTCCGTCATCGCGGCCTTCGTGATCGAGACTTTGTCAAGCGCCGTCGCCCCCTCCGCCTTTGTGAGCGGGGAAAACAGGCTCCTAAACCAGCCGGAGTTTCGTGACCCCGACAAGGCCCACAAACTCATGGGCTACCTCTCCGGCGGCGGCTACATCCTCCCCTCGGAGGAGAGCCTTGACGAGGCGGGGGAGATCAAGGTCCTCATCGGGCCGGAGAACGTGGCGGAGGAGCTCAAGGACTCCAGCGTTGTGATTGCGACCTATGACGCCGGGGACAACACCAGGGGCATGATCGGCGTGATCGGGCCGACGCGCATGGATTATTCCACCGTGGCCGCAAAGCTCTCCATCCTCGCCGCGGGCCTTTCGAGAAGGCTCGGCGGGGGAGAGGCCCCGCCCGAGGGGATGCACAATAAACTGATCATCAAGGGAGACAGGGAAAATGAGTAAGAAGAAGCAGACCGCGGAAGAAGCCGAACAGGAGAAGACCGACGCCGCGGAGACCATAGAGGAGGAAAAGCAGGACCCCGCGCCCGAGACCGAGGCCAAGACCGCGGAAAAGGCGGCGGCGGAGGAAAAGACCGACGAGGCAAAACCCAAGGCCGAGGAGGCAAAGCCGAAGACCGATGAAGTCGCCGCCATGAACGACAAGTATCTCCGCCTCTGCGCCGAGTATGACAACTTCCGCAAGCGCAGCCAGAAGGAGAAGGACGCCATCTATGACGAGGTAAAGGCCAACACCCTCAAATCCTTCCTGCCGGTGTACGACAATCTCGTGCGCGCCCTCGCCCAGGAGACCCAGGACGAGGCGTATAAAAAGGGCGTCGAGATGATCATGGCCCAGTTCAGGACCACGATGGAAAAGCTCGGCGTAAGCGAAATGGACTGCCTCGGCAAGACCTTTGACCCCGCCTTCCACAACGCCGTCATGCACGTTGAGGACGCCGAGAAGGGCGAGAACGAGATCGTGGAGGTCTTCCAGCAGGGCTTTTTGCTCGGCGACAGGGTGATCCGCTTCGCCATGGTCAAGGTAGCAAACTGATACCGCACTTTCCGGCGATGAGCCGTTAAGTATAAATTTGTTGAAAAATAAATCACATATACAGGAGGAAATTACAATGGGTAAGATCATAGGTATAGATTTGGGAACCACCAACAGCTGCGTCGCCGTGCTTGAAGGCGGCGAGCCTGTCGTCATCACGAACGCCGAGGGCGCGCGCACCACGCCTTCCGTCGTGGCCTTCGCCAAGACCGGCGAGCGCATGGTCGGCCAGGTTGCCAAGCGCCAGGCCGTCACGAACCCCGACCGCACCGTCTCCTCCATCAAGCGTGAGATGGGCTCCAATTACCGCGTGAACGTGGACGGCAAGTCCTACACCCCGCAGGAGATCTCCGCCATGGTCCTGCAGAAGCTGAAGGCCGACGCCGAGGCCTATCTCGGCCAGCCCGTGACCGAGGCTGTCATCACCGTCCCCGCCTACTTCACCGACGCGCAGCGCCAGGCCACGAAGGACGCCGGCAAGATCGCGGGCCTCGAGGTCAAGCGCATCATCAACGAGCCGACCGCGGCCGCCCTCGCCTACGGCATGGACAAGGAGACCGACCAGAAGATCATGGTCTACGACCTCGGCGGCGGCACCTTCGATGTGTCCGTGCTCGAGATCGGCGACGGCGTCATTGAGGTTCTCGCAACCGCCGGCAACAACCGCCTCGGCGGCGACGATTTCGACGCCTGCATCACCGACTACCTCGTGGCGGAGTTCAAGAAGACCGAGGGCATCGATCTGTCTACCGACAAGGTTGCCATGCAGCGCCTGCGCGAGGCCGCAGAGAAGGCCAAGGTCGAGCTCTCCGGCGTCACCACCTCGAACATCAACCTCCCCTACATCACCGCGGACGCCACCGGCCCCAAGCACCTCGACGTCACCCTGACCCGCGCCAAGTTCAACGAGCTGACCCACCACCTCGTCGAGAAGACCGCCGGCCCTGTCAAGCAGGCGCTCTCCGACTCCGGCCTCCAGCCGAGCGACATCACCAAGGTCCTGCTCGTCGGCGGCTCCAGCCGTATCCCCGCCGTGCAGGAGATGGTCAAATCCCTGACCGGCAAAGAGGGCTTCAAGGGCATCAACCCCGATGAGTGCGTCGCCATCGGCGCGGCCATCCAGGGCGGCGTCCTGAATAAGGACGTGGACGGCATCGTCCTCTTGGACGTGGCGCCTCTGTCCCTCGGCATCGAGACCCTGGGCGGCGTCTGCACCAGACTCATCGAGCGCAACACCACCATCCCCACCCGCAAGAGCCAGGTCTTCTCCACCGCGGCCGACAACCAGACCTCCGTTGAGGTCAACGTCCTCCAGGGTGAGCGCGAGATGGCCGCCTACAACAAGAGCCTCGGCCGCTTCCACCTGGACGGCATCGCCCCGGCCCGCCGCGGCGTGCCGCAGATCGAGGTCACCTTCGACATCGACGCAAACGGCATCGTGAACGTCTCCGCAAAGGATCTCGGCACCGGCAAGGAGCAGCACATCACCATCACCGCCTCCTCCAACATGTCCAAGGAGGACATCGACAAGGCCGTCAAGGAGGCCGAGATGTACGCTGCCGAGGATAAGAAGCGCAAGGACGAGGTCGACACCCGCAACGAGGGTGACCAGATGGCCTACCAGATCGAGAAGACCCTGAACGAGATGGGCGACAAGCTCGACCCCGCCGACAAGAGCGAGGCCGAGGCCAAGCTCCAGAACCTCAAGAGCGCCCTGACCGGCACGGATTCCGCCGCCATCAAGAGCGCGACCGAGGAGCTCAAGCAGGTCTTCTACAAGATCTCCGAGAAGATGTACCAGGCCCAGGGCGGTCAGCCCGGCGCGGGCTTCGATCCCAGCCAGGCGGGTCCGAACCCCGGCAGCCAGGGCGGTCAGGATTACTACGACGCCGACTACACCGTCGTGGACGACGACAACAAGTAATTCGCATTTCACAATCAGCAGAGCTTGAGGCGGAGCCAATCAACTCCGCCTCAGGTTGTAGACAAGGTTTGTTATCACGTCATTGCGAACCAGTGACCGATGTCACTGGTGTGGCAATCCGCCCGCCGGAGGCCGTAACCGGCTGCAGCCCGTCAACTGGCCGCGGGGAGAGACGGATTCCCACGCCAGTGTGCGCACTGGCTCGGAATGACGCGCTGTTTTGCCTTTGGCGGCATGTTGAGGGGGAGAGTTTTCTTCACCTCAAGAGCATATAAATGAGGAGGCCCACATGGCCGAGAAGAGAGATTACTATGAGGTGCTGGGCGTCAGGAAGGACGCGACCCAGGACGAGATCAAAAAAGCATACAGAAAGCTGACCAAGGAAAACCACCCCGACCTGCACCCGGGGGATAAAGCCTGCGAGGAGCGCTTTAAGGAGGCGAACGAGGCCTACGAGATCCTCTCCGATGAGGAAAAGCGCAAGAAGTACGACCAGTTCGGCCACGCGGCCTTCGACCCCAACGCGGGCTACGGCGCGGGCGGCTTCGGCGATTTCGGCGGCTTCGGGGGCTTCGGCGATATCTTCAGCGATATCTTCGGGGGCTTCGGCGGCGCATCGCGCGCAAACCCCAACGCCCCCCGCAAGGGGGAGAGCCTGCGCGCCACGGTGAACATCAGCTTTGAGGAGGCCGCCTTCGGCTGCAAGAAGGAGGTCACCGTCGGCAGGGTCGAGCCCTGCGCCGACTGCAAGGGCAGCGGCTGCGCCCCCGGCACCACGCCCGAGATCTGCCCCGACTGCAAGGGCACCGGCCAGGTCACCGTGAGCCAGCGCACCCCCTTCGGCATGATGCAGTCCTCCTCGCCCTGCTCCAAGTGCCGCGGCACCGGCAAGATCATCCACCAGCCCTGCAAAACCTGCCGGGGCATGGGCAGCGTCCGCCGCCAGCACAAGATCGAGGTCAACATCCCCGCCGGCATCGACGACGGGCAGACCATCTCCAAGCCGGGCGGCGGCAACGCCGGCGTGAACGGCGGCCCCGCGGGGGATCTGCTGGTGTCCGTCATCGTGCGGCCCCACGCCCGCTTCGAGCGCGACGGGACCTCCGTCCTCCTCGAACAGGAGATCAGCTACGCCCAGGCGGCTCTCGGCGCCGAGGTTGAGGTGCCGACGCTTGACGGCAAGGTGAAGCTCACCATCCCCGAGGGGACGCAGCCCGGCGCGGTGTTCAGACTGCGCGGCAGGGGCATCCCCTATCTGCGCGGCTCCGGCCGCGGGGACCAGTTCGTCTCCGTCACCGTCAAGGTGCCGAAGAATCTGACCGGCTCCCAGAAGGAGCTTCTGCGCCAGTTTGCCGCCTCCATGGGCGAGCTTGACGGCGATGCCGGCCGCGGCATCTTCGGAAGGAAGAAGAAATAAACGATTCCAGGCGCGTTGTAGAATTGTTTGACCGTAGGGGAGGGGCTTGCCCCTCCCGGCAGTACCAGGTATCAATTAAAAAGAAATGTACGGCGAAATCGCAGCATTTTGCGAATTCGCCGTACACTTTTTTGCTATTTAGCGCGCCCTATCTTTATCTTCTCCGGGCGGGCATGGCTTTGTGATGCTCGCCCTTGTTTTCGTACATGGCCTCGTCCGCGCGGACAAAGACCTCGCGGAAGGAGGCGTCGGCCCCGGCAAGGTAGGCGGCGCTGCCCATGGATACGGAGAGCTTTGCCGCGTGCCCGGGCTCTGAATTGAAGGCGTCGATGGCCTCCGTCACGGCGAGAAGGCGGGCCTGCATCTCGCCCTCCGGCAGGCCATGGCATATGGCGATAAACTCATCCCCGCCGATGCGGTAGGTGTTCTCCCGCCCAAAGGCGGAGGCGATGGCCCGCGCCGCGCCCCGGATGATCTGGTCACCGCAGGCGTGGCCGTGCTCGTCGTTCACGATCTTGAGATTGTCGATGTCGAAGACGGCGGCGGAGAAGTTTGCGCTGCCGTGCGCGATCTCCTCAGTGATGCTGCGGACGGCCTCCTGATAGGCGTTGGTGTTGCCGACGCGCGTGAGATTGTCCGTGTAGGCCTGGGCGTGGACATAGACGAGATAGCGCTCCAGCTCCTGGCGCATGGAGTGGATCTTCACGCCGAGAGACTCCAGCTCGTCCTGGGCGGCGTAAACGACCGCGGGCTCTGCCCCCATGCCGACGCTCTCGCGGTAGCCGGGGTTGGAGGTGATCTCCTCCGTCAGGGCGTCCACGTTTTTGGACAGATCCAGAAGCTCCCGGTCAAGATCGCGGAAACGTCTGCGCACCTTGCCGGTGATGAGGATCATGACAAAGCCGCCGATCAGCACCGAGAGGATCGAAATGACGCTGATGGAGAGCGTGGACTTCTGAAGCTGCTCGTCATACCACGCGGCGCTGAAGTCGAGCCCGACCACGCCCGCGACCTGCCCGGCGGAGTCGAAGATGGGGCTGTAGGCGCTGTAGAAATTGCCCCAGCGGTCCGCCTGGGGGGCACTGTCCACCGAGGCGACGCCGTCCGCCGCGTCGATGAGGGCCTGCGTGATGACGATCTCCTCCCCAAAGTCACCCGGGTCTACGGGGTCGGGATCCACTGTGAACACATAGTGCCCGGGATAGTCCTCCTTCACGGCGTAGATGAATTCGATGTCCGCGTTATTCTGGAAGACCGTGAGCTTGTCCGCAATGTCCCGGAAGACGGGCGTGCCCACGTCCTCCTCGGTCAGGGCGGCCATCACGTCCCCGTCGAGAAAGTCTGCGGCCGTGTTGGAGATGTCCAGCATGTTCTTGTGGATCATCATCGTCATCATGGCCTTGGACTGGTTCAGCATCACGATGCCGAGCACGATGTTCGCCGCGAAGAGCAGCAGGCCCACAATGACCACATAGCGCGTGGTCAGGCTGAATCTATGTTGTTTTTTCAAACGCAATCACCACCAAAACGGAGTCAAGTTCCCGCGCGTGTGAGTTTCTTGATCGTCTCATACAGGCGCTCCGGCTCCACGGGCTTACTGAGATGCGCGTTCATTCCCGCCTGGAGGGAGCGCTGTACGTCGTCGTCGAAGGCGTTGGCGGTCAAGGCGATGATGGGGATGAGCGCGGCGTCTGCCCTTGGCAGGGCGCGGATGGCGGCCGCGGCGCGGAGCCCGTCCATCACCGGCATACGCACATCCATCAAAATCGCGCCGTAGTAGCCCGCCTCATGCCGGGAGAAGGCTTCCAGCGCAGCCTGGCCGTTCTCGGCGCGCTCGGACTTAACCCCGTACATGTCGAGGAGATCGGCCAGCACATCGGCATTGAGGTCGATGTCCTCCGCGATCAGCACGCGCATCCCCCGGAGGGCCTCGCCGTAGTCCGGCTCCTCCCCGGGGCCGGGAGGGGCGCTGTGCTCGGCGGCGCGGAGCGTCACGGTCACGGCAAATTCCGTGCCGACGCCCTTCTCGCTCTCTACCCGGATCTCGCCGTTCATCATCTCCACCAGGTTTTTCACGATGGCCATGCCGAGCCCGGTGCTGCCGTAGCGATTGACGGAGGCGGTATCCTCCAGCGAGAAGGGGTCGAAGATCCGGGCGAGATACGCCTTGCTCATGCCGACGCCGGTGTCTTTGATGCCGAAGCGCAGCGTGCGAAAATCGTCAAAACGCGCGGTCTCCTCCGCCGTAAAGCTGACGCTGCCGGGGCTGTCGGTATATTTGACGGCGTTCGAGAGAATGTTCGTAAGTACCTGGCGGAGCTTGGCCTCATCCCCCCGGTAATAGTCGCTGACTTCGTCGGAGCGCGTGAAGGTATAGCAAATCCCCTTTTCCCGGCACTGGCTCTCGGTGATGCCGCTCACCTGGTCCAGCAGCGCGGTGAGGGAAAACTCCACCTCATCCACGCTCATGCGCCCGGACTCGATGCGGCTGAGATCCAGGATGTCGTTGATGAGGGACAGGAGGTGCTGCGCGCTCGCGCCGATCTTTTCAAGCTGCTCCCGGGTGCGCGGTTTGAGCTCCGGGTCCTTGAGGGCGATGCTGTCAAGGCCGATGATGGCGTTCATGGGGGTGCGGATCTCATGGCTCATGTTCGAGAGGAAGCTGGTTTTTGCCCTGCTCGACTCTTCCGCCAGGAGCTTTTCCCGCTCGATCTGCCGCTCCCGCCTGTGGATCACGCCGTAGATGGAGAAGAGCGTCACCATGGACAGCACCATGAAGCTGATCTGGATGATGCTGTTTGCGGTGAGTGCGCTGCTGAAGCTGCTCTTCTGCCGCGCAAGAAAGTCCGCCTCCCGCCGCGTGTCCTGCTGGCTGCGCTCCGCTCCCTCGTTCTGAAGCTCCTGCACGTAGTAGGCGCTCACCTCGTCGATGCTGCTGCGGGCAAGGTCCGTGGACCTCTCCCGCATCCACACGAGGGAGGTGAAGAAGATGAGCGAGAGCGTCACGATCCACACGATCGTGGAGTGGCCGAGTCTCCGCGCCTCGTCCCGCCCCAGCAGATAGCGGAACACGATGAGCCCCAGAAGGCTCCACAGGGCGAGAATGAGATAGGACTCCCGCGCGAGAGCGGACACGGCCAGAAGGTTCGGCACCAGGTAGTAGAGCAGGAAGACCAGGGAGATCACGACGCCGATCAGCCCCGTCGCGGTGACGAAGCGGTCGTCGGCCTCCCGCGCCCGCTTGTAGGCGCAGGCGGAGGTATAGGCGTAGACGATGGCGGCACCCACGGTGGTCACGTCCACGATCCAGCTGACGGCGGTCCTGCCGAAGAGGGGGATGACGACGGACACCGCGAGGATGAGCAGGATCGCGTTCTGCGGCGCGCCGTCCCGGTTGAGCTTTGCAAACTGCTTCGGCATGAGCCCCTCCCGCGCGAGGGCGCAGACGAGCCTGCTCGCGGCGAAGGTGTTGCCCACAAGCCCGGTGATCACGCCGCCCAGCACCGTGAAAACCAAAATCGGCGTCGCGGTGCGGCCAAGGGCCTGGTGCACGGCGTAGAAGGTGGGGGCGGCCTCGGTCCTCTCGAGCGTGTCCAGCGCCGCGATGTAGGCGGGCCAGCCGGAGAAGCCAGCCGGCACGGTGCTCGCCGCGATCAGGGCCAAAAGCGCGTAGGCGCCCGCCCCTATGAGCAGGGAGAGGGCCATGATGGGCAGCGCCTTTTTCACGGGGAACTTGAACTCCCCGGCGGCGTGGGAGATGGATTCAAAGCCCACAAAGGCCCAGGGCCCCATGGCGACGATGGTGAACACGCCGATGACGGGAGACTTGCCCGGGGCGAAGGCGGGTCTCATGGACGAAAACCCGCCCGGCATGTGCCGGAACACAGCCCAGGCGCACAGGAGCACCCCGGCGCAGAGCACAAACACCATCACGATCTGCACGAGCACGGCGGCCCTGCGGTTCAAGCACAGAAAGCAGAACAGGGCGAGCGCCCCGACCGCAAGCAGCACTTCGCCGAGATAGATGTCAAAGCCCGCGATGCGGTAGTGTAGGCCGACCTGGAAGAGATCCCCCAGCAGAAAGCGCCCGATCAGCGGAAGGGCGGTGGCGTTGGCCCAGACGATGGCAATATAGCTCAGAAGCAGGAACCACGCGGCGACGAAGCCATGGTCAAAGTCAAAGGTGTTTTTGACATAGCTGAAGCTGCCGCCCGCGTCGGGATAGCGCCCCATCATATAGTGATAGTTGACGCCCACGAGCAGCATGATAACGGCGCCGATCCCGATGCCGAGCACGGTGCCGAGCGGGCCCGCAAGCGGCAGGAAGGTGGTGCCTGGCATCATGAACGAGCCCCAGCCGACAGCGCAGCCGAGGGACAAAGCCCAGGCGCCGAGCGGCGTGAGGAAGGGGCGTGGCGTGGAATTGTTCTGCTTCATAAAACAGCGCTCCTTTGACAAAACCCGAGAGGGCGCAAAATCATAAGAGAGGAAATGATTTCCATATATACTTTCTCAGTATCTTATCATACAAGAAAAGCCTGAAAATGGCAAGGCTTTTTTCAAGTCTTGCGCGGGATAGGCGCCTCTGTTATAATAAGTCGGCAGAAGAAACAAAAGCGGCCGCACGGCCGCGTGATTCGGATGAAATGAGGCGAAAATGATGGCGTCCAAATTCCCTTATGAGGCATGGCAAATCACGGAGAACGGCTTCTCCCCGCGGGATCTGCGGGAGAACGAATCTGTCTTCGCCCTGGGCAACGGCTTTATCGGCCTGCGCGGCAATCTGGAGGAGGGCACGGCCTCCGGCGCGGAGACCATCCAGGGCAGCTTTCTCAACGGCGTTTTTGATTCCGAGCCCATTGTCTACGGCGAGAAAGCCTACGGCTACGCGAAAAACCACGAGACCATCTGCAATGTCATGGACGCGAAGGGCCTTGCGCTCACGGCGGACGGGGAGCGGCTCGATCTCGGCGTCTCGGATGTGCGGGAGCACCGGCGCGTGCTCGACATGCGCAAGGGCGCCCTCTGCCGCAGCTTTTTCTGGCGCACGAAGAGCGGGGCCCTGCTGGAAGTGCGCTTTGCCCGGCTTGTGAGCCTTGCCCATATGGAGCTTGCGGCGCTGTCGCTGGAGCTAACATGTCTGGAGGGGGCCTGCGCCCTCCGCCTGGAGAGCGCCCTTGCCCCCGCCGTGATCGCCGAGGGGGACCCCAACGACCCCAGAAACGCTGCCGGGAAGGACCGCAGTCTCACGCGCGGCAGGGTCCTCGCGGAGGGCAGTCTTCTCGCCATGGAGCAGAAGACCAAGAACAGCGGCTTTGCGATCTGCTGCGCACTCGAGCACCGGGGCATCCCGGGCAGCGCCCGCGCGACCGAAAACGGCGCCCTCTGGGAAGCACAGCAGAGCCTGAGGGCGGGGGAGAGCCTGCATTTTGAAAAGAGCATCTGCTACGCCGCGGCGCGCCATGGGGAAGGCCCCGCACTCTGGGAGGATACGATCGACGCCTGCCGCAGGGTCCCCGCCTTCGACACCCTCCTCGAAGAGCAGCAGGCCGCGCTGGATGCCTTCTGGGACGGCGTCGGCCTTGAGATCCGGGGGGACGATGCCCTTTTGCAGGGGCTTCGCTTTAACCTCTTCCATCTCTTCCAGTCCGCCGGGCGCGACGGCAGGCGCAACATCGCCGCCAAGGGCCTCACGGGCGAGGGGTACGAGGGGCACACCTTCTGGGATACGGAGGCGTATATCCTCCCCGTCTTCCTGCACACGGACCCCGCCCTTGCGCGAAAGCTCCTCGAGTACCGCTACGCCATCCTCCCGAACGCGCGGGCGCGGGCGCGGGAGCTGGGGCATGAAAAGGGCGCGCTCTATGCCTGGCGCACCATCGACGGGGAGGAGTGCAGCGCCTATTTCCCCGCCGGCACCGCCCAGTACCACATCAACGGCGACATTGCCCACGCGGTCAGCGAGTATTATGAGGTCACGCAGGATCTGGACTTTCTCGCCTCCTGCGGGGCGGAGATCCTGGTGGAGACCGCGCGGCTCTACTGCGACCTCGGCTTTTTCAGCGCGGCGAAGGGCGGGCGCTTCGTCCTCAACTGCGTGACCGGGCCGGACGAGTATAACGTCATGGTCAACAACAATGTCTACACAAACTGCGTCGCGGAGGAGAACTTCCGCCGCGCGGGGGAGGCCATGGCCATCCTGCGGGAAAAGCGGCCGGAGGACTATGCCCGCCTCTGCCGTGACATCGCCTTTGACCCCTGTGAGGCGGAGGCATGGCTTGAGGCGGCGGAGAAAATGTACTATCCCGCCCCGCAGGACGGCATCTACCCCCAGGACGACGATTTTCTGAGTCGCAAGCCCTGGCCGCTTGACACGATCCCGCCGGAGAAGCACCCGCTGCTCATGCACTATCACGGTCTCACCATCTACCGCCACATGGTATGCAAGCAGGCGGATCTCATCCTTGCCATGACGCAGTACGGCGAGCGCTGGACCCTCGAGGAAAAGCGCCGGAACTTCGCCTTCTATGACAGCGTCACCACCCACGACTCCAGCCTCTCCATGGCGGTGTTCTCCATCCTCGCCATCGAGATCGGCGAGGTGCAGACCGGTTATGACTACTTCATGTCCTCAGCCCGTCTCGACCTTGACGACATGCACCGCAACACCAAGGACGGCCTGCACATGGCGAACATGGCGGGCACCTGGACAGGGCTTGTGCGCGGCTTCGGCGGGATGCGCGTCAAAGACGGCCTTCTCCGCTTCGCCCCGGTCTGCCCGCCCCAGTGGGAGGGCTACAGCTTCTGCGTGGGCTACCGCGGCAGAACGATCCGCGTCACGGTGGACAGAGACGGCGCCCGCTACAGCCTCCTCCATGGCGAGCCCATCACGATCCAGTCGTTTGATGAGGTGGTACGGCTTGCGTAAAACTGCACTTTATGGAAAAAAGTTCCTCCAGCACCGTAGTAGCTTATAACACCTTAAACTTCACATGTCATCCTGAGCGCAAGCGAAGGATCCCCCGGTTGTCTACGGGATTCTTCGTCGCTTCGCTCCTCAGAATGAGAATGACATGAAGTTTTAGTTGATAACATCCAGTAGAGGCGGCTGTCAGCCGCCCGCGCGGCGAGAACGAAAGCACAATAAAAATGTTGGGCGAATTCGTATCTTTTTACGAATTCGCCCAAATACATCTATAAACGATAACATTTCCCCGCCGGGCGGCTGATAGCCAATGTCATGAAGTTAAAGCCTGTCATCCTGAGCGTAAGCGAAGGATCCCGTGGTTGGTTACAATTGGGACGGGATTCTTCGTCGCTATGCTCCTCAGCTGCTTTTTCGGTTTTGCCTTAACCGCTCAAGCGATCATTCGCCCGCAGGCTCCTCATTTTCGTTAAGGAGCTCCGGCGCGAGCTGGAAGCTCTCGACCTGCTCCTCGCCGCCGGGGTTGAAGTTCGCGGGCGCGGCGCTCGGTCCGGCGGAAGCGCCGGGATTGAAGCCCTCGGGCGCGGCGCTCGGTCCGGCGCTTGCGGCGGACTGGAGACCGGCGGGAGTCTCACCGGGATCATTCACTTCATGTCCCACATGGATGGCAATGGCGTTCGGACCGGTGCCGACGCCGGAATCCTCAGGCGCGACGGAGAGCCCTGTTTCGGGGTCAACAACAACGGCGTTGTCCACATCGGGCCCATGCACCACCAAACCGGGGAAGAAGAAATCCCAGGCCCAGGGGTTGGCATAGCAGAAGGCGATGATCTGCTCATAGGTCCAATCCTGCCACCAGTATTTCTTGGGCGCGGGCTGCTCATAGGTCCAGATCCGCGCGACCTCCGTATAAACGGTGCCGTCCGACCCGGTGAAGCACGCCTGCACCTGGTAGCCGTTCATCCAGGAGGGGATCCCGCTGAGAGAGAGGGTGTCGGTCTTCGTGCCGGAGACAGAAAGCCCGGAGTTGTAGGCGGGAGCCTCGGAAGCCTCCGCGATGACGGTGGCGTCGGCGTTGGCGATGTACCAGGTGACGGAGCTCGCGTTATCCGCGTGGGCAATAAAGATGCAGGAGCCGCCGTAGGGCACGGACTCGGTATACGGGCTCTTGGTGACGCGCAGATTCCCGACGGAGCGGACGCTGCTTTTGAAGGGGCCCGCGGGCGTATCGGTCTTCGGCGTGGAGGCGACGCTGCCGTCGGCGTGGACGACCGCCGTCGCACAGTAGGGGCAGACATTGCTGTCAACGGGGATCTGCCTGCCGCAGATCCGGCAATACAAAACATCCTCCGCAAATACCTCTGCGCCGAGAGAGAACACCAGTATCAGCGCAAGCAAAAGGCAAAAAACACGCTTCATAAAAACCACCTTTCCAAATAGAGAAAACATGAAACCTGAACGAAATGAAAGACATATCTTGCACAGGCCGACACAGCCGGCCGCAATATACAGTCTCATTATAGGCCAAAGCGCCGGGAAATGCAAGTAACAATCCGGATTGTAGCCCTTCTGTTACAGTACGTAAAGACTCTCGTCCCGCGTGTCCTGGGACAGGGGCGCAAGCTCGAGCCTCGCGTATTCCCTGGGGTTCATGCCGACGCTCCTGCAAAATACGCGGGCAAAGTAGTTGGCGTTGGAGAAGCCGCAGGCGTCGGATACGAACTGCACCGGGTGCTGTCCCTCCCGCAGGAGGAGCTTCGCGTTTTCAATGCGCACCTGGTTGAGGTATTTTCCCGGCGTCACGCCGATATACTTGCAGAAGCAGCGCGTGAGATATTCCTGGCTCACCTCAAGTCTTGCCGCAAGCTCCCCAATGCCCTCCAGAAAGGCGTAGTCCCGGCGCAGGATGCCGAGGGCCGCCTCCACCACCGGGGGCACGGCGCGCCCTCCCGCGGGGCCCTTTGTGCCGGTGCCGCAGAGCGCCATCAGAAGCGTATAGGCGCGGCCGGAGGCTTCCCGCGCCGAGACCTGCCGCCCTCCCTGCGAGAGGAGGGTCCTCAACGCCCGTTCGGCCGGGCCGCCGCCGCGCTCGAAAAAGAGGCCGCCCTCGGCAAGGCAGCGCGCGAACACCCGGTCGGCAGCGGTACCGCGGAGAGACAGAAGCCCCAGCTCACAGTCCCCGGCCGGGAGAAGCGCCGCCTCTTCCGCTCCGGGGACGCAGGCCGCCTGCCCGGGGGAGAGGGGAAAGCTCGTCTCCCCGGCCGTGACACGAACCTCCCCGCTGAGCGGCGTGAGCACCTGCCAGAGCCCCGTATCTGCCGGCAGCTCCAGAAGTGCCCCGCCCCGGAGTGAGAGCGTGCCCGCGGCGCACACAGCCAAAAGCTCCGAGAGAAAATCTCCCGGAGCTTCGAGCAATGCCGATTGTGTCAGAAAGTCAGACCCGCGCATCAGTGGCAGATCGCAAGCTCGGTCTCCTTGTCGAAGAAGTGAGCCTTTGCCATGTCCACGGGGATCTTGACGAACTCGTCCTTGGGGCTCTCCACGGAGGAGGACATGCGCACGATGACCTTCTGCTCGCCGACGAAGACATAGAGGTTGGTTTCGGCGCCGAGCAGCTCGCAGAAGTCGACCTTGGCGGAGATGCCGTTGTCGGCGGTGAGCTGGTCGAAGGTGAGGAAGTTCTCGGGACGCACGCCGAGGATGACGGTCTTGCCGATGTAGGGCTTGAGCGCGGCTTCCTTGGCGGCGGGGATCGTGAGCTTGTCGTTATTGAGAATGGCGACGAGCTTGCCGCCCTCGTTTGCTATCTTGACCTCGAGGAAGTTCATCTGGGGAGAGCCGATGAAGCCCGCGACGAAGAGGTTGCACGGGGAATCGTACAGCACCTTCGGGGTATCGAACTGCTGGATGATGCCGTCTTTCATGACGACGATGCGGTCGCCCATGGTCATGGCCTCGGTCTGGTCGTGGGTGACGTAGACGAAGGTGGTGTCAAGGCGGCGGTGCAGGCGGGCGATCTCGGAGCGCATGGAGGTACGCAGCTTTGCGTCAAGGTTGGAGAGCGGCTCGTCGAGCAGGAAGACGGCGGGGTTGCGGACCATGGCGCGGCCGAGGGCCACGCGCTGTCTCTGGCCGCCGGAGAGGGCCTTGGGCTTGCGCTCAAGCAGATGCTCGAGGTCGAGGATCTTCGCGGCCTCATGGACGCGCTTGTCGATCTCATCCTTGGGGACCTTGCGCAGCGTGAGACCGAAGGCGATGTTCTTGTAGACGCTCATGTGGGGATAGAGGGCGTAGTTCTGGAACACCATGGCGATGTCGCGGTCTTTGGGCGGGACCTGGTTTACCAGTCTGTCGCCGATGTAGAGCTCGCCGCTGGAGATGGACTCCAGACCCGCGATCATGCGCAGGGTGGTGGATTTGCCGCAGCCGGAGGGGCCGACCAGGATGATGAATTCCTTGTCCTTGATCTCAAGGTTCAGGTTGGGGACGACGGGCTTGTCGGCGCCGTCATAGATCTTGGTGACGTTTCTGAAGCTGATGGAAGCCATAGTGTATCCTCCTGTTTCCTTTTTATTTTGTTTAATTTATAAGCAGTTGAAAGAGAGCGGAGTTTGGAGAGTGAAGTTATGGAGCGCCTTCGGCACAATTAAAATTATCGCGAAGCGATACCATCACTCCACTCTTCACTCTTTTAATCTATACCTAAGATACCATCCCGGAGGTCAAAACGCAAGCCTATTTTCTTGATAAAAGGATAAATTTTTGATCTATTTTTCTCTCTTGCCTGGGCGCCGGGGCTATGCTATAATACCAGACAAAAATGTGAGCGTGAAAGGGAACTTTTATGGCAGACCAGACCTATCAGCAGGCCCGCAAGCTGGGGCTCAAGGAAGTGAAGATCCGCACCGCGCGGCATGAGGACCCGTATCTCCCCGCGCTGGAGGAGCTGCTTCCCCACATGAACGCCCTCAACGAGGATGATCTCGGCACCATCCGCATCGACATTGAGCAGATCGTCGGCACCCGTTCCGGCGCGCGGCGGGACGCCTTCTCCGCCTCCTTCTTCCCGCTTCTGGAGGAGGGGAGCGAGTTTGCCTCCAAGTGGGGCGCGCTCGCGGCTTCGCACGTGAAGGAGGGCATCCGCGATTCCATCGTCGCGGTGGAATATCTCAACCGCTTCTATGTGGTGGAGGGGCACAAGCGCGTCTCCGTCCTGCGCTTTTTCGGCGCGACCACTGTCCGGGCCGAGGTGAAGCGCCTCATCCCGCCCCGCAGCGGAGACCCGGAGATCGAGGCGTATTATGAGTTTCTGGATTTCTATAAGGTCACCCGGGTCAATAACCTGCTCTTTGACCGCGTCGGGGCCTATCCCGCGATGCTTCGCCTTCTGTGCGGGGACGATCTCACCCCCTGGGACGAGGACCGGCGGCGCAGCTTTTTCTCAGACCTTGTGCGCTTTCGCAAGGTCTTCGCGGCCTCGCCCCTGAGCAGCGCCCTCACCCAGGACGAGGCGCTGATGCGCTATCTGGAGATCTACGGCGCGGCGGCCCTCGCAGAGCGGTCGACAGCGGAGCTCAAGAACGATCTCGCCGTCATCGTGCCCGAGCTCAAGAGCGTCCGGAACGAGAGCGAGCCGGTCCTGCTCACGGACCCGGCCGACCCGCCCCGCGGCATCCTGAGCCGCATTGTACACCCGAGCGTGAAGACCCTGCGCGCGGCCTTCCTCCACGACAAGGACCCCGAGAGCTCCTACTGGACCTACGCCCACGAGCAGGGGCGCCTTGCCGCGCAGGAGGCCCTGGGCGAGCGCGTCGAGACCGAGAGCCGCTTCAACATGCTCGAGGCGGACTTCGACAATACCATACGCGAGCTTGCCGAGAAGGGGACAGACATGGTCTTCAGCACGACCCCGCGCCTGCTCGCCTCCACGCTCTCGGCGGCGGCGGCGTACCCGGCGATCAAGTTCCTGAACTGCTCCTTGAACGTGAGCCACCCGATGCTCCGCTGCTACTACGCCAGAATGTACGAGGCTAAATTTTTGACCGGCGTCCTCGCCGGGGCCCTGAGCGAGCATGAGAACATCGGCTATGTCTGCGACTACCCCATCTACAGTATGCCCGCCTCCATCAACGCCTTTGCCCTCGGCGTGCGCATGGTCAACCCCAGGGCGCGCGTCCTGCTCGAGTGGTCCACCGTCGAGGGCGCGGATGTCGAAGGGGTCTTTGCCAATTACGGCGTCACGGCGATCTCGGGCCAGGACAGTCTCATCCGGGATGAGCGCAGCCGCAGGACCGGCCTTTTTCTCACGGTGGGGGACCGCCAGGAGAACATGGCGAGCTCGTTCTGGAACTGGGGCGCCTTTTACCGGAAGATCTTCGAGTCTTTCCTTGACGGCTCGTGGGGGGAACTTGACAGTACCAGCGACGCGGGCCAGACCATCAACTACTGGTGGGGCCTCTCGGCGGGCGTGGTGGATGTGCGCGTCGGGGAGAAGGTCCCGGCGGAGACCGCACGACTCATCGACTTCCTGCGCCGCAGCATCGCGGACGGCAGCTTCCGCCCCTTCGACGGGCCGGTGTACGATCAGGACGGGAAGCTCCGCATTGAGAAGGGGGAGATCCTCACGCCGCACCAGATCCTGATGATGGACTGGCTTGTGGAGAATGTGGACGGCGCGATCCCGACGCTCGAGCAGCTCACGCCCCCCGCGCAGGAGCTCGTCAAAATCCAGGGCATCCGCAAGGAGAGCACGGAGACCGTGTAAGCCGCAGGGCCAGATCCCCGGCCCGGCCTGCAAGAGTACGGCCCGGAAACGTATACCATGTTCTAAAACGTCCGAGCATTCCGCAGGGGCGACCCCTGCGGCCGCCCGGCGAAGAAAACCAAAGCAGGAAAAACCCGCGGCGATTTCGTATCACACGTTACGAAATCGCCGTACTTTTTTGGATGTCGGAGAATTTCCTCACGCGGGAGGGGCATACCCGCAGAAGGCATCACCTTTCCCCGTTTTGCAGCGCGCGCATCTTTTTTGCAAAATCGTGAAAAACCCTTCACAAAAAGAGACGGATGCGGTATAATATGTTTACATAAATATGCTTGCGGACAGGGGGCGGGCAGCGATGGACGGACGGCGGAACAGGATCTCCGGCGGCGCTGAAAAGGCGGCGGCGGCACTTGTGCTGCTCCTTGTGTTTGCTTTTGTGCTGGTGCTTACATATACCGCCTGCCGGGAGACAAGCGTTTTGAATACGGACAATCTCTCCGGGGAGAATATCGAGTTTTACGCGGACAACGTCTTTCTCAACTGCATCGTGCTCGGCATCCTGCTCTCGGCGGCCTATCTCTTCTACCTCCACGGGGACGGAATCCATATCAAGAAAATGGAGCGGGCGCTTCTCGTCTGGACCTTTCTCTTCGGCACGGCCTACATCGCCTCCGCAAAGCTGCGCGCCCCGACCTACAGCGACTCCTTCCTCGTGACCTATGGGGCGCAGCGCGCGGCTCTCGGGGACTATGCCGTTTTGTACGAGAACTACTATTACCGCTTTCCCTTTCAGCTCGGCTACGTGCTCTATTCCGAGATCCTCTTTCGCCTTCTGGGGATCGTCCTGCGCGGGGAGCCGGAGGGTTACGCGGTTCTCGCCCTGCAGGAGGTGAATCTCCTGTGGCTTCTGCTGGAGTATCACGCCCTTGTGGAAATCACAGCCCTGCTCTTTAAGAATGAGCGCATCCGCAAGCTCCTCATCCTCCTGCTCTTTCTGTGCTTCCCGCCGCTTCTGACGCTTCCCTATCTCTATGGCAGCATCCCCGCCTTTTCCTGCGGGGCGCTCGCGGTGTGGATGTTTTTGCGCTATATGAAGCAGGGCGGCAGAAGCCGCGCCATCCTCTGCGCGGCGTTTCTGACGCTCGCCGTCACGCTCAAGCTGAACCTTCTGATCGTCTGCGTCGCAGTTGGCGGCGTGTGGCTCGTGATGCTGCTGAAGGCCCCCTCGCGGGAATCGCTTCTCTGCTTTCTCCTCGCCCTGGCCTGTGTGCTGACGCTCCCGTCTCTGCCGCAGAAGCTCTATGAGCGGCGCCTCGGCATCCGCTATGGCGACGGGATTCCCATGCTCGCCTGGATGGCCATGGGCTTTGACGAGGGGCACGCCGCCCCCGGCTGGTATAAGGAGGAGCACACCGTCACGGCCTTTGAATCGAGCGGGCACGACGCGGACGCGACAGCCGAGAGCGCGAAAGCCTTCCTCCGCGAGCGTCTCGCGGTATTCAAGGGTGACCGGCGCTATGCCCTGCACTTTTTCTATGACAAGCTCCGCAGCCAGTGGAACGAGCCGAGCTGCGGCTCGCTCTGGATCAATCAGGTATACCCGAGCTACAGCAGCAAGGGCAGGCTCTGCACCTTCCTCTGCGAGAGCGGGGCAAAGCGCACGCTTGCCGTGATGAACCAGATCCAGCAGCTTGTCTTCCTCGGCCTTCTCTTTGGGATCATCCGTCTCTGGCGCAAGAAGGATCTGCTGCGCTGCCTGCTCCCGCTGATTCTGCTGGGGGGGCTTTTGTACCACCTGCTGTTTGAGGCCAAAAGTCAGTACGCTCTCCCGTATTTCGTGCTGATCCTGCCCATCGCGGCCTACGGACTGTTTACACTCTTTCGAAAGGTTGAGCTTCGATAATGCTGCCAGAAGATGCACGCAGGCCCCTCTCTGCCCGGGCCTCATTCCTGTGGGAGAAAAACCGCGCGCCCTTTCTCACGGCGCTTGCCGTGGGCTTCTGCGCGCACGGCTACGCCTTTGCCAATAAACTCCTCAACCACGATGAGATCGAATCGCTCTTCGGCAAGGGGGCGACGGTGACCTCGGGCCGCTGGGGTCTGGAGCTTGTGAAGGTCCTGTTCCCGGACTGGTCCATGCCCTGGATCTACGGGATCATAAGCCTTGTGCTCATCGCGGCGGCCGCCTGCCTCATGCTCGAGACGCTGGAGATCCGAAGCCGGGCGCTCCGCGTCCTGCTCCCCGCCATGATCGTGAGCTTCCCGTCCCTCACGGGAAACTTCTGCTTCATGTTCACGGCCGCGCCCTATGCCTGGTCCTTCTTCCTCACGGCCCTCGCGGTGTATCTCATCAGCCGGGGCGGGGCGGCGCGCCTGTGTCTGAGCGTTGTGCTGCTCGTCCTCGCTCTCGGGATCTACCAGGCGTATATCTCCGTCGCGGCGGCGCTTTTCGTGGTCCTCATGATCCGGGACACTCTCGATGGCGAGCGCTCCGTGTCGGAGATCATCCGCTTCGGGGTGAAGGCCCTCGCGCTCCTGCTTCTCTCCGTCGCACTCTACTACGGGGTGACGCAGCTTGTCTTCCGTCTCACGGGGGCGGAATTCAACGACTATGTGGTGCAGAATGTAAACGGCGCCGTCTCGCTCCCGCGCAGGGTCCGCATGGCCTATGACGCCTTCCTCTATATCTTCACCTTCCGCAATTTCTATCTCATCACCTCGGAGACCCTGCGCTGGGTCCATATCGCGCTGGGACTTCTGACGCTCGCAGCCCTCGGGCTTCTGTCGCTTCGCAGAAGGAGCGCGCTGCACACGGCGCTGCTGCTCGTGCTGCTGCTCCTGCTGCCGCTCAGCGTGTGCTGCATGTTCCTCATCATGTCGCAGGACTCCATCCACACCCTCGTCCTCTACAGCTTCGTGTGCGTCTACCTTCTCATGGGCCTCACGGCGGAGCGGGTAATGCTCCGGGCGGAGAGCTTTCTCGCGCTGGCCCTCGCCTGCGTCACGCTCGGCAATGTGTATTTTGCCAATATGTGCTACCTCAAGATGCAGCTTCTGACGGAGAACGCCGTCGCCTTTTATACCACCCTCACGACCCGGGTGATGAGCACCGAGGGCTTTGACGAAAACACCGCCCTCGCCCTCGTCGGGCGGCAGGAAAATCTGCTGCACCGCTTCCCGGAGCTGGATACCGAGCTTTTCATGGGCGTGAACCGGGACCTCGTGAACATCTATTCCCGCGAAAACCTGATCCGCTGCCATCTCGGTCTCGACATCCCCTTCGCGGATGAGGCCGCGGTCGAGGCGCTCGCGGAGGACCCCCGCGTGCGCGCCATGGCGGAATACCCCTATGACGGGTCCATACAGAAAATTGACGATATGATCGTGGTAAAGCTGGGGTAAAGTCTGTGACGGGGGGATGCGTCATGTCCCGCGCCTTGAAGCGCTGCGCCGCGTTTTTGCTTCTGCTGGCGCTTACAGTGTGTATTCTGCCCGCGGCCTTTGCGGATACCGGAGAGGCCGCGGCGCTCCCGAAGGACTGGTACGGCTGGTGGAAGATGGACCGCTGCAGCGGCGACTGGGCCAGGATGTACGGCTACTACTGGGATTGCTGTGCCGAGCTGGAAACCGACGGCGAAGGCCCGCTGCACCTGCGCCTCTGGGACGAGGACCTTCCAAAGGAGACCCTGCTTGCGGATGCCCTCCTCACGGAGGAGGAGGGGGTGCTGTCCTGCCGGAGCGGGTCCTTCCTCGACCGCGCACTCGGCGAGTCTGACTGGACCGTCACAAAAAGCGCGGATGCCTGCGGGACCCTCCTCACGCTCGAGGGGCAGTATCAAGCCGTCGGGAAGGGCGGCTTTCATTACGTGATTTACCTGCGCCCCTGGGGCGAGCTCTGGCCCGGGAGCGAGGACGAGAAGCCCTATTATTATGAGAGCTGGTATCTCCCGCTGGTGGAGGCGGATCTCCCCATGCCGGAGAAAATCGGAGAGACCGAGGAGGAAACATGAAAAAAAACGCGTTTGGATGCGGCGGCATGAAGAGAGCCCTGGAATACGGAAGCGAGTTTGACCTTGCCTCCAATGAGCTCGTGCGCGGCCGCTGGGACATCCCGGAGAGCTGGCAGCTTTTCCGCAGCGGGCGGGACGCGCTGAAGGCTTTCGCGCGCCTTGCCGGGAGACAGCGGGTGCTGATGCCGGCGCTCTGCTGCGACGCCATGATCCTGCCCTTCCGGCAGAGCGGCTGGGAAGTCGCCTTCTACCGCCTGCGGGCGGATCTCACCGCGGACGAGGAGGACCTGCGCCGGAAGCTCCGGGCGGGGGACGTGCTCCTCTACATGCCCTATTTCGGCATCCCGGCGTTTTCGGAAGAGCAGCTTCTGAAACTGCGGCGGGATCACCCCTCCATCCTCTTTCTGGAGGACCGCACCCACGATATCCTGGTCCCGCGTGCGCCCTGCGGCTTTACGCCCGACGTGACAGCGGCGAGCCTGCGCAAATGGGCGGCCCTGCCCGAGGGCGGGATGCTCGTGTTCCGTGATGCTTTCGCGGGCGAGCCGGACCCCCGCTACGGCGATCTGCGCCTCGAGGCCATGGAGAAGAAGAGCCGCTATCTGCAAAGCGGGGACGAAGCCCTGCGCGGGGAGTACACCGCGCTTCTGCACCGCGCGGACAACCTCCTGGACGAAGCCGCGGAGCCTGCCGTGATGCATCCCCGTTACAGGGAGCTGCTCGCCGGGCTCGATCCCGAAAAGATCCTCGACGCGCGCAGGAGAAATCTTGCGAGACTGATCGAGCGCCTCTCGCCCGTGATCGGGCGCGGGGATATTCACCTCATGACCGAAACGCCGGAAAAAAGCGGTCTGTATCTGCCGACCCTGGTCGAAAACCGGGACGCGATCCAGCGTGGGCTCATTCGCCGCAGGCTCTACTGTCCCGCGGCCATCTGGCCCGAACCCCCGGAGGCGGCGGGCGTGTGCCCTGTGAGCCATCGGGTCACAACGCATATGCTCTCCCTCCTCTGCGACCAGCGCTGCGGCGAGGGGGATATGGATTTTCTCGCGGAAAATTTGATGGACATGATGAGGAGACCTTGATGAACATGGACCCCGTTCTCTATACCGGCAGACCGGCCGAGACACGCATCCCCAAGGAGGAGCGCTGCTATGATCTGCTTGAGCGTCTTGGCGTGCCCTTTGCGAGGGTCGACCACGCACATGCCGATACCATCGAGGCATGTCATGAGATCGAAAAGACGCTCGGGTGCGAGATCTGCAAAAACCTCCTGCTCACGAACCGGCAGATGACCGAGCTGTGGCTGCTGCTCATGCCGGGGGACAAGCCCTTCAAGACAAAGCTCCTGTCAAAGCAGATCGGCTCTGCCCGCCTGTCCTTTGCCAGCGCCGAGCAGATGCTGCGCCATCTCGACATCACGCCGGGCTCTGTGAGCGTTTTGGGACTCATGAACGACAGCGAGGGCGCGGTCCGCCTTCTCATCGACGAGGACCTTGTGAAGAAGCCCTTTATCGGGATGCACCCCTGCATCAACACGTCCTCTCTGCGCATCGAAACCCGGGACCTTCTGGAGAAGCTCCTGCCCGCCATGGGCCATGCGCCGACCTTCGTCTCCCTCCCCTGGGACCCGGACGCGGCGGAGCAGGCATAGCGGCTGTATGAGATCGGCATGTGCAAACACTTGTATTGTTCATGCTTTTGTGCTAAAATAAATTATTAAAGATTTATTCACCGCCGCGATAGGCTGCGGTTCCGCTGCCCGGCTGCCGGAAGGAGACTGAACATGATCAAGAAAACCAACAGAGTGCTGGCCATGCTGCTCTGCCTTGCGCTGTGCCTGGGGCTTTTACCCGCTGCCTATGCGGAGGATATCGCTCCCGCCGATGCGGAAGCTGCGATAATCGACGCGGCGGAATATGACACGCCCGCCACGGAGCCGGCGGACGCGGAGGAGCCGGAGACAGAAAGCGACGACGCCTCCGAGCTCCCGGCGCTGGCGCTTTCCGAACCGGAGGAGAGCGTGCAGGATGCGGCGGAGCTGCCGAACCCGGTAAACGTCCAGTTCCTTGCAGATGCGGAGGAGCACCTCGCCCTCCTCACGGTTACGGATGCCTTCGGCGTTTATCAGGAGCCTGTCACAGACCCGGATACCGGCGCGGTCTGCTTCGGATGCTATGCGCTCCTGCCCGGGGACTATATCTGGCGCTTCCACGATGAGAGCGGCCGCTATGACGATCTGGAGGAGAGCTTCACCGTGGAGGAGGGGGTCGGAGGCCAGTTTCTGACCGTGTATCCGGACCCCGTTATTGAGGTTTTCACCGCATCCTTCACCTACATAAACCCCATCTATGCCGACGTTATCACAGAGGATGACATTCCGCGCCCCTCGATCAGTGAAGAGGAGCTCGCGGCGGAGATGCGCGACTTCCTGGAGACGATGGCGTACAGCGGCGCCCGCACGGACGCCAGGTTCGGCAGAAACAGCGGCATCTACCACCCCACGGCGGAGGCGGCCGGGCTTGAGCTTCGGCAGCAGATCAAGGATTTCGAGGACGAGGCGATAATCTATGTCGCCTGCGAGGAAGAACCGAACGACACTGTCTGGAATACCCTGGGCAGCAGGCTGATCGAGATCGCCTTCACCCACACCGGGAACCCCACCGAGGGGGACTATCTCCGCTATGAGTACGGCGGATATTCCGCGAAGGGCGCCTATGGCGGCGAGCCGGGAAGCTATTACTGCAGCTATGTCTTTACCCTCAAGCATTTCACCAACGCCGCTCAGGAGAAGGAGCTTGACGAAGTCGCAGAGGACGTACTCAAAGACCTCGCCCTCGACGGGAAAAGCGACTACGAGAAGATCTCTGCAATCTATCAGTATCTCTGCACCACGGTGAAGGGCAGCGGCTCCGGCGATCTCAAGTACACGGCCTATGGGGCCCTTGTCCAGAAGGGCGCCCTCTGCCAGGGATTTTCGAGCGCATTTTACCGCCTCTGCCTCGCCTCGCGCGTCGATACCCGTATCGTTACTTCCAGCAAGATGTCACATGCTTGGAATATCGTCAAGCTCGGCAGCCGGTATTATTACCTGGACGCCACCTGGGACAGCAACTACACCGCCGCAAATTATCGCTATTTCCTCAAGGGAAGCGATTTCTGGCTCAATGGGCACAAGCTCGGCGGCGTCTCCGAGCTCGGCGACCAGTTCAGCAAAGCGAGCTTCACGTCGGCATATCCCGTGCCGACATACGACTACGCGCCCGAAATCGCCGCGCATCCGACGGACACTTCCGTCTTCGCCGGCGAAGAAGCGCGCTTCACGGCGGAAGCGAGCGGCGGCGACCTGCAGTTTTCATGGCAGACCCGCACGGGCGAAGCGGACGAGTGGGAGAGTGTTCCCGACGCTGACACGAGTACGTTGACGCTTATCCCGACGCAGGCCGATACCGGCCGTCTCTACCGCTGCGAGGTTTCAAACCTCGCGGGCGCCGTCTATTCCGAGGAAGCTGTACTGACGGTGTACTGGTACGACCTTGTCCTGCCCTCCGGCCTTACGGAGATCGGCGAGGAGGCCTTCTCCGGCGGCGCGTTCGCGGGCGTGAAGCTGTCGGAGAGCACGGCGGTGATCGGGGCGTGCGCCTTTGCGGATTGCCCGAATCTCGCCTGCATCTATATCCCGGCGGGTACAACGGAGATTGCGCAGGACGCCTTTGGCGACAGGATGAAACTGATGATCTTCGGCGCGGAGGAGAGCTATGCCCAGAGCTATGCCCTTGAGCGCGGCTTTGACTTTACGGCGGTCGCCTGAAACAGACCTTGCCGATTGCGAAGATCCGGCCTGGCGGGACATGAGATCGTTTTGCAATCGGACGTAAACAGACGGAAAAGGAGCAGCCAATGAAAACACCCATTGTACTGAACGGCAAAACAATCCTCGTCACGGGGTCGCCGGGCTTCATCGGCGCATATCTGGTGATTCGCCTGCTCGGAGAGCTCGGCGGGGGGACGGTCGTCTCCCTGGACAATATGAACGACTATTATGAGGTCAGCCTGAAAGAATGGCGCCTGCGGCAGATCGAGAAGGCCGCGGCCGCGTCGGGCGCACGGCATGTCTTCGTCCGCGGGTCCATCGGGGACAAGGCGCTCGTGGAGCGGCTCTTTGAAGAATACCGCTTTGACATCGTTGTCAATCTCGCGGCCCAGGCGGGCGTGCGCTACAGTATCGACCATCCGGACGCTTATATCGAGTCCAACATCATCGGCTTCTATAACCTGCTGGAGGTCTGCCGCCGCCATCCGGTGGAGCATCTGGTCTATGCCTCAAGCTCCTCCGTGTACGGCGGGAACAGAAAGGTTCCCTTCTCTACGGAGGACCGGGTGGATTTCCCCGTCTCCCTCTACGCCGCCACCAAGAAGAGCGATGAGCTTCTGGCGCACGCCTACGCCAAGCTCTATGAGATCCCGTCCACCGGCCTTCGCTTTTTCACCGTTTACGGGCCCGCCGGCCGGCCGGACATGTTCTATTACAGCGCCACGCGGAAGCTCGCCGCCGGGGAGAAGATCCAGATCTTCAACTACGGCGACATGAGCCGGGACTTCACCTATATCGACGATATCGTCGAGGGGATCGTGCGCGTCATGCGGGGGGCCCCGGAGAAAAAAACGGGGGAGGACGGCCTGCCTCTTCCGCCTTATGCGCTCTATAACATCGGCGGCGGGCGGCCGGAAAACCTGCTGGACTTTGTCTCGACCCTGCAGGAGGAGCTGGTGCGCGCCGGGATCTTGCCGGAGGATTATGATTTTGCCGCGCATCGGGAGCTCGTCGGGATGCAGCCCGGCGATGTGCCCGTCACCTGCGCGGATTCCGGCAGCTTTGAACGGGATTTCGGCTTTACCCCAAAGGTGAATATCCGCGAAGGCCTGCGCGCCTTCGCCGAATGGTACCGGGAGTACTACAAATTATAATTATAAAGGAAACAGAAACGAATGAAGATTACAGTAGCGGGTGTGGGTTATGTGGGCCTCAGTCTCGCCGTGCTGCTTTCGCAGCGGCATGAGGTCACGGCAATCACGACAACAGAGGAGAAGGCGATAAAGCTCAACCGCTTTGAAAGCCCCATCCAGGACAGCGAGATCGAGCGCTTCTTCCGCGAAGCCCGGGCAGGGGAGCGGAAGCTCAATCTGCGCGTCACCACCGACAAGGCGGCGGCCTACGCCTCAGCGGAGCTGGTCATCATTGCCACCCCGACAAATTATGACAGCCGGAAAAACTATTTTGACACCAGCGCCGTGGAGGACGCCATCGGGGAGACCATCCGGGTCAATCCCAATGTCTATATGGTCATCAAGAGCACGATCCCCGTGGGCTATACGCAGTCCGTGCGGGAGCGCTTTCACTCCGACAAGATCCTCTTCAGCCCGGAGTTCCTGCGGGAGTCCAAGGCCCTGTACGACAATCTCTATCCCAGCCGCATCATTGTCGGCTGCGACGAGGGATCGCGCGAGGCGGCGGAAAAATTCGCGGGCCTTCTTCTGGAGGGGGCGGAGAAGACGGATGTCCCGGTGCGCTTCATGGGCTTTACGGAGGCGGAGGCGGTCAAGCTCTTTGCCAACACCTATCTTGCGCTGCGTGTCTCCTTCTTCAATGAGCTTGACACTTACGCCGAAATCAAAAATCTCAATACCGGGGAGATCATCGACGGCGTGTGTCTCGATCCCCGTATCGGCAGCCATTACAATAACCCCTCCTTCGGCTACGGGGGCTACTGCCTGCCGAAGGATACCAAGCAGCTTCTGGCAAACTATGCGGACGTGCCGGAAAACCTGATCCAGGCTATTGTGGAGAGCAACCGGACCCGCAAGGATTTCATTGCCAACAGAGTACTGGAAAAGGCGGGCTACTATACCGCAAACAGCGCCTGGGACGCAAAACGGGAAAAGCCCGTCACAGTCGGCGTCTACAGGCTCACCATGAAGGCCAACAGCGACAACTTCCGCCAGTCCTCCATCCAGGGCGTCATGAAGCGCGTCAAGGCCAAGGGCGCGGCCGTCATCATCTATGAGCCGAGTCTTGCGGACGGTGAGACCTTCTTCGGCTCCGAGATCGTGAACGATCTTGAAAAGTTCAAATCGCGCTCCGACGTCATCCTGGCAAACCGCTTTGATGACTCTCTTCGCGACTGCGAGGAAAAGGTATATACCCGCGACCTCTTCCGCAGAGACTGAAAATGGCTGCTGCAAAACGCACTTTTTGCAGAATCCGGCCATAAATACCGCAGGGGAGGGGCTTGCCCCTCCCGCGCGGATTCCCGCCGACCTCCCTTTCAAAAAGGGAGGGGGACCCCCGAAGGCGGTGGAGGGATCGATCCCTCATCAGTGGGATTGTTGACAGATAAACAGGGGGAGTTTTTCGCGGGAGCCGAGTGAATGTTCGGCTCCCGTCTCATATGCGTGGGCTCATTGATGGGACAAGTTAACAAAATGTGTTAGGATTGTTCATAAAGTTTTAGCACTCTCGACTTGACAGTGCTAAAAATGGTGATATAATCATAATCGAACAGAGGAACGAAGATCGAATAGATGACCTCCATCCCCCTTGCTCAGGTAACAGACAAAAATGATTGCAGTATTGAAGGAGGCATGACTTATGTTACCGAGTATTTTTGGAGAGAGTTTGTTTGATGACTGGATGGGCTTCCCGTTCAGAAGCTTT
>CADBCV010000011.1 GCA_902793285.1 Oscillospiraceae bacterium
CGTTAGCGAAGGATCCCGTGGTTGGTTGCAATTGGGACGGGATTCTTCGTCGCTATGCTCCTCAGAATGACACGAACGAAATGACATGGGCGAATTCGTAAAAAGATGCGAATTCGCCCAATTTTTTTACGTTGTTTTTCTTTTCGCCACGCGGGCGGTCGGGGACGCCCGCCCCTACGGTGCACCGGTAAGTCCGTACATCGCAGGGGCTTTTCTTTATGCCCTCTCCCGGGGCTGGAGGGAGCGGCGGTACTCGGTGGGTGTGGTGCCGTGGACCTTTTTGAAGGTGCGGGTATAGTAGTTCGCGTCCGAAAAGCCGCAGCGCTCCGCGATCTCGGGCATACTGAGATTCGTCCCGCTCAGGAGCTTGAGCGAGCGGCGCACGCGCGTGAGGTTGATGTAATCCGTGACGGTCATGCCCACCTCTTTATGAAAGCGGGTGGAGAGATAGTTTTTGTTCACGGCGTATTTGCCGGAGAGACTCTCGAGACTCAAGGGCTCCATATAGTGGAAGTCCACAAAGTTCAAAACGTCCCGCACGACGCCGGAGAAGCGCTCGCGCGAATAGGTCTGCACGAGCAGGCAATAGTTTCGGATCATGCGCGGCACGAGCGCGCCGACCTGCACCTCGTTCTCGGCCTCCTCGATCTCCCGCAGAAGCTGACCGGAGAGGCTGTCGATATACAGGGGGTGTACCTCCGCCTGCTGGACGGCCTTGCGCATGGCGGTACTTGCGGCGATGACCATGTCCTTGGCGTTGCGGACGGGATCGTCGATGCGCTGGTCAAGCCGGTAGCCCATGAAGATGTTCTGGTAGTAGGTGGCCTCGGAGATGTCCCCGCGGCGGATCGCGTCGAGCATCTTTCCCTCCGCCTCGTAGCGCGCCTCAATAGAGGTGTAGGGGATGGCGGAGAGGGCGACGGAGGGCTTCTCCCGCGCGCGCTCCGGCCGGTCATAGCGCACCGTGTTCACAATCAGGTCGGGGTTTCCCTGATAGCGGGAGAGGAAGGTGGCAAACATCTGCTGCCAGCCGATCACGTCCCCCACCACGGGTACGCGCTTAAAATACCAGCGGACCGCCTCGATGGCGCTGTCTGAGAGACTGTTGCGCCGCAGAAGCTCACGAAGGTTTTCCTCCGTGTAGGTACGGTAAAGAAAAGGCCCGATGAAGAAGAAGCCGCCCCCCTCATCCTCCCGCGCGGGGAAGACCAGATAATGCAGGCCGAACTCATCCTTATAGTCGATGACGCCCCTGTCCGGCACGAGCGCCATCACCGCGGCGGCCATGGCGGCGTAGTCAAAGTTTTCATAGAGCTGGGCGCGGAACTGGTAGTCCAGCGCCGACGCCTCCGGCGCCCCGCAGCCGGGGGACAGCAGCAGAAACTGCACCCGCGCCGCGCTGCAAATATCGCGCAAAACGTCCCGCAGATCCATCACGACCATGTCGTTTCAGCCTTCTTTCTGTGGTTTTTCTATCCGTGTCCCGCCGAAAGCGCGGGAAAATCGGTGTTTTTTCTTGTCGAAAAAAGTGAATTCTGTGCTTATGTTACCATGGATTCCGTAAGATTGCAACCATGTGTGAAAATTGTGCTAAAAGAAGTGAAGCATGTCAATTGGAGTTTGGCGCTTCTTCCTGTAGAATAGGAACAGTGAAAATCGGTCCCCCGGCAATCAAGACAACGAGGAGGAAGAATATGGAGAAGGAACCGATCATTGAAGTCCGGCACATGGTCAAGAATTTTGGGCCGACCCGGGCGCTCCGTGATGTGGACGTCAGCTTCTACCGCGGGGAGATCCGCGGTCTCATCGGCGAAAACGGCAGCGGCAAATCCACCATCACGTCCATCGTCGCCGGTATGCAGAAGCCGACCAGCGGCGAGATGTTCTACAAGGGCGAGCCCTGGAACCCCGCCAGCATGGTCGACGCCCAGCTCCACGGCATCAGCATGGTGCTGCAGGAGGCCAACACCATCCCCAACTGCACGGTTGCGGAAAACATCTTTGCCGGCCGCTTCAACGAGTTTGCGAAGATGAACAGCTTTTTGAGCATGAAGAAGGTCAACAAGGCCGCCCAGGAGCTCCTGGACAACTTCGGTCTCAGCCACATCAAGGCCACCGACAGCATCAACAAGTACGGCTTTGAGGACCGCAAGCTCATCGAGATCGTGCGCTGCGTGTCCGACGAGACCGAGGTCTTCGTCGTCGACGAGACCACCACCGCCCTCTCCCTCGAAGGCCGCCAGCTCCTCTACAAGCTCATCCACAAGCTCAAGGACAACGGCAAGAGCGTCATCTTCATCTCCCACGACATGGACGAGATCCTCGAGCAGTGCACGGACCTCACCGTCCTGCGCGACGGCGAGATCATCGGCCACCTCAACCGCGAGGAGATGGACGCCCCCGGTGCCGAGAAGAAGATCCGCTTCATGATGGTCGGCCGCGAGATCGGCGACGCCTACTACCGCGAGGACTACGATTCTTCCCATCTGCCGGAGGTGGCGCTCAAGCTCGACCATGTGAGCTTCGGCCCCATCAAGGACTTCTCTCTCGAGCTCCACAAGGGCGAGATCATCGGCTTCGGCGGCCTTTCCGGCTGCGGGATGCACGAGATCGGCCGCGCGGCCTTTGGGCTTGAGAAGCTCGCGGCGGGCAAGGTCCTCTGCGAGGGCAAGGAGATCCGCTCCTGCCTCGACGCGATCGAGGCAGGCATCGGCTACATCTCCAAAAACCGCGATACCGAGGCGCTGATCCTCGAGGGCTCCATCAGCGAAAACATCGTTCTGCCCTCCGTCAACGCCCTCTCCAAGGGCACGTTTGTGAGCCCCAAAGCGGAAAAGAAGCTCGCCGACAGCGAGATCGAAAACTTCCGCATCAAGTGCTACAGCGGCAAGCAGTGGGTCAACACCCTCTCCGGCGGCAACAAGCAGAAGGTCTCCTTCTCCAAGTGGACCGCCAAGAAGTCCGACGTGCTCATCATGGACTGCCCCACCCGCGGCGTGGACATCGGCGTCAAGCAGTTCATGTACCACGTGATCGCCGAGATGAAAAAGCAGGGCAAGTCCATCATCCTCATCAGTGAGGAACTGGGCGAGCTCATCGGCATGGCCGACAAGATCCTCATCATGAAGGACTTTGAGGTCACCCATGAGTTTAAGCGCGACCCCAAGCTCAGCGAGACGGACATCATCGAATACATGATCTAAGGAGGAGAAGAGAATGCCTGAAACTGTCACCTCCCGGCGCACGGACGAACGCACCAGCTTTTTCACCTTCATCAAGAACCACACCATGGATCTGCTGGCCTACGCGGGCCTCGCGGTCATGCTGATCCTGTTTCTGATCTTCAACAGCGGCCCGCGCCTCATGTATAACTTCTCGGCAGTCGTGCAGGCGGCGGCGGTGTACTCCATCCTCGCCCTCGGCGCCGTGTTCATCTACTCCATGGGCTTTATGGACGTGTCTCTCGGCCAGCAGGTCGGCGTGTACGTCATCCTCATGATCCTCATCGGCAACAAGATCGGCGGCCCCGCGGGCGTCGTGGTGGGCTTTCTCGTGACGCTCGCCCTGGCTCTCGCCTGCGGCGCCATCAACGGCGCGGTGTCCATCTTCCTCGGCCTGCCGAGCATTGTGACATCCCTCTTCCTGATGTTCTTCTTCACGGGCGCGCAGTACCTTTTGATGGAGTCCACCGGCGAGAACACCATCAAGCTCCTCCAGACCGTAAAGCCCGCAGACCGCAATACATACACCCTCATGCTCATCGGCATCATCGCCCTGCTTGCCGTGATCGGCACCTACTTCTTCAACTACACCAAGCTCGGCAAGTACACCCGCGCCATCGGCGCGAACAAGGTCGCCGCCAAGCAGAGCGGCATCAGCCTTGTCAAGTGGCAGGTGCTGGGCTACATGGCTCTCGGCTTCTGCGCCGCCGTGGCGAGCTTTGTGCTCCTCACCCGCACCGGCACCGCCGGCAAGGGCACCGGCTCCGGCTACGCGATGGACATCATGATCTGCCTCATTCTCGGCGGTATGCCCCTCAAGGGCGGCATGAAGTCCAAGATCTCCTGCGCGCTTGTGGGCGCGTTCACCTACACCCTGCTCTCGAACGTCCTGACCACGATGGGCGTCCCGCTCAACTGGGTCAATTTTGTCAAAGCGCTCATCTTCCTTGTCATCGTCCTTTTGACCTGTCGGAAGCCGAACGGGGTACTTCCCAGGTAAGCAATACACCACACAAAACATCAAAATGGAGGTAACTATGAAAAGCACCAAGAAAGTTCTCGCGCTTGTTCTGACCCTCGCGCTCGTCTTCGCGCTGGCCGCCCCGACGGCCATGGCCAAGGCCCGCACCACCAAGATCGGCGTCGGCCTGTATCAGGATTCCGGCGCTGCCGTCACCGCCGTCAAGTCCTACCTTGGCAGCCTTGAGGACGCCCTGAACGTGAAGTTCACCTACACGGTTCTCTCCAACACCGATGAGGCCCAGAATATCACCAAAGTGCAGGAGCTCATCGCCGCCGGCTGCGACGGCATCATCTGCACCATGGACATGGGCACCGAGGCCATCCTCCAGGAGTGCGCCGACGCAGGCGTCTACCTCGCAGGCTACCTCTGCGACTATGACACCTCCTTCCGCAACAACTACGACAACGTCTTCAAAAACGAGTTCTTCCTCGGCACCGTCGCCGACGGCGGCTGCGCCGACGAGGCGAGACGCGGCTACGACTTCTTCGACAGCGTCATCGAGTATAACGAGCGCACCCCCGACGCCCCCATCCGCCATGTCGCGATGACCGTCTTCCCCGCCTTCGCCTTCCCCTATCAGCAGAGCTTCGCCGCCCAGTTTGTCGAGAAGGTTGAGGAGTACAACGCCGCGAACCCCGACAAGGCCATTGAGGTCGATCCTCTCAGCGATGAGACCGACATCCTCATGTTCCGCCCGATGGACTCCACCTACTTCAGCAAGCACCCCGGCATTGACGCCATCGTTTCCATCTGCTCCGGCTCCTTCGTGTACCCCACGATGGTGTCCGCCGGTGTCTCCAACACCATGAAGCTCTTTGCCGCCGGCTACAACGACGGTGACGAGGCCGTGTTCGGCTCCAAGGGCGCCTACCAGATGGAGATCGTGAGCCCCGTCGAGGCCATCACCTACCCGCTGGTGCTCCTGCTGAACAAGATCAACGGCGTGGAATTCCCCGACCAGCCCGCCGAGGCTGAGCGCCGCGGCAGCTCCGTCCTGCTCATCAACTCCGATGAGGACCTTGCCAAGTTCCAGAACAGCATTTACCTGAGCTTCAAGCCCGAGGATGCCTTCCTCAGCCCCGAGGACGTTGTGGCTCTCACTGCATACAACAACCCCGACGCCACCTACGCCGGCCTGGTTGATGTGCTCGCCCACATGACCATCGACGACATCAAGTAAGTACCAAGAATTGTCCCCGGTACCCCTCGGGGTACCGGGAGACACCGACAGTCAGAAGGAGCCACTATGAAACTTACAAAAAAGATTTTTCTGACCCTGTTGTTCCCCGTACTGATGTTCCTTGCCATGTGGGCGATCACGGCGGCGAACCCCGCCTGCTACGTCAACGGCAAGTTTATCTTCCTCGGCTTTGACCTTGTGCGCTTTGTCATCCTCAACGCCTGCCAGAGCATCTGCGTCGCCCTCGCGATCTGGATGCAGCTTAAAAACGGCCGCTTCGACTTTTCAAACGGCGCTGCCATGATCCTCACCGCCATCATCGCCGGCAACATCGGGCTCCGTACCGGCAGCCCCTGGCTCACGCTTCTGGTGGCGGTCCTCTGCGGCATTATCCTCTGCGCTATTACCGCCGCGGTCTACATGCTGGGCCGTCTCCCCATCGTCATTGCCACCATCGGTATGACGCTTCTGTATGAATCTCTGACCTACCTCGTCTTCGGCGGCGGCGGCATCAGCAACTTCTACCAGAATGACACGCTCTCCATCTTCGGCCACCTGCCCGGGATCTTCTTCCCGACGGCGCTTGCCATGGGTATCTTCCTCTTCTACTCCAACTGCACCGTCACCGGGCGCAAGGGCAAGATCCTGGCGAACAACCAGGCCGCGGGCGTGAACATCGGCATCTGGGAGGAGGCCAACGTCTCCCAGACCTCCATGTTCTGCGGCGCGATCGTCGGCCTCGCCGCCACGATCTATGTCTCCCAGAACCAGGTTCTCCCCCAGTCCGGCCTGTCCACCTCCGGGATCATGTTCTCCTACATTGTGCCGGTGTACATGGGCATGTTCATCGGCCTTGCCTCGAACGACGTGATCGGCATCTCCATCGCAGCGATCGCCATGGCCATCTTCAACTACGGCCTCAACTGCATGAATCTCGGCGGCGGCGGCTGGCAGCAGATCATCATGGGTGTGTTCGTCATGTGCTTCTACACCTTCTCCGCCCAGCTTGACAATATCAAAAAAGCATTCCGGCGCCTGACCAAAAAAGAGGCCGTCGCCTGAATCCGACAGCAAAACAAGTCCATACCGAATGAAGGTGGGAGGTGGCAGGTATGCCGCCTCCCCTTTTTTTGAAACGCTGTCATTCTGAGGAGCAGCGCGACGAAGAATCCCGTCGTTTTCCGATTTTTCCGGAGGTCCTTCGCCTGCGCGAACATCGGAAATTCTTAGCGGCCTGTTGCCTGGGAGCGCTATGCTCTTCAGGAGGATAACACAGAACGTCAGGAGAAAATGAATGGAAATCTATGATCTGAAAATAAACGGCATCCGGGAGCCCGTTGGCTTTGAGATGCACTCCGTTTCGGTTTCGTGGAAGGTGCGCCGTACCGAGAGCCGCCGCGCCGCGAAAACAAGTCTCCTCATCGCGGCGGACGAGGGCTTTGCCCACATTCTCGCCGCCCGCGAGGGAAGTGAGCTCCGCTCCGTCGGGGAGAGCTTCGATATCGCCCTCACCCCCCGCACGCGCTATTATGTGCAGGTCTCGGTCAAGGGCGACAGCGGCGACAGCGCAAGCGCCGTGACCTTCTTTGAGACCGGCAAGATGGATGAACCCTGGACTGCTGCCTGGATCGGCACGCAGCCCGAGGACCGCTTCCACCCCCTCTTCTTCCGCAGCTTCACGCTCCGGGAGGCCCCCGTCTCCGCACGGCTCTACGCCGCGGGTCTCGGCCTGTACGAGGCGTATTTCGGCGGAGAGAAGGTCGGGGAGGAATATCTCGCCCCGGACTGCAACGACTACAACGAGGGCGTGCAGATCCAGACCTACGATGTGACGGGGCTTCTGCACGCCGGGGAGAACCTATTTGAGATCGCCTGCGGCAACGGCTGGTACAAGGGCCGCCTCGGCTACGAGGGGGGCTTTGAGGTCTACGGCGACCGCTTCATGGCCCTTGCCGAGCTGCGCATCCGCTTTGCCGACGGGCATGAGCTCGTCTGCGGCACCGACGAGAGCTGGCAATACCGCGCAAGCGACTTTGCCATGAGCGACATCTACGACGGCGAGTGCCTTGACCGCACGCTCCATGCCGGGGGGGAGAACCCCGCGAAGCCCGTCGCCGTCCTGGACGCGCGCAAAACCGTGGACCGCTACAGCCTGCCGGTCGTCGTCAAGGATCGGCTCCCGGTCAAGGAGCTCATCCACACCCCGGCCGGGGAGTGGGTGCTGGACTTTGGCCAGAACTTCACGGGCTTTGTGTCCTACACCGCGGAGCTCCCCGAAGGGACAAAGATCACCCTCGACCACGGGGAGATCCTGCAAAACGGCAATTTCTACAACGACAACTACCGCACGGCCAGGGCGCAGATGATCTACGTCTCCGGCGGGAAGCGGGAGACCGTGCGCGCCCATTTTACCTACTTCGGCTTCCGCTATGTCCGCGTGACGGGCTGGCCGGGGGAGATCCGGGCCGAGGACTTCTGCGGCAACGTGCTCTACTCCGATCTCGAAACCGCGGTGGCGTTTGAAAGCTCCGACAAAAAGCTCAACCGTCTCGCCCAAAACGCCTTCTGGGGCCAGCGCTCGAACTTCCTCGACATGCCGACGGACTGCCCCCAGCGGGACGAGCGTCTCGGCTGGACGGGGGACGCGCAGGTCTTCTCCCCGACGGCCTGCTTCCAGATGGACACCCGCGCCTTCTACCGGAAATATCTCCGGGATCTGCGGCTCGACCAGGTCAAGTGCGGCGGCGCGGTGGCAAATTACCTGCCGAATATCTCCGGGATGCCGGGCGGCTCGAGCGTGTGGGGGGACGTGGCGTCCTTCCTGCCGATGACGCTGTACGATTTCTACGGCGATCTCGACGCCCTGCGGGAGAGCTACCCCCTCATGCGCGACTGGCTGGAGTGGATCGTGCGGCAGGATGACGAGCGCGGCGGACAGCGCCTTTGGAACTTCGGCTTCCACTTCGGCGACTGGCTCGCCCAGGACGGCGTGACGCCCCAGAGCATGAAGGGCAGCACGGACGATTACTTTGTGGCGAGCATGTATTACTACGCCACGGCCCAAAAGCTCGCCCGCGCATCCCAGCTTCTGGGCAAGGCATCGGACGCCGAGCGCTACGAAAATCTTGCCGGGGCGATCCGCAAAGCTATCCTGCGCGAATATTTCTCCCCGTCCGGCAATCTCTGCGTCAACACCCAGACGGGCTATCTCCTGTGCCTGAACTTCGGCGTATATATCGACAAGGAGCGCATCGTGCAGGGGCTCAAGACCCGGCTCCAGAAGGATTGCTGGAAGATCAAGGGCGGCTTTGTCGGCGCGACCATGATGTGCAGGGTCCTCGCCGAAAATGGGATGGAGGATCTCGCCGCCTACTTCCTCTTCCAGGAGGGCTTCCCCGGCTGGATGCACTGTGTCGATCTCGGCGCGACCACGATCTGGGAGCGCTGGAACTCGGTGCTGGACGACGGCAGCATCAGCGGCACGGGCATGAACTCTCTCAACCACTATTCCTACGGCTCCGTGATGGAGTATGTGTACCGGGATCTCGCGGGGGTACAGAGTCTCGCCCCGGGTTTTGCTCGCGTTCAGTTTGCGCCCCAGCCCACACATCGGCTTCAGGAGCTCAGCTTTGCCTTCGACTCCGCGAGCGGGCGCTACGCCTCCCACTGGCGCATAAACGAAGACGGGACGCTCACCGTGCGCTTCGAGGTGCCCTTCGGCTGCACGGCCCAGGCGATCCTGCCCGGAACCTCTGAGACTGCGGAGCTTGAGGCGGGCGTGTTTGAGAAGACCTACACCCCCGATGTGGACTACCGCCTCAAGTACGGGTTGGAGAGCCGCCTTGACGAGGTGATCGGCGATGAGGAGGCCATTCAAATCCTGCGGGAGGATCTGCCCCCCGCCATTGGCCTTATCGAGGCCGGGGACGTGGAGTTTTACGGGATGCGCTTTTCGGAGCTCCAGTTCCTCTTCTTCCGCGGCTTCAACCCCCAGATGGTCCAGGAGGGGACAAAGAGGCTGTTTCAGTTAAAGGCGTTTTAACGGCCTTTTACCTCCCTTTGGAAAACGGGAGGGGGACCGCAAAGCGGTGGAGGGATCGACGCCGGAGGCATGTGCAAATCAGCCGCTCCCTCAGTCAGCTTCGCTGACAGCTCCCTTTCGCAAAGGGAGCTAAAATGGAAAATAATAAAGGAGAGACATCCATGATCGACTTGAAAGCCAATCCCTTTCACCTCTCGGATGAGGATATACGCTGGGTAGAGGAAATGCGCGACGCCATGACGACCGAGCAGAAGGCCGGGCAAATTTTCTGCGCCCTCGGCATCGGCGACGATGAGGGGATGCTGCGCGGCATGATCGACGGCATCGGCATCGGCGGCATCATGTACCGCCCCGGCCCCAAGGCGCAGGTGCAGAACACGCACCGCAAGATCCAGAGCATGGCGAAGATCCCCCTGCTGCTCGCGGCGAACACCGAGGCCGGCGGCAGCGGCCTGAGCTTTGAGGGCACCGGCTTCGGCGCGCCGCTGGCCGTCGCCGCGACAGGTGATCCCGAGACCGCCTACCGCATGGGCTATGTCGCCTGCAGGGAGGGCGCGGCCATGGGCTTAAACTGGTCCTTCGCCCCCATTGTCGACATTGACCGGGAGTTTCACAACCCCATCACCAACACCCGCACCTTCGGCTCCGACCCCGAGACGGTGCTCCGCTGCGCCTCCCGCTATCTCGACGCGGCAGACGAATGCAATGTCGCCGTGTCCATCAAGCACTTCCCCGGCGACGGCGTGGACGAGCGCGACCAGCACATATTAACGAGCGTCAACTCTCTCTCCTGCGAGGAGTGGATGCAGACCTACGGCCACATTTACAGGACGCTCATCAATAAGGGCGCAAAGACCGTCATGGTGGGCCACATCGCCCAGCCCGCGTGGGCAAAGCGCCTGAATCCCGCAATCAGCAAGCGCGACGCCCTCTGCCCCGCGAGCCTGAGTAAGGAGATTTTGACCGGGCTTCTGCGCGGGGAGCTCGGCTTCAACGGGCTCGTGTCCACGGACTCCTCCGCCATGGTGGGCTTCACCGCCGCCATGCCGCGAAGCCGCGCCGTACCCACGGCGATCGAGGCCGGGTGCGACATGGTGCTCTTCAACAAGGACATCCGGGAGGATTACGGCTATGTGCTCCGGGGCCTTGAGAACGGCCTTCTCAGCATGGAGCGCTTAAACGACGCCGTGACCCGCATCCTCGCCACGAAAGCCTCGCTCGGCCTGCACAAAAAGCAGAAGGCGGGGACCCTCGTCCCCGGTCCGGAGGCGCTCGAGGAGGTCGGCTGCGAGAAGCACCGGGCCTGGAGTCTGGAGTGCGCGGACAAGGCCGTCACCCTCGTGCACGACCGGCAGAACCTGCTCCCCATCTCCCCGAAGAAATTCAGGAGAGTATACTTAAACGTCATCCAGAAGTCCCTGGACCCCGAGGACCCCACCGTGCGCACCTGGAAAAAGCTCTTCGAGGACGAGGGCTTTGAGGTCACGGTGCGCGACCGCCGCGTCAGCATTGAGCCCTCCGACTTTGACGCGCCGGAGCTCTCCCCCGAGAAGGCCGCCCTGATGGCGGAGCTCTACCGCGGCGTGGAGGACATGAAGAAAAGCTACGACCTCTATGTCTACATCGCGAACATGCAAAACGCCTCCAACAACACCACCCTGCGCCTGAACTGGAATGTCTGCTTCGGGCTCGGGGACGACGCGCCCTGGCTCTGCGCCGAGATCCCCGTCATGATGATCAGCACCGGCTATCCCTACCACCTCTTCGACGCGCCGATGATCGACACCTTCATCAACGCCTACAGCAACGAGCCGCAGTATAAAAACGCCGTCATGGACAAAATCATGGGGCGCAGCGCGTTCAAGGGCGTGAGCCCCGTGGACCCCTACTGCGGGAAGGACTATCTGAAATATTAAACCATGCGTACATCTTCGCTTGATATGACGCGGGGGGACGTGCTGAGCGGCCTGCTCGCCTTCTCTGTCCCCTCGCTGATCGGAAATCTCCTGCACCAGGTCTATTCCCTCACGGACAGCATTGTCGTGGGCCGCATCCTCGGCATGGAAGCGCTCGCCGCCGTGGGCTGCACGCTGCCGCTCATCCTGCTGCTCGCGGCCTTGATGATCGGCACGAACATCGGCGTCGGGGTGCTCCTCAGCCAGGCTTTCGGCGCAAAGGACATGCCGCGCATGAGGAGGGGCTTTCTCAACAGCCTCTATGTGGGGCTCGGCATCTCGCTCGCGCTCGCGGTGGTCGGCGTGCCGCTCTCCAAGCCCATCCTCGTTCTGATGGGCACCCCGGAGGGGCCGCTTCAAAACGCGGTGGCGTACCTGCGCATCAATTTCATCACGAGCTTCTGTCCCATGGCCTACTACCTCTTCTCCTGCGCCTTTCGCGGCATGGGCGACAGCCGGACGGATCTCTACTGCCTCATCGTGTCGGTCTCGACGAACGTGGTGCTGGACATCCTGTTTGTGGCGGTGTTTCGCTGGGGCGTCGCGGGCTCTGCCTGGGCGACGGCCCTCGCGCAGCTCGGCTCCGCGGTGGTCGCGGCGATCCTGCTTTTCAAGAAATATCCCGTCATGCGCCCGGAGCGGGCAGACCTTATGCCCGACCGGAAGCTCATCGCCCAGATCGGGAGGCTCTCCGTCCCCATCGCGGCCCAGTCCGCCTTCAACAACATCGGCAATCTCGTCGCCCAGGGGGCCGTCAACGGCTTCGGTGCCGTGGTCATGGCGGCCTATACCGCCGCGGGCCGCGTCGGCGCGTTTGCGCTGATGCCGCTCGAGACCGTCGGCAACACCCTCTCCATCTTTGTGGGGCAGAACTTCGGCGCGGGGAAATTGGACCGGATCGACGAGGGGCGCCGCGTCGCGCTCCGGCTGCAGCTTCTGCTCTCGACCGCGCTGGGGCTTCTTCTCATCCTCTTCGGAAAACCCGTCACACGCCTCTTCCTTGCGGACGCGTCGGAGGAACTCTTAACCGTCTCCTATGCATACCTCCTCATCACGGCGGCGCCGGGCTTTCTCGCGGGCCTCATGTTCACTTACCAGCAGCTTCTGCGCGGCATGGGCGACACCCGCGCCTCCATGCGCGGCGGCGTGATCCAGCTTGTCGCGAAGGTCGCGGTGATCGCCCTCGGCGCGCAGGTGCTCCACAGCCTGAACGTGGTCTGGGCGGCCTGGCCCGTCTCCTTCGCCGCGGCGGCGCTGTACCTGTATTGGCACATGAAGAAGAAAAGTGTTCTCTCTGCTCAATAAAAGATTATGGATTCTCGCAGGAGAAAGAGTTTGGAGTTTGGAGAGTGGAGTGAAGGCATCGCTTCGCGATGATTTTAAAATTGCGCCGCAGGCGCTCCATAACTCCACACGCCACTCTTATTCAGGCTTGCCAAAAGCCGATACCCGATTAAAAGTTTTCACGAAAGAGAGTTTCCTATGAAAAGCTACATTTTGTCTGACGGCTGGCGCTTCCGCAAGCTGCCGGAGCTCACGCCGGAAACCTTTGACACGCTGCCGGAGGGCGGCTTTGAGCCCGTAAAGCTCCCCCACACTTGGTACACGGACGCGGACCAGTACCGGGGTCTCACCGTCTACACCCGGGAGATTGCCTGGGAAGAGGGCTGGGCGTGCGTCTATCTCTCCTTCGACGGGGCGGACCAGCGCTGCCTGGTATACGCCGACGGGGAGAAGCTCGCAGAGCACCGGGGCGCGTATTCGCGCTTTCGCGTGGAGCTGAAGCGCCCTGCCTCCGGCGTCACGAAGCTCACCGTCCTGCTCGATAACCGCCTGGACGAGACCATCTCCCCCCACTTCGGGGACTTCACGGTCTTCGGCGGCCTGTACCGCCCGGTGGAGCTTCTTGTCTGTGAAAAGGATCACTTCGACTACGGCTTTTACGGTACAAACGGCGTGATCGCAAGCGCGTCTGTCGATGAAAACGGCGACGGCGTCTTAACTCTCGAGCCCCATGTCTGCACGGAGAGCTCTGAGGCCGTAATCGTCTACACCCTGGTCGACCCGAACGGGAAGACGGCCGCCTTCCGTGCGGCAAAAGCCGGGGCGCGCGTGTCGCTCACGGTCCCGAAGCCTGCCCTCTGGAACGGGCGCAAGGGCGCGAATCTCTATACCCTGTACGCCGCCCTCCGCGTCGGGGGCAGGGCCGCAGATCTCACGGCGCTCCGCCTCGGCTTCCGCAGTCTCTCTTTGAGCGCGGAGAAGGGGCTTTCTCTCAACGGGGCGCATGTGCGGCTGCACGGCGTCGCCAAGCACCAGGACATCGGCTTTCACTATAACGCCGTGCGCGCGGAGGAGATCGCGGCGGACTTCGATCTCATCGACGAGATCGGCGCAAACGCCGTGCGCCTTTCGCATTATCAGCACGCTCAGACCGCCTACGACTGCGCGGACGAGCGCGGCCTTCTCATCTGGGCGGAGATCCCGATGCTCAAGATGACGGAGAACGAGGCCCTCTTTGATAACGCAAAAGAGCAGCTTCGCGAGCTGATTTTGCAGAACATCCACCACCCCTCCATCTTCTGCTGGGGCATCCAGAACGAGATCGCCATGTTCAAGGACGCGCCCTACATGCACGCCCAGTGCGGCGAGCTGCACGAGCTCTGCAAAACCCTCGACCCCGGGCGCTTCTCCGCCTGTGCGAATCTCTACCCCCTCAAGCCCAAGAGCAAGCTCAACGAGATCACGGATCTTGTGGGCTACAACATCTATTTCGGCTGGTACTATGGGCAGATGACGGACTACGCCGACTATCTCGAGCGCTTCCACAGGGCGCGGCCCATGCTCCCGCTCGGCATCTCCGAATACGGGGTTGACTCCAATCTCGCCCTGCACAGCGAGACGCCGCACATCAAGGACTATACCGAGGAGTACCAGGCCCTCTGGCACGAGACCGTCTACCCCCAAATCGAGGCGCAGCCCTGGCTCTGGGGCAGCTTTGTGTGGAACATGTTCGACTTCTCGAGCGCCCGCCGGAACGAGGGCGGCGTGCAGTTTGTAAACGGCAAGGGTCTCGTCTCCCGTGACCGCCTGACGAAGAAGGACGCCTTCTATTACTACAAGGCCAAATGGTCTGATGAACCCTTTGTCCATCTCTGTGGGCACCGTTTTGTGAAGCGCTGCCGGGAGAGCATCGCGGTCAAGGTCTACACCAATCAGGCGGCGGTGCGCCTCACGCTGAACGGCAGCTTCTATGCCGAGGGGCAGAACGACGGCAACGGCGCCGTGGTCTTTGAAAACGTCCCCCTCCTTCCGGGCGAAAACCGCCTGGAGGCCCGCTGCGGTGAGCTCACGGACACTGTTCTGTTCGAGCGCGTCGAGACCCCGGAAGCCAGCTACACCCTCCCCGGCACGGATGGGGGCGAGGTCAAGAACTGGTTCCTCACCGACGAATACACCCGCCAGGGCTACTTCTCCGTGAACGACACGGCAAACGATGTGCTGGACGATCCCGCCGCCCGCGCGGTGCTGGAAAAATATGTGCCCGGCCTCGTGAAGGTCATGACGGAGCAAAACGTGATCCCGCTCGGTCTCAGCATCAAGGGCATCCTCAGCCATGACGCCGACCCCGCGGAGGCGGAGGCGATCACAAAAAAAATCAACGCCGAACTTAACGAAATCGAAAATACATTTTAAAATCTGATTTCTGTCATTCTGAGCCGCCCCACGGTGAAGAATCCCGTCCCTTCCGCGGCCTCGCTCGGGATGACAGCACAAAGGAGGTCAAGCCATGGTAGATCTGAAAGCAAAGCCCTTTTTCTTAAACGATCAGGAAATCCGGTGGGTGGAGGACACCATCGCCTCCATGAGCCTGGACGAAAAGCTCAGCCAGCTCTTCGTGCTCCTAAAGCCCGTGCCCGGCGCGAATGAGGAGCAGATCAAGGCCCTCATGCAGTCCGCCCGCCCGGGCGGGATGCGCTGGCAGGGCGGCGACAAGGAGACCGTTTACAGGCAGAACCGCCTTTTCCAGCAGTACAGCCGCGTTCCCGTCTTCATCGCCGGCAACTGCGACGACGGCGGAAACGGCGTCCTCCCGAAGGAGGGGACCTTCGTCGCCACCGCGGCGGAGGCAGGCGCTTCCGAGGGGACCGAGACCGCCTACCGCATCGGCTATGTCGCCGGACGCGAGGCCAGCGCCATCGGCGTCAACTGGATGTTCAACCCCGTGGCGGACGTGTATAAAAACTGGCGCAACACCATTGTGAACACGCGCTCCTTCGGCTCTGACCCAAAGCGCGTGACAGACTGCGTGCGCGCCTATATCCGCGGCATCAAGGACGCCAATCCCCACATGGCCTGCACCTGCAAGCACTTCCCCGGCGACGGCTGGGACGAGCTGGACCCCCACCTCTCCCCCGCCCACAACGAGGCGACGGTCGAGGACTGGATGGGAAGCTACGGCCTTGTGTACAAAACCATGATCGATGAGGGGCTCGAGGCCGTGATGACGGGGCAGATCAGTCTCCCCGCCTGGAGCCGGAAGGTGCGCCCCGGCATCCGCGATGCGGAGATCATGCCCGCCTCCCTCGCCCCGGAGCTTTTGCAGGATCTGCTGCGTGGGGAGCTCGGCTTCAACGGGCTTATCATCTCCGACGCCTCCCATATGATCGGCATGGCGGGCGTCATGGCACGGCGCGACGCGGTGCCGCGGGCCATCGCCGCGGGCTGCGACATGTTCCTCTTTGCCAATGACTTTGCGGAAGATCTCGGCTATCTGCGCGCGGGGTACGAGAGCGGCGTCGTCACCGAGGAGCGCCTCTCCGACGCGCTGCACCGCGTTCTCGGCCTTAAGGCCCATCTCAAGCTCTACGACGACGCCGTGCGCTATCCCGACCCAAAGCTCCTGGACGAGGTCGGCTGCGCCGAGTTCCGGCAGTACACCGCCGAGGCCGCCGACAGGGGCGTGACGCTCGTGAAGGACACCCGCGCCCTCCTGCCCATCGACCCGAAGGAGAGGAACCGGGCGCTTTTGATCTACGTCCGCTCCACTCCCAACTCCAAGAGCGACAGCGGGGACGGCGTGCGCGAAAGAATCACGCAGGAGCTCGAGCGCGTCGGCTTCACCGTGACCCAGTGCCCGAGCTTTTATGACCGGGAGAACAGCGAGGGCGTCAATCCCATGAACTTTGTGCGCATGATGATGATGGACAAACGCGAGGACTTCAAGAAGAAGTACGACGTGGTCTTCGTCTTCATCAACGTCAAGGGCTATGCCCAGAAGAACGTGGAGCGCCTGAGCTGGTCGAGCGGCCACTCCATGGAGCTGCCCTGGTACACGGAGGAGGTCCCCACCGTGGGCGTGAGCTTAAATTACACGAACCATCTGGTGGACTGCGCCAACATCCACACCTTTATTAACGCCTACGGGCCAAACACCGAGAACATCCGCGCGGCGGCCGAAAAGATCGCAGGCCTGAGCGCGTTTCACGGCACGGCGGACGATACGGTCTTCTGCGGCCGCTGGGACACGAGACTCTGATGCAGCCTGCAAATGCGCGGTTCGGTACAGGCGTACCGGGATGCGAAAACGCTCCCGCTTGTCCGTAGGGGAGGGGCTTGCCCCTCCCGCGCGGTAAAACCTTTCCTGTGCCTCTGCGCCCGGGCAAATGCGTGATACTATCCCTTGATAGAAATCTTTAAGTCTTCCCGGCAAAATTTGCGCCATACTGCGTTGAAGCCCTTGACCATATATCTCCATTATGCTCTGCGGGAATCCAATAAAGCTTCTTATCAAGGAATAGTATAAAAACCGGCATCGTGCCGCCGGGCGGGGCAAGCCCCTCCCCTACGGTGCAACACTGATGCGTACATAATATTTGCAGCCAGTTTACATAAAACTTATCAAGGAGGTTGAACATGAAAGCTGTTATTTTTGACCTGGACGGCGTCATCTGCTTCACCGACAAATACCACTACCAGGCGTGGAAGGCGCTGGCCGACCGTCTCGGCATCTACTTCGACGAGATCATCAACAACCGCCTGCGCGGCGTGAGCCGGATGGCAAGTCTCGACATCGTACTCGAGCGGGCAGAGCGCGCCTACTCCCAGGAGGAGAAGGACGCCTTCGCAGCCGAGAAGAACGCGACCTATGTGGAGCTTTTGCAGCAGATGAGCCCCCGGGATCTCTCCGACGAAGTGCGCGAGACCTTGAATGCCCTGCGCGCGGGCGGCTACAAGCTCGCCATCGGGTCGAGCAGCAAGAACACCAAGCTCATCCTCTCCCGCATCGGTCTCGGTGATTTCTTTGACGCCATCTCCGACGGGACGAACATCACCCACTCCAAGCCCGACCCCGAGGTCTTCCTCATGGCGGCCGAGATGCTGTCTCTCGATCCGGCCGAGTGCCTTGTGGTGGAGGATGCCAAGGCCGGCATCCAGGCGGCCCACGCGGGCGGCTTTAAGAGCGCCGGCATCGGCGAGGCGGCGGAGCACCCCGACTGCACCTATCCCATCGCGAGCTTCGGCGAGCTCAAAAAAATCTTGCTGTAAGGAGCGTTTGCCATGTCTGCACTGGACGATTTCAAAAAAAGCAAAGCCTTCTGCGTCTGCGTCGATTCCGACGGCTGCGCGATGGACACCATGAACATCAAGCACATCCGCTGCTTCGGCCCCTGCATGGTGGACGAGTGGGGGCTCGATGCGTGGCGCGAGGCGATCCTGGAGCGCTGGAACGTCATCAACCTCTACTCCGGCACCCGCGGCATCAACCGCTTCAAGGGCCTCGCCATGGCTCTTGGGGAGATCAGCGCCCAATACACCCCCATTGCGGGTGTGGAGGCGCTCATTGACTGGGCGGAGCACGCCCCGGAGCTCTCCAACGACGCCATAAAAAAAGAGCTCGGCCGCGACCCCATCTTCCAAAAAGCCCTCGACTGGAGCATCGCCGTGAACAAGGCCATCACGGAGCTCCCGCAGGCGGAGGTCAAACCCTTTGACCATGTGCGCGAGGCACTGGCGCAAGCCCATAAGGTCGCCGACGTGGTCGTAGTCTCGAGCGCGAACCCAGAGGCCGTGCGCGAGGAGTGGAAGCGCTTCGGCCTCATTGAGGACGTGGACCTGCTCTGCACCCAGGAGATGGGCAGCAAGGCCTACTGCATCTCGAAACTCTGCGAAAAGGGCTATGGGCCTGCAAACATCCTCATGTGCGGCGACGCCCCGGGCGACGATCAGGCGGCGGCAAAAAACGGCATCCTGTATTACCCCATCCTTGTGAGCCATGAGAATGAGAGCTGGCAGCTCTTTCTGGACGAGGCGCTGAACCGCTTCGTAAACGGCGGCTATGCCGGCGAATACCAGGCGGCGCGCCGCGCGGCCTTTAATCACAATTTAGGGCTGTAAGGAGAAGCAAAATGGAATTTCTGATTCGTGCCGACGCGCCGAAGATCCCCCATAAGAAGCACTGGCAGTTCTGTGTGGGCAGCGGCCACGCGCTTTTGGCCCTGCGCACCGACTATACCCGGCAGCTCAAATTCATCCATGACACCCTCGGCATCAAGCGTGTGCGCTTCCACGGCATTTTCAACGACGACATGCGCACCCGCACAAGCCTTGCCGAGCTCTTCCCCGCGCCGGGGGCGGAAGCCTTCACGGAGGAAAACTTCCGCGCCTGCGGCCTTGCCTACGACAATGTGCTCGAGGCCGGCATGAAGCCCCTCGTGGAGCTGAGCTTCATGCCCCGCTCCCTGAGCAAAAACAATGCCACCGGCGTGTTCTTCTACAAGCCCTGCGTCGATGTGCCGAAGGACCCCGACGAATGGGCGGGCTATGTGCAGCGCTTCATCCGCTTCCTCATCCACCGCTACGGCGCGGAGGAGGTGCGCACCTGGCTCTTCGAGGTCTGGAACGAGCCGGATCTGCAGGTCGTCTTCTTCTCCGAGGACAAGGAGGCCTATTTTAAGCTCTATGAGACCACCGCGCGGGCGGTCAAGGCGGTGGACCCGGCCTTGAGGGTCGGCGGTCCCGCAACGAGCGGCAGCAAGTGGATCGCCTCCTTTGTGCGCTTCTGCCGGGAGAATGACGTGCCTGTGGATTTCATCACCACGCACCAGTACGCGGGCGATCCTCTCGGCGGTGTGGAGAGCACCGGGGACGATCTCGAGGCCGAGCAGGCCGGGGGCGGCGAGAGCTGGCCCGAGCGTATGCAGCGCATGGGCGAGAGACTTGCAAAGCTCGAGGATCGCTCTCTGCTTGCGGGGCTGCGGGCCATCAACCCCGACCAGACGGAGACCACCGACATGCCGAACAGCAACTTCCGCCGCAACTGCGCCGCCGTACGCAGGCAGGCGGACGGTCTGCCGGTCTATTATACCGAGTGGAACCTGAACGCGACGCTCGGCGCGTACACCAACGACACCCGCAAGGAGGCCGCCTATGATGTGAAAACCGCACTGGATGTGGCGGATCATGTGGATGGCTCCTCGCTCTGGTGCTTCAGCGATATCTTTGAGGAGCTGCACCCCTTTGTGCAGGAGTTTTACGGCTGCTGGGGCCTGCTCAGTCAGAGCGGCATTCCCAAGCCCGTCTACTACGGCATGAAGCTGCTGGCCGACGCGCCGGACACGCGCCTCGATCTCGGCCCCGATGCCACCGACGGCGAGATCGGCATCGCCGCCTTCCAAAACGAAAAGGAGACGCACGTTCTGCTCTTCCGCCAGAAGATGAAGCAGCTCGACCTCCCCGCCGAGGAGGCCGTTGTGCGCGTGGAGCTGGCGGAAAGACCGCAGCGCGTGACGCTGCGCCGCATTGACGAGACGCACGGCAACCCCCTCAAGCTCTGGGAGGAGATGGGCAGACCCGATTATCTCAACCGCGCGGAGGTCGAGGATCTCAAGAGCCGCAGCGCGGTGCTGCCGGAAGCCTGGCCCTTTGACTGGGCCGACGGCGTGCTCACGCTCCGGGCCGCGCTCGGGGTCAACGATGTCTACGGCTTTGTGATCGAATAAGGAGGAGAGCATGAGACGGGAAGAACTCTTATCCCGCATGGGGATGCGCCTGCCGATGCGAAAGCAGGTGCGCGTCATCATCTCGAGCGACGCGGCGAACGAGGCCGACGACCAGTACGCCATCGTGCACCAGCTCCTCACCCCGCTCTTCGACGTGCGCGGCATCATCGCCGCCCACTTTGAGAGCAAGGCCCCCGGCACGGAAACCACCATGGAGAAAAGCTGGCAGGAATTATGTAAACTTATGCAGGCCATCGACATCGACGATGTGCCCGCCCTGCGCGGCTGCACAGCCCCCTTGAAGGACGCACACGACACACCTTCGAGCGAGGGCGTGGACTTTCTCATCGCGGAGGCCCTGCGGGACGATCCGCGCCCACTCTATGTGACGGCCCAGGGCGCGCTGACCGATGTGGCCGCCGCCCTCCGGCGCTGCCCGGAGATCGGGGAGAAACTCACCGTCGTGTTTATCGGCGGCCAGCCCTACCCTGCGGGCGGGGTGGAATTCAACCTCATGCAGGATGTCGAGGCCGGGCGCGTCCTGATGGCGTCCGGGGCCGCGGTGTGGCAGATCCCCGTGCATGTCTACGGCACAATGGAGGTCACCATGGCGGAGCTTGCCGCCCGTGTCCGCCCCTGCGGCAGGGTGGGGCGCTATCTCTATGACGAGATGGAAGCCTACAACCTGGACAACGACGACGCCCCCGGCCTGCGCAAGGGCGAGAACTGGTGTCTCGGCGACTCCCCGGTGGTGGGGGCGCTGCTCCAGTGCGGCTGGCGCGGAAACTTCCACGCGGAGACCGCCCCCCTCATCGCAGACGACATGCGCTATCTCCCGAACCCCGGCGGCAAGGAGATCCGCGTCTACGATTCTGTGGACGTGCGCTTTATCCTGGAGGACATGTACGCAAAGCTCAGGCTCTGCTGTGATACAGAGAAATGACGGAGGACAGGACTATGGAGCAGATCTATAACCCCTATCTCCCCCTGTGGGAGCACATTCCGGACGGGGAGCCCCATCTCTTCGGAGACCGGGTGTACATCTACGGCTCGCACGATGTGGCGGGCGGAAAAGCCTACTGTGAGGACCACTACTGCGTCTGGTCCGCGCCGAAGGACAATCTGCGAAACTGGCGCTGCGAGGGCATAAGCTACCGGCGCGACCAGGACCCCAGCAACGCCGCGGACGACAAGCAGCTCTGGGCCCCGGACGTGACGTGCGGGCCGGACGGCCGCTACTATCTCTACTACTGCTACAGCTTCTATCCCGAGATCGGCGTCGCCGTGAGCGATAAGCCCGAGGGGCCCTTTGCGTTCTACGGCCATGTCCACTATCCGCCCCACATTCTCGGCGGGAAGACCGTGCAGGAGGGCATGGTCTTTGACCCCGCGGTTTTGACGGATGACGACGGGCGCGTATTTCTCTACTACGGCTTTGCCCCCGCCTGCGAGAAGGAATTTCGCTTCCCGGCGCTCACGGAGGAGGAGCTTGCGACCATGCCTCCGGAGAAGCGGGAGCGCATCGAGGCAATGCGGGCCCTGCCCATGGGCGAAGACTCCTATGTTGTGGAGCTGGAGCAGGACATGCTGACCGCGAAGGAGGAGCCCCGCGTGCTCATCCCCGGCGGGCACCACACCGCGGGCACAGGCTTTGAGGGCCACGGCTTCTTTGAAGCCTCCTCCATCCGCAAAATAAACGGCAGATACTACTTTGTCTACTCCAGCCACAAGAGCCATGAGCTCTGCTACGCCACAAGCGACAGGCCGGACGGCGGCTTTGTCTACGGCGGCACCATCGTCTCCAACGGCGACATCGGCTTCAACGGGCGCACGGACCCGGTCTACCCTCTCGGCAACAACCACGGCGGCCTTCTGGAAGTGGACGGCGCGCTCTACATCTTCTACCACCGCCAGACGAACGGCACCGAGTTTTCGCGCCAGGGCTGCGCTGAGCGCGTGGAGCTCAGGCCCGACGGTAGCATCCCCCAGGTGGAGATCACAAGTTGCGGCTTAAACGGTGCGCCGCTCAAGGATTCCGGGAGCTACCCCGCCGCGATCGCCTGCCATCTGACGGACCCGAGCGTGTCGGGCGTCATCGACTACGGCGATGAGAAGATGAAGACGCAGATCCGCGTCACGGAGCGGCAGAACGTGAGCTATATCACCGGCATCCGAAACGGCGCGGTCGCGGGCTGGAAGTCCTTTGCATTTCTCGATGCGAACTTCCTGGGTCTTGAACTGCGCGGCAGCTTCGACGGGACCATCACCGTCTCCCACAACATCCGGGGTCTCAACCCCATCGGCGCCGTTGAAGTGCACGGGACGGTGGAGGAGTGGTCCATGGCGCTGCTGCCCATCACGCCGAAAAAGGGCACGCGGCCGCTCTACCTCCGCTATGACGGCGAAGGCGAATGGGAGCTCAGGAGCTTCTGCTTCTTCTCGGACTTTGCGCTGTGACGGGGCTGTGAAAAAAGTCAGTATGATAGCGTAGGGGAGGGGCTTGCCCCTCCCGGCAGCATAGGGTAACCATTGAAAAGCGATGTACGGCGAAATCGTAATTTTCTACGAAATCGCCGTACATTTTTGCATTTTTAACATTTCTGTGCGCGGGAGGGGCAAGCCCCTCCCCTACGCCTGTGGGGTACTTTTTTCACAGCTCCATTTCTCGTGTCGAACTTGACAGAATCCCGCGTTTTGATTATGATAGGCTGCGGCGCGGGCAAAAATCCGCCTGTCGCCTTGCACTATAAATTGAAAGTGGTGAAGCATATGGAGAGCAATTCCGGCGACGCGATCCGGGAAAAGCTCGCATATATCTGCAAAATGTTCCGCATTCCGGGAGAGCTGATCCTCTACCGCATGATCCCCACCGGGCATATCAATACCGCCTACTACGTCGCTCTCTACGATGGGAACGAGGTGCGGCAGTTTCTGGCCCAGAAAGTCAACTGGTATGTGTTCCGCGACCCTGTCAGCATGATGCACAACATTGACCTCATCACCCGGCACATCATGGGCAAGGAGCGCACGCTCGAGCGGCGCAGGCGGCTCCACTTCCACCACACGGCCGAGGGCCACAACTACCTCATCCTCGGCGAGGGGGAGGGTGCCGAGTTCTGGAGGCTCTATAACTTCATTGAAAACGCCGTCTCCTTCGAGACGGCGGACGGCAATCCCGAGGTTCTGCGCATGTCCGGCAAGGCTTTCGGCAAGTTCAACCGCCAGCTTCAGGATTTTGACGCCTCCCTCCTGACAGAGTCCATCCCCCACTTCCACGACACGGTCTACCGCCTCAACACCTTCTTCGACACGGTGGCGGAGGACCCCATGGGCCGCGCGAAGGACGCCGCAGAGGAAATCGCCCTCATCCGGGAGTACCGGGATTTTGCCGGGACGCTCTGCCGCCAGATCGACCGGGGGGAGCTTCCCATCCGCGTCACCCACAACGATACCAAGACGAACAACATTCTCTTCGACCGGGACACGCTCGACCCTCTTGTCATCATCGACCTCGACACCTGTATGCCGGGGCTTGCCTGCTACGACTTCGGCGACACGATCCGCTTCGCGGCCTGTACCGCGGAGGAGGACGAGAAGGACTGCGCCAAAATGAAGCTCGATCTCACGCTTCTGCGCGCCTACGCCGAGGGCTACCTTGCCGAGACACGGGACTTTCTCACCGAAGCCGAGCGCGAATCTCTCGCCACCGGGGCGGCGGTCATCACGCTGGAGCTCGCCTCCCGCTTCCTGGGGGACTATCTCGTGGGCGACAAATATTTCCGCATCGACTATCCGGAGCACAACCTTGTGCGCGCGAAGGCGCAGCTCGCGCTCTTCCGGGACATGATGCTGCACATGGACGAGATGCGCGCCATCATCCGCGACTGCGCCCAATAAGGCGCAAGTCGTGAAAAAACGGAAAGGACTGTTCTCAGTTCCTTTCCGTTTTTTATCAGTCGCACACGACCGCGTCCATTGCCACGTCATGGGCCTCCGTCGGGAGCGTATCGGCAAGCAGGGCACGGTAGCAGAGGCACACGGCGGGGCAGGCGTGCCGGCGCAGGAAGCGGTCATAGTACCCCGCCCCGTGGCCGAGGCGCGCCCCGCTCTCCGTCGCCGTGACACAGGGGACGATCGCAAGATCGAGCACTCCGGGCAGGGCAGCCTCCGCGTCCGCCGGGGGCTCCGGGATGCCGAAGGCGCCGGGGCGGAGCTCCGCAAGGCTCCGGATGCGCGCGGCCTCCATCGTCCGGTCCGGCAGGCAGCGCGGCACATAGACCCGCTTTCCTTCCCTCAGCGCCGCGTCGATGAGGGCGTGCGTGTCGGGCTCGGCCCCCACGCTGACATAGAGAAAGACGCCCCGCGCCCGCTGCCAGCGGGTATCGCGCAGGATCTTTTCCCGAATAGCGCGGTCGGCTTCTTTGCGATATTGCATCGTCAGTGCTTCGCCGCGGGCCTTGTACGCCCGGCGGAGCGCTTTTTTCTGTTCTTTGATGTTCTCCATGCCTCACACATCGAGGGCGCAGAGTGTGTCCGGCTCCTCGCGCTTTACCGCGACATAGCTCTCCCCATCCCGCAGCATCACGACGGGCGGGCGGCCGAGGCGGTTATAGTTGGAGGCCATGGCGTAGTTATAGGCCCCGGTGGTGCAGACCGCGACCCTGTCCCCGCGCTTCATGCCGGCGGGCAGGGTGACGGCGGGCTGGAGGATGTCCCCGCTCTCGCAGCAGCGGCCCGCGAGATCGAAGACCGCCGTCTCCCCGGCGTCCGTCTCCGCGGGCAGGACGGTGTAGCGCGAGCCGTAGAGACAGTAGCGGGGGTTGTCCGTCATGCCGCCGTCCACGATCACATGGTTCTTAAAGCCCGGGATGCGCTTGACGGCGGAGACCGTATAGACCGTGAGACCCGCGTCGGCCACGATGCTGCGGCCAGGCTCCATCAAGATCTCCGGCATGGGAAGGCCCGTCTCCTCCGCGAGGGCGCGCATATGACAGGCGAGCGCCGCGATGCGCCCGGGGATGTCCGCCTGCTTATCCGCCTCCACGTAGCGCACGCCGTAGCCCCCGCCGAGATCCAGCGTCCCGGTCACGTAGCCGAGCTCATCGCGGAGCCTTCGCATAAAGGCGAACATCAGGTCGGCAGTATCTTCAAAGACGCTTTCGTCAAAGACCATGGAGCCCACATGGCAGTGCAGACCGCAGAGCTCCACATGCTTTGCCCCGAGCGCCGCCTTCACAAATTCCAGCGCCTGGCCGGTGCCGATGGGGACGCCGAACTTCACATCCACCCGCCCGGTGTTCACGGCCTCATAGGTGTGCGGGTCGATGCCCGGGGTGACGCGCAGCAGGATCTTCTGCCGGATGCCGCGCCGCGCAGCCTCCGCGTTGAGGGCGCAGAGCTCCTCCTCCCCGTCCACGACGAAGAAGCCCACCCCGTGCTCCAGCGCGAAGCGGATATCCTCATCCGTCTTGCCGTCGCCATGGAACCAGATCCGGGACGCAGGGAAGCCCGCCGCAAGCGCTGTGTAGATCTCCCCGCGGGAGACGGCGTCCACGCCCATCCCCTCCTCCGCCATGATGCGGTACATCTGCTTGAAGGCGCAGGCTTTGCCCGCATAGAGCGGCAGGGCGGCGTCCCCGAAGGCGGCGCGGAAGGCGCTTTTGTACATGCGGCAGTTTTCGCGGATGCGCGCCTCGTCCATGAGGTAGAGGGGCGTCGCGTAGCGGTCCGCGAGGGCGGAGACCTTCTGCCCCGCAAAGAGGAGGCTTCCGTTTTTGTCGCGTGCGATATTGCTCGTGAGCATGGGCTTCACCGGTCCTCTCCGAAAAGATGTGCGCATTTTAGCACATTACCGAAATAAAGTCAAGGAAGGTCCTGTGCAATATAAAGCTCCTCCGCCCGGAGAAGGGCATTTTGCAGCAGCGCTGCAGCCTGCTGTGTGTTCCCCGTCTCAAGCAGATCCAGTGCCTCCGACGCCGCGGCGCAGAGGATCACATACATTTTGCGATAGTCTTCCATTTCTTTTTCCTCCGCCTCAATAATTTAGATATACTATATATCTATTTTGTGAATGATACCACGATTCTGCCATAAAGTAAAGCCACCGTAACTCTATGAGGTGATTATATGGCAGTCAAAAGCGTATCCATCCGCATCGAAGAAGAGATGCTCCGGAAGCTGTCCTATGTGGCGGATTACGAGGGGCGCTCGCTCAACAGCCACATTCTCGTCCTGATCCGGCAGAGCATCCATGGCTTTGAAGAGAAGCACGGGGCCATTGAGGGCGATATCCGGGCGGATCTGAATGTCAAGCCTGCCAGACGGCAAACAAAGGAATAAGCAAAAGCACCCGGGGCTTCCGGGTGCTTTGCTCTATCTTGGTTTTCCCTCCAGGTGAGCGACAGGACCGGAGCCCTGCCGCTCAGGGGGGAGATATAGGGGAATTGGCTGTTTTGTGCGCCTTACGCCTTCCCTTTACGGGTTGCAGGTGAAGGTCAGGGTGACCGGGGATGCGGTCGTGTTCGGGACAACATAACCGGCCGCGTAGTTGTTGGTGGCGGAGATGCCGTCCTTGACATCGGTGATGGCGAAGGCGTTGTCCTTGGCCGTGTAGGTGATCCTGTCGTCCACCTTGAGGGCGATGGTGCCGGTGATGGAGCTGTCATACTCGGTGGCTGTGCCGCCGTTGATGCTGACCAAGATCTTGTGGCCGGCGGGGATGGCGAACTCCACATTCACGGTGCGCACCTCATAGCTCACGGTGACAAGAGCGCCGCCCGCAGGCATATTGAAGCTGACGGAATTGGTGCCTTCGGCGATCGTGTAGCCGTCCTGATCCAGGACCGTGACGCTCTTCACCACGTACTTGCCGGTGTCGGACGCGGAGAGATTCAGCGCGGTGCCGGTGAGGATGTTGTTGATGTCAACGGGGTTAGACGCGCTGTCGGTCACGGTGATGACGGGCGTGATGCCGTAGTCATTGGACTTGACGAAGAGCTTGTTGCTGCCGGCCGCGAGATTGATGTTGAGAGTCGCCGTGCCGCTGGGAACGATGAACTCATCGCTCGTCGTGAGGACATAGCCTGCCTCGGCAGAGGCGATCTCGAGCACGTCGCCCACGGTGGCGGTGAAGCTGCCGGTGCCGGTGAAGACGTTGCCGTTGATGAAGGCGTGTGCGCCGGCGGGCGTGACGGTGTAATTGACAGTCACGGGAGCGCTCTGGAAGACCGCGCCGAAGATCGTGGTGCCGGGCTGGACGGTGAACTTCCAGACGTTCGGGCCGGTGCTGTGGAGGTTCACGGTGTTGATAACGCCGTTGTTGTAGATCTTCAGCTCACCCTCGCCGAGAGGCTGGAAGCCGGGATCAGGCTGATCGAAGACGTAGACCACATCGCCGACCTTCATGTTCGTGGCGAGCGGATCGGTGCTGTTCGGGCCGGTGCGGAAGACCAGCGTGCCGTTATAGACCTGGTCGAGCAGGACAACGGGGCCTGCGGCGGCCTGCTTGTCGACCTTGATGCGGATCTCCACATCGTCGCTCGGCATGTTGAACCAGATGCCCTCGCCGGCGCTGCTGTTGTCATAGTAGGGGACGGTGACACCCGCGGTGGTGTTCATGACCTCGACAGAGGAGATCACGATGCCCTGGGCCCTGGAGAGCTCAGTGCGCATGACCTGCACCGCAGCGCCGAAGCCCACATTGTTAAAGGTGGTGTCGGCCGCGACATCGCGGAAGCTCGTGCCGTCGGTGCTGACCTGGATGAAGCCCGTGGAGACAGGGCTGCCGGCCGTGTCGGTCACTCTGACGCGCAGGTTGTAGGACACGCTTGCAAAGTTCACACCGATGTTCACGGGAGAGCTCGGCATCTGGAAGACGAAGAAGGTCTTATTGACGCCGCCGATCGTCCAGCCGGTCACGGTGTAGGGGATAATGCGGTTGGAATCGCCCTCGGTCTCGATGATGAGGATGTCGTTCTCGGTCACACTGTAGAGACCGTTGCTGGAGTCGACGAGGATTGCGACATAGTCGCCGGGGATCGCGGCCTTCTGGTAAGAGGAGGGGTTGATGTTCTTCGTGCTCGCGTTGACAATGCTGTAGTGGCCGCCGCCGATATTGCCGTACTGCGTGGCGCTCTGCTGGCTCGGATCGAGCGGGTTGCGGTCGAGCAGGAGGAACTCCACGTTGCCCTTGCTCGCGTCATAGATGGCGTTGAGGCTGCGGAGAGCGGGCTCAAAGGGCACCTTGGGTCTGAGAATGGCGACGATGTCGAGATTCTTCGCGCGCTCGTCGATCATGCGGAAGTTGTAGAAGTAGTTCTTGACGTCCGCGATATACTCACGACCGTCGATGCGGAAGCCGACCATGTCGTACTTGGAGATGCCGGACTCGGTCATGGCGACGATGATGGCATCCTCGTAGTTGACGTCGATGACAGTGCCGCTGGGATCGTTGTCGACCGCGCCGACATCGCCGTTGATGGCGATCTGCCACAGGCCCTCACCGCCGAGGAGGTTGCCCGCCTCGTCCATGCATCTCATGCTGATGGTGAAGGGCAGGCTGTCGAAGGCGACCTGGATGTACACGCCGCCTGCGGGCATCGTGAAGTCGTAGCTGTAGGTGCCGTCGCCGTTGTTGACGCCGGAGAGCGTTACGATGGCGCCGTTATCCTTGCGGGTGACGATGATCTTGGAGGCAAAGTTCGTGTCGGTGCCGGTCCAGCGGTAGCCGTAGCCGGCCTTCGGGGTGAGTCTCACCGTGTCGCCGGGTGTGCAGGCAGCGGCGGACTTCCAGGCGGAACCGTTCAAGACCTTGTAGTTCACATCGCCGGCGCCCTTAATGACGGCGTACTCGCCGATGGCAACCTTGCCGCGCTCGAAGTAGGCACGGACGGTGATGTCGCAGTCGGGCATCTGGAAGTAGCCGTTGATATTGGCCTCGCTGTTGGCCTGGTCGATCTGCTCGATGATCTCAGGATCAGAGCTCGTGCCGGTGATTTCAAAGCGGACGAAGGCCATATCCTCGCCGCAGGCGGCGCGGAGATCGACATAGTCGCCGAAGAAGATGTTGCTGTTGAGCGCCCTGAGCTCCTTGGTGGTGTTGCTGGAGACATCAGCGCTGGTCTTGAACTCGCCGGTGATGATCTGGCCGTTGCGGTTGATGCTGGCCGTGAAGCTGCAGTTCTGGTAGCCGCCGGTCACAGCCGTGCCGTTGAGATAGAAGGTGGAGGCGATGGTGTGTGCGCCGCCCCTGAAGACCGGCGTGACGGTGACGCCGCCCTTCGGCATCGTGAAGGTGCCGGAGGAGGACACCGCGACCTTGAGGCCGTCGCTGTTGCGGACGACATCATAGCTCTGGATCGCATAGCCTGTCTCGGGCGTCGCGGTCAGGGTGACCGTGGTGCCGGTGTTGGCCTCGTTGGCGGGGCTGCTCGTGACTTCGCCGCCGACCGCGGGCAGGATGATGATGTTGTTGCCCTTGGCGCCGAATGTCACCGTAACATCCACGTCAAAGCCGGGCATGGTGAAGGTGTTGCTGAAGGTGTTCACAACCGCGCCGGTGGCATGGTTCGTCACAGACAGGCCGGTGGGCTCATACCCGTCGAGCGCCTTGGTGACGACCGTGACCTGGGCGCCCTTGGCCGCGCGGGTCACAGAGTTGCCGTTGACCTGGAGATAGAAGCTGCCGGTGTCGGTCGGGTTGCCGGACGCGTCCACAGAGGAGACATAGAAGCTGTAGGTGGACACGGGCTTGAGGACGACCTCCACCGTGACGTCGGCGTCGGGCATGAGGAAGGCGTTGGAGGCGCTCACAGAGATGGCCGTCTTGTTGGTGGCGGTGATCATCTTGTTGTAGGAGGCCGTGACGCTCTGGATCTCATAGTTGGGATCGGTGCTGCGCACGACGACCGCCGCGCCCTTGACCGCAGACTGGACGGACACGCCGCCGACGGAGGCGCTGGCCTTGCCGCTGTAGTTGGAGACGATGTTGATGTTGTGGCCGGTCTTGATGGCGGTATCGACGCGCACGTCGCAGCTCGGCATGATGAAGCTGTCGCCGGAGAGGCGGAGGTCAGCCATGCCGTTAGCGTGCTTGACTGTCAGGGAATCGATGGCCTTGCCGGACTTGGTCTCGGTGACGACCGTGACGGTTGCGCCGGCGGGAGCCGCGGTGACGACGGCGTTGTTCACGTAGAAGAGCATGGTGCCGTCGGAGGCGGACATGCCGCTCGAGAGCTTATAGAGCGTAGAGGTGGTGGTGGTCGTCGTCGTGGTGGTGCCGTTTCCGTCCGTGACCGTGGTGGTCGTGGTGGAGGTGGCGCTGCTGCCGGGGTTGCCGGTGCCGGGCAGGGACACCATCAGGGGCTTCGGATAGAGGAACAGGCTGCCGGCCTTGAGAGAGGCCAGGTCGTTCGTGTCGTTCAGCGCCTGGAGCACACGCTTTGTGGCGTTGTAGTCGAGCCCGTTCTTGCTTGCGATGCCGTAGGCGGTGTCATTGCTCACGACCTTGTGCGCCATGACGCCGAAGCAGGTGGTGCCGACAGCGGGGCAGACAGGCGTCGGGATGATGAGCGTGTCGCCCGCCCTGACGCGTCTCCAGTCGGAGATGCCGTTGACGTTCGCAATGAACGGAGAGAACTTCGAGAAGTTCACGCCGAGGTTGTTGCACACGCCGGAGACCGTCTCACCGTAGGACATGGTGTAGGGCACCAGGTAGTAGGCGAGGAAGTCCGCGCCGGATTGTACGGCGGAGGCGGTGTTGACGCTGCTCGTCGTGGCGGTGGAGGTGCCGGTCGTGGCAGTCCCCGTGATGACGGCGCCGGTCTGCGCGGTGGCGGAATTGTAGGTGGCCGCGCGCGCACTGTTGACAATCACGGTGGCGTCATAGTCGCTGGCAGGCATGAGCAGCGTCCTGCCGACAGCCAGCTTGTTCCACTGGCCGTCATTGATGTTGTTGAGCATCATGATTGCGTCCTTGCAGGTGTAGTAGTTCAGACCCAATCTCTGGCAGATCCTCAACACAAAGTCGCCCTGCGCCATCGTGTACTCAATGACATTGGCGCCAGACGCTGTGGTGGCCGCGTCGGCAGAGACGGTGAGACCCGAGAACAGGCTCATCACCATCAGTACCGTAAGCAGCATACTTATGATCCGTTTCTTCATAGTTGCTCCCCCTAATAACTACCCTCACGGGTAAAATGATTACTGCGCGGTGTATTCGCGGTGGATCGCAGACTTTTTAAAAGTTAAAAAAGTATTACGATTCGGCTATAATATTACAACAACTCTTTCTAAATTGCAAGACCCAAAAACGAAAAAATTTCAATTTATTGCAAACTGGTGACGTTTTCCTCTGCTGGTTGATCCCGCAACGCCTTGGTTTGCAAGGGCTTGCGCCCTCTGTTCCCTTGCGCCCCGCACATGTCGGCACCGCTTCCGTTCGCTTAGTAAGACGCGAAAGACGGGCGTTTGTTCCCGGTCTTTTCCGGCTTTTTCACATTCTTCCTGCTCCGCCTTGCGTTTTTTGCGCCCGGATGGTACACTGGGTGCAGGATAAAAAGACGGCGGTGAGCGCATGGAGATTCCTATAGTATATAACGACGATTCGCTCGTCGTGTGTCGAAAGCCCGTTGGCGTGGATTCAGAAGGGGCCGGGCTGCCCGCCCTGCTCAAGGCGCAGCTCACGGCGCCGGAGGTATACTGTGTGCACCGCCTGGACAAGGCCGTGGGCGGCGTGATGGTCTACGCCCTCACCCGCGAGAGCGCGGCGGCGCTCTCCCGGCAGATGGGCGCGGGCGGGTTTCAAAAGGAATACCTCGCCGTCGCACACGGGTCCGTCTCCCCCGCCGAGGGGATGCTCACGGACCTGCTGTTTCATGACAGGGCCAAAAACAAGAGCTATGTGGTCAGGCGGCGGCGCGCCGGGGTGAAGGAGGCTGTGCTCTCCTACCGGGTGCTCGCGCAGCGGGAGGGCCTGAGTCTCCTGCAGATCCGCCTGCAGACCGGGCGCACCCACCAGATCCGCGTGCAGTTTGCCTCCCGCGGGCACCCGCTGGCCGGGGACGCGAAATACGGCAGCCCCCTGCGGGACTGCCGCATCGCGCTCTTCTCCCGCGCCCTCTCCTTCCGCCACCCCGTGACGGGTGAGGCGCTCAGCTTTTCCGCCCCGCCGCCGGAGGAGCGGCCCTGGGATATCTTTTTGAATATGGAGGAAAACGATGCGATACATTGAAGTCACGCTGAACACCCCGAAGGAGGAGCTGGATCTGCGCTGCGAGCAGATGGCGGCCCTCGGCGCGGGCGGCTTCGTCATTGAGAACGAGGACGACTTCCGCGATTTTCTGGAGCACAACCATCAGTACTGGGACTATGTGGACAAGGAGCTTGCCGACAGCTTCTCGGGCGTCAGCCGCATCAAGTGCTACCTGACGGACGATGGGGAGGGGCTCTCGATCCTGCGTGAGTTCCGGGAGCGCTGGCCGGAACTCACCACCGCCTTTGTGGAGGACAGCGACTGGGAGAACAACTGGCGCGAATACTATAAGCCCATCGAGGTGGGCGAAAGGCTCGTCGTTGTGCCCGAGTGGGAGGAGGCGCCGGACGACGGGCGCATCCCGCTGCGGCTCGACCCCGGGCTCATCTTCGGCACCGGGAGCCACGCCACAACGCGCATGTGTCTCGCCGCGCTGGAGAACTACAGCGGCCCCGGCGTGCGGGTGCTGGATCTCGGCTGCGGCAGCGGCATCCTCGGCATCGGGGCGCTGCTTTTGGGGTGTGAGCGCTGCCTCGGCGTGGACATTGACCCCAAGGCCCCGGACGTGGTCATGTCCAACGCCGCCCTCAACGGCATCGGCCCCGCGCGCATGACCGCCCGGGCCGGCGACATTCTGGGCGACGCCGCCCTCCGGGCGCGCATCGGCGGCGGCTGGCAGCTCGTGCTGGCAAACATCGTGGCGGACGTCATCATCCCCCTCTCCGCTCTCGCGGGGGATTTCCTCGCGGAGGGCGGCGTGTTCATCTGCTCCGGCATCATCGAAAACCGCTGGCCGGAGACCGCCGCGGCGCTGCGTGCAAACGGCTTTGAGATCCTGGACCACCGCTCCGAGGAGGAGTGGCACTGCTTTGTGTGCAAGAAGAAAGCGTAAAAAGTCGGTAAGCTCCCGTAGGGGAGGGGCTTGCCCCTCCAGGCAGTACCACATAAACAGGAAAAAGCAATGTACGGCGAAATCGTAGTATTTTACGAAATCGCCGTACTTTTTTTGCGTATGGAAGCATTTCACCGCGCGGGAGGGGCAAGCCCCTCCCCTACGGCAAAAAGACTGTTTTTATGTTCTTTTTCGACTTGCTCCAAGTCTCTTGTCACTGGATGGCGATGACCATGCCCTCGTTTGCGTCCGGGCTGAAATCAAAGGCAGTCTGCTCGCCGGCGGGCTCATAGGCCTGGGCGACGCTGGTGTTCCCCTGTGTGGTCTGATCCTGGAAGACGAGATCGAAGTTGTTGTTCTCGATGATCTGGGTGCCGCTGTCGTTCTCTGTGGGCGTGCCGCCGGTGTCCTCCTGCGCGCTCCAATCCTCACCGCCGTCCTCCTCATAGTCCCCGTAGTCCTCCTCCGCGTACTCCTCATACTCCTCGTTTTGGACGGGGGTCCACTGCTGCTGGGCCTGCGGATTGGGCTGCTGGGTCTGCACCGGCGGCGCCGGGGTGCGCAGCGGCTCCGGTGTCGGCTCCGGCGTGGGCGGGGCCGAGGGCAGGACCACCGGTGTTGGCGTCGGCTTGGGGGTAGGTCTCGGCGTCGCGGTCACAGCCTGTGCGACGGGCTGCGCCGCCGTCTGCTGCGCGGCATATGTCTCGCGCTGCTCCGGGCTGGAAAAGCCCCTGGCATAGCCGAAGAGCGGCGACAGCAAAACCACCGCGAGGATCACGATGATCCCCAACGCCGCGTTGACGGCCCGGGCCGCCCTGTTTTTCTTGTTCATCTGTACCACTCCTCCGGCTGAAATCAGCCTCCGAAATAGGCTTCCGCCGCGCGGTTATAGAGAAAGAGCGCCCGCGCGAGATCGGCCATGTCCTCGCTCCCGCGCTCGATGGCGGTCCTGGCATAGCCGAGAACGCTTGTGACGACGGTGTAGCTGTCTGTGCCGTCTGAGATCGTAAAGCGGTGGGGCGTGTCCAGGGCGTCGGCCGCGATGTTCTCCACGGCGAGATAGAAGGTGCCGTCGCTCTTCTTGTTCAGGACCGCCTCGCTGCCGTCGACGGCGAAGCTGTAGCGGCCGAGATCGGCCCCCGACTCAAATTGCAGGTAGACGCGCAGGCCGTTGTCTGCCTCAAACATGGCGGAGACGGCCGCGCCGCTGAAGCCCGCGGGGCGCTCCCCCTCGGTGCTGGCGCTCCAGGGATCGAGATCGGCGAGCGTGACGGCCCGCACCGCCTCGCGCAGGCTCTCCCCGCTGTGGCGGAAGAAGTTTTCCGCCGCGGTGCCGTAGTCCTCGAGCGCCCGGGCGAGGGCGCGCATCGTGCCGCTTGCGTTCACATCGGGGCTCTGCATCCCGCGGGCATAGTCCATGGCGGAGAAGAAAAAGCCGTTGGGGTACGTGGTCCCGCTGCGCGAGCCGATCTGCACCGGGTTCCCGCCGCCGTCGAAGATCCTGGCCTGCACGGGGGTCGAGAGCGCGTCGGCGCTCACGCCGCAGTAGAAGCAGCAGTACTCCCCCTCCTCCCGGTATGCCGAGAGGGGCGTTTCAAGGAAGGTCTCCCCTCCGCGGCTGAACGTGATGACAGCGCCGGGGTCCTCCAGAAGTCTCTCAGGGAGGGCGAAGTAGTATTTGATGCGCAGCATCCCGTCAAAGAGTACCGAGACCTGGTGGATGACGGCCTCATGCTCCGTGCCGTAGTCCGCGTCCGGGAATGCGTAGTCGAAGGCCCCGTTCAGAAACTCGTCGCCCAGCTCATGGGTGGCAAGCCAGTTTTCGCGGCCCTTGAGATAATATTCCCAGTCTGCGGGGCCCTCGCCGGTTTCCCAGGTGGCGTCCAGGGCATAGTAGTGCCTGCCGTCGGCCCGCACGATGTTCCAGGCGTGGCCCATGCCCGTGCTCGTGACGATGCGCGCGTCCAGCCCGAGCTCGAGACAGAGGCGATAAAAGGCCGCCGCCACGCCCTGGCAGGCCGCCCTGCCGTTTACAAGCGCGTCATAGGCCGTAAAGACGATGGGGTCGCCCTCCGTGTAGTCATAGTCCACATGCCCGCTGAGATACTGATAGAGGACGCGGATCTTCCCCTCGTCGCTCTTTCCCGCGAGGGGGAGCTCCCCAAGGAGGGCCGCGACGCGGGCGGAGAGCTCCGCCTCCTGGGCAAAGCTCGTAAAATACAGGGGCGCATAGACAAAGCTGTAGTAATACTCTCCCGCCTCGCCGATGCTCAGGGAGCAGCCGCTGCAGGTGACGCCGCCGTACTCATAGCGCAGATAGTCCCCCTCGGTGGGAGCCCCGGTGTGGCGGACGGCGATATCGTAGAGCATCCAGCAGAGCTCCCGCCAGTTGCTGTCCGTGGGCTTGATGCCGCACTTGATGCGGATGCCGATCTCCCGCTGGCGCTGGAGGAGGCCCCGCTTGATGGCGGCGCCCGCCATCTCGGGGTTGTCGTAAATGACGGGGCTCGCGGTGTCAATGTGCGTGACGCGCGAAAGCTCCCCCTGAAGCTCCCGCAGGCTCTCCTCCGGGGTGACACCCGGGGTCGGGATGGCGCTCTCCGTGATGAGATTTGCGTAGTAGGGATTGATGGCGGTCGCGGAAAAGCAGAAGCTCACGGGCTTTTCCGGGAGGGTGAGCGCTACGGTCTGCATCCCGCTCCCGTCCACCGAAAAGTCGCCCTCGGCCTCCACGCCGTCCTCCCCATCGCGGTAGTGATAGCGGTAAGCCCCGGGCGGCAGCAGGTAGCAGCCGTGGTGGATCTCCCCCGCCTCGTCCGTATAGGGCGGCAGGACCGCCCCGGCCAGATCCAGCACCGTGAGGGCGCGCGGGTTCTCCGCGCCCTCCAGCACAACGGGCATCAAAAGCGTTTCGCCGGCGGGGTCAGGCTCTGCCTTGTCGGGCAGCGGCGAGGACTCAGGCAGCGCCTGCCCCTCCCCGGAAAGTTCTGCGGGGTTTAGCTCCACCTCGCGCTCGAGGCCGTCGATTGTGAAGCGCTCGATGCGCACGCCTTCAGCATCCGGGGCGGCATAAGAATAGGTCCCGGGCTGGAGCAGATAGCTCTGCACGCCGGGCACCTCCTCCCGGGGCAGGATCACGTTCCCCGCCTCATCCGCGATCGTGACGGGCGCGCCGGTGACACGAAGGCTCACAAGGCGGCTCGGCCGCGAAGTCTCCTCCCGCGCGGCGGGAAACGGCTCTCCCGCCTCCTCCGCGAGGGCCGCAGACGGCAGAAGCCCCGTGAACAGCAGCAATACCAGCAGCAGCGACACCAGGCATTTTCTGTTCACAGGGCTCTCACCTCGATTGATACTGTTTTTCCATAAAACACTGTGTTTTATGGGAGACCAGTATGACATATTATGATTTACATAATTCACAGCCCCTATCATAGCAGAATTCGGAAAAAAGTCAAGCAAAACCCCCTCGGCAGCAGGCATGTTCCCGCAGCCGAGGGGGCTTCTTATTTTGCTTTTATGGCGTCAGGCGGGAAATCGCACTGGCCGCTGTTGTTGCTTCCCGCGGTCAGGATCGTCCCGTCCGCTCTCAGGCCGAGGGTATGGTTTCCTCTCGCCGCAATCGCCACGACATCTGGCCAGGCGGATACCTCGCATTTACCAAATCTGTTGGATCCGGCCGCCAAAACCGTACCGTTCGCTTTCAGACCAAGCGTATAATTGTTCCCGCAGGCAAGCGCCGTGATATCACGCCATTCGGATAGACTGCATTCGCCGGATGCGTTAGACCCGGCAGCCAAGACCGTGCCATCCTGCTTCAGGACGACGCTATGAGTGTATCCGGCCGCGATCTGGCTGCCGCCCGGCTTCGCCCTCAGCGCGGATTTAACTGCCGGATCAGTTTACGGGCAGGAAGGTGAAGCCCTTCTGCCAGGCGATGATTTCCGCCGTGCTGCCGCGCGCACCGAAGACCGTGGCCCCGCTCACGCCCTCGAAGGCGCTCTGGTCGATCCGGGTGCAGGCCCTGGGGATAAACACATATTTGAGCTGCGGGCAATCCGCGAAGGCGCGGGCACCGATCTCCTCCGTTTTCTCCGAAAGCTGCGCGAAACGGAAGGCGCCGCCCTCGAAGGCCCCCGTCTCCAGGGTGGTAAGCGCCTCCGGCAGCACGAGATCCGGCTGTACCCACACCGCATACAGGGTGGCGCTTGCGTCCGCGGTGTAGCTTGTGCCGGGAAGATAGGCCGCCCGCGTTGCATCCCTGCTCTCCGCCCAGCCGAGGAAGTAGGAGCCCTCCCGCGTGGGGATCGCGGCGGCGAGCGTCAGCGCGGTCCCCGGCGCCTTGGTCTGCGCCCCGGGCGCACCCGTTCCGCCGTTTGCGTCATAGGTGACGGTAAAGCTCGCCTTGTTCACGCTGAAATAGACCGCCTCCGCGGTCGTATTGGCATAATCGCTGCCGTCCGGCATCTGGGAGTTGCCGTTATACGCCTTGAGCAGCACCGCATACTCCCCCGCCTCCAGGGTGAGCTTGAAGCCGCTCTGCACATTCTGGTACTGCTCCGCCAATTCGTATGCCCCGGAGGCCGATTTTTTCCCCAGCAGCAGCTTATAGTAGGTCGTGTTCTCGGTGGGCTCCCAGGTGAAGGTGATGGGCTTCCCCGCCTCGTAAGACGCGCTCATCCCGGTGAGGGCGGGCTTGCCGGGATAGACCGTCCCCCGCGTGCCGTTGAGCCGGATCACCATGTAGCGCGCCGCGCCAAGCGTATAATCCGCCGTGCAGTGCGCGTTGGAGTGGCAGCAGACGTAGCGCGAGTCGCCGGAATCGTTGACGCAGATCGCGCTGTGGTCAAAGGTGCCGTCCTGATTCCAGTCGTAAAAAAGCACGTCCCCCAGGGAGATCTGCCCCGCCGTGGGGAAGAGCTCAAACGCATAGCCCTTTGACGCCAGATATACCGCGAGCTTGTGCGCAGTCGTCCAGGCGTCGTTGTAATTGTCCCTGGAGATCCAGTACCAGTCAGCGGACATTTTCATGCCGCCGGCGTAGAGGCACTGGGAGACAAAATTGGCGCAGTCACTGTAGCTCTCCGCCTCCCAGTTGTACCACTGCATATTGAACGAGTTCCACCATTTCAGGGCATAGCTTGCCGCGGCCGCCGCATTATAGGAATCCGCGGCGGCAAAAACCCTGTCCGCCGTGCCAGGGAAGGCGCCGTCCCCCGCGGAAGGCGCGGGCGGCACTGGCCAGCGCGCTTCCGTGCGCTCCCCCAGGGCAAAGGCCGCGGGGGCCGACCCCAGGCAGACCAGCAGGCACAGCAGCAGTGCCAGCACTTTTCGTGTTTTGGATTTCATGACGCTTCCTCCATATGTTAAAAATAGTTTCTGTGGTCATCCCGTAATATAGCCCGATTTCGGGCAATTGTCAACATAATAGGGATATCCTACACTCAGGAAACAACGAAAGCGGGGTGGCGCGCATGATCGTGTATGACCGTCTCTGGCAGACCATGAAGTCCCGGGGCGTTTCCCAGTACAAGCTCATAAAAGAGTACGGCTTCAGCACCGGACAGCTCGACCGGCTCCGCAAGAACGAGAACACCAGCACCTACACCCTCAACCGCCTGTGTGAGGTTCTCAACTGCGCGCTGGAGGATATTGCGGAATTTAAGCCCTGACAAAGCGCGCCTGCCCTGTTCTGTCCGCACCCGCGGGCAGGAGAGCGCTTGCATTGACATATTTTAATTTACATAATTTTCTATATCATAACAGATTCCGCAGGAATGTCAAGCCGGCGCAAAGTAACGCTCATATGATACACATAGAAAAAACGTGAGGGAAATCCGCCGGATTGTGCGGATTTCCCTCACGTTCTGCATATTCAAGAAGGCATTCAGCCCGCCGGCGGCTCCGCTTCCTCCGTGCTCTTCTCGCAGAGGATGTTGAGCAGGACCTCAACGGCCTTGTCCATGTCCTCCACGGTGATGTGCTCATAGGGCCCGTGGAAGGCGGCGCCGCCGGTGCCGAGATTCGGGCAGGGCAGCCCGCTGAACGAGAGGCGCGCCCCATCCGTGCCGCCGCGGATGGGGCGGACGGCGGGCTCGAGCCCCGCGAGGCGGATCGCCCGCTCGGCCCGGTCGATGATCTCCCGGTGCTCTGTCAGAATCTCCGCCATGTTGCGATACTGCACCGTGATGTCGAGCGTGACGGTGCCATCGCCGTACTCGGCGTTCAGGCTGCGCTCAATGTCCCGCAGCTTTTCGCAGCGGGCCGCGAAGTGCCCCGCGTCATGGTCGCGCACGATGTAGCGCAGCTCCGCGCTCCCCACGTCGCCCTTCATCTCGGTCAGGTGGAAGAAGCCCTCATACCCCTCGGTGCGGGCGGGGATCTCCTCCGGCGGGAGCATGGCGTTGATGCGCATGGCAAGGAGCGAGGCGTTCACCATCACGTCCTTCGCGCTGCCGGGATGCACGCTCACGCCCCGGACCGTGAAGACGGCCGAGGCCGCGTTGAAGGTCTCAAAGTTAAACTCCTCCGCCGTGTGCCCGTCCACCGTGTAGGCAAAGTCCGCGCCGAAGCGCCCGAAATCCAGCAGCGCCGCCCCGTGGCCGATCTCCTCGTCCGGGGTGAAGCAGACCGCCACCGCGCAGTGGGGGCGCCCCTCCTTCAAAAGCCGCTCGCAGGCGGTGATGATCTCGGCGACGCCGGCCTTGTCGTCCGCGCCGAGGAGCGTTGTGCCGTCGGAGGTGATGAGGGTCTTGCCGACGGCCCGGCTGAGATCCGGGAAATCCGCCTGCCGCAGGACCCGGCCGCTCATGCCGAGATAGACATCGCCCCCGTCGTAGCCCGGGTGGAGGATGGGCTTTACGCCGGTGCCGGAGAAATCGGGCGAAGTGTCGATATGGGCGATGAGGCCGATGACGGGCTCTCCCTCCATGCCGGGGCTTGCGGGCAAAAACCCGTAGGTATAGGCGTTGGGGCTTGTGTACACCCGCCGCAGGCCCAGATCCTGGATCTCATTATGCAGAAGCCAGGAGAAGGCGTATTGTTTTTCGGTGCTGGGCGTCGTATCGGCGTCGCCCCGGCTCTGGGTGTCGATCGCCGCATAACGCAGCAGACGTTCATATGCTCTCATAGTAATCCTCGATTCCATGTTGGTCCCTTGCCTCACGGGGCCGGAAAATATTCCCACCTGCCGTAGGGGCGGCTATCAGCCGCCCGCGCGGCGGAAGCGGCGTTTTGCTCCGCGCCCGGGCGAATGCAGATGATGAGCCCGTACCGCCGGGACGTCGAGGGCGCCGTCCCCTACGATAGGAACGGACGTTTCCCATCTATTCGCACGTTTCCGGTGCGGCGAGGCTGCGGGCGGATAATATCCGCCCCTACTGAGGGAAGGTAAATCCGTGCGTCGCAGGGGCCGATGCCCTCATCATTTATACAGCTCCGCCGTGACGAAGAGGCGGCCCTTGCGGGAGCTGCCGCCGATCTCGGCGACGCGGCCCTTGCCGGTGCCGCGCAGGGAGAGGACATCCCCCTCCCGGACGGGCGCGTCGGGCTTGAGGCACTCGGTATAATTCAGGCTCAGCGCGCCGAGGGCGATCTGCCTTGCGCATTCGGTGCGCGAGAGGTGGAAAAGCCCCGCCGCCACCGCGTCAAGCCGCGGGCTCATGACCGTGAAGCGCCGCTCCTCCGTGTGCTTTTCGCGCACGGGGATCTCGGAGAGGGCGATCTCCTCCGCCCGGACGCCATAGCGCCCCACCTTCTCGATGCTGAGGAGGTGGCGCAGCACGCTCGGCTGGCAGAGGACGATTGCCTCCGGCCCGTCGACGAGGATATCGCCGACCCACTCGCGCCCGACGCCCATGCCGAGGATGGCGCCCATGTAGTCTCGGTGCCCCGGCTCGCCGAAAAAGGCGCGCAGGCGCAGGGCACGGAGATACTCTGTAAGCTCCAGGGCGTCCTCCTCCATCCAGTCGGGCAGGAAGAAGGCCATGGTGCGCTCGGCGTCCGGGTATCCGCCGTGAAAGACCATGTTTGCCTCGCGCAGGGCTGGCTCATGCGTGAGGGCATAGCGCTCCGCCGGGGTGAGAAAGCCCGTGTTCGCCGGCACCCCGCGCCCCTCGCAGCGGCGCGCGAGGTCCAGGGCGCGTTTAAGGATTTCTTCGTGTTCCATCGATCAGTCTCGTCTTGTGGGCGTTAAAGTTGGATTTTTTCAAAACTTCCTCGATCTGGGAGAGAGCCCACTCCAGCTCCCCCTTGAATTCGCCCGAGGAGCAGCGCAGCACGCCAGAGCGCAGGGCAGAGAGGCGGATGAGGTTGTCGCTCGTCACGATGCGGACGGTGTAGTTCCGGCCAATCTCATCGACGATGCGCTCGATATAGGCGTCGCCGGTCTCCCCGTCTTTGGTGTAGGCGACCGAAATGTTGTGGTATTCGCTGCGGGAGCCGGGGTTTCCCGGCGTGCGGAAGCCGTCAAAGACCAGGATGACCTTGTCCCCGGTGAAGCCCGCGTAGCCCGAGAGGATGTCCATGAGCCGCTCGCGCGCGAGGTCCAGCCGCTCGGCGGCGAGGGTTTTGAGCTCGTCCCAGGCGAAGATGAGGTTGTAGCCGTCGACGATGACGGTCTCCTTTTTGCGCACGGTGCGAAGCTCGTTCGCGACCGCGGCGTTCACCTGTCTCACCCGGTACTCCGGGCGGCGGATGGGGCCGAACTCCCGCTCCATGATGGCCTCAAGCTCCCGCTCGTCAATGTCGAAGCTGCGATAGCGCGGCAGGGCGGGTTTCACTTCCTCCTCCCGCCGGGGCTTTAAGACGCTCTCAAGGTGCATGTACTGCGGCACCTCGCTCCAGCGCACGTTCATCCCCGCTCCGTGGGCGCAGAAGACGGAGTCGGCGGGGTTATCCGCGTCCCGCTCCGGCTCGTAGCCGAGCTCCTCGACGATGCGCTTCTGCTCCGCGCAGGGACGGTAGCCGCAGGGGGTGAGACTCAGCCGCCCGCGCCCGTGGGTGTAGGCCGGCAGCTCCTCCATATAGCCGTTGAGCTTCGCTGCGGGGGCCGCCCCCTCGAGGCGCAGGTACTCCCCATGCTCCTCCGGGGAGGAGAAGCTGCCGTTCATGGCGCGCACATCGCTGATGGCGCGGCCGATCTCCGTGGCCGGGACCTCGAGCACAAAGCTGTACCACGGCTCGAGCAGGACGCTCTCGGCCTGCATGAGGCCCTGCCGCACGGCGCGGTAGGTGGCCTCCCGGAAATCGCCGCCCTCGGTGTGCTTGATGTGCGCCCGGCCCGCGGCGAGGGTGATGCGCATATCGGTGATGGGCGCGCCCGTGAGCACGCCCCGGTGCTGCTTTTCCGCGAGGTGCGTGAGGATGAGGCGCTGCCAGTTGCGGTCCAGCGCATCCTCGGGACAGATGCTGTCGAAACAGAGGCCGCTGCCCTGGGGCAGGGGCTCGAGCAGCAGGTGCACCTCGGCATAATGGCGCAGGGGCTCAAAGTGGCCCACGCCCTCCACGGTGTTTCGGATCGTCTCCCGGTAGAGGACGCGGCCGGTGTCAAGCTCGACATGGGTGTCAAAGCGCTCCTGCACAAGGCTCTGGAAGATCTCCGCCTGGACGCGGCCCATGAGCTGGACGCTGATCTCCCGCGCCTGGGGGTTCCAGACGATGTGGAGCTGCGGGTCCTCCTGGTCAAGCTGCATGAGCTTCGGCAGAAGGAGCATGGGGTCGGTCCCCTTCTCGAGGCGCAGGCGATAGCTCATCACAGGCTCGAGCAGCGCGCTCTCCGCGTCCGCCGCGGCGCCGAGCCCCTGCCCGGGGCGGGTGGCGCTGAGCCCCAGGGCCGCGCAGACCCAGCCCGCGCCCAGCTCCTCGCACGCTTCAAACTTTGCGCCGGAGTAGAGGCGCAGGGCGCTGATCTTCTCCTCCAGGCCCTCCCCGGAGGCATCCGCATATTTTAATAAGGACCGCACGCGCAGACTCCCGCCCGTGACCTTGAACCAGGTGAGGCGGTTGCCCTGGGCGTCGCGGGAGATTTTATAGACCCGGGCGGAAAAATCCTCCCCGTACTGCGGCCGCGGGGCGAAGCGGGCGAGGGCGTCTAAAAAGTCGCCCACTCCGTCGGTCTTGAGGCCCGAGCCGAAAAAGCAGGGGAAGAGCCGACGCGACGCGACGAGCCTTCGCACAGTCTCGTCCGGGATCTCGCCGGTCTCAAGGTAGCGCTCCATGGTCTCCTCATCGCAGAGGGCGACGCTCTCCAGCCTCTCCGCCGTGCCGAAGTCCACGCAGCGCTCCGAGAGGCGCTCGGTAAGCTCACGCATCACAGCCTCGCGCCCGGGGCCCGGCAGGTCCATCTTCGTGACAAAAAGGAAAGTCGGCACCGCGTAGCGCTCCAGGAGCTTCCAGAGCGTCTCCGTGTGGGCCTGTACCCCGTCGGTCCCGCTGATGACGAGCACCGCGCAGTCCAAAACGCGCAGGGTCCGCTCCGTCTCGGCGGAGAAGTCCGCGTGGCCCGGCGTATCGAGCAGGGTCAGGCTCCCCTCCCCCAGGGGCATGAGCGCCTGCTTGGAGAAGATGGTGATGCCGCGCTGCCGCTCGAGCGTGTGGTTGTCGAGAAAGCTGCTGCGGTGATCGACCCGGCCCAGGGTCTTCAGTTTTCCGGAGAGAAAGAGCATGGCCTCCGAGAGGGTGGTCTTGCCCGCGTCCACATGGGCCAGAATGCCCAGGACGGTGTTGCGTTCATTTTTCATGGCTGCATTTTACCAGCTTCTGCGTGAAGAATCAATATGAATAGTCGATTGGAACTCGCGCAGCGGATTCTTAGCAGGAAGATTCTCAGCGGGAATGTTGTTATGTAACCTTTTGCATATTGCCTGCAAAAGGAAATATAATTTTCTGAAACTTTGTCTGTTATTTTTGTAAAAGTCGTGTTATAATTGCATGGTATATTGCAATCAATTTTACCCGCTGTTTCCGTTTTGACCTGTTTTTGCGGTCAGTCCGGGCGGGCTTTTGGTCAAAAATCTTCACCATTTTATGATAAACAGCTTCAGATAAGGGGTATTCAAGATGAAAAAGATACTGGTTTTAGAGGACGAATCCAATATCCGCAGCTTCGTCGTCATCAACCTGCGCCGCAGCGGGTTTGAGCCGATCGAGGCTTCCAGCGGCGAAGAGGCGCTGGAGAAGCTGCGGGTCAATCCCGATATCTGTCTTGCGCTTTTGGACGTGATGCTGCCGGATATCGACGGGTTTGAGGTCTGCCGCCGCATCCGCGCCTCCGGCTCCAAGATGGGCATCATCATGCTCACGGCGAAAAACCAGGAGATCGACAAGGTCACGGGGCTCATGACCGGGGCGGACGACTATGTCACGAAGCCCTTCTCCCCGGCGGAGCTCACCGCAAGGGTGGACGCGCTCATCCGCCGTCTCGGCGTGGGCGAGGATGAAAAGTCCTCCACCGAGATCGTGAGCGGGCCCTTCCTGCTCAACACCCGCAACCGCACGCTGGAGAAAAACGGCCAGCGGCTCAAGCTCACGCAGATCGAATACATGCTCATCAAGCTCTTCATGGAAAACCCCGGCAAGGCCATGAGCCGCGAGGATATCCTCTCCGCCGTCTGGGGCAGCGACTTTGCGGGCGAGCTCAAGACCGTGGACGTGAACATCCGCAGGCTTCGCATCAAGATCGAAAACGACCCGACCGAGCCCGAGTATCTCACCACCGTCTGGGGCTACGGGTACAAGTGGGGATACTGACACCGTTCTCCGGCTCCCTCTCTGAGGGAGCTGTCCCCGGTGCCCGCACCGGGGACTGAGGGAGCTTGTCGTTTCATGTACCAAACCCCTTCCACCGCTGAAGCGGTCCCCCTCCCCCAAGCGCCGCATATGCGGCTGGGGGAGGCATGATTCATCTCATTAGGAAGTACACTACATGTTTGGCAATTTACGGACACAACTGCTGCTGTCCAGCGTTGCGGCGCTCGCGCTGCTGCTGATGGGCATCTGGGCCTCCACCCACGGGCTGATGGCCTGGGCTACGGCCATCTATATTGCGGTGTGCGTCTTCGTGCTGGCCATCAACGTCTGGTTCTGGTTCTGCGTGGCAAGGCCGCTGAAAAAGCTGCGGGATTTTGCAAAGCGCATCTCCTCCGGCAGCTTCGGCCTCAAGACCGAGGAGTTTGAGGAGGACGAGATCGGCTATCTCGCCGAGGAGATCAACGGCATCTCCGAGAAGACGGCCCTCGCCGAGAAGACCAGGACGGAGTTTATCTCCCAGGTCTCGCACGAGCTGCGCACCCCCCTGACCGCCATTACCGGCTGGGCCGAGACCATCGCCTACGACCCCGCGGTGCAGGGCGACTCGCTCCGGGGCATCCAGATCATCTCCAAGGAGGCCGAGCGCCTGACCAACATGGTGACGGAGCTTCTGGAGTTTACCCGCATCCAGGACGGGCGCTTCAATCTCCGCATCGAGCTCATCGACATCGCCGCCGAGCTGGAGGACGCCCTCTTTACATACGGGGAGCTTATGAAGCAGGGCGGCATGAAGGTCCGCTACAGCGGGCCGAAGACGGAGATCCCCCTCATCCCCGGCGACTCCGAGCGGCTCAAGCAGGTGTTTTTGAACCTGCTGGATAACGCCATGAAGCACGGCGGCGACGGCGGGCGCATCGATGTGACGCTCCGGCAGGAGGAGGGCAGCGTGCGCATCAACGTGCGCGACTACGGCCACGGCATCCCCGAGGCTGAACTGCCGCACGTGAAGGAAAAGTTCTACAAGGGCAGCTCCAAAAACCGCGGCACCGGCATCGGCCTTGCCGTGTGCGACGAGATCGTCACCCGCCACGGCGGCACACTCATCATTACAAACGCCCCCGGCAAGGAGGGCGGGTGTCTCGTGTCGGTCACGCTGCCCATCGGCGCGGCCAAGAAGTAAAGGAGAATGCAAGTTGAAAAATCCCGGTTCCTGCAATTTTAAGACATCCATCGGCGGCCAGGCCCTGATTGAAGGCATCCTGATGCGCGGGCCGAAGAAGCAGGCCATCGTCTGCCGCACGGCCGACGGGCTTGTGGAGAAGATCGAGGATCTCAAGTTCGTCAAGGACCGCTTCCCCATCCTCGGCTGGCCGCTCATTCGGGGCTGCGCCGTCTTTCTCAGCTCCATGATAAACGGGATGCGCGCCCTGACCTATTCGGCAAGCCTCGTCCCCCTGGAGGAGCAGGGCGAGCCGGACAAGATCGACCAGTGGATCGAGGCGCACTTTTCCGAGGAGAAGGCCAAGGACATTATCATCGGCGTCGCGGTGGTGCTCGGCATCGCGCTGAGCCTGTTTCTCTTCATCTTCCTGCCCGCCCTGATCGTAAGCCTCGTAAAACCCCTCACGGAGAGTCTCTTCGTGCGGAATATTGCCGAGGGTCTCACGCGCGTCGTGATCCTGCTTGCGTACATGAAGCTCGTCACCCTCACGCCCGATGTGCGCCGTCTCTTCTCCTACCACGGGGCGGAGCACAAGACCATCTTCTGCTATGAGCACGGCAAGGCCCTCACGGTGGAAAACGTCCGGCCCGAATCCCGCTTCCACCCCCGCTGCGGCACGAGCTTCCTGCTCGTCGTGGTGGTGGTGAGTATCCTCGTAAACTCCGTCGTGCGCCTGACCAACACCTTCGCCCGCATGGGCGCGCACCTGCTGCTGCTGCCCGTGGTGGTGGGGATCAGCTATGAGATCAACCGCTGGTGCGGTCTGCACGACAACTGGCTGTCCGCAGTCCTGTCCGCGCCGGGCAAATGGCTCCAGCGCATCACCACGAACGAGCCCGACGACAGCATGATCGAATGTGCCATCCGCGCCCTCCAGCTTGTGATCCCGGAGGAAGAGGGCAGCGACGCCTGGGGGAAGTGACGCTTTGAAAACCTATAACGAGCTCTATATCAACACCCGCTCCACGCTCAAGCGCAGCGGGATCGAGGCTTACGCCCTCGAGGCGCGGGTCCTTGTGGCGAGCGCCGCCGGCAAGACCGTGCAGGAGCTTTTGCGGGACTTGAGTCTCTACACCACTTCCCAGGTGGAGGAGCAGGTGAACGCCTACACCGCCCGCAGGCTTGCCGGGGAGCCCGTGGCCTACATCACGGGCGACTGGGAGTTTTACGGCCTGCCCATGAAGGTGACGAAGGATGTGCTCATCCCCCGCAGCGACACGGAGCTTCTGGTGGACCTTGTAAAGCAGGCGCTCACGGGCTACAAGATGGACGCGCGCGTGCTGGATCTCTGCTGCGGGAGCGGCTGCATCACCTGCGCCGTGGGGCACGAGCTGCCGGCGACAAAGCTCGTCGCGGTCGATCTGAGCGCAAGCGCCCTGGAGATCTGCAGGGCCAATGTGAACCTGAACCGGCTCAGCACACGGGTCATCTGCCTGCAGGCGGACGCCACGGCCTCCCCGCCCCTCGGGATCGGGAACTTTGACGTGATCGTCTCAAACCCGCCCTACATACCGAGCAGGGAGATCGCGACGCTCGACAGCTCCGTCAAGGACTATGAGCCCATCTGGGCCCTCGACGGCGGCAAGGACGGCCTGCGCTTTTACAAGAGCATCATCAAATTCTGGAAGACCCTGCTGCGCCCCGACGGGCTGCTGATCTTCGAGGTCGGCGAGGGGCAGGCGGAGAAGGTCGCGGAGCTTCTGATGGCGGCGGGCTTCACCTCCACCTCCGTCCACCAGGACACCCGCGGCACAGACCGTGCCGTCGTGGGGAGAATGTAAGATCATATGGCTTCCCCTCGAGGGGAAGGCAAATACACTCGCCATTACCATGGCAGATTGGAGAATGACAATGGCTGAAAAGAAAAAGGTCCCCGCGGTCGTCGCGCCGTCCAACGCCGACAGGAAAAAGGCGCTGGAGACCGCGATCGCCAAAATCGAAAAGGACTACGGCAAGGGCACCATCATGCGCCTCGGCGACGACATCTCCGTGAACGTGGAGGCGCTGTCCACGGGCTCTCTCGCGCTGGACCTCGCGCTCGGCATCGGGGGCATCCCCAAAGGCCGTATTGTGGAGATCTACGGGCCCGAGGCAAGCGGCAAGACCACCCTCGCCCTGCACGCGGTAGCCTCCGCCCAGCGGGCCGGGGGCGACGCCGCCTATATCGACGTGGAGCACGCGCTCGAGCCCGCCTACGCCCGCGCCCTCGGCGTGGACATCGACAGCCTCCTCATCTCCCAGCCGGACACCGGCGAGCAGGCCCTCGACATTGCCGAATCCCTTGTCCGCTCCGGCGCCGTGGACGTGGTGGTCGTGGACTCCGTTGCGGCCCTCATCCCCCGCGTGGAGCTCGAGGGCGAGGTGGGCGACACTGTGGTCGGCGCCCTCGCGCGCCTCATGAGCCAGGCTATGCGCAGGCTCGCCGGCGCGATATCCAAGAATAACTGCACCGTCATCTTTATCAATCAGCTCCGCCAGAAGATCGGCGTCATGTACGGAAACCCCGAGACCACCCCGGGCGGCCTCGCGCTCAAGTACTATGCCTCCGTCCGCATCGACGTGCGGCGCATTGAGACCCTCAAGGTGGGCGGCGAGATGGTGGGCAACCGCACCCGCGCCAAGGTGGTCAAGAACAAGGTCGCGCCCCCCTTCCGGGAGGCGGAGTTCGACATCATGTACGGCGAGGGCATCTCCAAGATCGGCGAGATCGTAGATCTCGGCGTGAAGCTCGAGATCATCGACAAGGCCGGCGCGTGGTTCACGGTCGCGGGCCAGCGCATCCAGGGCCGCGACGGGGTGAAGCAGTATCTCACGGAGAATCCCGAGATCTGCGATAAGATCGAACAGGAGATCCGCGACAACGCCCACAAGCTCATGAGCCCCCAGGCCATGAAGGCCGCCCAGGCCGCAGGCCGCGCGACCGCCGCCCCCGCGGTGGATGTGAGCGCCGCCGACTTTGAGGAGGATTGAGCGCCTTGATCTGCGTGACGGCGCTCAGGCAGACCTCGCCCGAGCATGTCACCGTCTGCCTTGAGGGCGGGGAGGAGATCCGCTCCACCCTCGGTACGGTGACGGAGCTGCGCCTTTACAAGGGGCGGGAGCTGGACGAGGAACGCCTCTCCGAGCTGCGGCTCGTGTCAGGCCGCTCCCTTGCGCGGGAGAAGGCCCTGCAGCTTGTGTCCCAGCGGCAGATGTCCGCGCGGGAGCTCATGCGAAAGCTCCGCGACAAGGGCTTTGACGAGCAGACCGCGGACTACTGCGTAAACTGGATCACGGAGCGCGGCCTTCTGGACGAGGAGCGCTACGCCGCTGCCATCGTGCGCCACTACAGCGCGAAGGGCTACGGCGCGGGCAGACTCCGGCAGGAGCTGCAAAAACGCGGCATCTCCCGGGAGCTTATGGACGAGGCGCTGGAGGAGCGGCCGCAGGACACCGAAAAGCTCGACAGCTTTGTCGCCGCGCGCCTCAAAGACCCCGACGACCGCGACGCGGTGCGGAAGCTCTCCGCCGCCCTCTACCGCCGGGGCTACTCGGCAGAGGAGATCCGCGGCGCACTCGCCCGCGCCCGTGCCGCATATGATTACGAGGAGTAATATGGAAAATACCTTTGCAATGATCTCGCTCGGCTGTGCCAAGAACCTGGTCAACAGCGAGCAGATGCTGTATCTCATGAGCGAGGCCGGGTTCCGCCTCGTGCCCGATCCCGACGGGGCCGATCTTGTGATCGTGAACACCTGCGGCTTCATTGACGCGGCGAAGTCCGAGGCCATCGACAACATCCTCGAGATGGCGGAGCTCAAAAAACAGGGCCGTCTCGGCGGGCTCATTGTGACCGGGTGTCTGGCCGAGCGCTACAAGGACTCCATCCTGGAGGAGCTGCCGGAGATCGACGCGGTGCTCGGCGTGGGGAGCTTCAAGGACATCGTCGCCGCGGCGAGGGCCGTGATGGAGCGGCGCAGGCTCGCCCTCTTTGCCGACCAGAGCGCGCCGGTGGATGAGATCCCCCGCGTGGTCACCACCGGGCCGGGCTGGGCTTATCTCCGCATCGCGGAGGGCTGCAACAACTTCTGCGCCTTCTGCGCCATCCCCTATATCCGGGGGCGCTACCGCTCGCGCAGCATGGAGAACATCCTGGAGGAGGCGCGGGACCTCGCGGCGCACGGGGCGAAGGAGCTCATCGTCATCGCCCAGGACATCACCCGCTACGGCACAGACCTCTACGGGAAGCGGATGCTGGCGGAGCTCTGCCGCAGGCTCTCGGAGATTGAGGGGGTCCGCTGGCTGCGCCTGCACTATCTCTACGTCGATCAGTTTGACGACGAGCTCATCGACGAGATCGCCTCAAATCCCAAGATCGTGAAATACCTCGATATCCCCATCCAGCATATCAACGACGGGATTCTCCGCCGCATGAACCGCCGGGGCACGGGCGGCGACATCCGCGCCCTGTTTCAAAAGCTCAGAGAGCGCATCCCCGGTCTCGTCCTGCGCACGAGTCTCATTGCGGGTCTCCCCGGCGAGGGGGATGCCGAGTTTGAGGAGCTGTGTACGTTTCTGCGCGAGGCGCGGATCGAGCGCGTCGGCGTCTTCCCCTTCTCCCCGGAGGAGGGCACCCCCGCCGCCGGGATGGAGCACGTGGACGCGGAGGAAGCGAAGCGCCGCGCCGATCTCATCCTCGAGCTCCAGGCCCCCATTATGGAGGATTTCTGCGCGGGCTTTGTGGGCAAAACGCTCGACGTGCTGTGCGAGGGCTTTGACGAGGAGAGCGGCCTCTGGTACGGGCGGAGCTTCGCCGACTCCCCCGACATCGACGGACAGGTCCTCTTCACCGGGCCCGGGCGCGAGGGAGAGATGGTGCGCGTATCCATTGAAAAAACCGAGGACGGCCTGCTCTGCGGTGCCATGGAGGAGGGTTCAACATGAACACCACCGCGAACAAGATCACCATGTTCCGCCTTGCGCTGATCCCCGTGTTTCTGCTGCTCGCCTATCTCGACCACCGCTGGGCGGCCCTGGCCGTTTTCATTCTCGCAAGTCTCAGCGATCTGCTGGACGGGTACATCGCCCGGCACTACAACCAGATTTCAAACTTCGGCAAATTTATGGACCCGCTCGCGGACAAGGTGCTGGTTTTATCTGCCATGTGCTTTCTCGTGGAGAAGGGGCAGATGGCGGGCTGGGTCGTCGCGGTGATCCTGTTCCGCGAATTTGCGGTGTCGGGCCTGCGCCTCATCGCGGTGGAGCGCCAGCGCGTCATCGCCGCGGCCTGGTCCGGCAAGGTCAAGACCACCTGCACCATGGTGGGACTGTGCTTTCTGCTGGTCATCACCGAATACCCGGCGCTGAACCTCTTCGTCTCCGCCGTGATCCTTATCTCCACCGTCTATTCCGGCGTCGAATACTTCATCAAGAATTGGGATGTGCTCGAGAACGCCGATTAAATTCAAAATTGAAATGAAATTTCAATTTTGATATACTCGCGCTCATCGCCCTCGGCTTCCGTGAGACGCCTCGCTTGGTCGGCGCGAGGTCTCGCTTTGCTCGGCTCAGGGTGTTTTTGTCACGGCAAAGCCGCGCCAAAAACGATTTTAACTTTTGTACAAACCGCTCTAAAGGAGAGACGTTTATGATCCTGTATAATTCCGCCACACACAAGAGAGAGGAGTTCGTGCCCAACAATCCCGAGCTCGTCAAGATGTACACCTGCGGCCCCACGGTCTACCACTACGCGCACATCGGCAATCTCCGCTCCTACATCATGGAGGACATTCTGGAGAAGTACCTGCGCTACACGGGCTACAACGTCAAGCGCGTCATGAACATCACGGACGTCGGCCACCTCACCTCCGACGCCGACGAGGGCGAGGACAAGATGCTCAAGGGCGCAAAGCGCGAGCACAAGAGCGTGCTGGAGATCGCGAAGTTCTATACCGACGCCTTCTTTGACGACTGCGCAAAGCTCAACATCAAGACGCCCGACGTGGTGGAGCCCGCCACGAACTGCATCGACGAGTACATCAAGATCATCACGAAGCTCATGGACACGGGCTACGCCTACTTTGCCGGCGGCAACGTCTATTTCGACACCTCGAAGCTCGAGCGCTACTACATCTTCAATGACTTCAAGGAGGAGGATCTGAACGTCGGCGTGCGCGAGGGCGTGGAGGAGGACACCAACAAGCGCAACAAGAACGACTTTGTCCTCTGGTTCACCAAGTCCAAGTTTGAGGACCAGGCCCTCAAGTGGGATTCCCCCTGGGGCGTGGGCTACCCCGGCTGGCACATCGAGTGCTCCGGCATCTCCATGAAGCACCTGGGCGAGAATATCGACATCCACTGCGGCGGTATCGACAACGCCTTCCCCCACCACACCAATGAAATTGCCCAGTCCGAGGCTTATCTTGGCCATCCCTGGGTGAAATATTGGATGCACGTCCTCCACCTGAACACCACCTCCGGAAAAATGAGCAAGTCCAGCGGCGAGTTTTTGACCGTCTCCCTCCTCGAGCAAAAGGGCTATGATCCCCTCGCCTACCGCTTCTTCTGCCTGCAGAGCCACTACCGCAAGAGTCTCGTGTTCACGTGGGAGAATCTCGACAACGCCCAGGGCGCCTACAATAAGCTCATCTCCCGCGTCGCGGCTCTGAAGCCGGAGGACGGGGAGGTCGATCAGGCCGCCTTTGACGAGCTTGACAAAAAGTTCCGCGCCGCGATGGACAATGACTTGAATTCCTCCCTCGCGGTCACGGCCCTCTACGACGTGCTCAAGGCCAACGCCAACGACGCCACCAAGCTCAAAGCCATCGGCGCGTTTGACGAGGTGCTGGGCTTGGGGCTTCTCGCAAAGGCCGCCGCAAAGCGTGAGGAGCTCAAACGACAGCAGGTGGCGGCGGGTTCGTTCACCGTCGTGTCCGAGTCCGGCGAATCTGACCCCGCGATCGAGGCGAAGATCCAGGCCCGCCAGGACGCCAAGAAGGCCAAAAACTTTGCCGAGGCCGACCGCATCCGCGAGGAGCTCAAGGCGGAGGGCGTGGAGCTGACCGATATCCCCCACGGCGTCAAGTGGAAGCGCCTGTAAACCCCGAAACCGATTCTGTCCCGGAGGTGCGGCGGAGATGAAAACTGTATCCTTTGTGATCCCCTGCTACCGCTCCGAGAAGACGGTCGGGGGCGTGGTCCGGGAGATCACGGACACCATGCGCACCCTGCCCCAATACGACTATGAGATCGTGCTCGTGAACGACTGCTCCCCCGACGGGACCTTCGCCGTCCTGCGGCAGCTCGCGGAGGCTGACCCCCGCGTCACGGCGGTGGACCTTGTGAAGAATTTTGGCCAGCACGCGGCCCTCATGTGCGGGATGCGCTTTGCCAAAGGCGACTGCGTGGTGTGTCTCGACGACGACGGGCAGACCCCGGCGGACGAGGTCGGGAAGCTCCTCCAAAAGCTGGAGGAGGGCTACGACGTGGTCTACGCCTCCTACGCCGAAAAGCAGGAGAGCGGCTTTCGGCGCTTCGGCAGCGATGTCAACCGCCGGATGACCGAGTTCATGCTGGGAAAGCCGCGTGAGCTTGAGCTCACAAGCTACTTTGCGGCGAGCCGCCTCATCGTGGACGAGATGCTGCGCTACGAGCACTGCTACCCCTACGTGATGGGGCTTGTGCTGCGCAGCACCCGGCGCATCTGCAACGTGCCGGTGCAGCACCGGGCGCGGCAGACGGGGAGCTCCGGCTACACGCTGGCAAAGCTCCTCGGCCTCTGGATGAATGGCTTTACCTCCTTCTCGGTAAAGCCCCTGCGCATGTTCACCTTTGTGGGGCTCGGAAGTCTCGTGCTCGGCTTTCTCTGGACCCTCGTCATCGTGGTCCGCTATTTTACGGAGCATATGGCGCCCCTCGGCTGGAGCACCACGACGGTGCTGCTGCTCATGATCGGGGGTCTCATTCTCTTCGGCATCGGCCTTGTGGGCGAGTACGTGGGCCGTATCTTCATGTGCGTGAACGCCACCCCCCAGTACATTGTCCGGGAACAGGTGTCACAGAGAGAAAAATAAAAATATCACTGTAGGGGCCGACGCCCTCGGCGGCCCGTGAAACAACTTAAAAACATGCAGAAATCCCCGGCAAAAACGCACGACTATGGCGAATTTGCCGGGGATATATGTCGCTGTCGAGCTTCCTCCGACGGGCCGCCGAGGGCGTCGGCCCCTACGCTGTGGTCGGACGATTTCCGCCGTCCCCTCAGTAGCCATAGGGATAGGTGGACTGGCGGGTCAGGGGGTAGTAGGTGTAGTTCTCGTTTGTCGGGCGCTCCCCCTTGCCGAGGGCCCAGTCGATCATGCCGTATTCCATCGCGTCATAGATGATGCCGTAGTGCCCCGCCGCGGCGCACTCGACGACGGTGACGTCGTTCCCGTGGGCGACCATGAGCTCGATGGCGCGCTTGTTCATGCCGACGCCGCCCCCCTCCAAGAGCAGAAACTGCGTGCCCGCCTTCGCCGTGCTGTCGCACTGGGCGGGGGTGAGGGTGTGATCCGCCACCTCCCAGTGCATCCCGGCGTCAAAGGTCAGCACCGCCTTTGTACAGATGCCGTATTCCTCATAGAGCTGCGCCGCCCCCTGGCAGGCGGTGTAGGCCCCCATGCTCGCCCCGCAGAGGACGAGATCGTGCAGAAAGATGTTGTTCTCAAGCGCCGCCTGCTCGAGCGTGCGGTAGGAGTCCTCCACCTTCGCCGCCATGTCGCCGTAGCCATTGGCGTAGCAGAGGAGCATGAGGGCGTTCGGCGGATCGGGGGCGTAGAGATAGTCGTTCAGATAGCCGTTTGCCAGGGCCTCGTCATAGCCGCCGGGGTAGAAGATCATGCAGCTTGTCTCCGGCCCCGCTTCCTTCGGCACGAAAATGAGGCCCAGACGGTGGTAGTAGAGCGTCCCCGTGCCGAGATCCTGGCCCGCGTATTCGGAATAGCGCACCGGCTCGTCCGTCCCCGCGTTCATGGCGGCGATGCGGCTGAGACAGCGGCGTTTGATGCTCTCGCTGTCACGCCAGTCGCCCAGCTCGTTCCAGCGCGCGACCGCCTCATCCAGACGGCAGGCGTAGGTCGCCTCCAGCGCGAGGGCGTAGAGCGCGTCGCGGCAGGCTGTCCGGTATTCTTCCGCACCCGGATAGTCCGGGATCGTGCCGAGCAGGGCGATGGCGTCCGTATAGCGCCCCGCGTCCCCATAGCTCTGCGCCCGCCGGAAATCGCACTCGGAGGCGCGCAGCTCTGCATCGTGATAATCCCCGAGTGCGAGAAAGGCCTCCTTCGCGTCGAGAAATTCCCCGCGCTCCAAAAGGCTCTCCGCCGCTTCATACGAAAGGCGGAGCATCTGTTCATCGCAGTCCCGCGCCCGCTCCTCCAGGCCGATGGCGAGAAACGCATCGCGCGCCGCGGTGTACGCCTCCCTCTGATAGAGCGCCTCCGCCGCGGCGACGGCGTTGCGCCTTTGTCTCTCCTGCCAGGCTCTCCGTCCCAGAAGGCCCCCGCAGCCCAGCGCCGCAAGCAGCAGCACCGCGAGCAGGATGCGTATTTCCTTCTTCAAGCTCTCCCTCCTTCGGGCTGACAGGCGCTTGCGGTAAGGTTTACATAATTAAAGCAGCCCATCAAAAACATGGTATTTGATAAAGTACAGCACCAGCATGTGCACGGGATAGAACGCATAAAACAGCAGCGACACAAGGCGGCTTCGGATCATGCCGCGCCTGCCGTTATAGAGGCTGATGGGAATGAAGGCCAGGCCCGCGATCCACCTTGCGGACAGAAAACACGCGCCGAGCACGGACTGGTACAGCGGCCGGGCGCGCAGCAGGTAGAGCATCAGGATGAAGCCGAAGCCGCTGCACCCGTAGTCGGCCCGCAGGAGGACCGACACCGCGAGAAGGCCGACAAGCGCGAGGGCCCAGCGTTTTCCCGCCCCCCGCTCCAGCCGCTCGAGTACGTACAGGCCGAGAAAACCCAGCAGCAGCGTGAACATGACGTTCTGGCTCGCGCAGGTCCATTTTCCCCCGTGCAGGAGATTCCACGGCAGCTCCGACAGGAGCGCAAAGACGGCGAGCCGCGCCCCATAGCGTTTTCGGCTGCGGGTGTGCAGAAAGCCCTCCACCAGCAGAAAGGCATAGATCGGGAAGGCGAGCCTGCCGATACTCCGCAGGAGCGTGTAGCGCGTCAGGGTCTTTCCGAGAACGCTGAGCACGACCGTTTTATCATTTGGCATCAGGTGCCCCGCCACATGGTCGATGAGCATGGTCGCCACCGCGATCAGTTTCAGGGCGCTCCCGCTCAGAACGCGAAAGCGGGACGGGATCAATTGATAACGTTTGTCCATCTCGGCCCTCCCTCCTTTTGCACTGCCTTATCTTACTCCAGGGCGCTTTTTCGCGCAAGCCCTTCTTTGCTTGGAGATTTGAGACAAAAAGACGATTTGCAGATTATGCAGAATTGTTAAAAATTTTCTCGAATTGAACAGTTGTCATTCTTCCTTTTTTATGGTACATTATGTGGTACTGAAAATAGGTGGCTTCTGCTCTTTCCGGCGGCCTTCTCCGGCGGCAGGATCCGCTTCTGCGCGTGCGGCCCCCTATCTTCTCAGTTGTTTTATCACTATTCAGAAAATGGAGAACTGGCTATGTGGGAAAGTAACAGCAAGTCGACAATTGTGAAAAATGTCCTGCTGGTCATTTTGATTCTTGCACTGGTGGGCGGACTACTGTACGCCATGATCCGTGTGCGCGAGATGAATGCCATCCAGGATGAGAAGCTGTCCGAGATCCACGTGCAGCAGCAGCAACAGCAGGCCGCCGCGCGCATGGAGTCGCTCGCTTCCGTCCAGAACGAGTACGACAAGGATATGCAGACCGTGGCGGAGTACATCCCGGGCATTGTCTGCTGGGGCGACAACATCACGGCCGGCAACTCCGGATATCTCAATTATCCCTATGTGCTGCAGACCTACATCAACACCTATCTCTGCGATATCTACGACTTTGCCAGCACCATTGAAAATGCGGAGGAATATTCGCGTCTCAAGTGGTCTGACTACACCGTCAAAATCCCGGTGGTGAACATGGGCGCCGGACAGGAGTCCTCCTATACGGTGCTGGGCCGCTGCGGGGCCGTGCCCTATGTCGTGGCGGAGGAGTTTGTGATCCCGGCCGGGACGGAGCCTGTCCCCATCAAGATCCGCTCCCTGTCCGGGAAGAGCGTAACCCCGCTCACGGGCGGCAGCGCCGGCATCAACAACGTACACATCAACGGGATAGAGGGCGCCCTCTCCATCGATTCCGAGGCCTATAACTATAACAGCACCTTCAACTATTTCTTCACGCGCACCGCCCCCGGCAGCGAGGTCACTGTCCCCGCGGAGAGCGTTATCACGACGGCCGCCTCCAACATGTACAAAAACTATATTCACGTCGTCTTCATCGGCAGCTACGGCGAGTATGACAACGCGGACGATCTCGTGCAGCAGGTGAAGACCCTGCTCGCCCGCCAGAGCCAGAATCCCGACCGCTTCATCGTCATCGGGCCCTATTCCGTTAACGGCTGGACCTCCTCCAGCTACCAGCTCGACGCGATCGACACCGCCATGCTCCAGGCCTTCGGCAACCGCTACATCAACGTGCGCAAGTACCTTCTGGGCGACGGCTACCGCGACGCCGGCATCAGCCCCACTTATGAAGACAGCTTTTCCATCTCCAACGAGGCGGTTCCCCCGAGCTTTCTGATCTCCTCCAACAGCGCTGAGCTCAACAGCACGGCCCACAAGCTGATCGGCAAGCTGATCTACAGCAGGATGGAGAGTCTCGGCTACTTCGATGAGATCAATGAGGAGCTCCACCTCTCCGACGCCACGAAGAAGATCCTGAAGGACAATCCCGCGCACTTTGAGACCATCATTAAAAACGTACTGAAATAAGCAAACGCCTTATCATCTACAGGACAGTCTCTGCCCCTCCGGGTTTCGGAGCGCAGAGCAGGCAGGAGGAAGCATGAACAACAATAACCCCGAAATCGAAATTGACCTTTTGACGCTGATCGCCGCACTCTGGAGAAAGGCGCTCGTGATCATTCTGATCGCCATCCTGATGGCGAGCTTTGCCTTCGCCGGAACGCTGCTCTTCATCACGCCGAAGTACCAGGCCACAGCGTCCATGTATGTCAACAACAGCTCCTTCTCTCTCGGACTGGAGCGCTTCTCCATCTCCGCCTCGGAGCTGAGCGCCTCGAACTCCCTCGTCAACACCTACATCTTCATTCTGAAATCCAGGACGACGCTTGAGGAAGTGATCGCGAAGGCCGGTCTCCCCTACTCGTCCTCCGTATTGAGCGAGATGATCAGTGCGGAGTCCGTCACCAACACCGCCGCCTTCAACGTGACCGTCACGAGCGACAGCCCCACCGAGGCGGAGCTCATCGCCAACACCATCGCCCAGATCCTGCCGGACCGCATCGCCGAGATTGTGGACGGCAGCTCGGTGAGGATCGTGGACTACGCCATCGTCCCCGCGCACCGCTCCTCCCCCAGCTTCACGAAGAACACCGTGATCGGTTTTCTCGCCGGCGCGCTGCTCGCCGTGGCGATCTTCACCGTGAAGTTCCTGATCGACGAGCGCAATGACGTGGTCATCCACTCCGCGGATGAGCTGCGTTCCATCTACCCCGACATTACGGTCCTCGCGCTCATCCCGGACATGCGCCTGTCGGAGAAGAAGGGCTATTACTACTCCTCCTACTACGGGGAGGGCAAGGACAAGGACAGCAGCAAGAAGGAGGCCATGTAAGCAATGGACGAAAAGAAGAAAAAATCCAAGGCCGCTCCGATCGCCGGCGCCAACGACAGAGTCTGCGAACATCTCAGCTTTGCCGCGAAGGAAGCCTTCAAGCGTCTGCGTACAAACCTCATGCTGAAGGTGCCCGAGGGCGACCGCTGCCATATCGTCGGCGTCACGAGCGCCCAGCCCTCCGAGGGGAAGAGCACCATCGCGCTGAACCTCTCCTACTCCCTCGCGGAGCTCGGCAAAAAAGTCCTGCTGCTTGACGCCGATATGCGCCGCCCCTCCATCCACCTCAAGGCCAGGATCGAGCGGACCCCGGGTCTTGCTGATCTGCTGGGCGATTCCAACTCCATCACCGCCTGCGTCCGGAAGTATCAGAGCAGCAAGAACGAGACTGTTTTTGACATTCTCCCAGGCGGCAACATCCCCCCCAACCCCTCCGAGCTTTTAAACTCCCGCCGCATGGCGACCCTTCTGAAAACCCTGCGCAGCGCTTATGACTTTATCATCATTGACCTGCCCCCCGTGGGCGCGGTCATCGACGCCATCTCCGTGTCCAAAAACACGGACGGCATGATCGTTGTCCTGCGCGAAAACCACTGCCCCATCGGCGTTTTCAAGGACTGCGTCGCGCAGATCCAGGAGGCGAACGTGCCGATCCTCGGCTTCGTCATCAACGGCGCGCTGGAGGGCTCCGGCAAGAAATACGGCTATGGCAGCGGCTACAGCAGCTACAAGAGCTACGGCGGCTATTACGGGAATTACTACGGGAGCTGAGGCGGATGGTCGACTTTCACTCCCATTTTCTCCCCGGCATCGACGACGGCTCTGACAGCGTTGAGACCAGTCTCGCCATGCTGCGGGAATCATACCGGCAGGGTGTCGACGTCATGTTCGCAACCCCCCATTTCTACGCCGATGAGGACGATCCCGAGAGCTTTCTCTATAACCGCAACAACGCCTGGGCGCTCCTGCAGGAGGCCATGGCGGAGGACGGCGGCGCCTTTCCCGAGGTCTATCTCGGCGCGGAGATCTATTTCTTCCCCGGGATGAGCGTTGCGGAGGAGCTTGCAGAGCTCAGCATGGGCCCCACCCCCTTTATGATCATCGAGCCGCCCATGATGCCCTGGCGCGAGTCCATTTTGGACGAGATCGAGCAGACCGGTGAAAACCTGCGCCGCATCCCGGTCGTCGCGCACCTCGACCGCTACATGCGTATGCTGGATGACTATACGCTCTTCGACCGGCTGAGAAACCGGCGTATGCTGATCCAGGTCAATGCGAGCTTTTTTACGCACGACGACACCGCGGAGCTCGCCCTGCGCTATCTGCGTGAAAAACGCATTCAGTTTATCGGCAGCGACTGCCACAATATGGACGAGCGCGCCCCGAACATGGGCATGGCCGCCGACGTGATCCGTTACGACGGGGCCGATGCGTATCTTGAGGAGCTCAATGACCGGCTCTGCTCCCTTCTGAGGAGGGTTTGACCGGCCATGAATAAGAAAAAGCGGAGACTCCGCGCCATTCTGATCGCGCTGCTTGTGCCGGTTCTCGGTTTTATAGGCACCGTTATTGTCCTCGGTATGCAGCGCGCCATGCGCTATGAGGCGCCGGAGATCGAGCAGGCGGGTCAGGCTGTCCACGCCGTACCTACCCCGACGCCGAAACCGAAGCCGAGCCCCGGCAGTACCGCGGCGCGCCCGGCGCTTTCGGAGACGCTGAATCTGCTGCTCATCGGGGTCGACGATGTATACGGAGTCGATGAGGAATCCCGCGGCAATGCGGACGGCGTCATCATCGCGACGATCAACCCGCACACCCGGGAGCTGATCTTCACCTCCTTCATGCGCGACACCCGCGTCAGAGTTCAGGATCGCGGCTATGACAAGGTCACGAATGTCTTCCACACCGGCGGCGTGGAGCTTCTCATGGAGGTTCTGGACCAGAACTTCGGCATCGCGCCGGATTACTACGCTATGTTCACCTATCTCGACGTGGTGGATATCGTGGACGCCGTGGGCGGCGTCGACATTGATCTCAGCATGGAAGAGATCTATTTCATGGAGCCGAAGATCCGCGGTGTGACCTCCGAGACGCACACGAATTATGAGGACAACGCCATCAGCGTGGATGAGGCAGGACTTTTGACGCTCAACGGCGTGCAGGCCGCGGCCTACTGCCGTATCCGCCCCGCGGACGGCGGCTACGACGCCGGCAGGACCGAGCGCACCCGAAATGTGATCTCTCAGGTGCTCGTCAAAGCCTTCAAGCTGCCGGCGGCAGAGATGCTACAGTTTGCCAACGTCTTCTTTGAAAAGATGAGGACCAACATCCCGGACGATGTGTTTCTCACGCTGGCCATGAACGCATCCGATCTCCGGCAGTATACGCTGATTTCCGACCGCATCCCCATCGACGGCTCTTACGAGAGCGGAAACACCGGCTCCGGCTACTATGTCACGCCGGACTATGAGGTCAACAAAAAGCACCTGCAGGACTCCCTCTACAAAGGGATTCATGATCGAGTAGGAGGGGCTGAATAAGCCTCGACCTCTCACACCACCGTGCGTACCGTTCGGTACACGGCGGTTCAATCGCATAAGTGCAGAGACTCGTACC
>CADBCV010000012.1 GCA_902793285.1 Oscillospiraceae bacterium
GAGAAACAGGCTTATTTGACGTGCCTTACATGTGGCCTGCCACAAATTCTACTTATTGCACAAATCCGGCAGGATTTGCCCGCTGAACTGAATAGTTACAGAAATTGTTGAAAACCCCAGCATTTATGAAGCATGGCACACAGCATTATCCTCTGTTTATGCGATCTATTTAATTGTTGACAGGGAAAACGGTAAGCAGTATGTCGGTTCGGCCTATGGAGAAGGCGGCTTGCTTGGGCGCTGGTCCTGCTATGTGAAAACACACCATGGTAACAACAAGCTTATGAAAGAAGTAATTTGTAACTACCCGGATAGGTATCACAACTTTCAGTTTTCGATCCTGCAGATATTGCCTAAAACCTTAACACCAGAGGAAGTCATCAATACAGAAAGCCGCTATAAAAGAAAACTGCTTAGTATTGATTTCGGAATGAATGACAACTGATTTACGTAAGCAACCGTCACGCGCGCCGCTGTGCGAAGCAAATAGGCCGGGCTAAAAATTATTAAATATGAAAGCATTGTCCCAATAAAAGCTCGATTTTAAGTCACATTACTGTGGCCCAGAATCCAGATTTTATGCGAGTCCGCTGTGTTTCTCAAAAGGGCTGTGATTGCTGTCAAAATTGCTGCCAGCAGCATGGTCACAGCGGCAAAAAGGACCGCTGCAAGCAGGTAATTCCTGCGTACACCCCCAGCATTTGTCCGAGCGTATACGGAAGCATGGACCACGGCTTCACCAGTTGCAGCATTTCCTCCATCCCTTCCATCCCGTAAACGAAGGAATAAGGGGTGAATATCGCAAGAAGCAAAAGGAATGCCGCCGCCAGAATCCAGGTAAGGCCAGCAGCAAATTTGATCAGATACAGTTCTTTCTTTCCGTATCGGCTGCACAACAGAAGCTGATTCATGTTATCTGCCGTTTCTCTGGCATAGACGCCTGACAGTCCGACAGTAGACAGAAGAAAGATAAAGAATCCAAGTACCTGAAAGGCTTTGAGCAGGTTCGCGGGCCCGCTGTGAAAATGATAAACAAAAGGTTTGGAAACCTGCGCCTCCTGGCTGCGCCAGAATTCCTTTTCTGTTTCTGAGAGTCCCTGTTTTTCGATTCGCTGCTTCAGTTCCTGCTCACGCAAGGCATAAAACTCTGAACCATCAAAGCGGGTAAGATCACGGTCATAACCGGTCGGTGAATGACATCCGGTCAACCGCAATCTTGTTTTTATACTGTTTGGTGATTCTGTCTGCTATTAGTTCCATACCGCTTCCTCCAACGCGCAAATCCATCTGCGTACCCTCATTCTGTTATTTTGGCAATCTTTTGCTAAAGAGAAAGCCGCTCCGGTTGGAGTGGCTTTCTCTTTTCGCGCCGGGGTTTGTCGATTTTCTGTGCGATCTGCCGCCGGAGCTGTTATTTCATGCCGGCCTTTTCCGCGGCGGCGTGGTACCAGTTTCGCATGATGGCCGAGACGGGCATGGCGTCGTCGCTCCAGAGGGCCTGATAGAGGGTCTCCCGCCCATCATGGACAAGGCGCACATAGTCGCCCGGGGCGGTGAAGAAGTCAAGGCGCATATCCTCCTCCGGGAAGGCGAGGACGACATACTCCCCGTCCGGGGCCTCCTCGCCTTCCACGACGGAGAAGCCGGATTGGAGCGCGGCCTCCGCCCAGTCGCTGCCGTCGACGAGACCCGCGTCCACAGGGCCGAACTCGGTGGTGCTGAGCGTCGCCTTCCCGCCGCCCCAGGCCGCGCGGGCGATGAGCATGTCCACCTCGCTGTTGCCGTAGGAGACAAAGTCCAGGCCGTTCTGCTCCTGGAAGTTCCAAATCGCGGTCTCCACCCACTCGCAGAGCATGGTCCACTGTGCCTGATCCCGGGCCATCTCTTCCGCGGTTTCCCGCTCATAGCGGACATCGGTGGGGTGCCAGCAGAGGTAATACTGCCCCGCTTCGTCCTTTGCGAAGGCGTAGACGCCGGACATGTCCTGCCCCAAAAGCTCGCGCAGGCGGGCCCGGTCCACAGCCTCGATGGAGAAGAGCCAGCCGGCCCCCTCGTGCTTCCCGGCCTCAAGGGAGGCGGTCTCCGACACGGTGAAGAGGGCGCCCTCCGCCGGGGTTTCGACGGTGACAAGATCGTTGTACTTGGGCTTGATTTCGAGCTTCAGGCCGCGGTTTTCATACTCCCCCCAGTGCTGGGACGGGTACTGGATGGTGACGGGGTCGAGGGCTTCGCCTTCAAGCTGCCAGACTGCGTCCCAGGCGTCTGTCCGGGCGAGGGCAAAGGAAAGCGTGAGAGTTTCAAAGCCTTTGAGCTCCCGGATCCCCGGCCCGAAGGACACGGCCGCGGCGGCACGCCTGCCGGGGGCGGCATAGGCGGAGAAGTACACTTCCTCGCAGGGATTCCCGTCCGCCTCGGCAGAGTTGGCGGTGAGGGCGAGATATCTGTCCGTTTTGTTGTCGAGATAGAGCGTGACCACGGGGCCGCCCCAGTCCTCATAGTCCTGGGGGCCGAGGGCGACGGTCAGCTCGTCATTGTCGAGAACAACGGTGCCGAGAGAGGCGATGTCCGGGCGCGCCGTCCGCTCGCCGCAGGCGATGACCACGGGGTCGGTCGCAAAGCTCGGCCAGGCGTACTGCGACTCCGCGAGCGTGAAGCGCAGCGCGATCTCCTCGAGCGGGAGGAGGCTGAGCCCGGGGAGCTTCATGAAGCCGAGGGCATAGCGGTGCTGACTTCCGGCGGGGACGGTGACGTCATACTCGTAATCACCGCCGTAATACTCCCCGTCCTCCGTGTAAAAATCGATGATCCAGACATCGCATGTGACGCCGTTGACCGCGCCGTCGTGCACGCCGAGAAAGGCGTCCTCCGCGCCGCTGTTTTCCACGTCGATCCAGAGGATGGGGTCCTCGTCCGCGGAGGTGGGGTCCATGGCGAGGCCCGCGGTCGTGATCTTGAGGCCGTCCTTTTCAAAGATGACGCTCCCGTCCGGGGAATATGCTTCCGCGAAGGCCGCGCCGGATGTGAGCGCCGCAAGGCCCGCGAGCAGAAGGACGGTGAGCAGAAGGGCGATGGTTTTTTTCATTGGCTGTTCCTCCGAGTTTTTTCGTTTGCGGGCCCATTATACCGTTTTTTCGGACCGCCGACAATATACGGAATTCTGAATAATTCTTAATCACGCTGTCGCGCGGTGCTTGGTGGTCCACTTGTTCTCGTACATGCTCTTGTCCGCGCGGCGCACCGCGTCGTTTGCCGTCTCGTCCTCCTGCGGGTCGTAGGCCGCCATGCCGCGGGCGACGTCCACCTGCTCCCAGACCTCCGCCTCCTCCAGGCGCTTTTGGGCGCACTTCTCGTCGAAGAGGGAGAGGAGCTCCTCCCGGCGCTCATAGTCGTGGTCCGTGAGCAGGGCCGCAAACTCGTCCCCGCCGATGCGGAAGACGGGGCTGTGGTCAAACACCTCGCAGATGATGGCGGCGGTCTCCTTGAGATACACGTCGCCCTTGTCGTGGCCGCTCCGGTCGTTGATCTGCTTGAGATTGTTGCAGTCGAAGATGCAGACGGCGAAGGCCGGCGTCTCCCCGGCTTCGATGAGATCCTGCATGTCCCGGATGTAGATATCGAAGGCGCCCTTGTTGCGCAGGGAGGTGAGCGCGTCGGCATAGGCGAGATCGTTCAGGTCGCTGATATACGTCTTCAGATGGGCGGTAACGGTTTTGAAGGTGCGGGTGAGGATACCGACCTCGTCCCTGCCGTCGTAGTCGAGGTCGATGTCATAGCTTCCCCTGTCGATCTGCTCCGCCGCGGCGGTCAGCTCACGCAGGGGCTTTGTGATGCGGCCCGTGAAGGTCATGATGACGGCGGCAAAGGCCACAAGGAGCACGGTAAAGGTCAGGTCGATGATCCGGCTCCAGCGCTGCCATTCGGCGTTGATCTCCCGGACGGGGACCGTGACGTTGAGGTGCATCCCGTTTTTCAGCGGCAGCCACACCGCCTGCTTTTCCACGCCCTCGTAGGTATAGCGGATGAACTTCTCCCCGCTCAGAAGCCCCGCGGGAACCGTGGGCTGCACGGCCATGGTCGTCACGTCCATGCGCGGGTGGTAGATGAGCTTCCCCTCCGCGTCGTTGAGGAAGGCGTAGCCGCTTTCATAGAGGGTGATATGATTGATCTCCTCCGCCATGGTGGAGTAGTCGATCTCAATGCCGATCACGCCGACGAAGCGGCCCCGGAAGTAGATGGGGACATTGTAGGAGATGACGCGGGCGTTGAGATTGTCTGTGATGTACGGCGGGAGCCACACGGCCTTCCCCGTCGCCTTCGGGACTGTGTACCAGACGAGGTTTGATGTATCCGCCGTATCGTAGAGGGTGATGTCCGTCACCTCATGGGGCAGGAACTCCTCCCCGTCCATGTTGACGTACCAGAAGCCCTTCACGTTCTCCGACACCGTGGGGTCGATGCGGTAGTAATAGGTCAGCACCCCGTAGGTCCGGTAGCTCAGCTTTCTGAAAAAGCCGCTCACACGGTTGAGGTGGGCCTGGAGGCTCTCATCGTCCAGCCCGCTCAGATCAGACTCGGTATAGGCGGCGACCATCTCCACGGACTGTGCCACGCTCTCAAAATAGTGGTCCAGGTTTTTCTCCCCGGTCTCACACAGGAGCAGGAGGGTCTGCTCGGCGCTGCGCGTGCCGATATTACGGATGGCGGCGCTGCCGAGCCCCGCCGCGGCAGCCATGGCGATCACAATGACGCAGAGCGTGACCGCCGTGATTTTTGTTTTGATTGAGTGCATGGAATCTCCTTCTTTCCTCTCGTTATGAAGGGATATTTCCATTCTCATATATACCACAGCTTGTAGGGAATTACCATCCCCCAATCGCAGATTGCGGCAAAAAATCCCACCGTTTTGAAAGGAAAACGGTGGGATTCTCTGTGAACGCTCTATATCACCCGACGGCGTGGACGGTTCCGAGCATCAGCGTCACGAAGCCGGGGAACTGATGGAGCTGGATATACATGGGCGCGCCCGGCTGATCCCCCTCGAAGAAGACCGTGAGATAGTAATTTTCTCCGGGGTGGCTGTTCGTCATATCCTTGAGGAGGGTGTCGGGATCGGCGGGGGGCTGGGGCTCGTCAAAATACATGGGATCTACGGTCTCCGCGAGGCGATAGCCCGTGAAGCCCCAATACTGTGCCAGCAGCTCGCAGAAGCGGCCCACCGTCATATCCGCGGGGAAGATGTCTTCAAAATTGTTGTAGAAATACATGGGCTCCCGGTCGACGCTCCCGGCCTCCGGATGCTGGGGGTCGATGGGCTCTTTTCGGGGAGTCACCCACACGGGCTCGTCGTCCTCGTCCGCCATGGCGTCGATGGAGGCCGCCACGATCTTGCCGGATAGAGTGTCGATGCTGAGATTGCAGCCGTATTTGTGCCGTTCAACCTGCTCCGCGCCTTCCTTCACGCGGATCGGCCCCACATACCAGCGCACGTCATAGTGGTGCGGGAAGAGACGACCGTACCAGCTCCTGCTGCCCTGCTGTGCCTGAATCTCATAGATCGCGCGGGGCTCCCCATCGAAGGAGACCGCCGGGTTCAGAAGGCCAAGCTCCTTCCAGCGCTCGATCTCCTGCAGCGCTACGCGCTGCGCCGCCTCGGGCGTGCCCACCGCCTGATTCACCGCATAGGCTGCGGCGCCCAGGGCCAGTACCAGAACCGCCGCAAGGGCGAGGGTGACGATGCGTTTCTTCTTCATATATCCGATCCTTTCCGAAGGACCCGCTGTATGGGCAGCCGGGCGGTACGCCTCCGCGACATAGCGGTCGTCAATCGCGCCGAGCGCCTTTGACAACAGTTCCCGTTTCATACCGGATAGCCCTCCTTCTCCAATGTTTTTTTGAGCTTTCCCCTGAGTCGGAAGAGCCGGACCGAGACGCGGTTTGCGCTCTCCCCCCGCTCGGCCGCGAGCTCCGCGACGGAGTCCGCGTAAAAATAGCGCCGCACGAAGAGGACGCGGTCCTCCCGGCGGAGACCTGCGAGAAAACGGTCGATGGCGGCGGTGAGCTCCTTCGCCTCCGTCTCCGTCTCCACATCCGCCGCGGCGGGGATAGATTCCTCGAGTTCGTCCAGGATGAGGTCATAGGCTCCGTTTCGCTTCGCGGCCCTGTTCGCATGGTAGCGGTTCACCGCAAAATTGCGGGCGATTTTGCACACATAGCTCACGAGCGGGTCCGGGCGCTGCGGCGGGATGCTGTTCCAGCAGCCGAGGTATGTATCGTTCACGCACTCCTCCACATCCAGCGGGTCGCCCAGAATGTTCGCGGCGGTTTTGGTCACGGTATGGCCGTATTTTCTCTCCAGCTCCTCAAGGGCCCGTTCCGAACGTGCGAAGAAGAGGCCGATGATCGTACTGTCTTCCAAGCGTGTCACTTCCTTTCGCCTCACCCTGTAACACAGGATTTCGGCGCGGATCTTACATGGCTTTGGGAAAAAATTGATCTCTTATTTCTCTCGGCGTTCTGTTTCCAGAAGGCGGAGGACCTGGTCCCGGCTTTGGAGGGCCGTGCCCGCGCCGACCGCGCTCGCACAGATGGCCCCGCAGGCGTTGGCAAAGCGCAGCGCGTCAGGCTCCGGGGCCCCGCGTAGGAGCTCGGCGGCGAAGCCCGCGACGAAATTGTCCCCCGCCCCGGTGGCGTCCACCGCGCGGACATTGCAGGCGGGGAGACGGATCTCCGCCCCGGCGTTTTTGAAGTAGCAGCCTGCGGCCCCGAGCTTGATGACCACATTTTTGATGCCATAGCGCAGGAAAACATCCGCCATGTCCTCGGGCCTGTCCTTGCCGGAATAATAGCGCGCCTCGTCCTCGTTCGGGGTGATGCAGTCGATGAGCGGCAGGCACTCGCGCAGATCCTCCAGCGTGAGAGAGCGGAAGTTCGGCAGCTTCGTGTCCGCGAAGACAAGTTCACCCGCGGCTTTCGCGGCCTCCAGAACGGCGGCGATGATCGCGGGATCGTCAAACGGCGCGCGAAAGAGCGAGCCCAGGATGAGCGCCCTCGCGTCGGTAAAGCGCGCCGTGTCCCGCTCCGGGTGGAAGTTATGCCGGTGCGCGCCGTTGGTGATGGATTTGCGCGTCCCGTCGGCGTTGACGAACATGGTGGTGACGGGCGTCGTGTGCGCCCCGTCGCGCAGGACACGGCCCGTGTCCACCCCGCAGCGGCGCAGGGCGGAGACGATCATCTCCCCCGCCTCGTCCGTACCGAGTGAGCAGAGGATGCCCGTGCGCGCGCCGAGCTTTGCGGCGGCCATGGCCTCGTTCACGGCTTCGCCCCCCACGTTCAGGGAGCCGGATTCCGCGCGAAAGCCGGAGGCCGAGACGGGGTTTGGGTCAAAGCCGCGGATGATCGAGTCCACCAGTGCCGTGCCGATGCAGATGAGATCGAAGCTGCGCTCCATGTGAAAATGCCTCCTGTAACAGTTTTTTCAAGCAGAAATTTGCAAAATAATAGCTCCGCCGAATGGCGGAGCTATTATTTTGGTGACCCGTACGGGACTCGAACCCATGTTACCGCCGTGAAAGGGCGGTGTCTTAACCACTTGACCAACGGGCCTAATAAAGGCGCAGCGTGGTTGCTGCGCCTTACTGGTAGCGGCACCTGGATTCGAACCGGGGACACTTCGGGTATGAACCGAATGCTCTGGCCAACTGAGCTATGCCGCCATTTGAACAGCAAGAGAAATATACCAGATTCGCGCCCGCTTGTCAACACCCAAGACGCCTCTTTTCCCGATTTTTTCATTTTGCGAAAAATAATACTTGAAATTGGGAAATACCTGTGGTAATATATACGGGCTATGGAGGGTTAGCTCAGCTGGTTAGAGCGTCCGCCTCACACGCGGAAGGTCGACGGTTCGAGTCCGCCACTCTCCACCAAAGAGGAAAGCCACCGCACAAAAGCGGTGGCTTTCCTCTTTGATATAAGGTGCGGACGAGAAGGGCGCGGGAGTGAATGACCTGCCGGGGGCAGGTCAGAGCCGCGCCCCGGCCCGCCCGCAGGCGGGCGAGTCCGCCACTGTCCACCATAGAAAAAGCATCGCCTGTTGGGAACCTCTAAAAACTCAGGTCTGGTGATGCGTCGAGAGATTTTGTTCCAGATTGAAGGGCAAAAAACGCAGGAATCCTTTGTGGCTTTCAAGTTTTTCGTAGCGCCGGGCAGGAGTTTTTAGAGGTGACCTGTTGGGGCGATGCTTTTTTGCGCTTACCGGTCCTCGAGATAGCGGCTGAGGAAGGCGCGGGTGCGCTCGTTCTTCGGGTTTCCGAAGAGCTCGGCGGGGCTGCCCTGCTCGAGGATGACGCCCTGGTTCATGAAGACCACGCGGTCGCTCACCTCGCGGGCGAAGGCCATCTCGTGCGTCACCACCATCATGGTCATCCCCTCGGCGGCGAGGGCCTTCATGACATCCAGCACCTCCCCCACGATCTCGGGATCGAGGGCCGAAGTCGGCTCGTCAAAGAGCATGATGTCCGGCTCCATGCAGAGGGCCCGGGCAATGGCTACGCGCTGCTTCTGCCCGCCGGAGAGGCGCGTCGCGTCCGCGTAGATAAAGTCCTGGAGCCCGACGGCCGTCAGGTGCTTTTTGGCGGTCTCCTCGGCCTGGGCTTTGGGGATCTTCCGCACCGACATGGGGGCGAGGGTGCAGTTATCGAGGACGTTTTTATTATTGAAAAGGTTGAAGCTCTGAAACACCATGCCGATCTTCTGGCGCAGGGCGTTCAGATTCACCGAGAGGTCCATGAGATCCTGCCCCTCAAACAGGATACGCCCCGCGTCCGCCTCCTCCAGGAGGTTCACACAGCGCAGAAGCGTGGACTTGCCGGAGCCGGAGGCCCCGATGACGCACACCACCTCGCCGCGGCGGATCTCGAGATCGACCCCCTTGAGGACCTTGAGCTCCCCGAAGGACTTCTCAAGCCCCTCGATGCGCAGTACCGTGTCACTCATATCGCCGCCTCCTTCAGTTTGAGCTGGGGATACCGCGCACCGGCATGTCGAGCTTCCTGCCGAGCCACTTGAGAAGCAGGGACGAGAGCCACGTCAGCACGAGGTACAGAAGCGCCGCCACGCAGTAGATCTCAAGCGAGCGGAAGTAGATGCCGCTGACGGACTTGGTGGCGTACATGAGATCCATCACGCCGATGACGGAGAGGACGGAGGAGTCCTTGATGTTGATGATGAACTCATTGCCGATGGCGGGGATGGAATTTTTCACGGCCTGGGGGAAGACGACCTTCAGCATGGTCTGCCAGTTCGTCATGCCGAGACTGCGCGCGGCCTCGGTCTGGCCCTTGTCCACGGCGAGGATGCCGCCGCGCAGGACCTCCGTGAGGTAGGCCGTGGAGTTGAGCGCCACGGTGCAGAGACCCGAGACGAAAAAGCTCCAGACGTGGTTGATCTCCGTGACGGTCATACCGGTACGCTTAAAGAGATTGAAGCCGAAGTAATAGAAGATCAGGGCCTGGACCATCATGGGGGTGCCGCGGATCACGAAGACATAGAAGCGCGCAAAGGCCGACGCCGCCCACTTGAGGGCCTTCACGGCGTCCTTGTCGCGCTTGTTCGGCTCCTGGATGCGCAGGAACACCAGCAGGATCGCAAGCACGAAGGCGATGGCCGTGCCCAGGAGCGCGATGCGCACCGTCGTCCACACGCCGGTGATGAGGATGTCCTTCCCCTTGAGCGTCATATAGACCATGGACGCGCCGAAGCTCTGTGGATTTTTATCCAGGTTCTGACAGATGCGCACGGTCTCGGCAAAGCGGATGCCGCCCCAGATCAAAAGCGCGATGCCCGCGATCAGGGCCGCGGCCTTCAAAAGCCGCAGGCGCGTGTCCGTCGTCTTTTCCTTCATGGCTGATCTTCCTTCCGTAAAGGGGGAAGCCGCGTCTGCGCGCTTCCCCCGGGTTTCTGTTTTGCCGTGTCGGATCAGGCCGGGGCCTTCTCGGCCGCGGTGTTCCACATCTCGTCGCGCTGGGCCTGCTCGACGCCGGCCAGCGCCTCGTTCACGCGGGCGACGAGGTCGTTGTCGTCATAGCGGATGCCCACGCAGGAGCCCTTGGCCGGGAGCTCAAAGCCGTCCCCCTCGGCAAAGGTGATGAGCACGAAATCGGGGTTTGCGGCCATGTAGGCCGGGGCGTTCTCCACGTTCACGGTAATGGCGTCGCAGGCGCCCTGCTGGAGCCTTGCGATCATGTCGGGGATGCTGGAGACGGCGGTCAGGTGCTCGACGCCCTCGATCTGGTCGATGACGGTGTCAAGCGCGGTGTCCTTCTGGCCGAGGACGGAAGCGCCCTTGAAGTCCTGGATGGTCTTCGCGTTTTCAAAGGGGGAGCCGGCGTTGACCATCATGCCGTACTCCGTGGCATGGTAGGGGGTGGAGAAGTTGATCGCCTCGCGCCGCGCGGCGGTGTCCATCATGCCGGCGATGATGGCGTCGATCTGCCCCTCGTTCAAAGCGGGGATGAGGCCGTCCCAGTCCATCTTCACGATGACGAGCTCAAGCCCCAGATAGTCCGCGATGATGCGGGCCCACTGCACGTCGTAGCCTTCGGCGTAGGCGCCGGGGACGTTCTCGATGGGGACGTTGGTGTCGCTGGGTTCGGACTCCTGCCAGTTGTTCGGGGCGTAGGCACACTCCATACCGACGCGGAGCTGGCCGTTCAGGTAGGCGAGTTCTTCGTGCTTCGGCGCGCTGTCGGCAGAGGCAAAGGCCGGGAGGGAGAGGACGAGCATCAGGGCGAGCAGCAAGGCCGCCATTCTTCTCATGTTGTTCATGTTGTATTCTCCTTTTAGTAGGATTTGACAGGGGCACGAAAAAAGCCGCAGACGCGATTTTGCGTCTACGGCACAAGAAAGCATTCAAAAGCCGGGGGCCCGGCTCAAAATCCTGTACTCGATAGCGCTCCACTCGCGTGACAGTCCGGCGGATCTTCTCCGACGGCCCAGCAGAGAAACGCGCAGCTGCGCCCCTCCACTTCGGCGATGTCCCCTTTCCGCACCCGCGAAAGCTGCTTTCTTGCGGGGGCGTACTGATGAACCTCGCGCCTCTATCTTGCGCACGATGATAACGGTAAAAAATCCATTTGTCAAGGCGGTTTTGCATTTTCTTTCATCTTGTGCAACATCTCTCAAACCTCGCCATACTTTTTTGTGGTAAATTGCTAAATCGTGTTTTTTTACTCCCGCGGGACGTCCGGCGCGTTTCTTGACTTGCCTGCATAGGAATGGTAGAATAACAGTAGAATACAGGAGAGGCGGTGAGCGGAATGACATTGAGCGCAGCGCTTGAGAGACTGGTCAAGGGCGTGATCGATATTTACGGCGAGCTGGTGGAGCGCGTGGTGTTATACGGCTCCACGGCCCGGGGAAGTGCGAGCGCGGAATCGGACGTGGATATCGCGCTGCTGCTGCGCGCCGCCCCCACCAGGGAAATGAACGAGCGGATGCTGGAACTGACCGTGGATCTGGAGCTTGACTGCGGCAAGGTTTTGTCCGTGGTCAAGATCGACTATCCCAGATATATGGAGTGGCAGTATGTGCTTCCCTTCTACAGGAATATTGAGCGGGAAGGAGTGGTTTTATGGCAGGCAGCCTGAGAGAACTTTCGGCGCACCGCATGAGCCGGGCCGCGGAAGAACTGACCACAGCCCGGCTGCTGCTTTCAAACCGGATGTACCGTTCCTCCATCAATCGCGCGTATTACGCCATTTTTCACGCGATCAGAGCGGTCAATGCGCTGGACGGCTTTGACAGCAGCAAGCACAGCAAGGAGCTGTCTCAAAACATATAAAAATGCAAAGCCGTAGGGGTCGATCCCCAGATCGACCCGCCGAGCAACATATACTGTTGACAAATGGCGGGCCGATGAGGGCATCGGCCCCTACGACATACATTTTATGCAGGGGTTATCTCATTTTGAGACAGCCTCTTTTGTTTTTTACTCCTGCGGGACGTTTTGGAAGATGCGGGCGATGGGGGAGTCGGAGGAGACGACGAGGGTCTTGTTCCCGCCCGCGAGGGCGCTGCGGGCCATGTCGAGGGCGCGCATGAACTCATAGAAATCCGCCTCCTCCGGGGTGTCGTACACCTCGGAGAGGATGCGCATATACTCGGCCTCGCCCTCGGCCTTGAGCATTTCGGCCCTGGCGTTTGCCTCGGAGAGGGTGATGGAGACGGACTTGTCGGCCTCGTTGCGGATCTGCTTGGCCTCGGCCTCGCCCTCGGCGGCGTAGGAGGCGGCGATGTTGTCGCGCTCGGAGATCATGCGCTCATAGACGGCGGACTTGTTCTCATCCGGCAGGTCGATGCGCTTGGTCTCAATGGCGAGGAGCGTGATGCCGTAGTTATCGAAGGTGGCGCCAACGTTATCCATGATGCGCTGGGCGAGGAGCCCGTCGCGCCCGGAGATGACCTCCTCCTGCCGCATGGAGGAGATGACGGTTTTGAGGCTGTTGTAGACCACGGTGTCGATGCGGTATTCGGCGTTGGAGAGATTGCCGGAGAGGGTCTGGATAAATTTGAGGGGGTCGCTGATGCGCCAGAGGACGAAGGAGTCGGCGACCATGGATTTTTTATCGCTCGTGATGACATCGCTCACGGCGAGGTCATAGAGCATCTCGGTCTTCGGCAGGGTGCTGACAGACTGGATGAAGGGGAGCTTGACCGAAAGGCCCGGCTCGTCCACGATCTTCACCACGGCCCCGAACTGGCGCACGATGGTGTATTCATTCTGCCGCGTGGTGACAAAGCAGGCCGAGGACAAAAGCAGCACCAGCGCGAGGATCAGCACGGGAAGGGCGATTTTCACGCCTTTTTTCATTGTTCCTCACCTCCCAGATTGACGCTTGCAAACTGCTCGAGCGGGAGCGCGGTCTGCACGTCCGTGTCGCTGTTGAGAATATAGAGCTTCATGTCGGGCAGGACGGTCTCCATCGCCTCATAGAAAAGGCGCTGCTTCGTGATGAGGGGGTACTTCTGGTACTCCTCAAAGAGGGCGGCGAAGCGGGAGGCCTGGCCGTTTGCCTCGTTGATGCGGCTGGCCTTATACGCCTCGGCGCTCTTGACGATCTGGTCGGCGTCGGCGGCCGCGGCGGGGATGACCTCGTTCGCGTACTTTTTGGCGTTATTGACCTTGGTATCGGCGGACTGCTTGGCGGTCTCGACGGCGGTGAAGGCGCGCTGCACCTCAGCCGTGGGGGGCTCCGCGTCCTGGATGCGGATGTTTGCAAGCTGCAGGCCGATATCCTCCGCCTCGAGGCGGGCCATGACCTTCTCCTTGATGGCGGCCTGGATCTCGCTCTTGCCGGTGGTAATGACGGTGTCCACGTTGTAGAGACCGATGGTGTCGCGGATATAGCTCTGGCAGAGCATCTTGAGGATGCCGACGGGGTCCTGCGAGTTATAGAGGTACTTGATGGGGTCCGTGACGCGGTACTCCACATAGAAATCCACATTCACGAAGTTGTAGTCGTAGGTGATCATGAGGGACTCCTCGTCCACGCTCTGATTGTTCCCGATGCGGTAGCCGAGGGGGAAGCCCTGGATGGTCTTGGAGACCTTGGTCACATGCTGGATGAAGGGCAGCTTCAGCTTGAGGCCCGAGGTGGAGACCATGGTGGGCTTGCCGAAGGTGGTGATGACGGCGTACTGATCCTCCTTGAGGGTGTAGTAGGAATCGAGCACGGCCAGGAGCAGGAGCACGAGGACCAGGATCAGCACGACCCCTCTGCCGGGCAGCCTCAGCTTCGGGCGCGGCTTTTTCGCCGGGCCGCTGGAGTAGCTGCCATCCGGGTTGATGTTCATAGGCGTTTCTCCTTTATTTTTTATTCGATTGCAAACAGGGTTCAGATGATCTCGCTCACGGGGTCGGCGTTCATGACGCGGCCCGTGATGAGGCGGATGGTGCGGTTCGCGTCGAGGAAGTTCTGCCGGTCGCGCCGGGCCACGTCGATATGATAGACCTTGCGCAGGCGCCGCTCCCGCCGCCCCATGAGGCGGGGGTCCCAGCGCGTCCAACCGAAGACCGGGTATTCCGACGTGGTCCACACGCGGTAGCGCAGGCCCGCCTCCCGGAGGGCGGCCTCCACGCGCTGAAACTCCGCCTCATTGTTGGAGATATAGAGGGTCACCTCAGCCTCCGCGGGTTTGAAGAGCATGTCTCACCCCCTGCGGCGATAGACCGCGGCCTCCCAGGGGCGGAGCGTGCCGGCAGGGGCGGGGCTTTCATAATTTGCGATCAGGATCTCCGCGCCCCGGTATTCTTCCGGGATCTGATACGCCTGCTCCGACTCTGAGAAGTTGCAGACGACAAGGAGGCTCTCCTCCCCGAGGGTGCGGGTGTAGACGAAGAGCGCGGGGTGCTCCGGCTCCAAAAGCCGGTAGTGCCCGTAGACCACGACATCGAGCTCTTTTCGGAGGGCGATGAGCTTTTGATAGTAGTGGAACACGGAGTCGGGGCGTTTTACCTGCTCGGCGGCGTTGATAAAGGTGTGGTTCGGGTTCACGGGAAGCCACGGCGTCCCTGTGGTGAAGCCGGCGTTCTCCCCCGCGTCCCACTGCATGGGGGTGCGGGCGTTGTCGCGGCTGCGGCGGCGCATCATCTCGACGCCCTCCGCCTCGGTCATGAGGCCGCGGGCGTGCAGGTCACGGTAGTTGCCGAGCGATTCGATGTCGTTGATCTGGTCGATGCTCGTCCAGGGGTAGTTTGTCATGCCGAGCTCCTCCCCCTGGTAGATATAGGGGGTGCCCTGCATCATATGCAGGCACGTGGCGAGCATCTTGGCCGAGCGCTCCCGGTACTCCTCCTTTTCGCTCCCGTAGCGGGAGACGATGCGGGGCTGGTCGTGGTTATCCCAGTAGAGGCTGTTCCAGGCGACGCCGTCCAGCTCCCGCTGCCAGCGGCTCAGGATCTCCTTGAGCTTCGGGAGGTTCTTGCACTGCTCGGCATAGCGGCCGAGGACCGGGTGGAAGTCCGCGCCCATATGTTCAAACTGGAAGACCATGGAGAGCTCCGACCCGTCGAGATTGGCGTAGGACTTGGCCTCCTCGAGCGTGACGCCCGCGCACTCCCCCACGGTGAGAAGATCGTACTTCGACAGGACGCGGCGGTTCATCTCCCGGAGGTATTCATGCTCGTGCGGGCCGTTCGCGCAGAGCTCGAAGGAGGCGTAGCCCGTTGGGCCGGGCACGCCGTCGGGCAGGCCCGCGGGCTTGGAGATGAGGCTGATGACATCCATGCGGAAGCCGTCGATTCCCTTTTGGAGCCACCAGTCCATCATGCTGAAAACCTCATCCCGCACCACGGGGTTATCCCAGTTGAGGTCGGGCTGTTTTTTGGAGAAGAGGTGCAGGTAGTACATGTCCGTCTTCTCATCGTAGGCCCAGGCGCTGCCGCCGAAGCAGGAGCCCCAGTTGTTGGGCGCGGCGCCGTTTTTCCCCGCGCGCCAGATATAATAATCGCGGCGGGGGTTATCCTTGGACGCGCGGGATTCGACGAACCAGGCGTGTTCGTCCGAGGAGTGGTTCACCACGAGGTCCATCACGATTTTGAGCCCCAGAGCGTGGGCCTTCTCGAGCATGGCGTCGAAGTCCGCCATGGTGCCGAACTCCGTCATGATGTCCTGATAATCGCTGATGTCATAGCCGTTGTCGTCGTTCGGGGATTTGTAGACCGGGGAGAGCCAGATCGCGTCCGCGCCGAGCGCGCGGATGTATTCGAGCCGGCTCGTGATGCCGGGGAGATCGCCGATGCCGTCGCCGTTGGAGTCCTGAAAGCTGCGCGGATAGATCTGATAGACCACGCTCCGCTGCCACCATTTTTCTGCCATAATCTTTTCCTCGCTTTTTATATCATTCTGTCTGCCCCGGATGGGATCAGATTTACGCTCTCGCCGGTAAGGAGATCCACGCCGACGCCGTTTACGCCCACCGTGTACCAGGCGGAGGTCGCCGTGTGGGCGCCGCCGTCGAGCTTCACGTTCTCATAGAGGTGGATTGTGAAGCTGCCGTTGGGGTTTTTCTCCGCGTCCGCCTCCGGGGGATAGAAGCCGGTGGTGATAAAGTAGTGGATCTGGGCAAGTCTCGCAAGCTCCTCGCCGGTGAAGGGCCCGCCGGAGAGGGGGCGGAAGAAGGTCTTCGGTTTAAAGAGATAGCGGCCTGTGAGGATATTGTCCCCCGCCCCGCCGGCGAGCGTGCTCTCGTCCCGCTCGACGTCCATCACGATGCCGTCCTCCGCCACGCTAAGGCGGAGGGATTCAAACCAGTTGGAGACGTCCCGCCCGTTCGCGTCCCGGACGCGGGTGATGCGAAGCGCCCTGTCATCCTCCCGCACGGCGCTTTCGCGCTCAAGCGTGAAGACCGCCTCATAGGGCTCGGGATCGCCGGAGACGAAGAGGGCGTGCAGCTCGATATCCTTCCCGTCCAGATTGAGCCAGTACTTGAGCGCTCCCTTCTCCGTCCGGTACTGATAGGCAACGCCCACGTCCACCGGCTCCATGCGGTAGCTGCCGGTGAGGATATTGTCCTCCGACCCGCCGGCGAGCGTGCTCTCGTCCCGCTCGACCGTCATCACGAGCGCATCGCCGTCAAAGGCGAGGCGGAGCTCCTTGAACCAGCTCGAGCAGTCGAAGCCATAGGCGCCCGTGACCCTGGGGAAGAGGGCGCCGTCCGGCGCCGTCTGCTGCGCGGCGTCCAGATGCAGGACAAAGGCGCTTGAATAGAAGCTGGGGTCGCCGGAGCGGAACCAGCAGTGGAGCACCACATCGTCCGCCTCTTCGCCGCTGAAATCCACGAAGTACTTGGGCATCCCGTTTGGAAGCGTGTAGAGATAGCCGGGGGAATAGACCGTCTCCTCCGGGGCATCCGGCGTCACGGCGGGCTCCGCGAGGAAGGTGCAGTCCGCGACCACCTCGTCGAGCATCCCGTCCACGGTCTGGCCCAGGGCTTCGATCTCCTTGGAGGCGAACATGTAGACCCGCTCCCCGTGCTGGATCGCGACGCGGCGGTCCGCCGCATCGTAGCCGCTGATCTGGTAGCTGTAGCGGACCTCGAGCCCGTCCTTGCCCCCGATCGTGACCGGGGTCGGCTCCTGCGTGACAGTGAGGTCTGCGTACTGCCCGCGCATGTAGTCCGTGAAATCCGCGAGGAAGCCCTCCGCAGAGTCGTAGCGGTAGGCGCGCAGCATGACATAGGGGATATAGCCCTCGGCCCCGGCGTAGATGTAGTATTCCCCGCCCTGGAGGACGGCAGTCTTTCCGTCCGGGACCTTTACGCGGATGTCCCAGTCGGCAAGCGTGTCATAGTTCTCCTCCGCCCAGGCCGCCGGCGCAAGCATGAGGGCAAGGGCCAGCAGCAGGCAGAGCGCCAGGCGCTTTTTCGATCGGTTTCTTCGCATGGTGTACTCCTTTCTCAAAGCTGTGTATCGCGTTTTGCTCTTCTGTGCGTTGTAGACATGTTTATTATATCATTCATCCCGGCGCTTGAAAAGATGCAAGATGCGATACCGGGCGATATCGGGCCGTTGTCCGCCGATAGATGAGAGCCCGGCGCGGCACTTGCATTTTTCATCCTTGAGGCGTATTATAATAAAATATAGATTTTGCATCTTGGCATAATAGAGAGCGGCGGGTGTTTCGCCGCTGAAAAATTCATAAAGGACCGTTTTTTGACATGGATTACGAGAACGAGAATCGGGGCGGCTTCATGACGAAGCTCGCGGCGTTTATCGTGGATAAGCGCAATCTGGTCTTCCTGCTTGTCGGGATCTCCATGGTTTTCTCCCTCTTCTCCCGCAACTGGGTGGAGGTGGAAAACGACCTGACCGCCTACCTCCCCGCGAACTCCGCGACAAAGGAGGGGCTGGAGGTGATGGAGCAGCAGTTCATCACCTACGGTTCGGCAAATCTGATGGTGGCCAACGTCTCCTATGAGGAGGCTGAGGCCCTTTTTGACGCGCTCAAAGAAATCGACGGGGTGCAGAGCGTGACCTTTGACGACACGACCGAGCACTACAACAAAGCCTCCGCCCTGTTCTCCGTGACCTTCGACTACTCCGAGACGGACGACGCGTGCCTCAGCTCTCTCGCGGCGGTGCGCGCGGCGCTTGCCCCGTACGACACCTATGTGTCCACAACGCTCGGCGATACGAGCGCGGAGCTCATTGAGAAGGAGGTCAGCATGATCACGGCCTTCGTCGCGGTCATCGTGGTGGTGGTGCTGACCTTCACCTCCCAGACCTACGCGGAGGTGCCCATCATCGGCCTCACCTTCATCACGGCGGCGGTGATGAATCTCGGCACGAACTTCCTGCTCGGGAAGATCTCCTTTGTGTCAAACTCCGTGACCACGATTCTGCAGCTCGCCCTCTCGCTCGACTACGCGGTCATCTACTGCAACCGCTTCAAGGAGGAGCACGAGACGCATGAGCTCCGGGACGCGGTGGTCATCTCCCTCTCGAAGGCCATCCCGGAGGTCGGAGCCTCGAGTCTCACCACCATCGGCGGTCTCATTGCGATGATGTTCATGCAGTTCAAGCTCGGCCCCGACATGGCCATCTGCCTTGTCAAGGCGATCTTCTTCTCGCTTCTGTCGGTGTTCACGGTGATGCCGGGACTTTTGATGCTGATGGGCGAACTCATGGAGAAGACGCGGCACAAGAACTTTGTCCCCAAGGTGCCCTTTGTGGGGCGCTTTGCCTACGCGACGAGACGGATCATCCCGCCGATCTTTCTTCTCCTTCTGGTGGGGGCCATCTCGTATTCCAACCGCTGCCCCTATGTCTACGGCTACGACACGCTCGTGACGCCGAAGCTCAACGAGATGCAGATCGCCGACCAGATGATCGCGAACACCTTCTCCTCCCGGGCGATGGTGGCCGTGGTCGTGCCCGGGGGCGACTACAGCGAGGAGCAGAGCCTTATACGCGATCTGGAGAGCTACAGCCAGGTCGACTCCGTCACCGCCATCGCAAACGCCGACGCCATCGGCGGCTACACGCTTGCCGACAAGCTCTCCCCCCGGCAGTTTGCCGAGCTCATGAAGCTCGACTACGAGACGGCGGAGCTCCTCTATGCCGCCTATGCCGTGCACGGGACGAGCTACGACAAGCTCATCAGCGGCATCTCCAAGTTCAACGTCCCGCTTGTGGATATGCTGCTCTACGTGGTGGACAAGGTGGACGAGGGGTATATCACCCTCGACGCCGACCAGGCCGACACGCTCGCCGACGCGAAGGCCCAGATGCTCATGGGCAAGCGGCAGCTTGAGGGCGCGGACTTTGACCGGATGCTCGTCTACCTCACCCTGCCCGAGGCCGGGGACGAGACCTACCGCTTCACGGACACGATCCGGAGCGTCGCCCAGGCCCACTACCCCGACGGGCAGGTCTACGTGGTGGGCAACTCCACCAACCAGTATGAGTTTGAAAAGTCCTTCGAGATCGACAACATCGTCGTGAGCGTGGTGTCGATCCTGATCGTGCTCGCGGTGCTGCTCTTTACCTTCCAGTCCGCGGGGATGCCGCTGCTCCTTATTCTGGTCATCCAGGGCGCCATCTGGATGAACTTCTCCTATCCCACGCTTGTACATAAGGACGTGTTCTTCCTCACCCAGCTTGTGGTGAGCTCCATCCAGATGGGCGCGAACATCGACTATGCCATCGTGATCGCAAACCGCTATACCGACGATGTCAAGACCATGAGCCCGAAGGAGGCCATCATCGAGGCCATGAACTTCGCCTTCCCGACGATCCTGACCTCCGGCACCATCCTTGCGACCTCCGGCATCCTCATCAGCTTCCTCACGACCGAGTGCACCATCAACGGCATCGGCGACGCGCTGGGCCGGGGCACCATCATCTCCATCGTGCTCGTCATGTTCGTGCTGCCGCAGATGCTGATTCTCGGCGGGAAGATTTTGGAGAAGACCTCCTTCTCCATGCCGAAGGTCACGCTTGAGCGCCACGCGAGCGGCACCGTGGCGGTGGACGGTCTCATCACGGGCGAGATCCGCGGCACGGTGAACGGCGTGTTTCGCGGCACCATTGAGGGGGACGTGAACGTGCGCCTTCTCTCCGGCAGCATCGACGAGGCCGGAGACAGTGCCCCGCCCCCGCAGGAGACAATACCTGCAGAGAACCCGACGGGAGAGGAGGTCCGCGCTGATGTCTAAACGCTTTTCCATTTTGATCGCCCTGCTGCTTCTGCTCACGCTCGCGCTCTGCCCCGGGGCCGCGGCGGAGGAGACGGCAGAGCAGGCGCTCACCGTCATCCACATCCGCACGGCGGAGGATCTCATGGACCTTGCGCGTGAGTGCGCGCTCGACACCTGGTCAAACGACAAGAAGGTCGTGCTCGATAACGACCTGTCCCTCTCCGGGGTGATGTTTGACTCCATCCCCATCTTCAACGGCGAGTTTGACGGCGGCCACCACACCATCTGCGACCTGGAGCTGCGCTCGGCCCAGTCCCCCTGCGGCTTCATCCTGGAGACGGGGCCGGACGCCAACATCTATGATCTCAACATCAGCGGCACGGTCTACACCAGCGGGGACGACAGCGTCGTCGGCGGCATTGTGGGCCTCAATCGCGGCGTGCTCGCAAGCGCGAGCTTTTCCGGCGACGTGTACGCCGTGTCCAGGGTGGGCGGCCTTGTGGGGCGCAACGACGTGAGCGGCATCATCCACAACTGCACGGCCTCCGGCAGCATCCGGGGCCTGAGTCAGACCGGCGGCATCGTGGGGGAAAACGCGGGGGGCGTCTCCGACTGCGAGAGTTTGTGCTTTGTGAACACCGAGAGCGTCGACCCCTCCCTGCGCCTTGACGCCATCGACACAAGCTCCATTTTGAACTTTGTGCGCTCGCTCCGGACAGACAACGCCGGCATCACGACGGACACCGGCGGCATTGCGGGCGCGTCCAGCGGCTTTATCGAAAACTGCGTCAACGGCGGCACCGTGGGCTACCTGCACCTGGGCTACAACGTGGGCGGCATCGCGGGCCACTCCGACGGCTATGTGTGTGCCTGCCGCAATCTGGGCGAGGTCTACGGCCGCAAGGACGTGGGCGGCATCGTCGGCCAGGGCGAGCCCCTGCTGGAGCTCGGCCAGGTGCAGGATCTGCTGGGCGGGATCTCCTACCGCCTGTACGCGCTGCAGCGCTCGCTCAACGACGCGGTCAATGACGCGCAGAGCGTGGCCGACGATATCGCCGTCCGCTTCTCGGTCCTGTCGGACTATCTCGACCCTGTGACCGAGGCGATCAGCGGCCTTGACCTGAGCGATCCGGAGTCCGCCTATTACCTGCACGGCGTCATCACCGACAACATGGAGAACATCCAGAACGAGCTCAACGCCATCAGCTACAGCGTGTCCGGGCAGTCCGGCATCCTGTCGGACGACCTGAAGGACATCAACGACAACGCCGCCGCCCTCTCCGACACGGCCATCCAGGCCGTGAACATGCTCTCGAGCGCCCGCTCCGCGGACGATATCCTGGTGGATAACTCCGAGGAAGAGGAGGAGCTCACCTTCGGCAAGATCACCCGGAGCGAGAACAGCGCCGCCGTCAACGGCGACAGCAACGTCGGCGGCATCGTGGGCAATCTCTCCGTGGAGGACGACGTGGACCCCGAGAGCGAGCTTCGCACCGGCGGCAGCCGCCTTGTCCAGACAGAGCTTGATCTGCGTGCGGCGGTCACGGACTGCGTAAACCGCGGCGGCATCACCGCAAAGCATGAATGCGCGGGCGGCATCGTCGGCAAGATGGACTTCGGCTTTGCCGCGCGCTGCGCCTCCTACGGCCCAGTCACGCTGGAGGACGGGGACTACGCCGGCGGCATTGCCGGTCTCTGCTACGGCAGGATCCGGCGCTGCTGGGCCAAGTGCGAGCTCGGCGGCAAGCGCTATATCGGCGGCGTGGCGGGCAACGGCTACAGCGCCGAGAGCGGCGAGGAGAAGTCAAGCCTTGTCGCCGACTGCTACACGCTCGTTCAGATCCTCGGGACACCTCAGTTCGCCGGGGCGATCTCCGGCGGCGCGGCCGGCGTATATGAGAACAACTTCTTTGTCCCGGACGGCTTTGCGGGGCTTGACCGCCTCTCCATCCAGGGAAAGGCGGAGCCTGTCAGTTTTGAGGAATTTGCCGCGGCGGAGGGCATCCCCGCCGAGTGTACGCGCTTCACGCTGCGCTTTGTGGTGGAGGGGGCCGTGCTCAAGGAAGTGCCCTTCCGCTACGGGGAGAGCTTTGACCGCTCCGTCTTTCCCGAGGTGCCGCGCCGCGGCGGGGCCTACGCCGTGTGGGATGTGAGCGAGCTCAAGGATCTGCGCTTTGACACCACGGTCACGGCCGAATACCGCATGGACGAGACGGTTTTGCGCTCGGAGCCTGTGCGGGAGGACGGGCGCGCCTGCGTCTATGTGGACGGGCAGTTCCAGCACGGGGACGCCCTCACGCTTGAGTTCGTCCCCGTGAGTGCAGACGATCTGCGAAACGTGTCGGGCGGCTGGCGGGAGACCGTGAAGGAGCATCTCTACTCCATCTTCCGCGAGCATGAGCCGGACTACTCCATCCCCGTCGCCGTCGCGGAGAGATTACACGTACTTTTCCCGGAGGACGGGCTCCCGGTCCACAGTCTCCGCTATCTCGCCCCGGAGGGGCGGACGGAAAATTGCCGGCTCTACCTCATCGGCGAGGACGGCTGGCAACGCATCCGCCCCACCCTCTTCGGCAGCTACTTCCTCTTTGACGTGCCCGGGACCGAGGCGGAATTTGCCTTCGTGACCACTATCCAGTCCTGGTGGATCGTGGCCTATATCGCGGCGGCCGTGCTGCTTTTGGCGCTTCTCATCGTGCTGCTCGTAAAGCTCAGGAAGTTTCTGCGCGCACACCCGAAAAAGCCGCGCGCGCCCTTTGCCGCGCGCCCCCTCCCCCGCTGGCTCCGCGCCCACCGCAAGGGCGTCTTCATTGCGCTGCCCATTGTGCTGCTCGTCACGGCGGCGGCGGTGGCGGCGCTGCGCGTGGGGAGTGTGGGCTCCGCCTTCTCGGCCTACCGGGCTTTGAAGAGCTACGCAAACCGGGAATGCGACATCCGGGCCGAGGTCAGTATCCGCTCCGAGGAGCGCGAGGTGCGGATGGACACGCTCGTCCACCGGGTACGCGAGAACGGGACCACCATCCGCTGCATCGAGCAGTACGGCGTGCCCCTCTACAGCGCCGGCGGGATGGTGTGCCTTGAAAACGGGCGCGTGTTCCGCCTGGCCGACGGGCAGCTCAGCCCCGCGAAGCTCCTGGATCTCGCGGTGGACGTGTTTCTGTACGAGCAGCTTCAGAAGACGGAGGACGGCGCCCTCACCCGCTATGAGGCGCTGATCGGCGGCGAGACGGCGGACCGCATTCTGCAGCTCTTCCTCTCCGCGAGCAGCGACGAGCTTTTGCGCGCCGAGAATATGTATGTGGACATGGTCACGGAAAACGGCGCGCTCACTTCCCTCTCCTTCTCCGGGAACGCGGGCGCCGCGAGCGGCAAGGTCTACGCCTTTGATATCACGCTCACACCCCAGCCCATGGCCGAGCGCCCCGTCATCCCCCGCGCCGTTCTCGACGCCCTCGCAAGCGGCGGCGGGGAGGACGCCCAGGTCCTCACCGCGGATTTCCTCAGGCTCCTCGCCGCCTGGGTCAAGATGGAGAGCGCGGAGACCGCCTCCGCCGACATCAGCGTGAACGCCGACTGCGGCTCTCTCCGGCTCACGCCGTACTACCGCTACTCCCGCCGCACGGTGGAGGGGACGGACATCGCCTGCATCGAGAACGCGCTTTTCAAGCTCTACTTCACGGACGACGCCGCCTGCACCGCCGCGGGCCTCGATCTCAGCGAGGCGCAGAAGCGCGTGGTGGACACGGCAAAGCTCATCCCCCTGGCAAGGGAGCTGTTTCTGAACGGCACGTTCGACGCCGCCGTCGGCGCGGAGCGGAGCGTCTTCACCCTCACGCTCGAGCGTGAGCGGGCGGAAGAGCTTGTCTCCACCCTCCTGCCGGAGCTCTCGCGGCTCAGCATCCGCTATGACGACTGCCGCCTGCGCATCACGCTGAAGGGCGACGCTCTCGACAGCATCGAGCTCGACTGCGGCGGGAGCGTGCATGTGGTGGCGCGGGACGTCGACGCCTCCGTGGTGGTCTCCGTCCGCTTCAACGACGACGAGGCGGCCGCGATCCCCGACGCCGTGAAAGACGCGCTGGCGTAACCCCCGCCTCATCGCAGGGGCCGTTCACGAACGGCCCGCGCGATACCCGATACACAACAGAAAAGCCCCGGGCGAAAACGTACAGGGTACGGATTCGCCCGGGGTTAATGTATATTCGGCTTTTTTCTCTGCCCTTCAGCCCGTCTTTATCCCAGCTTCTCCAAATCCTTGAGGAACAGGGCCGCCTCGCCGTCGGAGGGGATGCGGTAGCCCGTGCGCGGGGAGACCGTGAAGGACTGCACCGCGGGACCGTCCATGAGGCAGGAGCGTTTAAACTGCTGGGAGAAGAGGCGCTTGCACCAGCTTGTGAGCCAGCGCTTTAATTCCTCGTCCGAAAACTCGTCCCCGTAGGCCGCCTTCGCGAGGCGGAAGACCTTGGAGGGGGCAAAGCCGTTTATCAGGATGTGGTGGGTGAAGAAGTCCTGGAGGGCGTAGGAGCCGACGGCGTCCTCGCTCTTCTGCTCGATCATGTCGTCATGGATGGGCAGAAGCTCCGGGGTCACCGGGCAGTCCAGCACATCGTAGAGCGCGGCCTTGAGGACCTTATCGTCGGTCTGCGCCGCGATGTGGCTCACATTCGCGCGCACCTGGGTCTTCGTGAGGCCGAGGTTCACATCGTACATGCTGGTGTGATCGCCGTTGTAGGTGCACCAGCCGTCGATGAACTCGCTGAGATCCTCGGTACCGACGTCGAGGCCGTTAACCTTATTGGCGATGTCCATGAGGACCTGCGTCCGCTCGCGCGCCTGGGCATTTTCAAAGGCGAGGGAGTAGTCGTCATGCGCATGTCCGATATCGTCAAAGTGCTGCAGGACGGCCTTCGTGATATCGATGACGCGCACGTCGCAGCCCCACTGCTCGGCGACGATCACGGCGTTGGACTTTGTGCGGGACGATGTCCCGAAGCAGGGCATGGTGCAGGCGATGACGTTCTCCGCCGGAAGGCCCATGCGCCGCACCGCCATGGCCGAGACCATCACGGCGAGCGTCGAGTCCACGCCGCCGGAGATGCCCACGACGCAGTGGTCGAGCCCCGCGTAGCGCATCCGCTTGACCAGCGCCGAGACCTGGATATCCAGCACCCGCTCACAGTAGGCGGGAAGGTCTGCGGGATCGGCGGGCAGATGCGGGTGCTTGTTGAACCTTCTGGCAAGGCTGGTGTCGGCCAGCTCCTCACGGCCCCAGAGCCGCACGCCGTCGAATTCACTGTCGCGGTCAAAGCCGCCGCGCTCCCGGCGCAGATTCAGAAGATATTCCACGTCGATCTCCGTGACGGCAAAGCTGTCCTCTCCCTCGGTTTCACTGAGGATGGCCCCGTTTTCCGCAGCCATGCAGAGGCCGGAATAGCTGTTGTCGGTGCTGCTCTCCCCTTTGCCGGGGGCAGCGAGAAGCATACCCGCCGCAAGGCGCTTCGACTGATACCGGAGGTTCAGCGCCGCGTCCGCGGTGGAGCTCACCGTCTGCGGGAAATCCGCCATCTGCACGATCAGCGTCGCGCCCTCGAGGACAGCGTCCACGCAGGGCGGGGTCACTGCCCTCAGGTCTGCGCCCAGCTCCGCCGCGACCTTGAGCCCCGGCAGCGCCCGGTGCTCAAACAGCAGCCCCGCCGAGACAGGGAACGCCTCGTCATCCAGCGCGGCGGGATACTTCGGCGCCTGCCGGAAGCGGGAACCGTCTGCCCGTGACTGGGGGACAAGGCCGAGGATCTCCCCATCGTATACTGCGGCGGCAGCACTCAAAAGCGTTGTGCCGAGTTCATAAGGCAGGCCCACGAAGGCCAGCACGTCTTTGCCCCTGGTGGCCTCGCGTACCTTCTCAAGCGCAGCCCTGGCCCCGTCGAGCAGGACGCGGTGGCGGAAGAGATCGCGGCACTCCACGCCCGTGAGCGTGAGGGCCGGGAAGGCCAGCACCTTCACGCCGAGTCTGTCGGCCTTTTCGATCGTCTCGATGACCCGGTCCGCGTTATAGTCGCAGTCGCAGACCCGGATCACGGGCGCGGCGGCGGCGACCTTGATAAATCCGTTTTTCACAGAGAATACCTGACTTTCGTTTTTCGATATGGCTCCCTCTCTGAGGGAGCTGTCACGGCGCGTCCCCCGCAAGCGCCGTGACTGAGGGAGTCAAGCCCGGGTTTTCGCCGGGCTCATGTCGGGGGAACACTCCCTCCGCCCCAGTGTTGCGACACTGGGGCACCTCCCTCAGGGAGGGAGGCGATTCAGAACTTCACTCTCTCGGCGATGTAGTCCCTGACCTCGGAGATGGGGATGCGGACCTGCTGCATGGAGTCGCGCTCGCGGATCGTGACGCAGTGGTCGGCGACATCCGTCTCGGTGCCGACGGTGTTGAAGTCGAAGGTGATGCAGAAGGGGGTGCCGATCTCATCCTCGCGGCGGTAGCGCTTGCCGATGGAGCCGGTCTCGTCGTAGTCGCACATGAAGTCCTTCGAGAGCTCGCGGTAGAGCTCCATGGCGGGGCCGGTGAGCACTTCCTTCTTGGAGAGCGGCAGGATCGCGCACTTGAAGGGGGCGAGCGCCGGGTGCAGGTGCAAAACGGTGCGGACATCGTCGTTCCCCTTCTTATCCTGCCCGACGACCTGCTCGTCATACGCCTCGCAGAGGAACGCGAGGGCGACGCGGTCACAGCCGAGGGAGGGCTCGATGACATAGGGGATATAGTGCTCGTTCGCGTCCTGGTCGTAGTAGGTGAGATCCTTGCCGCTGGCCTCCTGATGGCGGCCGAGGTCGTAGTCCGTGCGGTCGGCAATGCCCCAGAGCTCGCCCCAGTCGGTGAACGGGAAGGCGTACTCGATATCGGTGGTGGCGCGGGAGTAGAAGGCAAGCTCCGCCTTCTCATGGTCGCGCAGTCTCAGGTGCTCCTCCTTGATGCCGAGGGAGACGAGCCAGTTTTTGCAGTAGTCCTTCCAGTAGGCAAACCACTCAAGGTCGGTGCCGGGCTTGCAGAAGAACTCGCACTCCATCTGCTCAAACTCGCGGGTGCGGAAGGTGAAGTTGCCCGGGGTGATCTCGTTGCGGAAGGCCTTGCCCACCTGGCAGACGCCGAAGGGGAGCTTGCGGCGGGTAGTGCGCTGGATGTTGGCAAAGTTGACAAAAATGCCCTGCGCGGTCTCGGGTCTGAGATAGCAGACGGCGGAGGAGTCCTCCGTCACGCCGATGGCGGTTTTGAACATGAGGTTGAACTTCCGGATGGGAGTGAAGTCATGCTTGCCGCAGACGGGGCAGATGATATCGTTGTGTTCGGCAATGAAGGCGTCCATCTCGTCAAAGCTCATGGCGTCGACGTTGACCTCGGGATGCTCGTCCCCGATGAGCTTGTCGGCTCTGTGGCGGGCCTTGCAGGCCTTGCAGTCGAGCAGGGGGTCAGAGAAGCTGGAGACGTGGCCCGTGGTGACCCAGGTCTGGGGGTTCATGAGGATGGCGGCGTCGAGGCCGACGTTATACTCGCTCTCCTGCACGAACTTTTTGAGCCATGCCTTCTTCACGTTGTTCTTGAACTCCACGCCGAGAGGGCCGTAGTCCCAGGAGTTGGCGAGGCCGCCGTAGATCTCGCTGCCCGCGTACACAAAGCCGCGGTTTTTGCACAGGGCGACGATCTTGTCCATTGTCTTTTCGTTGTGTTCCATGTTTTTTCTTCCTTTCCCACGGCTGGATGCCGCAGAGATGATATAGTCTGTCGTGTTCCGACAAAAGAGTATTGTAGCAGAGTCGCGCCCAGGTTTCAATATGCTTTTCTTTCAAATGTTGAACCATCAAATACCGCCTGTGTGCTCCACACAGACTTTGCCCGATCTGGCGGATTCCGCCGCCCGCTGCCTGCTCCAGTGCATGGAGGGCAAGCCGGTCGAGAAAGAGACCATCATCCCCGTGAGCATCTGCAAGCGGGATTCCACGAGATAAAGGCAAAGGGCTGTAAAGAAAGTCAATATGATAGCGGGAGGGGCTTGCCCCTCCCGGCAGTACAGAGTAATCATTGAAAAGTAATGTACGGCGAAATCGTAACTTTCTACGAATTTGCCGTACATTTTTGCGATATTAACATTTCTGCGCGCGGGAGGGGCAAGCCCCTCCCCTACGGTGCCAAATGACTTTTTTCACGGTCCAATTGCCATGCTGTGCTTTTTACTTTTCGGCGGCGGGGGCCTCCTCCGCGGCGGGGGCGGCGGGGGCGAGCTTTTCGGCGAGGTCCTGGAAGGAGATAGTCTCCTTGCCGTCCATGAGGGCGGCGAGATCCGTGCCGGCGGGGATGGTGAGACTCAGGCGCGCATCCGTCGGATAGTCCGGATAGTCAAACTCCACGCTCACGTCCTGGCGCTCGGCGATGGCCTCGGCCACGTAGACGTTCAGGGTGTACCAGTTCTCGGCGTTGATTTTGAGGGCGCCGTTTTCCTCGGCATTGCGGATGCGCTTGGCCCAGATCTCATTGATGTAGAGGAACTGGTCGTCGATGTTGTTGCGGACATAGATCGTCGTGGTGCCGGAGCCGGTCGGGATATCCACAAGCTCGCCGGGGTTGCCGTTGCAGAGGACCTCCCCGTTCCACTCGCCGGGAAGGACGCAGACATGGGGGTTATTGTCCGCGTCGACCTCGACCCAGGTTTGAAGGGGCGGCTCGACCTTGGTGATCTCGGCAAAGGCGGCGGCAGGCAGGAGCGCTGTGAGCATCAGCACCGCGAGAAGCGCGCAGAGCAGCTTGAGAGTCTTATTCATAAAAATATCCTCCGATTTCAAATATTGGTGATACTGTCAGTATAAGAGAAACCGCGACCCGGGTCAAGCGCGTTTTGCAGTTTTGTGGTTTTTTATCAAAAAGGCTTGTCAGGACGGGGCGGTCTGTGCGATAATAAAGTATTATCGATAATGTACTGTAAAGGATCATGCCATGAACATTCTCTTCATCCACGGCTCTCCGCGCGGGCGCTTCAGCGTCACGCTGCAGACCTGTCTGTACCTGGAAAAGCGCTTTCCCGGGCAGAGCTTCCGTTCTCTCAACGCGGGCGCGGGGCTCGACGGCTTTGAGCGGGACATGGCCCCGGCCGCCGAGGCGCTCGGCTGGGCGGAGCTTGTGATCTTCGCCTACCCGGTCTACTCCTTTCTCGTCCCCTCGCAGCTTCACCGCTTTGTGGAGCTTTTGAAGGAGAGCGGGATCAATCTCCGGGGCAAGTACGCGACGCAGCTATCCACCTCCAAGCACTTTTTTGACGTGACGGCCCACCGCTTTTTAGAGGAGAATTTTCACGATCTCGGGATGCGCGTCATCCACGGGCTCTCCGCCGACATGGAGGATCTGCTGGAGGAGCGGGGAAGGCGGGAGGCCGAGCAGTTTCTGGAATACGCGCTCTTCTGCGCGGAAAACGGCGTCTATGAAAAGGCACCGGCCGCCCGCGCCTCCCTCTGGAAGCCCTACGTGAGCACGCTGGAGGGCTGCAAGAAGGAGGACGGCTTTGACGTTGTGATCGTTTCGGATCTCCGGGAGGGGGACGAGGGGCTGCGCGCCCTCATCAAGGACTTCGGCGCGGCCTTCCCCTACCGCACGCGCTTTGTGAATCTGCGGGACTTTCCGTTCCGGGGCGGCTGTCTCGGCTGCCTGAGCTGCGCCACGGGCGGGAAATGCGTCTACCGCGACGGGTTTGACGCCTTCCTGCGGGAGAATATCCAGAGCGCCGACGCCATCGTCTATGCCTTCACCCTGCGGGACCACAGCATGGGCTCGCGCTTCAAGATGTATGACGACAGGCAGTTCTGCAACGGCCACCGCACCGTGGCGGAGGGCAAGCCCTTTGCCTACTTGGTAAACGGAGATCTCAGCGGGGAGGACAATCTCAAAACCGTGCTGGAGGCCCGCGCCTCGGTGGGGCACAGCTATCTTGCGGGCTTCGCGTCGGACGCGGACTCCCTGCGCGCCCTCTCCCTGCGCCTGGCCTGGGCGCTCGAGCACGGCTATACCCCGCCGCGCAGCTTCTGGGGCGTCGGCGGGATGAAGATCTTCCGGGATCTCGTGTGGCTGATGCGCGGCATGATGCGGGAGGACCATCTCTACTACCGGGCCCACGGGCTCTACGACTTCCCGCAGCGGCGCTTTGTGCGGATGCTGGGGATGAGTCTTCTCGGCGCGCTGCTCAGAAGCCGCCGGCTCAGGCGCGTGATCGGCGGCAGGATGAACGAGGGGATGCTGGCCCCGTATAAAAAAGTCCTGGACAAGGCGTGACGGGAGGGATCACTTTTGACTGTATTCTGGATGAAGCTCATCGCCATGGTGTCCATGGTGACAGACCACACGGCGGTTTTTCTGTACCCGCAGTTTATCGACAAGTCCCTCTATGAGGCCCTGCGCGCCGTGGGGCGCCTCGCCTTCCCCATCTACGCCTATCTCATCGTGAACGGCTACCAGAAGACGAGCAGCGTCAAGCGCTATCTCACGCGCCTTGTGGCCTTCGCCCTCGTGTCGCAGGTCCCCTGGGTGCTCGCGGAGGATTTCACCTATCTGCCGAACGACAGCGGGCTCATGGTCTCCCTCGGGAGCCGGTGGTTCGTGTGTCTCATCTTTATCCTGGTGGCCTGCGTCGGGTGGTACTGCACCGTCCGCGCGGACTGGAGCACCGCGATTCTGGGTCTCGCCCTCCTCGCGGCGGTGCTGCGCGTGGAGTACGCGGGCATCCGCATTTTCAGCGACAGCCTGAACGTCTTCTACACCCTCGCCCTGGGGCTCTCGCTCATCGCCCTGCTGGACGCCGCCATGCGCCCCGGGCGGGACATCATACGGCTTCTGATGCAGGGGCTCGCCCTCTTCGGGGCGTTTTTCCTCATTCAGGACAACGCCGACTACCGCTCGCTCGGCGCGGCGCTCATCGTGGCGATCTGGCTTGCCCGCGAGAGCCGCTGGTCCCAGGCCGGGGTGATCGCCCTCTGGTGCGTGGCGGAGTACATCATCGACCCCCTGCCGCACCCCATCTCCCACTTCATCGCGGCGATGCTCTCCCTCGTGCCGATCCTGCTCTATAACAGCAGGCAGGGAAAGCCCCTCAAGCTCGCCTTCTACACGGTCTACCCCCTGCACCTTGCGATCCTCGGCATGGCGACGGTGTTCCTCGCCTTGACCGGGGCATGATGATAAAGGCTCCCTCCCTGAGGGAGCTGCCGCGGCGCGTGTACGGCCGCGCCGTGACTGAGGGAGTCTGCTCCTTCCGGCTCATCCCTCGCGGGGGATCGGGACGAGCCGCCTCCCTCAAAGAGGGAGGCTTTAAACGGCTCCCTCCCTGAAAGAGGCTTTACAAATTTGTTGTAAACAGGCCCTTTTTATGCTATACTTATCTAATTACTTGATCTATTGAAGGAGCGGACTGCCATGATTCTTGCGGTAACCGGCATCACGGGGCACACCGGCCGTTATTTTCTGGAGGAGCTTGTGCGCGGCGGCTTTGACGGGACGCTGCGCGTTTTGGTGCGTGCGAGCTCCGACACCCGCCTGCTCGACGCATCGGGCCTCAGGGTGGAGAAGGTGGTGGGGAATCTTCTAAACAGCGAAGACCTCTTCCGCCTTGTTGACGGGGCGGACCGGGTGATGCACATTGCGGGCATCCGCGTGACGCTGCCCCTTCTGGCGGCGGCGGAGCGCGCGGGCTTCCGGGGCCATATGGTGCTTGTCCACACCACCGGCATCTACTCCAGGCACCGCATGGCAAGCGGGGAATACAAGGACATTGAGGCGAAAATGCAGCCATATCTTGCGCGCGGCATGAACGTCACGATCCTCAGACCCACGATGATCTTCGGCGACATGTGCGACCACAACATCCACAAGTTCATCCGCATGGTGGACGTCTTCCCCGTCATGCCCCAGATCGACGGGGGCCGCGCCTTCATCCAGCCGGTGAACGCCCGCGATCTCGGCCGCGCCTATTACCAGTGCGTCATGAAGGAGCGCCTGCCGGAGCTCGACTACATCTGCTCCGGCTCCCGGCGGCTCAGCGTGCGGGAGCTCTGCAGCCTCATCGGCATCTACCTCGGCAAAAAGACCCGCTTTGTGAGCGTGCCGATGGCCGTCGGCGCGGCGGGCGCGTGGGGCGTCAAGACACTCAGCGGCGGGCGGATCGACTATGTGGAGAAGGTGCTGCGCCTCGGGGAGGACCGCAGCTTCAGCCATGAGAAGGCGACCCGGGACTTCGGCTTTGAGCCGGAGATCTTTGAGATCGGCCTGCGGCGCGAGGTGGAGGAGTATCTGCATGGGAAACGCTAAGACCGTCCTCTTTCTCTCGAACCACTTCATCACGCTCTACGCCTTCCGGCGGGAGCTCATTGAGCGGCTTCTCGCGCGCGGCCATCGGGTCGTTCTCTCCATGCCGGCGGACGAGCAGAACGCATATTTTGAAAACCTCGGCTGTGAGATCATCGACACGCCCATGTCCCGCCGGGGCTTAAACCCCTTAGAGGACTTAAAGCTCCTGCGCCGGTATAAAGAAATCATGCTTGCGGTGCAGCCGGACATCATTTTCAGCTATACCTCCAAGCCCGATATCTACGGCTCCATGGCCTCAAACGCCCTGGGCTTCAAGCAGGTCTGCAACATCACGGGCCGCGGCAACGCCCTGGCCTATGACAATCTCCTCGCCGCGACCGTGCGCGCCCTCTACCGGGCCTCCATCCGAAACTGCTACAAGGTCTTCTTCCAGAACGCCGACGACCGGGACTACTTTCTCCGCCACGGGATCGTGAAGGAGAACTGGGCCCTGATCCCCGGCTCCGGCGTGAATCTCAAGCAGCACACGCTCGCCCCCATGCCGGACGACGGGGAGATCCGCTTTCTCTACGTCGGGCGCATCATGCGCGTCAAGGGCATCGACCAGCTTCTGGACTGCGCCGTGGCCGTGCGCCGCCGGCACCCGAACACCCGCTTCTATCTCGCCGGGTGGATCGAACAGGACGAATACAAGGACAAGCTCGCAAGGTATCAAGAGCAGGGTTATATTGAATATCTCGGCTTTCAGAAGGATGTGGACGCCTGGATTCGCCGCTGCCACTGCACGGTGCTGCCCTCCCACGGCGGGGAGGGGGTGCCGAACGCGGTGCTCGAATCCGCGGCGGCGGGCAGGGCCTGCATCGTGTCCGACGTGCCCGGCTCCCGCGACGCGGTGGAGGACGGCGTGACGGGCTATCTCTTCGAGGCCGGCAGCAGCGCCGCGCTCATTGAGAAGGCCGAGCGCTTTCTCGCCCTCACGCGGGCCGAGCGGGAGCGCATGGGCCTTGCGGGGCATGAGAAGGCCGCGCGGGAATTCGACCGCGAGCTCGTCATCGACGCCTATCTCCGGGAGGTTGAAGCGTGAACAAGTACATCCGCGCCCTCGGGGTCTACCCGACGGGCCTTGTGAAAATGGGGCTTTTGAAGCTCCTGCACGGGGCGAAGTTTGAAGGCCCCGCGCTCTGCCAGGTGTCGCCGCACACGGAGATCACCCTGGACCGCGGCGGCAGGCTCCAAATCGGGCAGGGCTTCAAGATGCGCGCGGGGGCCATCCTCCGGGTGCGCCGGGGGGCCGTCTGCCGCATCGGAAAAAACGTCTCCCTCAACACGAACAACATGCTCGCCTGCCAGGAGAGCGTCACGCTGGGGGACAACGTGCTCCTCTCCCCGAACGTGCAGATCTACGACCACGACCACGACTACAAGGCCGCGGGCGGCGTCGCCGCGATGAAATACCGCACGGGGCCCGTGGTGATCGGCAGCAACGTCTGGATCGGGGCAAACTGCGTCATTCTGCGCGGCGCCACCATCGGCGACAACTGCGTCATCGGGGCGAACACCGTGGTGCGCGGGAACATTCCCGCGAACGCCGTCGTCACCCAGAAGCGGGAGACCGTGCTCGAGATCCGGGAGGCGGAGAGATGATCCGCGTGCTGCACATGATCGCAAGTCTCGATGTGGGCGGCTCGCAGACCATGATGATGAACATTTACCGGAACATCGACCGGTCAAAGCTCCAGTTCGATTTTATCATCGACCATCCGGGCGAGACCTATTTTGCCCCGGAGATCGAGGCCATGGGCGGCAGGGTCTACACCCTTGCGGGCTTTCACGGCACGAACGCCGGGGAGATCCGCCGCGACTGGAACAATTTCTTCTACACCCATCCCGAGTACCGCATCCTCCACTCCCACGCGCGCAGCTACGCCTCGCTGTACTTGCCGGTGGCGAGAAAGCACGGGCTCAAAACCATCATCCACAGCCACTCCACCAATTCCGGCAGCGGCCTCAAGGGCGCGGTGAAGGCCGTGCTCCAGCTCCCGCTGCGCGATCAGGCCGATATCCTGATGGCCTGCTCCCGGGACGCGGGCGAGTGGCTCTACGGAAAGCGCGCCTGCGAGAGCGAGCGCTTTATCCTCCTGCCGAACGGCATCGATATGCGCCGCTTCGCCCTCCCGCCGGACGTGCGCGAAAAGTACCGCCGTGAGCTCGGGATCGAGGGGCGTTTCGTGATTGGCCATGTGGGCCGCTTTCGGGACGTAAAAAACCATACCTTCCTGCTCGACGCCTTTCAGAAGGCGCACGCGCAGAACCCGAACGCCGTGCTGCTGCTTGTGGGCGCGGGGCCCCTGCAGCAGGCCATGGCGGAGAAGGCGGCGGCGCTCGGCGTGGCGGATCAGGTGCTCATGACCGGAAACCGCGACGATGTGCCGGCGCTCATGCAGGCGATGGACGTGTTCGCCTTTCCCTCTCTTTGGGAAGGGCTTCCCATGACGGTGGTGGAGGCGCAGGCGGCGGGGCTGCCCTGCGTTTTGTCCGACACCATTACGCGCGAGGTGGACATCTCCCCGTTGGTTCAGGTTCTGCCCCTGGGCGATCCCGACCAATGGGCCGGGGAGCTCATAAAGCCCCGGAAGCGCCTGGACGTATCAAAGGCGATCCGGAAGGCGGGCTTTGACATCCGGGACAGCGCCGCGAGGCTCACCGAGCTCTACACCCGCCTTGACCGGGAGGGGCACGCATGAACACACAGAAAACGCTTTTGTTTTACATCAACTCCCTGCGCCGCGGCGGGGCCGAGCGGGTCCTGCTGCAGCTTGCGGAGCGCTTTTCCCGCGCGGGCTGGCGCGCCGTGTTCGTGACGAGCTTTCGCGCCCCGGACGAATACCCCGTCCCGCCCGGCGTCGAGCGCGTGAGCCTTGAGGACGAGCAGATCCCGCAAAACGCCCTGCGGCGCAACGTGGGCCGTATCCGCGCCCTGCGCGCCCTGTGCCGGCAGTACCGGCCCGCGGCGCTCATCAGCTTCATGGCGGAGCCGAACTTCCGCGCCGTGCTCGCGGCGCGGGGGCTGCCTGTCAAGACCGTGATCTCCGTGCGAAATGTGCCGGAGAAGGAATATTTTAACCGCGTCTTCCGCTTTGTGGCCCGGCATATCCTGCCGCGCGCCGACGGCTGCGTCTTCCAGACCGAGGACGCGCGCGCCTGGTTTCCCCCGAAGCTGCAAAAGAAATCGACCGTCATCATGAACCAGGTGAGCGAGGCTTTTTTTGATGAGCCGCCCGCCGGGGCACAGCGCGGCATCGTCGCCGTCGGGAGACTGAGCGCGCAGAAAAACCACGCCCTGCTGATCCGCGCCTACGCCGCGCTGGGGGAGACCGACGAGCCTCTCACGATCTACGGCGAGGGGCCGCTGCGCCCGGAGCTTGAGGCGCTGGTGCGAAAGCTCGGCCTCTCAGGGCGGGTCTTCCTGCCCGGGCAGAGCGGGAATGTGGCGCGCGACATCAAGGGCGCGAAGCTCTTTGTGCTCCCCTCGGACTATGAGGGGATGCCGAACGTGCTGCTGGAGGCCATGGCCCTCGGCCTTGCGTGCGTCTCCAGCGACTGTCCCTGCGGCGGCCCCGCCGCCGTGATCGAGGACGGCGCGAGCGGTCTGCTCTTCCCCGTGGGGGACGAGGGGGCGCTCACGGCCTGTATGCGGCGCCTGCTCAAAGAGGAGAGTGAACGCAAGACCCTCGCCGAAAACGCGCGGCGCGCGGCCCTCGCCTTCCGGCCGGACGCCGTGTTTGCAGAGTGGAAGGACTATGTGGAAAACGTGATCGGAGGCTGAGAAAAACATGACCATTGAAGGGATCAAAAACTACCTCACAATGCCGCACGGCTTTTTCTTCTTTCTGGACAGCCGCGGCCTTTTCGCGAACATGCCGGATGAGCGCTACCTCCGCCGCGCCTACCGCTACCGGCTCGGATGTGAGCCGGATTTTGAGCATCCGAAAAATCTCAACGAGAAGCTCAACTGGATGAAGCTCCACGACCACAACCCCCTCTATACCACGATGGTGGACAAGGCCGCCGTCAAGCAGTATGTGTCGGAGCGCATCGGCGCGGAGCATGTGATCCCCCTCGTCGGGGGGCCGTGGGAGAGCCCTGACGACATCGACTTCGACGCCCTGCCGGAGCAGTTCGTGCTCAAGTGCACCCACGACAGCGGCAGCATCCTCATCTGCCGCGACAAGGCGAACTTTGACCGGGAGGCCGCCAAGGCCCACCTGCGCAAAAAGCTCCGCCAGAATTATTATCTGAAGCATCGGGAGTGGGCCTACCGGGACGTGCCGCGCCGCATTATCGCGGAGAAATACATCCCCACGCTCGGAAACCCGGACTCCTTTGAATACAAGCTCACCTGCTTTGACGGTGTTGTGAAGATCATCACCGTCTGCCGCGGCGTGCCGCACGCGAGTCTGAACGCGCGCACGAACGATAATTTTGACCGGGAGGGCAGGCACCTCCCCTGGTATGCGTTCTACAGGAACGCCGCCGTGCAGCCGCAGCTCCCGCCCGAAATCGACGAGATCATCGCCTTTGCCGAGAAGCTGAGCGCCGGCCTGCGGCAGGTCCGCTGCGACTTCTATATCATCGACGGCACAGTCTACTTCGGCGAGTTTACCTTCTACACCTGGGGCGGGTGGATTCAGTTCACCCCGCCCGAGTGGAACGACATCATGGGCGGCTGGCTCCGGCTGCCGACGGACGGGGCGGAGCCATGAGCGACAGTGTTTTTTTCAGCGTCCTCATCCCGGTGTACAATGTGGAGCCCTATGTGCGCGCGTGTCTCGATTCCATCCTCGGCCAGGGCTATGAGAAGCTCGAGCTTCTGGTGGTGGACGACGGGTCCACGGACCGAAGCGGCGCGATCTGCGACGAGTATGCCGCCCGGGATGCGCGCGTAAAGGTCTTCCACAAGCCGAACGGCGGCGCACTCTGTGCCAGATGCTATGCCATCGAGCGGGCGCGGGGCGACTATGTCCTCTTTGTCGACTCCGACGATTCGCTCCTGCCCCATACCTTTGAGACGCTCGACCGGGCCGTGCGGGAGAGCGGGGCGGACTGCGTCATCTACGGCGCGCGCTCCGATACCCCGGGCGGGGTGCTGAAGGCTTCAAACCCCGGCCCGCTCTGCAATCAGGTCCTGCGGGATAAGCGGCAGGTGACCGGCATCGTTTTGAGCGACAGCAGCTACAACGCCCTCTGGCGCAAGTGCGTGCGGAGGAGCTGCTTTGACGGGCGGGACTTCTCCCCCTGGTTTCACATCAGCCGGGGCGAGGATCTTTTGCAGAGTACCGAGATCCTGGAAAATGCGGAGAGCTTTCTGTTCATCCCGGACGAGCTCTATCTCTACCGCTACAACAGCGCGAGCATCACCCACTCGCTCCGCTTCACGGGCTACCGGGCGGACTTTACGCTGGATGAATTCGTCTATGCCTGGCTCCGGCGGCTCGCGCTCTTTGACGAGGCGGACTACGCCCGCTACCGGGATCACCTGCTCGACACCCTCGTCATTGAAATCAAGCGCATCTGCCGCGGCTGCCCGGACCGGGAGGATCGGAACGCCGCCCTGCAGAGCATCCGGGACGCGGCATTTTACCGGGACTTTTTATCCCGGGGCTACAGCGGCGGCGGCCTGCGCGGGGCGCTGAACCGCCATGTCCTCCGGCTTCTGGACCGGGGGAGCTTTGACGCGCTGGGCCTCTTCTGCACCCGGATCTACCGGGGAAGGTGAGGCGGCATGGAAAAGAATACCATTGTCCGCTCCCTCGCCTATAAGTTTACGGAGCGCTTCGCGGTCAAGGGTCTCGGCTTTGTCATCAGCATCGTGCTGGCGCGCCTCCTCGCGCCGGAGGTCTTCGGCCAGGTCGCCCTGCTCACGGTGTTCACAGACCTCTCCCTCACGCTCATCGACAGCGGGCTGAGTACCGCCCTTGTCCAGACGCGGGAAGCAAACGAGCGGGACTACTCCACCGTGTTTCTCATCACGCTCGCCCTCTCGTGCGTGATGATCGGCATTCTGCAGCTTACGGCCCCCGCCATCGCCCGTTATTTTCGGAGCGAGGAGCTTTTACGCCCGCTGCGCTTTTTCTCCTTCTCCCTGCTTTTGAGCGCCTTCAACTCCATCCAGGTGGCCCGGATGCAGCGGGAGATGCGCTTTCGGGAGATGATGTTCTGCAATCTCGCGGCGACGGTGCTGGCGGGCTCTCTCGGCGTATATCTCGCCTTCCGGGGCGCGGGGCTCTGGGCCCTGGTGGGCTACTTCTTCGCCCAGATCGCGGTGAGCTCGGCCGCGATGCTGTATGTGCTGCGCTGGTTCCCGCGGGAGCGCTTCTCCCTCGAGAGCGCAAAGCGGCTCTACGGCTTCGGGCTCAAGATGCTCGCGGCCTCCATCGTCACGACCGTGTACAACAATCTCCGCCCGCTCATCATCGGCCGGCGCTTTTCCACAGCCGAGCTCGGCTACTTTAACCGCGGCCAGACCTTCGCGAGCACCGTCTCCCTCAACCTCGACGCCGCGATCCAGTCCGTGATGTTCCCGGTGCTCTCCCGCGCCCAGGATGAGCCGGCGGCCCTGCTCGCCCTTCTGCGGCGGACCAAAAAGCTCGGCTGCTTTCTCATTTTTCCCGTCATGTTCGGCATGGCGGCGGCGGCGGAGCCCATTGTGCGCGTGGTGCTGACAGACAAGTGGCTGCCCGCGGTCCCCTTCCTCATCCTCATGAGCGTGGGGGAGGCGCAGGTCCCGCTCACAAGCTCGAACCTCGTGGCGCTCAAGTCCCTGGGGCGCAGCGACCTCTACGCAAGGCAGGAGGTTTTGCGCCGGGTGCTGATGCTCCTTGTGCTCGCAATCAGCGTGCTGGGCTTTCACACGGTACCGGCCATTGCGGCGGGCTTTGCCTTCTCCGCGTGGCTCGACGCCTGGGTGACCTCCCTGCCGCTCAAAAAGCTCCTGGGCTACGGCGCGCGCGACCAGCTCCGGGACGTGTGGAAATCGCTCCTTTCGTCCCTTCTCATGGCGGGTGCGGTGCGGGCCTTCGGGCTGCTGCCGCTGCCGCAGATCTTCAAGCTCCTTGCCCAGATCATCCTCGGCCTTGCCGCCTATCTGCTTACAAACCGCCTGCTCGGAAACGAGAGCTTAAACACCGTGCTCTCGCTCCTGCGGCCAGGGCGTCCGAATCCGGAGGAAACACCATGATCCCTGAGGAAAAACGCATCCACACCAAAGAACAGCTCCGCGAGTGGCTCGCCATTGAGACGGCCCGCTATCCCCTGAACGCCAAGCACATCGTCCCCTACCTCTTTCAGCTCAACCAGGGGGCCGTTCTCCGCCGCCACATGGTGCTGCTGCGCAAGACCGAATATTATCTCAACACCGGAAAGCGCCTGCGGGCCAAGTTCTATCTCGCGCGGCTGACAAAGCTGCAGCTGCGCTACGGCATGTATTTCCCGCCCAACACCTGCGGCAAGGGGCTCTACATCTCCCACATCAACACGGGCGGCGTGAACCCCAACGCCTGCGTGGGGGAATACTGCCGCTTCATGCCCTATGCCGTGCTCGCGGGGGACGACGTGCAGGATCTCGCCCCGACGATCGGCGACCATGTGACGCTCGGCCTCCGGTGCACGGTGATGGGCGGCGTCACGCTGGCGGACGGGATCACCGTGGGCGCCCACGCCCTTGTCACGAAGAGCTTTCTGGAGCCCGGCATCAAAATTGCCGGCGTGCCCGCCAAAAAGCTCGGCGGCGGGGGGCAGGAGAAGGCAACATGAAAAGTCCCGTCCTCTCCTGGCTCGGCCGGGCGTTTTTCGCGGGGCTTCTCGCGTTCGTGCTGCTGTGCCTTTTCTGCGCGCTCTATTTTAACATCCCCGTGCACTTTGAAAACCCCACCGGCGCCACCGAATACAAGTATGAGCCGGGGCGCTTCTATTCCCGCGGGACCGAGGGCTTTGGTGCGGGCCGCGTCAACAACGACGGCTTCAACAACCTCCGCGACTATACCCCCGGGGAGGAGATCGACCTCTTGCTCATGGGCTCCTCCCACACGGAGGGCTTCTGCATCTTCCAGGTGGATAACGCCGCCAATCTTCTCAACGAGTTTTTTGCCGGGGAAAAATACACCTACAACATCGGCATGGCGGGGCACACCTTTCTCTATGCCGTGAAGCGCCTGGACAAGGCCCTTGAGACTTACCGTCCCAGGGACGCCGTGATCTTTGAGCTTGCCACCCTGAGCTACGATCCCGCCGCGATGGACGCCGCGACAGACGGCAGCCTGCCGGACATCCCTTCCCACTCAGGTGGGCTTCTCACGGCGCTGCAGAAGCTGCCCTACCTGCGCCTTCTCTATACCAAATACTTCAAGGGCACGAACGAGGCTGTCGCGGCCGCGGCGGTGAGCGCGGCGCCCGTCACGCGGGAGGCGTATGAAGCCGCGCTCGCCCGGCTCTTGGAGAAGACCGGAGAGCTCTGCGCGGCGCACGGCGTGAAGGGCATCCTGGTCTACACGCCCACGGTGCAGCCGGACGCTGCGGGCCATGGCGTCACGGACGCGCGCCCCGGCGAGCGCGAGGCCTTTGCGAGGCTCTGCGCGGAAAACGGTCTTGTCTTCCTCGATCTGACGGAGGAGAACATCGCCGCGATGGAGGAGGACGGTGCCCTCCCCTTCGGCTTTGCCAACACCGCGCCCGGCGAGGGGCACATCAACAGTCTCGGCCACCGGATCTTTGCCGAGGGCGTGTACGCGCATCTCACCGGAGAGGGGGCCTGAGCGGATGCTGTTCAACAGTTTTACCTTTGTGATCTTCTTCGCCCTGGTCTGCCTCGCCATGGCGCTGACAAAGCTGCCCGCGTTTGAGGGGTTTAAAAAGGAAAAGCGCCTGCGCCTGCGGCACATCGTGCTGCTTTTGGCAAGCTATGTGTTCTACGGCTGGTGGAACTGGCTCTGCTGCCTATTGATGCTCGCCCTCACGCTGGCGGCCCATGTGTCCGCCCTCCAGATGGACAAGCCCTGGCGGCGCACGGCCCTCGTGCTCGGCGTCGCGGTGCCGCTCTTGGTGCTCGGCGTATTCAAGTATTTTAACTTCTTTGTGGACTCCTTCTGCGCGCTCTTCGGCATCGCGCGGGCGGGGACGCTCCGCATCCTGCTGCCCGTGGGCATCAGCTTCTACACCTTCCAGTCCCTGAGCTACACCATCGACGTGTCGCGCGGCAAGCTCGCGCCGGAGCGCGACTTTGTGCGCACCGCCCTCTACATCGCCTTTTTCCCCCAGCTTGTGGCGGGGCCCATCGTGAAGGCCGGGGAGTTTCTGCCCCAGCTCCGGGAGGAGCGCTGCATCTCCCTCGCGGGGCTTGAGCAGGGCGTGCAGATCTTCGTGTTCGGCCTTTTCAAGAAGATCGTCATCGCGGACAATATCTCCGCCTTTGTCGACGCCGTGCACCGCGCCCCCGCGGCCTACAGCGCGGGAACCCTGCTGCTCATGGTCTACGCCTACTTCGTCCAGCTCTACTGCGACTTCTCCGGCTATTCAGACATGGCGGTGGGCTGCGCGAAATGTCTCGGCTACGACCTGCCCAGAAACTTCAACCTCCCCTTCATCTCCCCGAACGTCAACGAGTTCTGGCGGCGCTGGCACATCAGTCTCTCCACCTGGCTCACGGAGTACCTCTACTTTCCCCTCGGCGGCAGCCGGAAGGGGGAGGCGCGCACCTATTTCAACATTCTCGTGAACATGACCGTCTGCGGCCTCTGGCATGGCGCGGCCTGGACCTTCGTGCTCTGGGGCTTTCTCAGCGGCGTGGCCCAGTGCGTCTTCCGTCTGAGCGCACCGCTGCGCAAAAAGATCAAAAAAACGCCGCTGCTCACGGCGGTGAACGTGTTTCTGACCTTCACGTTCATCTGCTTTACGGCGGTCATTTTCCGGGCAAGCTCCATCGGGGAGGCCCTGCGGATCATGGGCTATATCTTCACGCTGCACCGGGGCATCCGCTATGTGAGCTTCTGGGGCGTGTTCGGCCTCGCCCTCACCTGGGGGGCGCATCTCATCGCCTGCGCGCGCAGCCGGCGTCTCGGCACCGTGCCGACGGGCTTTTACCCGACGGTGAGTCTCCGGAGCTTCTGGGGACTGCTTGCCTTCTTCTGCTTCACGGGGCTCACCCTCGCCCTCGGCTACACCGGCCAGAGCCCCTTTATCTATTTCCAGTTCTGAAGATCTGCGAGAAAAGTCAATGGACATCGTAGGGGGCGGCCTCCCGGACGCCCCGCGCGATACCGCCTGAAAAAAGCAAGAATGCCTTCGGCGAAAAGGTACACACCATGGTACGAATTCGCTGAAGGCTGATTCTTTCTTTTACGCTTTCTTCGCCGGGCGGTCGAGACGCCCGCCCCTACGGAGATGCGGGAACGTTTTTGCATCGTGGTACGCCTGTACCGCGCCGCAGGTTTGCGGGCTGATGAGGGCATCAGCCCCTGCGGCTGCGATTGATACGCTTCTCTGCTGTTTCCCGTTTTACCCTATCTTGAGGCAGACCTCAATGCCGCGGTCGAGGCGGCGGACAAACTCGCGCGCGTCGTTGAGGGAGCCGACGATGCTGCCGTAGTGCGTCGGGATGACGGCGCGGGGGCGCATGGCGTTCACGAAGGCGGCGGCCTCCGCGGCGTCCATGGTGTAGGTGCCGCCGATGGGGACGAGGGCCACGTCGCACTGGACCGCCTCCCCCTCCGGGATGCGGTCGGTGTCGCCCGCGACATAGACCATGTGGGGGCCGATCTCCAGCACGTAGCCGAGCCAGCCCTTCTCCTTCGGGTGGTTGGGCTTATTGGTGTTGTAGGCGGGCACGCCCTCGATCTCGATGCCGAGGATGCCGAGATTTTCCTCCGCCTCGAGGGTGCGAAGCTGCGCGGGCGCGATGCCGGCCTCCAGCGCCTCCCGCTTCATGGAGAGGGGGCAGACGAAGAGCGTGTCCGGCTTTGCGGCCTTGCGGAAATCCTCGGGCGAGAAGTGGTCAAAGTGCGGGTGCGTGAAGAGGATGAGGTCCGCGTCGTGCCGCGCCTCCTTCAGGCGGAAGGGGTCGATGCAGGCGATGATCTTATCGTCGATGCGGATGCTGCTGTGTTCGTTGACGCTGATGTTGTCGAGCATGTTATCGGCCTCCCTCCCGCGCCTCGCGCGCGAGCTGTTCTTTCCAGCATTTGTGGCACATGGCGACATAGCTGTCGTTGCCGCCCAGGAGGACCTGGCTGCCCTCGGTGACGATGCGGCCCCGCCCGTCGATGCGGGCGTTGACTGTGGCCTTGCGGCCGCAGGCGCAGACGGTCTTGATCTCGGTGAGGGAGTCGGCGAGCTCCATGAGGCGCTGCGCCCCGGGGAAAAAGTGCGTGAGGAAATCCGTCCGCAGGCCGAAGCACAAAACCGGCAGGTCCTCCTCATCCACGAGCGCGCGCAGGCCGTCGATCTGGGCGGGGGTGAAAAACTGCGCCTCGTCCGCGATGATGACATCGTGCCGGCCCGCCGCGTGATAGGCCGCGGCGATATCCTCCTCCGGAGTGATGACCTGGGCCTCGGCGCTCAGTCCGATGCGGCTTTTGATGATGTTGGCCCCGTCCCGCGTGTCGATGCTGGGCTTGATGAGCCAGACCGTCATCCCGAGCTCCTCATAGTTGAACTTGGTGATGAGGGCCTGGGCCGATTTGGAGGAGCCCATGGCCCCGTATTTGAAATAGAGCTTAGCCATCGACGTTCTTTCCCTCCAGGTGGGCCTGCACGCGCTGCATCAAAAGCTCCAGCGCGACCTTGTTGTGGCCGCCCTCGGGCACGATGATGTCGGCGTTGCGCTTGCTGGGCTCCACATACTTCTCGTGCATGGGCTTGACGGTGCTGAGATACTGGCTCACCACGCTCTCGAGACTTCTGCCGCGGTCGCGCACGTCGCGCACGATGCGGCGGAGGATGCGCACGTCGGCGTCCGCGTCCACGAAGACCTTGATGTCCAGGAGCGAGCAGAGCTCCTTGTTCTCAAAAATCAGGATGCCCTCCACGATGACGACGCGGGCGGGCTGTACCGTGACCGTCTTCTCCGAGCGGTCGTGGATGGAGTAGTCGTAGACCGGGCAGATGACGCTGCGCCCCTTCTTGAGGGCGCGCACCGCCTCGATGAGCTGGTCGGTGTCAAAGGCGTCGGGCTGGTCATAGTTGAGCTTGGCCCGCTCCTCATAGGGCATGTTGTGGTGGGCCTTGTAGTAGTTGTCGTGATAGATGACGGAGACGTCCGCCCCGAAGCGCTGCATGAGCTTGCGGGTGATGGTGGTTTTGCCGCTGCCGGTGCCGCCGGCGATGCCGATAACCAGTACGCTGTCCATGGTGGCAACTCCTTTCTCTTTCTCGGGCCCATTTTACCATACTCCGCGCCGGGTTTCAATTTGACTTTTCGGATTTCTGCTATATAATAAAAAGTACATTTTTACATGTACGCACACACTTGATTAAGGAGGAATATTCATGACCCCCCACAACAACGCAAAGCCCGGCGCTTTTGCCAAAACCGTGCTCATGCCCGGCGACCCCCTGCGCTCCAAATTCATCGCGGAGAACTTTCTGACCGACCCCGTCCTTGTCAACAACGTGCGCGGCGTCCAGGGCTACACCGGCAAGTGGAAGGGCGTGCCCGTGAGCGTGATGGCCTCCGGCATGGGTATGCCCTCCATCGGCATTTACAGTTGGGAGCTCTATGAGAGCTACGGCGTGGAGAACATCATCCGCGTGGGCTCCGCCGGCGCGCTGCAGGACAACGTGAACGTGATGGACATCGTCATCGGCCAGGGCGCCTGCACAAACTCCCACTACGCGGACCACTTCAATTTCCCGGGCACCTTCGCCCCCATCGCGGACCCCACGCTGATGCAGAACGCGATGAAGGCCGCCATCGAGCTCGGCACGAAATGGCACGTCGGCAACATCTACTCCTCAGATAACTTCTACCACCCCAAGGACTATGAGGGGACCCTTGCCGTGCGCCGTATGGGTGTGCTCGCCGTGGAGATGGAGGCCGCGGCCCTCTACGCGAACGCCGCCTATCTCGGCAAGCGCGCGCTCTGTATCTGCACCATTTCCGACCACCTCTTCAAGCAGGAGGAGCTCAGCCCCGAGCAGCGCCAGACCGGCTTCAACGAGATGATCACCATCGCCCTCGACACCGCGGCAAAAATGGCGGAGGAGTAAAAATTTGTATAAAGTCCCCGTCTCTCCGTAGGAGAGGGGCTTGCCCCTCCCGTGCGGGGAAAGCTGCGTTTTTCCTCAACGCCCGGGCGAGTGCGTAAACCGACATCGTGCTGCCGGGCGGGGCAAGCCCCGGCCCCTACGGAATCGTCAGACATTTTCGCCTTGATACACACGTTTCCGATGCGGTAAGGTTCCGGGCGGAAGCCGAACCCGTGCACTGTAGGGGCCGACGCCCTCGGCGGCCCGCGCGGGTTAGACCGAAATCAAACAAAAAGCCCCCGGCGAAAGCGTATCATGGTACGAATTCGCCGGGGGCCAATGTATTTTTAGGTTTTCTATGCCGGGCCGCCGAGGGCGTCGGCCCCTACAAGGTTTGCCGGACTTTTTTCACAGCCCCATTTCTTACAGCCTCTCGCCCTTTTCGATATCGAGGAAGTATTTGTAGGTATCGACGGTGAGCTCGCCGCAGGCGGCCTCGTCGCAGGCGATGATGGCGGCGTTGTGCATCTGGAGGGCGCTGCAGGTCCACTTCTGGCTCACGCCGCCCTCGACCGTGGCGGCCAGGGCGCGGGCCTTGTTGTGGCCGCTGATGAGGACCAGGACCTCCTTCGCGTCCGTCACGGTGCCGATACCGACGGAGAGGGCCTGCGTCGGGACCTTGGCGGGGTCGTTATCGAAGAAGCGGGAGTTTACGAGGATGGTGTCGGTGGTGAGATTGCGCAGCCCCGTCCGGGAGGCGAGGGAGGTATAGGGCTCGTTAAAGGCGAGGTGGCCGTCCACGCCGATGCCGCCCATGAAGAGGTCGATGCCGCCGTAGGAGGCGATCTTCTCCTCGTAGCGGGCGCACTCGGCCTCGGGGTCCTCGGCCATGCCGTTGAGGATGTTGATGTTCTCGGGCTTCATGTCCACAAGATGGTCGAAGAGATTGTCGTGCATGAAGTACCAGTAGCTCTGGTCATGCTCGTGGGGAAGGCCGACATACTCGTCCATATTGAAGGTGACGACGTTTTGGAAGCTGAGCTCCCCGGCCCTGTTCATGCGGACAAGCTCTTTATACACGCCGATGGGCGAGGAGCCGGTGGGAAGGCCCAGGACGAAGGGGCGCGCCTCCTTGTGGGCGCGGATCTTCGCGGCGATGTAGTCCGCCGCCCATTTGCACATTTTATCGTAATTATCCTGAATAACAACTCTCATGTCGATTCTCCTTCATTGAATGTCATTCAGTGTAAAACAGGCCTCTGTTGCGGTCTTGATTCCGTTTTTCTTCCTGTCCTTTCGACCCACTGTGAGCCGTGGCGGCATCCGCCGAATCCTTCGATCACCGCCAACCTCGTCAACCCGTTACGGTCCCGGCGCTAACAGACTCGCAGCCTACCTCCGTGGGGAGTCTGTTTTAATACGGACCCATTATAGCGATTTTCGCGCGCTTGTCAAGAAAACTGCTGTCGGGCCTTGTAGTCCTCGAAGAAATCCCGCACGGCTTCAAAGAGCTCCTGCGTCACGCCGCTGATGCCGGCCTCCCGGTTATAGTAGGCGCACACATCCTCGATATCCGGCAGGTACGGCAGGGGGAAGATGTAGATATGCTTGAGATAATCCGCCTGCAGCTCGGGCGAGAGCATGTCCCAGAAGACCTTCGCGTAGATGAAGACGCCGATGCCGGAGTTTGCGAGCTGAAAGGCGTTTTCGATATTGGTGAGCTCACAGACAAAGCGGGGGCTGATGTCATAGTACTTGAGATAGCTGCCGAGGGCGCGCCCGCCGGAGGACTGGCGCGGGATCTTGATGAAGGGGGCGGACTCAAAAAAGCTCAGATCGGCGCTGCGGGAAAAGCGCTCCACCAGCTCCGGCAGGCGATCCCCCGCGAGCGCCGCCATAAGATTTTTCGGCACGACAAGCAGATGCTCCTTTCGGCAGAGGGGGATGGCCTCAAACTTCTCCGGGACGCTGCCGAGCGAGCCGATCACGAGATCCACCCCCTCATAGGAGATGGACTTCTGCATCACGTCCGGCGACTCCTCGCTCAGCTTGACGAAGGTGTCCGGGTGGGCGCTCAGAAAGCGGGGCAGCACCCGGGGGAGGATGGCGCGGGCGATGGTGTGCTCGATGCCGAGATGGATGTAGTGCGCGCCGCTGAAGCTCTTGCTGGAGCTCTCCTCAAACTGCTGCTTGAGCTGGAGGATCTCCTTGGCGATGGGCAGGAGCCTGCCCCCGTCCGGCGTGAGACTCAGGGGTCTGCTGCGGATGAAGAGGGTGGTGTCCAGGTCCTCCTCCAGCTTTGCCACCTGCTTGGAGAGCGTCTGCTGGGAGATGAACAGATTTTTGGCGGCGGAGGAAAAGCTCTTCTCCTCGGCCACCGCGATAAAGCTCTTTAAGAGTGTGAAGTCCATGGCTTGCGCCTCCGTATGGCCCCTCCCCGCGCCGGCTCAGGCTGCGGCGGAAGGGCCGTTTTTTGCAGAAAATGGGCATTCGTGCCGTTTTGTTTATCGCTTTTTCATAAAAGGCGCAAAAGCTGCCCCGGCAAAATTGGCAAAACAGCAAAAAAAGAAAAAGCGTCTTGTCAAAATCAACTTTTGGTTGTAGTATAACACCAGAACAGGCGTAAAGCAAGCCCCCGCCTGCGCTTATTTTTTCGAGAGAAATTAAAAATAACATATGGAGGTATTCACATGAAAAAGCTCGTCTCGTTCCTGCTTGTCGCAGTCATGCTCTTCTCGCTCTGCGCGGTCAGCGCCTTTGCCAAGGGCCCCGCAAAGCTCAACTACGCCACCGGCGGCACCTCCGGCACCTACTATGGCTTCAGCGGCGTGATCGCAAACGTCCTCAATGAGAAGCTGAAGGACAGCCTGAAGATCAAGGTGGAGTCCACCGGCGCTTCCAAGGCCAACATCCAGATGCTCTCCATCGGCGATGCCGACATCGCCATCGTCCAGAACGACGTCATGTACTACGCCTACACCGGCACCGACCTCTTCGCCGGCGGCGAGCCCATCACGAACTTCTCCGCCGTCGCCTCCTGCTACCCCGAGTACGTGCAGATCCTCGCAAAGAAGGACATCACCTCCATCGAGCAGCTCGCCGGCAAGAACGTCTCCGTCGGCGACGCGGGCAGCGGCACCGAGTTCAACGCCAAGCAGATCCTCGCGGCCTACAACCTGTCCTTTGACGACATCAAGGTCTCCAACCAGAGCTTTGCCGACTCCGCCGACGCCCTGAAGAACGGCACCATCGACGCCGCCTTCGTCGTGGCGGGCTACCCCACCACCGCCGTCACCGAGCTTGCCACCAACTTTGACTTCAACCTCCTCTCCATCGACGAGGCCCACGCCGAAGCCCTGCAGAAGGATTACGGCTTCTACTACTACGGTGTGATCCCCGGCGGCACCTACAGCCCCGTGGCGGAGGATGTCCCCGCCGTCGCCGTCATGGCCACGATCGTCGCCTCCAACAGCGTCTCCGAGGATGTGATCTACGCCTTCGTCAAGGGCCTCTTTGACTACAAGGACGACATCAGCGCGGGCCACGTCAAGGGCAACGAGCTCGACCTCAACACCGCAGTCTCCGGCGTCTCCATCCCCTGGCACGCGGGCGCCGCGAAGTTCTACACCGAACAGGGCCTCATGTAAGCCGCTGAGAGCGCTTTGAAAAGTCCTTTCAAAACCATGATGATAGCCGCGGCGATCCTTGTGGTCGCTGCGGCCGTCATCTTTTTGCCCGCTCTTCTGCGTGAGCCGGGCCTGTGCCTGTCTGACGCCGAGACCGGGCGCGTCTTCGCCCGCCTCCCCCTTGCGGATGGGGAGAGCTTTTCCGTCACCTTCCGCCACAGCGTCAACAAGAGCGACGTCACCGAGATCTATGAGCGCCGGGGCCGGGAGATCTGGCTCACGGGCTGCGTGTACTACAGCTTCGGCGCGGGCGTGGCCGAGGTGCTGGACCCCGGCTGGACGCTCGAGAAAGGCGAGAACGGGGAGATGATCCTCGGCAATATCGAAACCAGGATGACGGATCTGACCTACATCGTCGGGACGGTCTATGACCACATCCTCGACATCGGCGGGCAGAGGATCATCCTGAACGAGCTCTGCGGAAAAAACGCGAAGGTTCATTTTTCCGTGAAATAAGGGAGTGAAAGAATGCCGGAATTTGAGAAAAAGTATAAAAAAACACCGCATGAGCTCCACGACGAGGAGCTGATCGCAAAGGACGACTTCGGCGAAACGCCGGAGGAGATCGAAAAGAACACCACCGCCGTGCTGGAAAAGTACGACCGCGAGGCGAATGTCCGCGTGTACAAGGGCATCTCGCGCCGCATTGTGCGCCTGCTTTTCGTGCTCTTCTCCCTGTACGCCGTGTTCCTCCTCTTCTATCCCGGGGAGATACGCATGGAGCGCGCCTCCTTTGTGGGGCTGATCGTGCTGCTGGTGTTTGTGAACTTCCCCGCGACGCGAAACGCGAAGCTCAAGAAGGTCAACTTCATCCCCTGGTACGACATCATCCTGATGGCGCTGGGGCTCGTGTCCTACCTGTACTTTGTCATCAACTACCGGACCATCATCAACCGCGGCATCATGCTCACGCAGCTTGAGGTCTGGCTCGGGGTGATCGGCATTCTGGTCACGCTGGAAGCCTGCCGCCGCGCGGTCGGCCTGCCGATCGTGGTGGTCGCCTCCGCCTTCATCGTCTTCGCCATGACGCAGAAGTCCCTGCGCATGAACGTGTATAACCTCTTCTACACCGCAGACGGTATCATCGGCACCCCGATCCGCGCCTGCCTGAACTTCATCGTGCTGTTTGTCATCTTCGGCGCGTTTCTCGACAAGACGGGCATCACGCAGTTTTTCATCGAGCTTGCAAACTCCCTCGCGGGCGCGTCCTCCGGCGGCCCGGCGAAGGTTGCGGTCATCTCCTCCGCGCTCTGCGGCATGGTGTCCGGCTCCTCCGTCGGCAACACCGTGACCACGGGCTCCGTCACGATCCCGATGATGAAGAAGACCGGCTACAAGCCGGAGTTTGCCGGCGCTGTCGAGGCCGCGGCCTCCACCGGCGGGCAGATCATGCCGCCCATCATGGGCGCGGCGGCCTTCCTGATGGTCGAGTACGTGACCATGCCGGACGTTGTGGTGAACTACGGCTACATCGCCCTGCGCGCCATCCTGCCCGCGGCGCTGTACTTTGCGGGCATCTTCATGATGGTCCACCTGGAGGCGAGAAAGAACGGCCTCACCGGCATCCCGCGCGAGCGCCTGCCGAAGTTCTGGCCCCTCTTCCTGCGCAAGGGCTTTCTGCTCCTGCCGCTGGTCGCCCTGGTGTACTTCCTCATGACGCGCACCATGGCCTTCGCCGCCATTGCCGCGACCTGCCTTGCCATGGCGGTCAGCATGGTGTTCAAGGACACCCGCATCGTCCGCATCAGCTACAACGACGATCAGGGCTACCGCATCGACTTCTCCCGCTTCATCGACGCCCTGGAAAACGGCGCGAAGAGCACCCTCACCGTCGGCATCGCCTGCGCAGTGGCGGGCATCATCGCCTGCGTCATCACCACCACCGGCATCGGCTCCTCCCTCATCTCCATCATCATCGGGGCCTCCGGCGGGTATAAGATCGTGGCGCTCTTTCTCACGATGCTCACCTGCATCATCCTCGGCATGGGCGTGCCCACCACCGCAAACTATGTCATCATGGCCACCACCTGCGCCCCCGTGCTGATCCGCATGGGCATCCCGAGCATCGCGGCCCACATGTTCGTGTTCTACTTCGGCATCGTGGCGGACATCACCCCGCCGGTGGCGCTCGCGGCCTACGCGGGCTCCGCCATCGCCCACGCAAGCCCCATGAAGACCGGCGTCAACGCGACGAAGCTCGCGATCGCGGCCTTCATCGTGCCCTACATCCTCGCGCTGAACCCGGCGATGGTCTTTGTGAACACCACCGCGCTGGAGGTCGTGCTCATCGTGCTCACGTCCCTCGTCGGCATGTTCGCCCTGTCCATGGCGCTGGAGGGCTTCTACCGCGGGACGCTCCCGGCAGCTTTGCGCATCGTCGTCGCCGCCGGCGGCCTGATGCTCATCTACCCCGGCGCCCTCACCGATGTCATCGGCCTCGCGCTGGTCGGCGGCGTGATCGCCTTCCAGGTCCTGCGGGAGAAAAAAACCGCCAGGGCGTGAGGGAATAGGACATAGAAAAAGGCCCCCGAGGGATCGATCCCTCCACCGCTGACGCGGTCCCCCTCCCTTTTTCCAAAGGGAGGTTAGCAGGAATCCGTAGGGGCGGCGGCTTGCCCCGCCCGCGCGGTGAACGCTTGCAATACGCAAAAAATGTACGGCGATTTCGTAGAGACTTACGATTTCGCCGTACATTGCTTTTTAAAGATCCCCTTATGCTGCCGGGAGGGGCAAGCCCCTCCCCTACGGCAGGCGGGAACATTTTCGCATTCTGGTACGCGTGTACCGGATCGCGGGCTTGCGGGCCGATGAAGGCATCGGCCCCTACGGCTTCTAAGCTCCCTTTTTCCAAAGGGAGGTTAGCAGGAATCCGTAGGGGCGGGGCTTGCCCCGCCCGGCAGTACAAAAAACGCTTACAAAAAATGTAGGGCGAATTCGCAATGTCGTTAAGTTAGTGTCATTCTGAGGAGCATAGCGACGAAGAATCCCGCACCTCCTGCAACCAAGCACGGGATCCTTCGCTTGCGCGAAGCCATGACATTCCTTTTAATGACATAGGGCGAATTCGCAATGTCGATAAGTTAGTGTCATTCTGAGGAGCATAGC
>CADBCV010000013.1 GCA_902793285.1 Oscillospiraceae bacterium
ACATTCCCGGCAAGGCTCTACAAGATTACCCCGCTGTTCAATGCACTTAGGCCATTTTGAGCCCTTTTTTATTTTTCCTACAACTACTTGACACGGACATTCTTTCACGTCCTCTTGCGCCCATTCCCTCGTTTGATTAAGGCAAGGAAGAACAAGGATCAGCTTTATGTCCGGATAATCTGCTTTCAATTCAAGGACGGTTTGAGCGGCAAGCATGTCAAAGCCTAAAGCTCCGCCTGCGCCGAAATAGCGATAACCGTTTCGTATAGCGTCAGTTATGGCTGATTTTACTTTGGCTTTTAATCTTCGCTTCTGAAAAAACGGTATTTCTCTGTGGCCTGTAAAACAAGCTGTTTGGTTTTTCATTATGCTCACTCCTTCATCCCTTGAGTGAAATATAACACAAAACTCTCAATTAGTACAGCTACAGGGACTAATGCTGCGCATGTTTTTCCTATAATAAAATGCAACTACAGGAACGGTGTGGTGATATTGTGCAGCTAAACGAAGCCGTAAGCATGAGACTGAAGGAGCTTTTGGTCGAACGGGATATGACGCAATACCAGCTTTATATGAAAAGCGGTGTACCGAAGTCATCTATTGGGAATATCGTGAATTGCGCCTATGATTCTGTAAAGCTAAGATTGATCCACGAGATCTGCCAGGGATTGAACATCAGCATATCCGATTTCTTTAACTCGCCGTTCTTCGACGAAACGAATCTTGAACCATAGCCGGAGGGAATTGCCTCCGGCTATTTCTTTACAAAAAAGGGTACACCGCAGAGCTGTACGCCAGAGCTCTCTTTGTCGCTAAACAAACCCTTCAAAGCAAAAGGGAATGCGAAGCTGGATAATACGTGAATTATGAAGGAGATGACGCTATCGCAACAACAAGGATCATAGCCATGCACCTTAACAAAGGAAAAACTCTATCTCAGTGTCTGCACAACCGCACAGCTTATGCCATGAATCCGGAGAAAACCAACGAACAGGAGTTGGTCAAATCCTATGAATGTGATCCGCACACGATAGAGAATGAGTTTCTGCTTGCAAAGAGACAATACGCTTTGCTCACCGGGCGCTGCCAGAAGAATGATGTAATCGCCTACCAGGTGCGCCAATCGTTCAAACCCGGTGAGATCACACCGGAAGAGGCCAACCGGGTAGGCTGCGAATTTGCAGAACGATTTTTAAAAGGAAAGTTTGCCTTCATCGTATGTACGCACACAGATCGTGCGCATATACACAATCACATCATATGGAACTCTACTTCCCTTGACTGCAAGCACAAATTCAGAGACTTTCTTCGTTCCGGCAGAGCCGTCAGCAAACTCAGCGATCTGATCTGCACAGAGCACAATCTTTCAGTGATCGAAAAGCCGAAAGGCAAAGGCAAGCCCTATAACATCTGGCTTGGCAAAGAGAAAAAGACTTCGCACCGGGAGCAGCTTCGTGCCGCCATTGATGAAGCGTTGTCCAAAGGGCCTCAGAGTTTTGGCGAACTGCTTTCAATGCTGGAATCTTCCGGCTGTGAAATAAAGCAGCACAAAAACCCATCCATCAGGATAGACGGTAAACACAGGTTTGCACGATTTGATACGCTTGGCACCGGATACTCTGCTGATGAGCTGAGCGCTATCATTTCCGGAACAAAGAAAAAGCCGGAGCGAAAAAGAAAAGCTAAGGCCAAAGAGGGTGTCAGTCTTTTGGTGGACATTCAGGAAAAGATGCAGCAAGGCAAAGGGCCGGGTTACGCGCGCTGGGCAAAGTCCTTTAATCTCAAGCAAATGGCCCAGACCATTCTTTATCTGCAAGAGCATAAGCTTTACGATTACGAAGAACTGTCCCAAAAAGCCAAAGCATCAAAGGATCAATTCAATATACTCTCTGCTCAGATAAAAGACGCTGAAAAGCGCATGGCGGAAATATCTGTCATGAAAAAGCAGCTAATCAACTATTCAAAGACACGTCAGGTCTATGCAGACTATCGCAAAGCCGGATACTCAAAGAAGTATCTTGCAGAGCATGAGCCAGATATTATTCTTCACAAAGCGGCCAAGAAATTTTTAGATGAGGCCGGGTTAAAGCACTTCCCGTCTGTTAAGCAGCTCGACACAGAGTATGCTGAGCTGCTTTTAAAGAAGAAAGAAATCTACGCCGCGTATCGAAAAGCAAGAGAAGAATCGAGAGAGCTACTCACAGTCAAGGCAAATGTAGATCGCATCCTCGGCATTGAAAAAGACGATGCCTCTGAAAAAGAGGCACCGTCTGAGAAGTATCATCGAGATAAATAAGAGGGTATTTTAATCGCCCGGCAGAGGTCAACTATCTGTCAACACGCTTTTAAGTGTCGAATATATGTCATCGCGCACGCCAACATAAATACGTCCGCCGGACGCATTGGCATGGCTGCATATCCATTTCAGATAATCGTCTTTCCAGGATTCTTTATACTCAATATTCTGACTCTCTGCCATACAGTATCCTCCCTTGCTTTTTTACGAAGGTGCCCTTCAGTTTTCAATCCCCCAGCATTTTTTCAGGCGGTCAATGGTGAAAACCCACTTTTCAGCAGTTGGGCGGCAGACGGAATTTTGGTTGCCGAAGAAGCCGATCTCCTTCACGGCTTTGGATGCGGCGACAGTTTTAATCCACTGAACTTTCACAACATACTCCGCGTTTTCCGGATCATCTTCAGAATAGAAGTATTTTCCTTGAAGCGGAAGTTCTCTCATTGGCGTCAGCGCGTTGTCATAGTCGATAACCACGTCTTTCGCTTGCTGTACTGTGTCTGTGACAACACCGACACCGACATAGCCAGTATGTGGGATATTAACCCAGACGCGATCACCGGGCGACAGCAGATTCAGAGTCTTAGTGTACCATGGTCCGCCGCCGGCTGAAATGAAGCCGTACTTTCTGGCATCATCCCATTTTCGTTGTCCTTCGTCTTCACCAAAAGACACATAGTATTCACCATTCCAGGAGCCTTTGTTTGATGTCACGGCGGGAGTAGCTTCCTCAAGATCTTCCTCAAACCAGGCCCGACTGATCAAGCGCTCACCCCCCACATTGGAAAACGTGGAAGAAGAGAATGTTAATATCGACCTGGTATGTATCACGCAGGAAGCGAATGATTCTCTCCGTCCCATCATCCATCTTCGCGGCAACTATGACCATTTTGACCTTTTGATTCACACTGCTCTCATCGAGTTCCGCCTTGAATTTCTTGAGGAAAGCATCATTTAGAGTCTCATTGCTTTTGGTGAAAGAATGGTACAGCTGAGAAATCTCAGTTGTCGTCATCTTGGAAACGCTGGCCGCATAGTCGATGACCTGAGCCGTAACCTCGCGCGGCGTCAGGTCTTTTTTCAGCTCTACAACAACCATATCTCCGTCGTGATCAATACAAAGAATATCAATGAACTTACCGGCATCAGTTTTTACCTGATTGCTGATCACTAGCCATCCCTTATTAAGGATCTCTATGTTGTCTTGCAGGAGCAGTTCGAGCTCTTTTTCATCTATTAGGCTTGCTGACTCCAGTGGCTTTTTCTCGTCAAGAGACCAAACAGTATGTGAAATAGACAATGATATTATCTCCTTTGACTCAAGGTCGAGTTCTCTGCCTGGAAAAAGAATTATGTATTATCTAATGGTTTCGTTTTCTTCTATTAAGGTTGTTTGTTGTCCACCTTGACTATATAATGAGCAAACTTTCTCAATATCGATTTTCAGCCACCTGCGGAGACTCTTTACTATCAAATCATCCGCTTTATCCGGATCAATTTCTTTGACAATTGTTTTGAGCACTTCAATATCGCGGTGTCTATTTTGATGAATGAGATTTGTCGGGTACACCCAGTGAAACCAATGCCTGAACTTAGTGAGAACCTCGGGTGATGCATCATTAAGGAGAGCAACCCATATTTCGCTATCAACAGATGAAAAGACAGTCCCATACGGATCATCCTTAAGGTTATGCCGCTCGACAAATGGGGTTAATTGATCAACCCAATCTTCTTGTTTAAGGATTTCGTCAAGGCTCAGTTCTTTTTCTATGCTATTTCGTTCAGCAACGGCATTTTGTATTTCGGTTAACACCTGTTTAGCTCAAAGCACTCTATCGGGAATGTCTTCAAAAACCACAAGATGATCGTTTGGAGCCTGTGGATGGTCTGCTTTTTCGATATTTGCAATCATGAGTTGTTTTGCATCGTCAAGACTACGCTTGTCAAAACCCATACTTTCCAAGATGAGTAGCGGACGAAGCACTTCTCCATAAGCGATAGTAGGATATACATTTCCCTTTAGATTATCAAGAATTTCCGTAATCCGCTCTTCACACCAAGACTGAGAATGCAAATAGTATTCCTTCTGAAGCATTTTATACGGATCATCGGCAGGAATGAGGTCAATTACATTTTCATCAATAAATCGATTGATCTCTTCTTGCAGCTTTTCAATCTTTAGTTCACCGGTTTCAATGTATTGTTTAATTGCTTTTGACCGCTTTTCTTGAAGCAATTCAAAAGTTATCCGCGCTATTCTATCCTCGGGCGGCTGAACGTTTGCTTTAAAATCTACTGCGCTTGAAAAACAATCTGAAACAATCTTGTATTCAACTGCTTCCGCATACTCAAAAGGAATAGTTAAACTGGACAGAGAAGAAATAATGTTGTTCAGTTTGGATAGGAAGAATTGAAATGTACGCAAATTGAGATGGTTCATATTTTGCATGGTAGCATAATATGAATCTAGATTTTTGAGAAGAGTCTCTTTAATCTCATCAGAAATAGGTGAAGTACGTATCATTTCTGAGCAAATCGGTTTTGCGTCCGGCTGAAAACGCAAAGTTATACCGATCAACTTTTCCCTGATCTTTTTAAATTCATCATCGACCAGATTCTTGGGAAACAGTATCTTTCTCCGGCGCTCCAGTTCTTCAGCTGTTAAAGGTACTTTCCTGTTTTCGTCTCTCCAGATATCTTCGACATTTGGGTATTCAATTTCTTCATTCAGCGCGACAAGGTATTGGAGTTCCTTCCTATCAATCTCTTCTTTAATTTGGATTTCTTTCTCGTTGGCGACAAGTATGACTTTCACGCCCTCATGTTCAACAAGGCCATTTATGAATCCAAGAATCTCATTTAAGGAACAGTCGCATCTTTCAATATCGTCAAAGATAAAAATATACGATGTCAAGTCTCTCCATGGTTCTTCAATTGAGATGTTCCTGACGGACCTGAAGAAGCGGGAGTCGCTGACAATCTTCCGGGATGAGGACTGGCTGGCGATGGCGGACTACATCACCGTTCACAGAAAGAACGACATCCGGGTGACCTTCAAGGACGGCACCGAGATTAAAGCATAACCCCATAGACGCAGCAACGCTTCTGAACCACATCGGCTCGGAGGCGTTTTCGTTATTTGAAGAACTCAGAGAGAGATAATACTTTTATGCTTTCACTCAGTTTAACTGGGTAACTGGTCCCTTTCGATACTTTTTCGTGTGGGAGGACTATTCTATATTCTTGCTCATCACTAAAGAATACATCCTTACAGAAAAGAGCCCTGAAAACATAGTCCGCTTGAAAAGAATATGTTGTCTTTCCATCCTTGATCACCGGCGGGACATCCTGCATCAGATATTTCATATACTCCATATCTATTGCTCTTTGATTGCTACCCTCGATTTCTAACCCTTCATCAATATGGAAATAGTGTACTTCTCCATGCTTTATCTCGCAGCCTATAGATTCGCTTACATCATCGAGAAATTTATAGGGCTCAGTAATAATGGCTACAGAGTTTGCTTTTGGAAAATGTTTCTTAATCGTCTCTTTCTTTTCCTCCGAAAGATTTATGATGTACTGCCCATTCTTATCTATCCCACAGTCATCTTCATAAACGGCAAAAAGGCAAAAAACGGGTATATGCTTTGCTGGCTCAAGATGAACAAGAATATTTCCGCTCATGTTAAAAGAAGTAATTGAACCGGTGTCGAGAGATTGCATTGTCATATTTTGAGAAAAAATCCTCGATCCAGCTTCGAGAATATCCCCTTGTCCTTTTATCTTTTGCTTGCCTTCAATTCCCCAAAAAGTCTCTGCGTTTGAGCAATATAAACTTCCTTTGGCAAATTCCTTTAGGTGCGATTCTTCTCCAAACTTTAGTAAGAATTTTATATGTCCCATTATTCTCTCCAATCATTTTTTCTGCACAGAGATTATCTCTCCTCAGGTGGACAGAGCTTCGGGAGAATTTCAAGGAAGTGCTGACCGATCTTTTCTGCGTCATATCCGTTTGCCTCGCAGATGAACCGGACTGTATCCGGCAGAAGGATGTGGCCCTTTGCTTTCTCCGCTTTGTATTTCTGCCACTCTTCATATTCTTTGTTCGTGATTTGCTTCATGGCGGTTACCTCGATATACTGGGATTTGTTAATCCAGATATTTGATGTAAAAGTACTTGTTCAGTCTGTGATCTGTTTTATTTTCCCTTACAAACTCAAGTTCAAATCCACATTTTTCGTAGAAACCTGATGCCTGAAATCCATTTGTACAGAGATTTATGTTATTGAATCCCTGACCGCCAAAGTATTCTTCAACTGCTCTGATCAACTGCCTTCCGACGCTTTTCCTTCTATATCCATCCTTAACGACCAGTTCATCGATATATACTTCAGAAAAGAAGCTTGCACCCGAAACAGCACCGATCATCTCATCACCATGCTTTGCCACAAAGCAAAACGGTGTGTAATTACAGGATATCCCATTGTTCGTTTCATATTTTTCCTGTTCTGCTTCTATGAAGGATTCGATTTTTGAGTCCAATTCGACTTTACTGATTTCCATAAGCACCTCTGAAAAAACAGACTTCTCGTCGTCTATTATACTGACGAAGTATGAACATTTCTACTGATAAAAACAGCCGGGAAGCCCCGACTTCCACAACTTACCCCTCAAACGCCAACTTACCCCTCAAGCGGCAAAATCGGCGGAGGAATAATTAAATTGTGTCAATCTCGGTGTTTTTATATCGATATAGATGCACTTGACCCGGCCCTCATAGCGGGGCAACAAAGATTTCAGCGCGTCCAGATTATCCCCGTGGATGATTATGTTCTCGCTGCCGTTGTCCTTGTCATGCTGCCCGTTTTCATCATAACTGTACTTCCGCTCCAGCACCCGGTACGGAACATCCAGATGATGATTGATGACTTTCTCTTTTCCGATCCATTCAAGCGTCGGCATGATATGTTTCCTCCAATGCAGCAAACCGGGATTTTTCTTTTCTGAACTCAATCAGCATTTTCTGAAGAACAAGTGCAGATCGATAGTCTTTCTTGTACTCGTCCATGATCAAACCTTGGATATTTGGAAAGTGTGGAAGTCCTTCGTCTCCTTGCAGCGCATATAATTCTTGATACAGAGTAGGGTTTCCATTGACGTAATCAAAAAAGCAATTCCGTTCTTCTTCTGATTCAAAGACGATAATTGCTTTCATAAAAATGCTGTACGAAAACTCATCTGCCGATTCTTTCTGATGAAAAAACTCCAATAGTCGTGATCTTAAATCATTGCATACAAAGAATGCGACAGCAGATGCACCAATATGATTTAGCTCGTATGCTCTGCATGGTGCCACGACGAAAATTCTTCCGCCGTCAAGAGTGAGCCCTAAGAATTGCTTAATAGCTGTTTGATAGTATTTTAGGGTAATGATCCACCATCGCAAGCTATTATTCATTTGACCAAACGAATAGTATTCATACCCATTTCTATGCTCATCCTCTTCGCAGGCAATCGTAAACTCAGGTGCTCTTTTATAATAATATGCCATATCACGATCATCAATAGAATCCCAATCAGAGGGATCTGATAGATGATAACAGAACCTTTCCAGAGGAGTCTCATCTAAAAAGAACCGTTTCCGCCATAAATACTCAATATGGTTGATATCTGCGGTTTTATCAACTGGAGTGTTTGTGTCCATTACGCGTGTGTAGATGTGGTTTGCACGAATGCCTATGTATTGATCGATAAGGAAGAATGGCGTGTTGTGGCTATTATCGATTACAATAACATCTATTTGACCACGGCGCAGAACGATCTGTTCAACATGGACGATGGGACGAATACCCCCGGCGAACTTTTTATCTTTCAGAAAATCTACAATATTCTGTGTGTTCCGGCGGTTTGGATCGTTTTGGGTATCTACGATTGAACAATCCATCTCTTCATCTACACCAATAATAATATATGAATCTCGGTTGTGGAGATTGTTTGCCATGCAGATAATGTCATGCAAAAGGTCACCATTGTTTTCATACCACTGCTTTTTAAAATCCCAGTAACCGCCTTCTTGACGAAGAAATATCAATTTGAGTATTTCTTCTTCAAAAATTTTTTCCGAACCTGTACGCCTCACAAACGCTACCCTCCTACTATCTCTTTGTTCAAGGGTTAATCAAATGATTCTTCACAGCAATATTGATTGATCTTGTCAATACTGTTCCCTGTTTCAGTACCAAGAATGGAAACTCCATATAATTGGCAACTATATCATCCAAGCGTCGGTATTGATAGCTCCTCAATTTTTGCAATAAAAGTATCCCGCGCTTCTTCCCAAGCGTTCGGAGTTAAAGGATCTATGCCGAACATCGTATCGATTTGTTGTTTAAATGTATTTAGGCGATACTTATCATTTGCCCGGAACCAAACGGACTGTTTATCCAGCAAACCACCAATCTTGGCACTCTGGAAACCTGGTACAAGTATCTCTTGATATTTCTTGTTCATCACCCAAATCGCACCGGCTTCATTCAAACACGCTTGGCTCTCAAAATAGCTGTCTGTATACCATAGGATAAAATATGTATGATCAGGGCTATTAAATTGCTTCTTTATTTCATCCAAATTCCTTACGCCATTATCAATATATGTTGAAGGGTGCGATGTGCAAAAAATTACTTTCTCATCATTCCCGACTGTTGGGCGCGGAATCCCAATGGCATAGAGTAATTCTATAAAAGCATCTACTTGTGCTCGATCTTTCTCGCGATGACTAATAAAAATCTTCTCGAATGCGTCAGGGAACAATTCATGCTTCAAGCCGATGACCGTATCTCGAATGGCCTTCGCTTCGCTCAAATTAACAGTGTAGCTATAGTTATTAAAGTACAGCAAGCGAAGAATGGCAAAAGGCCCGTAATCATTTCGCATCAGTTTATGTGATGTAAGAAATGAGTTTATTCTTTCTTTGTACTCTTCGTATTCTTGATTGCGAGAATAGAGAATCCCATCGTTGCGGATCTGTTTTATCATTGCATCACAGATGGAAATGATCTCGTTTATTTCTTTCAGCTCGGTATTCATTATACAATAATGCCTCTTTTTCTATGCTTTTTTCTGCCCAGTCGGGAAAATGCTTCTACTCGAGTTCAATCCCTCATCGTCCCAATCGGAATGATTTTGACCCCATCTTCACGTGTATAGGCAATCTCACCGCCGGTGATTACCATAAGAAGATCAGGCTCACGCAGGGGAACCTGGGCTTCTTTTTCATTGTATTTTTTTATTAGCTGCTTGAGTTGCAGTAGGTGGCTCGCACCTTCCTCGATCTCTCTGCTGCCCAACTTGAACTCAATCAACGCATAGCGGCCATCATCCAAATGCAGCACCGCATCCGCTTCCAGATCATAACGATCATGATAATAGGAGAGCTTTCCGCCGAGCGCCTGAGAATAAACCTTGAGATCGCGGATGCAGAGGCACTCGAAGATAAAGCCAAATGTTTTCAGGTCGGTCTGCAAATAATTCGGCGTCAGGCCTAGTGCCGCCACGGCAATCGAAGGGTCGGTGAACTCACGCTTTTTGCCGGAGCGAATCGTGGTTGCCGAACGGATCGCAGGACACCAGGCGTCCACATCCTCGATCACGAACAGCTTTTCCAGCGCGTTGAGGTAGCTGTCCATGGTAACAGAGGTCATACTGTCCGCGTTTGCGGCGACATCTTTATAGATGTTCGTCTTTTTCGCCAGCGTGGAAATATTGCGCGCGTAGGAGCGCAGGATCATATTTGTCCAAACGGGATTGCGCTGCACGCCGTCTACGGTCGATATATCTGATTCACAGATGTTGTTCAGATAGTCCTTTGCAATCATCAGCTTTGCGTTGTCGCTCTTCCGGCGCAGTGCCCCAGGCCAGCCGCCGCGGCAGGCAGCAAAGATCAGGTTTTCAATAGAAAGATCCGATGTGATCCCGTCAATGTCCAAGCCCGGATCATTGAACAGAGCCTTCAAGGAAATCCCGCCGTTGGATTCTTTCGATTCAAACAGGCTCATCGGAAACATTTTCATGCGAGAGATACGCCCGGTGCCGGAGTGCATGATCTTGCTGTTATCTACGGATGTCGAGCCGGTAAGAATGAAAAGCCCTTCTTCCTGCCGCTGATCCACCGCAGTGCGCACAGCATCCCACAGCACGGGTGCGACCTGCCATTCGTCGATCAGGCGGGGATTTGCTCCACGCAAAAGCAGAGAGGGCTTGGTGTTAGCAGTCGCCATGTACCCTTCCCGCCGGTCGGGGTCCTGCATACGCAAAATACTTTTTGCTTTTTGCTCACCCGTCGTCGTTTTGCCGCACCACTTCGGGCCGACAATCAGCGTCGCACCAAAAGCCTCCAGTCGCAAGTCAAGCTCGTCGTCTACAATTCTTGGAAGATATTCGGGCATTGTTCATCCCTCCATGGATCATCATTTGATCGTATTATATAGCACTGGCCTCATAGCGTCAATCATATTTTATGTTTTTGACGGTCTTTGTTTTATATTTTTGACTTTGTCGTTTTTTGAAAATTGATATTCATTTGCTTATAAAGCGTTTCGCAAAAACGCGCAGCCATTGGAGACTTCCAATGTTCCGGGGGGATTGGGGGAACTCCACCAACAAGCAAAATGCCACGGGTCAGAAAAACCGACCCGTGGCATTTTTGCAGAGTGTGGCCACACCTGCCCTGCTTGCTGATGTTATCCCGAATTTGGCTGGTTCACCGTAAAAGCGAATTTCTTTCATTGCTTTTGAGAGGCCTTCGTGTTATACTTTGCTTGCGACGCAGTTAAATATGACTTCATTTGGAGAAGTGCGCTTTTGCTTCGGCAAAAACGCTTCTCCTGCTTTGCATTTCTCCAAAGAAGTCAAAGCTGCGTCGCGGCAAGGGAGTTCAGCGTTTTTCGGGTGCGGTGCTCTGGTGCCGCGCCCTTTTTGTTTGTCAAAAAAGAGAGAAAGATATGGATAATATGAACTGTGCTGTGATAGCGGAGCCGCCGATCTGCTTCCCATGGGGCTTCGACGAAGAAGATCAACGTTGCGCCGGACTAAAATTGTTAATATTGAATCGCCTGTCCTATATGCAGACGGAAGGCGTGACGCGCTTCTTTATCCCGATAGACGCGGGGTTTGGGCTGTATACTTCGGAGCTTGTCGTCTCTCTGATGGAAACCGATAAGGAGCTTCAGTTATACAGTCTGATCTCCTATGAGGAGCAAGCAGTCAAGTGGTCGCCTGAACTGCGGAACCGTTATTATTCTGTATTGGAGAAATGTACTGAGCCTGTCACTATTTCCGTAGAGCGGACGCCGACCTGTGAGCTGGACGCCATGCTGGAGGCAATTGATCGGTCAAGCCGAGTCCTCGCTGTATGCGCCGGAAAGCGGGCAAAGGATAGAAACTCTGTCGTCGCGCTGCGTTACGCACAGAAAAATAGCAGTGATATACAGTCCATTACCACGCTGAAAAGCTTTTGACGATTGCTTTTACTATATAACGTATTATGCAAATATGCGTGATAACTATGAGGCAACGTCAGATGGCGCTGCTTCAATTTTTCACGAAAAAGCAACCCCTATTAAGAAAAGAATGCCCTCTCCAAATGATAAAGGCAGTCTTTCTGTTAAAACTTACGGTTCTACATCGGCATATACGATAGAACTATCGCTATCTTCTGGGGCAATGTAATCGTAGTAAACACCAGTTTTTCTTCCGTTACCAGGAACATAGTTTATCTTAATCGAATCACCATCATCAAGTACTTCCGCTTTTCGTTTTGTTTTCTCTAACTCATATACTTGTGCACACTCGATTTTTCGCATTATCGGTAATTGGAGTTCTTTCCCCAAAAGGTCAATTTCAGTTGGGCTGATATACCAAAGCGAATAATTTGCATTGGTTAATTCAGAAACACGTTGCTTAGTATTACTGGAAACTGTAAAATCAAAATTCATCTTTGTCCAACTGCCTTTATATTTACCAGTTTCAAGTAATGTGTTTAAGTGTTCAAGAGTATCATAGTCATTCCTGGAAATTTCATCAGGTAATTCAAAACAACAGTTGAAAGCTTCTTCAATATTCGTAACCATTTCCAGAAAATGAATCTCAAAACTATAGTCAGCACTATCAGAAGTCGTAGCAAGCCCTTTTATAATTACCTCATTTGTCGACAATACTTTTATCTGCATTTCTCCCCCGCAAGCTAAAGATGAAATGAATTGATAATATTGAAGTATTTCGGAACTTGATGTGGAATTAATGTGAATTGTGAAGGAATACTGCTCTGACTGATGGTTATAGCTTACACTAATATCAAAAGGAAAGCTTTTTTGCTCTTCATTAGAGATTATTACTGTACCATCGTCAAGTATCTCCTTCGTTCTTAAGAGAACATATTCAAAGCAAAGAACATCATCAATACTAATACTACAGGCAAACGCGGGCGGGAAAGGAGGGGGTGTCATTATAACATGAGCACCTGTCATCTGTTCTGCTTCTCTTTGGCTAGGATCAAGAATATCCCCAAGGTATTTTCTCGCTGTAACAACATCCATTGAAATTGGAACCTGATGTCGATATGATTTTGAAAAAACATCATTATCAATCTTGCTTATGACAGTATCTCCCAATCGAACAGATGAAGCTGTAACATTAAACCGTGGCGGATATAACTTGACAGCATCATCTGTTAAGGGAATGCTGACCAAGTTGTCTTGGCCTTCCATTTTGTAGCCGTAATACGGGAACAACTTATGTGTTGAACTGATAGCTTTTAGTGCCGCAGAAAGATTACGTTCGATTTGCGATAGGTTCCCTGCTTGAGCCAGTGCAATATTTGCATCAAGCGACATAAGATTAGCCGCTTCAACTTTTGCTTCGATTTGGGCAATCTTTGCAGAAACATCCTGGTTTACGTCATCTATTCTTTTTGAAAAAGTATCCTCAATTTGGGTCGCAATAAAAAGCAGTTCTCGGTTAACTTTGCTGCGATAGTATCCTTGAAGAATGGCTATAGAATCCTCGACCATCTTTTGCGCTCGTTTTTCTGACAAATTTGTTTGTGATTGAGCATATAAAGTCGCTTTTCTAAGGATAGTATCTCTTGCTTTAGCACGCTCTTCTGTTTTACCAAAAAGACGAAGTTTTACATCTTCGATCAGCTCTTCACGGATGTATTTTGCAAGACCTTCAAAATCGATCTCTTCATCTCTTGAGCAAATTTCGTTTACTTCTCTCTGCCTCTCTAAATAATCCTCTAGCCGATCATAAACGGCAACTGTCTTATTGGAATCCATTATACGATCCTTTACAACATCAAATCCTATGTTGCAAAGGTAGTCAACAACAATCCCCATAAATCAAACTCCTTTTTGCCTGATATTGTCTTTATAATACCACAAAACAAGCTGTTTCTCAATAAGTATTGATTTCGTAGACTATGTTTATCCGCAATTGTCCTTGAAACAACTAATATGCTATGATAATAAATCTGCAACTCGGCTTACGATATAACTGATTCTTGACAAAAGACGGCGAAAAATTGCATTATTTTGTATAATATGTTATTAATAATTTAATTTAGAAAAAAGACTTTTTACTCTGCCCCAAAATTTTTTCTTTTCTTTGTGACCAAGCGGATTAGTTCTCGTAATTTATGGTTGAGAACACTTATACAAGGAGGATCAGTATGGAAGATTCAGCGATTGTTGATCTTTACTGGCAGCGTTCTGATCGGGCCATATCTGAAACAGACCGCAAGTATGGCAGGTATTGTCATACTATCGCGTATAACATTTGCGCAGACAACGAAGACGCGGAGGAATGTGTAAACGATACATGGTTCAGCGCATGGAACTCCATGCCGGACAAGCGTCCCTCTATTCTCTCGACGTTCTTGGGGTACATCACACGAAATTTTGCCATTGACCGATTTAAGCTAAAAAATGCCCGAAAACGGGGCGGGGGTGAGATGCCCCTTGCCTTGGACGAACTGGAAGAATGTATTTCTTCTCCTGTCGATCCAGCCCATGAGGTCGAACAAAAGGAATTGGAATCCGCAGTTGACGCTTTCGTGCGCGGCCTGTCGGACACGGAAAGAAGAATGTTTATAGCCCGATACTGGTTCTTAATCCCGGTTGCTGAGATTTCAGAACGCATGGGTTGTAGCCAGAGCAAGACGAAAACAACACTCTATCGGACAAGAAACAAACTGCGCACATATTTACAGGAGGAAGGCTTATGTTAGATTCTATCACCCTATTGTGCGCTGTAGGGGAAATAGGGGAAGAAAGTGTTTTAGATACAATCAGAGTATTGCACCTTCTCAATGATCAGCCCCATCAACGCCATACGAGCAGGAAAATATGGCGAATTGTACTGATTGCTGCAATCATAGCCGTGCTTTTGACTGCCTGTGCCGTTGGGTATTCTATACACCAGCGACGCCAGCAGGAACTCCGCGCGGCGCATGAAGTGGAAGCAAAACATGTGGACGCTTGGGTGGACTATGAAGTGCCGGGCTTTGCAGCTGCTGTCCCGACCGAGCCGACACTCACGCTGTTGTCAACATACAATGATGGAGTGTTTTGCTGGGCTTTTGTCAACGTGAGCCCGGTTGAGGATGAGGAAGCCGTTACGAGCGTAGATCAAGAAGTCCTTGAAAATGGCTGGGTTCACTGGCTGAGTTATCATTTTATGCTCGGAGGGGACGAATCCCTTTATTCTGCCTATCCGGTCTGGAACGGTAAAGGCGAATATGGGCCGGAGGATTTGATCAGCAATGAGCTTGTCAATTCCGACGGCAGGCTTATACCGCGGGTAACAAGAGAAGCCCAGCACAGGGAAGTTAAAAAGCAGTGCTATGATCCCGCAAGCAAAACTATGACGTTTAAATGCGCGATCCTTCTGGAATGGGTTGACCCGGATAAGCCAATCACTTTGGAGCTGAGCCTGTGGGACCACTGGCAGCGCAGCGAAAAACATGCTGTGAATGACTATGATATACAAACGCAGGATGAGTTACGCCGATCCTTTGGTATGGTCACTTTCAACATTCCCGCGCCGCAATTCTGCACAATTCGCTTCAATAATCCGCCGGTCTTTGCCAATGATGAGCGCGGCAAAACGGGCAGCATACTCGGTGCGGACATTTCCGCGACGCAAATTGTCTGGCACCTTACCCATGAGGAGTGGGAGGACGAGAGCTTTGAAGTCTCTCTATCCTGGATTAACTGCATTGACAGTGTGCTACAAGGGGCAACGTTGAATTTTGCCGACGGGACAAGTCTCCCTTGTGGTGGGTCCGTGGCCGCGCCAACAGTAAATAGCGAGATTGAAGTTGTCTCTTATCACACCATGGATGGAGTCGGCCCGACAGTCATCGACGTACATGAACTTGCCTCAGTCACCGTCGCAGGCAAGACTTATCCTTTACCATCTATCATTGACAGTCAAAACTGAGGGGGAGGACTTATGGTAAATTCTATTACCCTTTTATATGCTGTTGGTGGAATCCGAGAAGATCATGTTTTGGATACTATAAAGGCATTACGTCTCCTGGATGATCAGACTCATCAGCGGCATAGAAATAGGAAAAAATGGCGAATTGTACTGATTGCTGCAATCATAGCCGCACTTTTGACCGCCTGTGCAGTTGGGTACACAATTCACCAAAGACGGCAGATTGAATTGAAAGCCGCCTTGCAGATCGAAAGCAACTCCGTGGAAGGTTATACGGAATACACTGAAACTGATGCCGGAACAGGCCAAGCCAATAAAACGGCAGCTTCCGACATAGCCCCTCATATTCAACTGATCTCCTCAATCCAGCAGGGAGAGAATCAGCTTGTCTATTTCAGCGTTGCGCCTGTCACGGAGGAAGAAGCCCACAGTTATATCTATGACAGCTTCGTGACCGCTTTTGTAAGTCTTGCCAGCAATAAACCTATCCCGGAAGCCTACTGGATGAATGATTCCGAGCTGAGAAACGATTCGTCTAAAAACTTCGCTGATCCAGCAATGATCATGCTGGCTGCGAAAACAGACATGAAAGAAGCAGCAATAACCACTACTGCAATAGACCCGGAACAAGCAAAAGCTGCCATTATGTCGCGCTGTTACGATGTAGATACGCAGAGCCTGATGCTTCAAAGCTATGTCAACAGGAATAATGTGGACTTCTCCATGCCGGTGTATTTTTCCGTCCGCTGTTTGGATTTTGAATCTATGCGAATCCCCGGAGAAGATTATCGTGTAACAGAAAACCCGACTGCATTTGAACTCGGTGATCCGGTTTACTCTCATGATTACGGGACTTCAATTCTGCGAGGCGAGGAAACAGTTTTTGCTTCAGTGAATTTTACATCGCCTATCGTTTTGTATAACGAGACTACCGGCGGTCAATGCAAAGTTTTGAGCGTTCGCCTGTCAGCAAATTGCGCGGAATGGAAACTTAGCCATGATGATATGTGCGCAAATCCTGTTGAATGGTACGGCTTCTACGATGAGCTTATGAACAGCTCGTATCTCACATTGGAGGACGGCAGTACAATCACAATGACAAGAGCACCGTGGGTCGATTTTGAGGGGAATGCTGTGATTCTATTCACCGAATGGCCGGGTACGATTGATATTAGTAAGACCGAGTATTTCTGTATTATGGGTAAACAATTCACGTTCTCCTGAAAAAAGTGGGAAAAACTTTCCTTGTAAGTGGCAATCCAATTATAATTTGGATTTATAATAGTGAAGGCCCTTCAACATAAAGGAGACAAGGTATGAACGACAAAGATATTGTAAATCTGTACTGGGAACGCTCAGAACAAGCCATTGTAGAGACAGAAAAGAAATATGGACGATATTGCCATATCATTGCGTACAATATACTGAATAGCAGTGAAGACTCTGAGGAATGTGTTAATGATACCTGGATGAGCGCGTGGAATGCAATGCCCGATAAGCGTCCGGAGCGGCTTAGCCCCTTTCTTGCTAAGATCACGCGCAATTTTGCGTTGACCAAGATCGTACGCCGCACAGCAAAAAAGCGCGGCGGCGGTGAAACGGGGCTTGCACTGGAAGAGTTGGACGAGTGCGTTGCTTCCAACTATGATCTGGAACAGGAGATTGAGGGGCGCGAACTCAGCCAAGCTATTGATCATTTTTTGGACAGTCTACCGGAAGAGGAACAACTAATATTTCTAGGTCGCTATTGGTTCCTGGCAACTGAACAGGAGATAGCAGAGAAAACAGGTTTGAGCCGAAGCGGTGTTGCTGCTGCATTAAAGCGGACAAGAAACAAGCTGAAAACCTATCTAATTACGGAGGGCTTATGTACTATTCAGAAAGAATCCTGATAGCCATCGGAGACGTCTCCGATGACAAGATTGAAAAAGTCAGTCAAGCCTTGAGCTATCAGAAATCAGAACATGGCAAACCCCATGCGTCCCATAGACCGATAAAAATTATCGTCATTGCAGCGGTAATTGCACTGATTATGGCTCTTGGCATGACGGCCTATGCAATTTATACTCACTGGTCACGCGGCATGGAGCAACAGTTCCCGGTCACGGACGTGGAGAAAGAACTAGCAGAGCAGAGCGGCCTGTCCGACATTTCCCAGACTGTCAGCGCCACAGCCAACGGCGTGACGATCTCGGTGGAGCAGACCGTCATCGACAGAGATACTGCTCACATCGCTCTGCGAATTGAGGGCTTTATGCTCCAGGAGGGACAATATCCCGACATTGGCGGCTGGTTACTAGCCTTTGACGGAGAACGGGCGCCCAACATGACCGGCGGCTTCGTCGTGGAAAGAGATGCCAATGACAAGCTACTCTTCACTGCTCCAGACGGCTCGATGGAGTTTGATTTCGCCGCAAAAGCCGGAGGCAAATGGGCGTCCTTCGAGGGGAAAGAGATCCGTGTGGTTCTCGAAAGCCTCGGCACCGGCGATAAAGGCAAGTACCAGCCGCTGGTGGAAGGCCCCTGGGAGCTTGTCTGGACGCCCAGCAGCAACAGCAAGCGGTTGACCATCCAGCCCGACGCAGCCCTCGGTGATACCGGGATCAAGCTGATCTCCGCAGAGGTTGGCCCAATTTCTGCGAAGGTCACGATGCAGCTTCCCGAACTCTGGGAGGGCTACAAGACCTTGGAGCATCACGATCTCCAGCTTGTAGGCGTGCGGCTAACGGACGGCACGGTGCTGACCAACATCTTCGGGCCTCCCTCGCAGGAGGGCTATGTGGATATTGACAATCTGATTCTTGAGCTGGACTACTCTTCTCACCAAATCCTCCAGCCAGAGCAGGTAGACACACTGATTTTTGCGAGCAATTTCCCTTGGGCGCGGACACTGACAAATAGTGAGCTAATAGTTGTTCCAATCAATTGAACTATGGTGATAGCGTAAAGTGGACACCGGAAGCTGATGAAGAGATGATGGGAGCTTTTTGGGAATTCCCACAGATAATTGAAGATCCGAGAATACTGAGGTGTAAACTGGGATTATTGAAAACGGCTGTCTGTTTACAGGTCACTTTGCTGAACGAATCTGAAATGGAGCGCCTGCGGGCAATTGGACCACAACAGTTCAGCGAATACCTTTATCCGGAAACCGGTGGTACATGGCATTATTTGTCTCAGAGAAAACGAGACGATAAGTTTTAAGCGACGCTCTTACCTGCACAAATCAATAATAGCAGAATGTATTCAGGAGGAACAAAACATGTCGGTCGATGTGATTATCAGACAGAAGGGGCTTTTTAGAAAGACGCTTGCGCTGCAGCCTGTAACAGGCGGGGAACTGCGGTATGGAAAATATAACAGCGGTTGGCGGCTTGAAGAGGATGAAAAGCTTGACCTGACGGATTTCACCTGTTATCTGCCGGAGGCCATCGGGCGGGGGATCAGCGTAACATGGGACCCGAGGCAAAAACGCGAGGTATCGCTGCGTCTGCTGACGCCCACCGGCACCGAAGAGATCCGCGCCTTTTACCGCATGGTGGAGCGTGTCGTACACTTCTGGCACGGCGAGCTGGAGGTAGACGGCGGCACCATCAGTCTGGAGGAGTGGCTGAAGGGGCAGGAAGACTATTTTCGGTTCAATACTGAGGCGCTGAAGACCTTTTGTGAAGAGGTATTGAGGGGGGAGGGCGGCCAGTGCTTCTTCAGCGCCCGCTGGCCGCTTTTTCTGGGAAAAGAGGAAGCGCTGCTTTTCCTGAATCACCCGGAGACCTTCGATGCCTGGCTCCATGAGCGGCAGAGCGTGGATGCCTATTACGCTGTTCCGGGATTCTTTGTAGATGAAAACGGTGAGACCTTCGGGCGCTATGCGCTTCCGGAGGACTGCCGCAGTATTTTCCCGCGCAAAGGCAGCGTCCCCTTCGGCGCGATTGATCCCGCGACAGGGAAAGCGTTGGAATGCACACGCTATGAGCTGGCGCTCTACTCAGGTACAGAAGGGCGTATCATTGGGACAATTCCCTATGAGCGACTCTTTGAACGCTTCCCGCAGGACAAGCTCAGCCGCTACGATGATAGGTGCATGCTTTTAGAACCGCTTACGCTGGATGAACTTCGGGCCTTGATGGGCGAAGACAATCATGATATTTAACTATGACGTATAATGAAAAGATGCAAGGGAAATAACATGTGGACTGAACTGAAAACCGAGGAGGAGCTTGCAGCCTTTATGAATCAAGTATGCGGCTTCCACGACAGCGTGCTCAAGGAGCTTTCCTATGTCAGCGGCGCGCATGTGGACAAAGATTTGAACATGCACCCCGTGGATGACAAAGCCTGCCTTCGTGTGCTGATCCAGCGGCAGGACGAGACGCTGCCCGCGCTGGAATTGGAGTTTTCGGGCTTACAGGAACTGCGGCTTTACCCGACTGATCCGGCTTACACCAGCGAGATTCTGGACGCCGCCCTGTTCCTTTGGGATGGACTCATCTGCTGGTGTGACTGCGGCGACATTGGCCCGGAAAATTTCGACGACTACCGTGGGACAAGCGTCCGCGCCAAGTCTCTCCGCTGGCGGCCAATCGCCGGAGCATAGGATAAGGGGGCAGTTATCTCTCAGACGGACAGCTCGTGGCCTCGGAGCGTTACGAAGACGGTCGTGTATCCGAACGTGAGTTTATCCTTCGAGAAGAGAAACGAGAGATTGGGCTCTCTTTTACGCTTCCAGAACATTTTCCGCCCGAGCTCTTCTTTGTCAGTCTGTGTCAATACGATGACGCAGGGAAGCTTGTAAGCTATTCTGCTCTGCTTGCTCGTGTTACGGTTTTCTGGGAGGAATGGTATGAATACCGGGGCGATGGTCTGATTGACAGGGCCTATTACCGGGAGACAATCGCGACGCACGGAACCGGCAGCCAGTCCAGCCACCGCCTTCTGCACGATGAGAACGGTATCGTGACCGCATATGAATCGGAGAACGGTCATGTGTATGAGGTTCAGAGGGGATAACAGAGGAGAATTTGAGAGACTGAAAGAATATGAGTTTGAAAGTATTGAGTCTGGCGATCGGCGCAATATGGGGCTTGCTTGCGTGGATGTTTCTGCGCGCGGTAAATCCGGAGAATGCGTGGATGGCAATTCCGGCGGGGATCGGCTTTACACTGCTGCTGTATGCTCTTTTAAAAATCATCCTGCACTTTGAGGATAAGCGCTATGCACAGGTCGAGGCTGGGTTCAGCGAAACACCGCGCTTTGCCTGCGAAGGAGTCGTTTATCTCGGCAGGGAAGTCCGCGGTGTACGAATCTATCTCTTTGAGAGCAGTATCAAGCTTGTCAGCATGGACAAAAAGCCCGGACTTGATTTTACAATGCCCTTTTCCTGTATTCAGAAGGTTCAGCGAGAGGAAACGCGCAGCCTTATGATACTCCATATGTACGGCGCTGATGAGAACATGGAGCTTCACTTTGCCAGCCGCGATGCCATGAAGGTCGCCGACATGATCGACACGGCTATGAGAGAATCAAACGATTTCGGTTTAGGAGAGAAGGATATGGCTGCCATGCCCGAAATGCGGGGCCAGAAGCAAGATCAAAATCTACGAGGACACTGTACTATTGAAATTTCCCCTATACTGTACCAAGTGCAAGAAAGAAACCAAACTCGGCGTGATAAAATTTAAGATCGTAGTCAGCGACGAGCCAGACGCTTAAAGCGCAGAGCCTGCTACTCCGTGAGTGGAGAAGCAGGCTCTTTTTTATTTTGCGGCAGCAAGGCTTTGACTTTTGACTATTTCCAGCGCAGCCTGGACAACAGGAAGAAGGGCTCTTATTTGTTCATCGTTGCAGTCTGAAAGCATAATCTCAAGCTGCTTTCTGGCAGGATCATCTTCAGATTTGCCAGGGTAAAAGATCGCTGTTGGGTCAAATTGCAGTTCTGTGACCAGCGCATACAGTAAATCCAACTGCGGATTACCTTCACCATGTTCAATTTTGCGGATTGTTTGCTCCGTTATACCAGCTTTTTCTGCAAGCTCTGCCTGTGTCATTTTCAGACGCTTACGATTATTGAAAATTAAATCGCCCAAGCGTTTCGCATAATCCGACATTTTTCTTCACCTCAAGCCGATTTTACAATATCGGTTTTGCTGCCGGAATCAAGCAAATTTTCTTTTTTACCGAAAATTTAGTAATGGTAAACTTTTTATGACCAAAAGCGCGAACAGATTACAAGAATTGTCGAATGCCGGTGAGAATGTTCTTCTCTCGTAGTGTTTATAGAGGAGCGCGTCGAGCGACACGGCAACACAAAACGAATTATGTGCGGTATTATATAAGCGCAGTTCAAAAAATAATCATAGGAGAAAGAGTATGAATTGTTTATGTCAGGAGATCGAAAAGAATCTGGTGCAGCCGGAGGAAATTGCCAGATTGCTTAGGAGCATCGGAGCGTCGGGGAGACTCGTAGGGTTCAAGTATGTAGTGTTTATTGTCTTCATGAACATGCAGAAACCGGATGAACGCTACTGGATTACCAAATGTGCCCCCGGACGCGGCAAAGGAATTTCATGTCCGGCCTTCTTCTGTCGAACACGCAATCCGTACCCTGATTGCCTCCTGCTGGGATCGTAATGACCATTCTGATCTAAACCGTGTGGCTGGAATTAAACTGGAGAAAATGCCAAAAAACAGCGAGTTTATTGATATTCTCGTCTCGTATCTGCGATACGGTACATACAAATGACAGCGTTAACGAAGTGAACGGTCTTGCCCGTTCACAGAAGCGCACCGACTCAGCGCGTTTCTGTGAGCCGGGAGGCTCCATATTTTACTCTAACGTGAAACGCTAATAATTGACAGGGCAGGTAGATTCATCCTGCTTGCGGGAAGCCAGACAGCGGGTGAACTGAACTGTGCCCCTTCCGAGACTCGAAAGAATGGCAACAGCACCAATGCTGTACAAGAAAACAGAAAAATGGTCTTGAAAACCGTTTTAAGCGGAAGGGGCTTTTCGGCCCGTCTGAATCGTAACTTGAAAACTGAATATACAGTGTTAAAGGCACAAAACCTGCGTGGCCGAAAGGCCAGCGGCATAAGGAACGGCGCCAGGATGGTATTTGAGATATCGGAGCGATCTACGGAGCCTTAGACCCGGTTGTGGTAAACCGGTGCGCCATGACAGCGCAGGGGATCATGAAACTTGCTCACGCGCTCCCACGGATTTGAGGGGCAGTACGGAAACACTCGCCAGCCGATCACAGACGGCGGTGCTTCGGTGCTATGACAGTCTGAACCGCAGACGGCCTTTAACATTCCCGCGTCAGGGTGCGTGGCAAATATGACGAACTCAGGTAAATGACAACAGGCTAATACTACGATTATTTTTCTGCTTTAGAAAAATTTTCAGGCACTGTAGTCTGTCGAAGCCAGATACCACGCGTTGGCTGCAAAAAAACGCCAGCGCGTTCATGTGGCTTTGATGAAAAGCAAGGAAAATAAACAGGAGGCTTTCAATATGGAATGTACAGAAGCGATTGCCCGCAGAACTTATCGTGTAGAGGAAATAGCGACGATGCTCGGTATCAGTCGTGCAGCGGCTTATAACTTAGTCAGCTCGGGGCATATACGCGCGATTCGCGCCGGGCGTCTGATTCTGATCCCAGTGGATGCGCTGGAGGACTTTCTACAGCGTACCTCCCGATAAAGGCGTAATCCTCCCGCCTGCCAAACTTGCCAACGCCATACCGTCATGGTAGTATGGGCGCGAGCAAACAATCAATAGACGGCAGAGGGGAGGTTATACGAAGGAGATTTTTAATATGTCGTGTGAAAAACGTGGCAAGGTTTGGCGCGTATCCTACCGCCATAACGGAGTTATCTACAAAGAGACTTTTGATACGGAAAAACAGGCACGGGCAAGAGATGCCATTGTAAAAGCAGAAAAGGAGTCGGGGACTTTTTCTCCCCCTCATGCGCTGATTGACCCTGAAAAGAATCCGCGCGGTTATGGCAAGGGCATCACGGTTCGGGAGCTGATGAAGCGTTTTGTCGAAGAATACGGCCCGACTGAGTGGAAGCCGAATGTGCTGGCGCAGAATCGCAACCGGATCGAGTATTACATTAACCCTTTCCTGGGCGATGAGCTTCTTATGGACCTCAGTGTACAGCGTATTGAGCGTTACTACAGAGATCTGCTCAAAACCCCTTCGGTGGACGATCCCGATGAGACGGTAGGGAAGAGCGTGATCGAGAAGATCCACACCATGCTGTGTACAGCCTACAAGCAGGCCCAGCGTTGGGGCTATGTCCCCCGCGATGAAAAGACCGTTGTGTCCCTGGCTCGCCGTCCAAGGTACAGGTCGGATGAACGGGAGATCTGGACGCCGCAGCAGTATCGTACAGCGCTGGATTCCTGCGAGCACCACGGTTTGCGGCTCTGGCTGCTTCTTTCCGCCTCCTGTTCGGCGCGGATCGGGGAGCTGCTCGGCCTCCAATGGGACTGTGTAGAGTTCAGCGACGACGGCACTGCCTCGATTACCTTCCGCCAGCAGCTCCAGCGTATGGATCGGGAGGGGATGACCAACAGCGAAAAGTTTGAGGTCTATTATGCCTTCCCGTCCGGCAGGGACAGCAAAACAGTCCTGGCCTTGTGCGGTATGAAGGATAAGACCGGAGCTGCCGCTCCTCCTCGGACAGTCTATGTGGGGGCTCAGGTCGCCGCAGCTCTGAAAGCGGAGCAGCAGCGCCAGAAAACGCTCAAGATCGTACACGGACGGCATTACGAGGATTTCAATATCGTCATCGCCCAGGACTTGGGCAGGCCGTTTGAAGAGCATGAGATTCGCAGAAAGCTCAAAAAACTTTGCGAGGATGCGTCTCTGCCGGTGGTCGTCCCTCATGCGATGCGGCATCTGAGCGTGACCCTGAAGCTCCTGATTTCCGGGGATGTCAAGGCTGTTCAGGCTGACAGCGGCCATAAGGACGCCGGAATGGTCCTGAATCGGTATAGTCATGCCATAGATGCTGAGCGGAAAAAGATGGCGATGCAGCTCGACGGGTTGCTTTACTGTCCCGGTCAGACGTGACCGAAAGAGTGTTCCCAAGCAAGCCTCCGCGACAGGAGCGTGTTTCCAATGTCCCCAATGTTCCCATGCTGTCTGATGCGTCTAAAGCGCAAAAATAGTCTCTCAGATAGCCTGAGAGACGGTAAAATCAGCACTTTTTTGGAGAAATGAAAGCGCACGCAAAAGACTGGGCGTTCCCAAGTGTTCCCAAAGGAAAACGCACTACAAAAACCCCCTCGAAAATGCCCCGAAAAGTTAAAAAAACACCCGAAAATCGGGTGTTTTTGGAGCTGCTACCCAGATTCGAACTGGGGACCTCATCCTTACCAAGGATGCGCTCTACCTGCTGAGCTATAGCAGCAAAGTATATGCCCCTTATAGAAGGGGCATATCTGTGGCGACCGAGAAGGGACTTGAACCCTCGACCTCCGGCGTGACAGGCCGGCGTTCTAACCCAGACGGGACCCGATTTGTCAAGCGCCTTTTTCAAAAAATTCCCCATCTTTTCTTGGCGCGGCAGGGACAGCCTCGGGCGGCGGGCCTGGCGGCGGAAAAAATGCAGCGCTTTTTCGCCCAAAGTCGGGGGCTTTTGCTTGCAAACGGAGAGGCAGAATGTTATACTTTCTAATTACAGTGCAATCGCGCGCCAAGCTATTGAAGCGCCGGAGGGTGGAGATGGAATTGAAAAGAGTAGCGCAGAGATTTCTGGCTCTGCTGATTCTGGGCGGGGCCCTGGTCTTCGGTATGTCCGGCGTCTATCATGAGGCCCCCTGGATCGTCGCGCCGCTGTTCGGCAGCGTGAAGATCGAACTCGGCGGCAGGCGCGTCGCGGCGAACACCGAAACGCTCACCGCCCGCGTCTCAAAGCGGGACCTTTCGCAGCTCGCCTATCTCACAAAGCTTAAAAGCGCAGACCTGCGCGGGAGCGAGTGCTACGAGGAGATTACGGCCTGGCGCAATGCCCACCCGGAGGTGGAGGTTCTCTACTCTGTCCCGCTTCCCGACGGGCAGTGGGTGGATAATACCGCGAGCGAGCTGAACCTCACCGCCGTCCGGAGCGAGCAGACATCCCAGCTTCTCGATGCCATCGCCTGTATGCCCAATATCCGCGAGGTCTATCTCGGCGAGGTCGGCGGAGAGCGTCTCAATATTCAGTCCATGCGCGAGATCCGCGAGGTGCTGCCCGGGGCGGATTTCCACTTCTCCGCGGTCATCGGCGGCAAGCTCTTTGACGGCGAGGCTGAAACGCTCGACCTGCGGGACATCCGGCACGAGCAGGCCCAGGATCTCGCGGTGGTGCTCGGGTGCATGAACAGACTCAAGTCGGTCGAGCTCGGCAGCGACGCCACGGGCTCCGTCCCCTGGGAGGATATCGCCCTGCTCAAATCCAACTGCGCCGATGTGCGCTTTCGCTACAGCTTCACGCTCTACGGGCAGGCTCTCGATCTCGACACCGAGAGGCTGGACTTTCGCGGGACCGAGGTCACGGACAACGGCAACGCCCTCTACGCGGTCCTCTCCTGCATGAATAACTGCACGTATCTCGACATGGACAGTACCGGCGTCTCGAACGAATCCCTCGCCCGCCTGCAGGAGCTCTTCCCCAAGACCCGCATCGTCTGGCGCGTGTGGTTCGGGGAGAACTACAGCGTGCGCACGGACGCGGAAAAGATCCTCGCCTCCAAACCCACGGTCGGCGGCATGATTTACGATGCGTCGGTACTGCAATACTGCACAGACATCAAGTATCTCGACCTCGGCCACAATGACGATCTCGCGGATCTCTCCTTCGCGGCGAAGATGCCGAAGCTCGAGGTGCTCATCATCGCCATGACCGCCATCACGGATCTGTCTCCGCTGAGAAGCTGCCCGAATCTGGAATACGTGGAGCTCAACTCCACCAACATCGCGGACCTCACGCCGCTCGAGAACGCCGTCGGCCTGCACCATCTGAACATCGCCGGCTGCCCCAATATCCGCGACATCACGCCCCTCTACAATCTCGTGAATCTGGAGCGCCTCTGGATCGGGCGCGACACGCCGGTCCCCGAGGAGCAGGCGCAGAAGATGCGGGAGCTCGTGCCCGGCTGCAAGGTCAACACCACGACGGACGATCCCCACGGCGACGCCTGGCGCTTTACCGCCTACGATCCCGAGGAGCCCAAGTATTACTGGGTGCCGCGCTATGAGCTTTTAAGAGAGCAGATGGGCTATAATTATCAGGAGTACAGCTTCTACTGGCTGGACCCCCTGTGCGATCTGGAGGCCCCGGAGGAGTATCGGGGCATGTACGGAAAAGAGGTTTACGGACTATGAGCATGAAAAACCACCGCCTGTTCTGCTTTGTTCTGTGCCTTGCGCTGTGCCTGCTCCTCGCGGGCTGCGGCGGCACAAAGGCGGCGGCCGTGTCCGCCCCGGCGGAGACGGCAGAGCCTGCGCCAGAGCCAGCGCCGACACCGACCCCGGAGCCGACGCCGGAGCCTGTGTTCAGCGTGCTCGGGCGGGAATACACCCCCTCCAGCACGACGCTGGAGCTTGCGGGCCTCACGGAGGCACAGGCCCCGGAGATCGCAAAAATCCTCCCGGCGCTCACAGGGCTTGAGACCGTCCACATCGGGAGCGAGACGGAAACTCCCCTCTCCTGGGAGACGCTCAAAACCCTGCACGATGCCGCGCCCTGGGCCGCGCTCGACTACGGCTTTACGATCTTCGGAAAAGCCTTCAATCTCAGCGATGAGGAGATGGATCTCAAGTACATCCCCATGGAGGACGAGGGGGAGCTCGTGGGCAAGGTAGCCGCCTGCATGTCGAGGCTCAAGACTCTCGACATGGATAGCTGCCGCGTCTCCAACGAGGCGATGGCAAGGCTCCGCGACAGCCTGCCGGAGACCGAGGTCATCTGGCGCGTCAACTTCGCCCAGGGCTACACCGCCCGCACCAACGAGACGCGCATCCTCGCCTCCATGCCCGGGCAGGCGGGGGAGCTTGTGCACAACAATGTGGAAAATCTCAAATACTGCACGAAGGTGAAGTATCTCGATCTCGGCCACAACAACTATCTCGACACGCTCGAATTTATCCGCACGATGCCGGATCTTGAGGTGCTGATCGCGGCGCTGAGCTTTATTGAGGATTTCTCCCCCGTGGCGGACTGCCCGAAGCTCGAGTATGTGGAAGCCTTCACCACGAGGCTGCACGATCTCACGCCGTTTGCGGAGCTTCACAACTTAAAGCATCTCAACATCTGCTATAACTTTGCCGTCACGGACATCACGCCCCTCTACGGGCTCGACCTCGAGCGGCTCTGGATCGGGATGCACGACCCCGTCCCGCCCGAGCAGATCGCGGAGTTTAAGCGCCTGCACCCCAACTGCGTGGTGAACGACACCACCCCCGACCCCACCGAGGAGTACTGGCGCTTTGCCGAGCACGGGGACGAGATGGGAAACCAGCGCTACGATCCCCGCTATGAGCTCCTGCGGGAGCAGATGCGCTATTCGGACGAGGCGTACAATTTCTACTGGACAGATCCCCTCTACGACTGGACCTGCCCGCGCGAGGTGACCCCGGACCCGGAGGTCAAGGATTTTCAGGATCTGTACTAAATTCAATGGCAAACGCGGTTTGCCATTGAATACTCGCGCTTATCGCACGCGGCGGAGCGTGCCGCGCCCGTCAGCGAAGCGTCGAAACCACTATTCCGTAGGGGTCGACGGTCAGACCGGCTTCTCTTGCCGCCATGCGGCAATTCACCTTCTCCCCAGACCGACCCGAAACCTCACCGCATCAGGAATGCGGGTACAGGGGTAAAAGCCCGCCCGGCGGTACAATGTTGGTTTCCGTATTCGCCTGGGCACAGAGAAAAAACGCCGGTTTCCCCGCGCGGGCCGATGAAGGCATCGGCCCCTACGATGCAGATTAACGCTGTAAGTGTTGAATCTGTCTGTCTTTCAGTATGAAACCGAAACCCATATCTTGAAATGATATAGAAGGCTGTTATCAGCAAGTTCTAAGGAGTATTCCATGCAGAACAGAACAATTCGCGCCCTTCTGTGCGCCGCGCTTTTGTGCCTGCTGCCCGCGGGCTGCGGGAAAAGCGCCGACGCCGCGCTCGCGCCATCAACGCCCCCGGTCTCCGCGGAGATCGTGTTTGCCGCGGGCAGCGTTTCCCCGGACGCCGGGGAAGTGAAGCTCGCCCTTCGCGCGGGGGAGACCGCGCTGCTCGATTCCCTGCCCGCCCTCTCTTCCGCCGATCTCAGCGGCAGCGAGGATGAGCGGGAGGTCGCCGCCTGGTGTAAGGCCCACCCGGAGGTCGAATGCTATTATACCGTCACCCTCCCCGGCGGGGAGGTGCTGGATTCCGGCACGAAGAGCTATGACCTGAGCGGGGCGTCGCCTGAGGACGCCATAGCCGCGGCAGAGAAGCTGGCCCTGCTGCCGGCGCTCAGAACCCTGCGCCTCGGCGCGGAGGGCGGGAGCCAGACCTGGGAGAGCCTTGCCAAACTCCGCGAGCTCCTCCCGGACACGGTCTTTCGCTACGGCTTCACGCTCTACGGAAAAAGCTGCGACCTCTCGGACGCCTCGCTCAATCTGCGCGGCGTGCCTGTTTCGGACGGCGGCGCGGAGCTCCGGCGCGTGATCCCCCTGATGCACGATCTCAACTATGTGGACATGGACAGTACCGGCGTCTCGAACGGGGAGATGGAGAAGCTGCGCGCGGACTACCCGGATGTGAAATTCGTCTGGCGCGTCTTCTTCGGCGACAGCTACAGCGTCCGCACGGACGTGCAGCGTATCCTCGCCTCCAAGCCCTCCGCGGGCGGGATGCTCTATGACTGGGACGTGGAAGCCCTCTCCTGCTGCCATGACGTGGTGTTTCTCGATCTCGGCCACAACCAGGGGCTCACGGACATCTCCTTTGTGAGCCAGATGCCGAAGCTCGAGGTCGCGATCCTCGGCATGTGCGGCTGGTCCGACGCGACGCCCCTCGCGGACTGCCCGGAGCTTGAGTATCTTGAAATGTTCTCTACGAACTGCACGGATCTCTCGCCGCTTGCCAAGTGCAAAAATCTCAAGCACTTAAACGCCGCGAACATCGTCGATCTGGAGGATATCTCCCCCATGTATACCATGACGCAGCTCGAGCGCTTTTACATCGGCAGCATGAACCGCGTCCCCTGGGAGCAGTGTGAGGAGTTTCAGAAGCGCGTGCCCGACTGCGAGTTTGACACCCTCGTCTACGAGGACCCCACCGGCGGGCACTGGCGCTGGGACGAGAATGCCGATCAGGTCCCGCGCTACTACCTTCTGCGGATGCAGTTCGGAAACTATGAGAGCGAGGTCTACTCCTTCACCTGGAATGACAAGCTCTATAACCCGTGATAAAGGAGAAACGCCATGAAATGTAAAAGAATTCTGTGCGCGGCGCTGCTGCTTGCGCTGTGCCTGCTCCTCGCCGCCTGCGGAAAGGTGAAGTCCCTTCCCGCCGCCCCCGCCGCGACCGAGGCTCCGCCGACGAGCGTACACTTTGCCGCGGGGGACGTCGATCTCGCGGCGACGGACTTGAAGCTCCGCCTTGCCTCCGGGGAGACGGCGCTGCTCGACTCTCTCACCGCCCTCAAAACCGCCGACTTCAGCGGCAGCGAGAATGAGGAGGAGGTCGCCGCCTGGGTGAAGGCCCACCCCCAGATCCAGGCCCGCTACACCGTCACGCTCCCGAACGGGACGGCGCTGGACTCCGACGCGAAGAGCGCCGATCTCAGTTCCATGTCGCCCGCCGACGCGGAGAGCGCCGCGCGAAAGCTCGCCCTCCTGCCGGGCCTCACACGCGTGAATCTCGGCCGCGAGGGGGGCGGCTTCACCTGGAGCGATATCGCCCGCCTGCGGGAGATCCTGCCGGCGGTGCCGTTCCAGTACGCCTTCAAGCTCTACGGCAAGGACTGCGACCTCTCGGACACGACCATCAATCTCTTCCGCGTGCAGGTGCCCGATAACGGCAATCTCATTGATGAGGTCATGGGCTACATGCCCCAGCTCACTTACGTGGACATGGATAGCTGCGGCCTTGAGCCGAAGCGTCTCGAGGAGATCAATCTCCGCCACCCCGACGCGAAGCTCGTCTTCCGCGTCTACTTCGGCGACAACTACACCGCCCGCACCGATGCCGAGCGCATCCTCGCCTCCATGGCGAGCCGCGGCGGGATGCTCACAAACTACAACGTGGACGGGCTCTACTACTGCCACGATGTAAAGTATCTTGATCTCGGCCACAACACGGAGCTCACAGACATCGGCTTTGCCGCGCAGATGCCGAAGCTCGAGGTCGCCATTTTCTCCATGTGCAACGTCTCGGATCTCACGCCCCTCGCCTCCTGCCCAGAGCTTGAGTATCTGGAGCTCTCCAACACCTACGCAAGCGACCTGCGTCCCCTGTCCGGGCTCAAAAAGCTGCGCCACCTGAACGTGGCGAGCATCGGCTTTGACCAGCCCTGGGACGGGTCTGAGCGCATCCAGCTCAAGGACATCACGCCGCTCTACCCGCTCACGGAGCTGGAGCGCCTCTGGATCGGGGCCTATAACCCCGTCCCGCCCGAGCAGGTGGAGGAGATGCGCCGCCGCGCCCCGAACTGCGAGATCGACCTCACCGTGTATGAGGACCCGGTGGGCGGCCGCTGGCGCTATGTGGCGATGGCGGACTATATCAACACCTACGTCGACACCTACCATGAGCGCTATGTGAAGCTGCGCGAACAGTTCGGCGACTACGACTACGCCGCCTTCAACTTCACCTGGAACGACCCCATGCTCGACCCCAATTACGATCCCGCGACCGCGCCGACGGCCACGCCGAAGCCCGCGGCCGCGCCGACCCAGGCGCCCACCTATGTACAGCCCTATGTGCCGGTGGAGGAAGAGGAGGAGGAAGAGCCGTACGAGGTCTATACCCCGCCCTTCGACCCCTACGCCGATCAGAGCGTGCCGCTCATCCCGGCCCAGCCCCCTGAGACGAGCGAGGATATCCTCGGCGAGTCTGACGGCGAGGGCGGCGTGGAATTCAGCGACGTCTTCGGCGACAGCAGCGGCAGCGTCGCCCAGACCGACGGCGGCGAGAGCGGCAGCGAGAGCAGCGGCGAGGGCGGCTCCGGCGAGGGCGGCGGAGACGGCTTCACGAATGAGAGCGGCGGCAGCGTCTTCCCCGAGGGGGAGGGCATTGTCAGCGCAGAAGAGGGAGGCACACCTTGAGAGACTATCAGGCGGAATTTGAAAAGCGCGTGGCCTATATCCGCGCAAAGCTCCAAGAGGCCCACGCCAACGGGATTGTCTTCGGAAACTCCGGCGGCAAGGACAGCGCCCTTGTCGGCATCCTCTGCAAGGCGGCGTGCGGCAACACCCTCGGCGTCATCATGCCCTGCGCCTCCCGGCAGAACTACGGCCAGGACCGGGACGACGGCAACGCCCTCGCCGAAAAGTTCGGCATCGAGACGCGCACGGTCGATCTCACCGCCGTGCGGGAGGCGGAGCTCAAGGCGCTCGCGGGGGTCGCCTCGCTCAACGACATGGCCCTCACGAACATCGCCCCGCGCCTTCGCATGACGACGCTCTATACCATCGCCGCGGCCGAGAACCGTCTCGTCGCCGGCACCGGCAACCGCAGCGAGATCTACATGGGCTACTTCACCAAATGGGGCGACGGGGCCAGCGACTTTAACCCCATCGCGGACCTCTGCGCCACCGAGGTATTCGAGTTCCTGCGCTTTCTGAACGCGCCCTCCTCCATCGTGGAGAAGGCCCCCTCCGCCGGGCTCTTTGAAGGGCAGACGGACGAGCAGGAGATGGGCGTGACTTACCGCGCCATCGACAGCTATCTCCACGGCGGGGAAGTTTCGGACGCGGACCGGGCCATCATCGACCGCTATCACAGCCGCAGCGAGCATAAGCGCCGCCCCGTCAGCACCTTTGAAAACCCGTGAAACGAAAAACGCCGTCCGTCCGGGCGGCGTTTTCTTGTGCGTGCAATCTGACATTTTTTACAAACATCCGGCGGTGAAACTGTATTATTTCTCTATATCGCGGCGTAAAAAAACTTGTTGCGGGGAAAAGATTGCTGTATAATAACCGCGTTAAAAAATCTAAAATAGAAAGGTGTCTGTACTATGGAACAAGCAAGACGTCCCGAAAGCATGGCGCGCATCACCACCCCGGCCCTCGCCCAGGCTTTTATTGACGAGCAGATTGCAGCCCTGCGCGCCCAGATCGGCGACAAGAAGGTCCTGCTGGCCCTCTCCGGCGGCGTGGATTCCTCCGTCGTCGCGGCGCTTCTCATCCGGGCTGTGGGCAGGCAGCTCGTCTGCGTCCATGTTAATCACGGCCTTCTCCGCAAGGGCGAGCCTGAGCAGGTGATCCAGGTCTTCCGCAACGAGATGGACGCGAACCTCATCTACGTCGACGCGGTGGACCGCTTCCTCGACCAGCTTGCCGGCGTCTCCGATCCCGAGCAGAAGCGCAAGATCATCGGCAAGGTGTTTATCGACGTCTTTGCCGAGGAAGCCAAAAAGCTCGACGGCATCAGCTTCCTCGCCCAGGGCACCATCTATCCCGATATCCTGGAGTCCGGCCCCGTCAAGTCTCACCATAATGTGGGCGGCCTGCCCCCGGAGCTCGACTTTGAGCTTGTGGAGCCCGTCAAGTTCCTGTATAAGGACGAGGTCCGCGTGGTCGGCAAGGCCCTGGGCCTCCCGGACGGCATGGTCTACCGCCAGCCCTTCCCGGGCCCCGGTCTCGGCGTGCGCTGCGTCGGTGCCATCACCCGCGACCGGCTCGAGGCTGTGCGCGAGTCCGACGCGATTCTGCGCGAGGAGTTTAAGAAAAACGGTCTTGAGGGCAAGGTCTGGCAGTACTTCACCATCGTGCCCGACTTTAAGTCCACCGGCATTACCGACGGCCTGCGCACCTACGAGTGGCCCGTCGTGATCCGCGCCGTCAACACCGTGGACGCCGTCACCGCCGAGGTTGCGGAGCTCGACTTCAAGCTCATGGCCCACATCGTCGAGCGCATCACGCACGAGGTCAAGGGCGTCAACCGCGTCCTCTGGGACCTCACCCCCAAGCCCACCGGAACGATCGAGTGGGAATAAGCAGAATCTATCACAGCTTATCGACAAATCCAGAATCGGATTCTGGATTTGTCGATATTTTCAAAATGCCAGACACTGTCTGTTAAATTCGGGCGACCATGTGAATGCGGCGGGGAGCAGTCCCCGCCGCATTTGCAGTGAGATGAAAAAAACATTTTTAAAACCTTCGCCGCGTTTTGGTGTCTATATGGGTGAGAGCTCTTGAAAAGAAGGAGGTTCCGTATGGAAGACAGAGAAATTGTTGATCTGTACTGGCAGCGTTCCGATCTGGCCATATCGGAAACGGAACAAAAATACGGCAGATACTGCCGCACGATTGCCTATAACATCTGCGGAACAGAGGAGGACGCGGAGGAGTGCGTGAACGACACCTGGTTTCGCGCGTGGAACCGTATGCCCTCCGAGCGCCCGACGGTGCTGTCGGCATTTCTCGGCTGTATCACAAGAAATCTCGCCATCAACACGATCAAGGCGAAAAACAGAATCAAGCGCGGCGGAGGGGAAGCGTCTCTTGCCCTGGAGGAACTCAGCGAGTGCATCCCCGGCGGGAGAAGCCCCGAAAGAGTCCTGGAGGAAAAGGAATTGGAAAAGCGGATCGGGCGCTTCACGGCGGAATTAAAGGAGGCAGACCGGATGATCTTTGTCCTGCGGTACTGGTATCTTGTGCCAATTGCGGACATTGCGGAGAAGCTGCAATGCAGCGAGGCGAAGGTCAAAAGCAGCCTGTTTCGCACCCGAAAAAAGCTGATGGAAACCTTACAGGAGGAGGGCTTATATTGGACAAACTGACACTTCTGCGCGCGATGAACGGCATTCATGAGGAGGATGTAGTCATGGCCGGAAAGCTCTATTTTCACGGGAACAAAACGCATAGAACAACAAAACGCCTGCTCACGCTCGCGCTTGCGGCGGCGCTGATGCTTGCGCTGGGGGCCGCGGCCTGGGCGGTATGGAGCGTCCATATCGCCCGGCAGCAGGATCTGAGAGCCGATTTGAAGATCGAGGAGAGCAAGGTAAACAGCTATATGGAATACGATGTGACGCAGCAGGAGAAGGCCGGGAGCGCGGCAAGTCTCGTCCTGCTCTCCGCCGTCAACGACGGGACTGAGCAGCGGATCTATGTCGATGTCTCCCCGGTGGCAAAAGAAGACATCGCCCGCTTCCCCGCCGATGTACGCTTTGCCTGGAGCATTGCCGGCACGGAGATCGGCGGCTTTGCCGGCCCCCAGCTTCCGGTAACGCTTAACTTATCAGGAGACGAGGCGATCCGAAACGCCGTGCTGGACTACGCATACGACGAAGAAACGGAGACCCTGACCCTGCAATGCTATGCGGATGTAAAGTCCCTTGAAAAGGGAATGGCTGATCTCGGCACGGACAGTGTTCCGCTGCAGGTCCACATGATCGTCGGGGAAGACGACTCCCACACATTCGGCCCCGTCCCCTTCCTGCTGACGGCGGAGCAGAAACGCAGCTTTGACTTCGGACATGCACAGTACCATGACAAGGAGCTTGACAAGACTATCGAGATCGTCGGGCTGGAGCTCACGCCCTTCAGCGCGGTCTGGAAGGTAAACTATGAGGGCGCGGCATCCTTCCACGAGCCGGGCGCAGACCCGGAAGCCTACAGGCCCTGGAGCATCCTGGAGGACAGGGTGTGCATCGAGGCAAAGCTCATTTTCTCCGACGGCTCGACATTTTCCACCGGCGGCGCGCTGACCTGTCCCTTTGAAAACGGCGTGGTTGAGCTCCACTGCGGCTGGGGCAGTGCGATCGACATCAACGATGTGCAGCGCATCGTGCTGGGGGATCTTGTGCTCTGGGAGAGAGAGGCAGACAGCCGGTAAATACGCCGGCACAGAAGCTCTGCGCCGGAACCGGGCCAAAACCGGGCTTGACCGCTACAAGGCCATCCTGATCGCGGACTCGGACAACGACGCTGTAAACGGCAGCGCCGACGTTCCGGCGGCGGAGAGGGCGCGCCAGGCGGCAGGCGCGCTCAACTCCTACACCGTCTACCCGCTGACGCTGAAAACCTACAGCGACATCGGCCAGCGCTGGACTATCCCCCTGTTCACGGGAACAAGATTCGACGCGCTGATCGACTGGGCCGCCTTTGTGGGCACGCTCTCGCCGCAGGACAAGACCCCCGTGGAGGCGATCCTGCCGGACGATGAGGACGACTGGGACGAGGACGGCTGGGACGACGACGATTGGGACTACGAATGGGAATATGACGTGGAAGAGGAAGACCAGCCTGCAGCCGCCGGCGGTGAGGATGTCTGGTATGAAGCCGCCTGGGACCCGTATGACTGGGAGAACTTTGACTGGGACGAATTCGCCTGGGAGGATTTTGACTGGGAAGACATGGACATGGACACGCTCGAGGCATTTCTGGACTGTGTGCCGACGGAGCTGATCTGGGAGCTTCCGGACGCGGCAGCGGAGCGGGCCGGGGACAGCGGCTTTCTCGCGGCGGTCACGACCCGGATGGCCGAGAAGGACGTCACGGTTCTCTCCCCCTCGGGCTGGCGGTACAGCCTCTCCAAGGGCGGGCGCTTCCTCCTCACCGTGCGCACAGATCGGACCGAGCTTCTGAACGTCCTGCTGGACGGGAAGGCGCTCACCGAGTATCGGAAGGATTTTGATGTGATCGGCGAGAACACAGGCTCCTTCCTCATGCTCTTCAGCGAGACCGTTATGCAGGGCCTCAACGAGGGCAAGCATACGATCACGCTCGATATCAACGGCATCGGCACGATCACGAGAAGCATCAGCGTTGAAAAATAAATAAAACAGCCGGCATTGCCTGACGCGCATCTTTTCACGCGGCGGACAATGCCGGTTTTCTTTGTCCGGGTCAATTTGTTTGACGCTTACTGCAAACGGCCCGCATCGGCAGTAGGGAACCTCTAAAAACTCAGGTCTGGTGATGCGTCGAGAGATTTTGTTCCAGATTGAAGGGCAAAAAACGCAGGAATCCTTTGTAGCTTTCAAGTTTTTTGCACGAAAAGCTGGGACAAAAGATCCGGCGCAGCGCCGGGCAGGAGTTTTTAGAGGTGACCAGTAGGGGCGGCTATCATGTCAGCCGCCCCTACAGTATAGAAGGCGTGAACCGACTTATTTCACAGCCGCATTTTTAAAAATCATCGCGCAGCGATACCTTCACTCCACTCTCTACACTCCAAACTCCGCGAAGCGGTTCAGGTGCTGATCTCGAGCATCTGTTCCAGAAGCCCGTCGTCCGGGAAGACCATCATGTCCCGCACGCCGAGCGTCACGGCCGCGCCGGTTTTGAGGGTACGGAAGGCAAAGCCGTTTGTGATGACGCGCACAAGGCTCTCCCCGATGCGCACGCGGCAGTCGTCCACGTCGCCGAGATAGTACTGCCGCTCGAGCGTGCCGTGAAGGGGGCCGTCGGCCGTGAAGTAGAAGTTCTCCGGCCGGATGGCCGCGTCCACCTTCCCGCGCTGCGCCCCGGCGTAGGGGATACTCTGCCCGCCGAGGGCGGGGATGACGACCTCACCGTCTCGCGCCTCGCCCTTGAAGAAGTCCACCTTGCCGAGAAAGTCCGCCACAAACTGGTTTGCGGGCGTGTTATAGATCTCCTCCGGCGTGCCGCACTGCTGCACGACGCCGCGGTTGATGAGGAAGATCCGGTCACTCATGGCCATGGCCTCAGTCTGGTCGTGGGTGACATAGACCACGTTGATGCCGAGCTTCTGCTGGATCTCCTTGATCTCAAAGCGCATGGACTCCCGCAGCTTCGCGTCGAGATTGGAAAGCGGCTCGTCGAGAAGCAGGAGCTTCGGCTCCGCCACGAGCGCCCGCGCGAGGGCGACGCGCTGCTGCTGCCCGCCGGAGAGCTGACTCGGCAGGCGTTCGGCGTAGCGGCTGAGATGCACGATGGCAAGCACCTTCTCCACGCGCGCTTTGATCTCGCTCTTCGGCGTGTGCCGGATCGTGAGGGGGTAGGCCACGTTTTCGAAGACGTCCATGTGGGGCCAGACGGCGTAGCTCTGGAAGACCATGCCGACGCCGCGCTTTTCCGGGGGGACAAAGGTCCTGCCGCCGGAGACGAGCATGTCGTCAAAATAAATCTCCCCCTCCGTCGGCCTTTCAAAGCCCGCGATCATGCGCAGCATCGTGGTCTTGCCGCAGCCGGAGGGCCCGAGGAGGGTGATGAACTCCCCCTCCCCGAACACGGCGTCAAATTCCCGGAGGACCACATTGTCACCGAATGCCTTGGTGACCTTCTGAATTGTGACAGTTGCCATTTTGGGCCCCCTTAGATGGAGAACTCGCCCTTTGTGAGGCGGTTCAGGATGAGATTCAGGAGCATGACGATCAACAGGATGCCGAAGGCCATGGCGCAGCTCATGGGCTGGCTTGTGAAGGTCCAGTACTCATAGAGCTGGAAGCCGATGGTCTTGGTGGTGCTGGAATAGAGCAGCGTCGTCATGGAGAGCTCATAAAAGCTCGGGATGAAGATGAGAAACCAGCCCGCCGCGATGGACGGGAAGATGAGCGGCCCCGTGATGCGGCGCATCGTGCGCCCCCAGCCCGCGCCGGAGATCTGGCTGCTCTCCTCGAGCGAGACGTGGATCTGGCTCATGGCGGAGACGACGGTGCGCATCCCCATCATGAGGTACTTGATGAGATAGGCGATGATCATGATGTATGCGGTGTTGTAGATGTTGATGCCGAAATTGCCCTTCATGGTCATGATGAGGCCGAGGGCGATGACGACAGACGGCGTGCCGGAGCCGAGCGTGATGAGAAAGTCCGGCAGCTTTCTGCCCCGGATGCGGGTGCGCTGCAGAAGATAGCTCACGGTGCAGGCGATCAGGATGCCGACGGTCGCCGCGACAGAGGCAAAGAGGAGGGAGTTTTTGAGACTGTTCACCGTCTCGGTCCGCGCGAAGACGGTCTTCCAGTTGGAGAGCGTGAAGTTCCCCGCCGAAAGGACGCTCTTGCCCACGTCGATCTTAAAGGAGGTGAGGAGGATCGTCGCAAAGGGGATGAGGATCACGACGACGGCGAAGAGGGAAACCAGCGCCGTGAGCGGCAGGCGCCAGCGCCCGAGCTCCACCAGGGCGGGCCGGACGGATTTGCCGGAGACCGTGATGTACTGCCGCCGCGCGAGCACCACGTCCGAGAGGAAGAGGATCACGACGGCGAGGAGCATGAGGAAGACCGCCATGCCGGTCGCGTCGTGCAGGCCCTGCTGGCCGAGGGAGACATACTCCACGATGCGCGTCGTGACCGTGTGCACGCGCCCGGGGCTGCCGATGATGGAGGGGATGCCGTAGCAGCTCATGGCGCTCACAAACACGAGAAGCGCCCCGGAGATGAGGGACGGGAGCATCATCGGGAGCGTCACGGTGAAGACGGTTTTGAGGGGCGATGCCCCGCTCACGCGGCTCGCCTCCTCGAGCGAGGGGTCCATCTTCTCCATGGCGCGGCTCACAGTGATGAAGGCGTAGGGGTAATAAAAGCTCGTGAGCACCCAGACCATGCCGGGCAGGGTGTAGACATTGAGGGGGCCCGGCGCGTCGCTGAGGCGCAGAAGGGCGCGCAGCCAGCGGTTCACCGTGCCGACGTTGGGATTTAGAAGCCGCAGCCAGGCCATGGCCCCCACATAGGGCGGGACCATGTAGGTGAGGACAAAAAGGCCGCGGAAAAATTTTTTGCCGTACAGATCCGTCCGCCCCACGAGCCAGGCGAGCGGAAAGGCGAGGAGGGTGCCGAAGGCCATCGTCATGGTCGCGGCGATCAGGGTGTTTTTCACCGCGTCCAGGTTGAGGGAATAGGTATAGAGGCGGCGGATGGTCTCAAGCGAGAAGCGCCCCTCCGGGAAGAGGGCGCGAATCAGCATGTACACGAGGGGCAGAAGCTGAAAGAGGAGCAGAAAGTCCACGATGAGAAGGATCAAAACCCACTTGAGATTGAGCCGCCAGACCCCCTCCCCCGCCATGAAAAACGCGAGCAGCAGGGCGTTGAAGGCGAGGATCGCGCCGAGGAGGATGGCGGTCCGGCTGTGGCCCACGACGAGCTGTTCAACGGCGGAGACCTCGCCCCGCGCGATCATGCGGAAGGCGGTGAGCTGGGCGGCCTTGTCCCGCACGCTCTTTTTGAGGGTGTTGACCTGCTCCATGACGTCCGGCTCCGAGGCCCCGGCGCTCACATAGTACGCCTGCATGAGCATCGCGGCACGCTCCGTGCCGGTGCGCTTTTCCGTGAGCTTTTGCGCGGCCTCCGGAACCTCCGCCTTCTCATCGAGCACGGCAGCGAGGAGTGCCGTGCGGAGCTCCGCTGCCGCCTCCCCGGTCTGGGCCGTGATCTGCTTGCGGTTCGCGGTGCTCAGCTTCGGCCCCGCCGTGAGGTAGCTGGCATAGAGGAGCTTTTGAGAGAGCTCCTCCCCTGCTGCCCCGTCCGCAGTTTGTAGTAAGGCGTCCGCCTCGGCCCCGCCGCCCTTCTGGAGGCTCTCCCAGCTCTCGCGCAAAAGCGCGGCCGTGGTCTCTGCGAGGCGGTCCCTGTCAGCGTCCGGGAGGGTTTTGAGCGCGGGGGCGAGGGTTTTGTCCCAGGCGCGCGCCGTCTCCCGCCCGAGCTGATAGACGGCCCTGTAGGCAGACTCGGCGCTGAAGCCGGAGGCGGCATACTCCCGCATCCCGCGCCGCCCATTGAGGATGAGGCCGGCTCCGAGGAGAAAGAGGGCCAGGAGCAGCGCCTTCACCGCGAGCGCCGCGCGGGACTGTGATCGGTCGATCTTCCGCATGGGGGCCCTTACTTCGCCGTGACGATCTCGGTCCAGGCGGTGTTGATGGCCTCGCGGTTACGGTAGGCGTTCTCCCAGTCCACGCCGAGATCGTGGTCGATGAGCCACTGGGTGTCCACGGAGCCGTGGGGGATCTCCTCCATGCCCTTGAAGACGGAGTGCATGTAGCCCTCGAGGATGAGCTTCTGGGCGTCCTCGCTCAGAAACCACTGTTCAAGCGCCTCGCACGCCTCGGTATTGACGTTTTTGCTGTGCTCCTCCGCGACGGTCATCACAGTGGAGGGGATGAGCACCACGCCGTCCTCCGGGTAGATGCAGGCGAGATTCGTGACGGGGGTGCCGGCGTCCTCGGCCTCCTTGAGGACCTTGAGCACGGACTCCTCGAGGATCATGATGGCGGCGCACTCGCCGGTCTGGAGCTTCGTGATGGCGGTGGAGCCGGATTCGATCATGACGTTATTGGCGGCAAGGCCGCGGAGATAGTCCTCGCCGTAGTGGTCGTCCTGCGTGAGGGATGCGACGGCGGCGAAGGTGGTGCCGCTCGACATGGGGTTGCCCATGGAGATATAGCCCTTGAGGGCGGGGTCGGTGGCAAAGTCATGGAAGCTCTTCGGGATGGCGACGCCCTTCGCGGCCCAGGCTTCCTCCATCTCGGGGTTATAGGCGAGGACCATGTTGCACACGCGCACGGGGTACCAGTAGCCCTCCTCGTCATAGGGGAAGCGGAGCAGGTCCGCAGGGTCCTCGATCTCCACCGGCTCTAAGTAGCCCGCCTCCTTGAGCTCGAGCGAGAGGGCGGGCTCCGCGACCAGCATCATGTCGCAGTCGAGCGCGCCGGTCTCCATCTCGCCGTAGATCTTGGTGATGAGGGAGCTTGTGCCGCCGTAGAAGAAGAAGCTGCCGTTGTTGCCGGGTGTGAGATTCGGGAACTCCTTTTTGATCGCCTCGTCCAGCATGTCGAGCACGAACTGGTACATGGAGGAGTAGATGACGACCTCGCCCTCCACATCCTCATTCACGGCGAAGGCGGCGGAGCCGAGGGACAGCATCAGCGCGAGCGTTAGCGCAAAGGCCAGGATTTTTTTCATGTTGCATACCTCCGTTGTTTGATTTTCGGTTTTATCGGATTGCGGGCGGGGCAAGCCCCGCCCCTACGACAGGCGGGAACATTTACACATATGGGACGATTGTGCCGGGTCGCAGGCTGCGCGCGCTCTCTCAGCCCATGATCTTCTTGAGATCGGCGAGGCGCTCGAGGGCGGCGTTGAGGGTCTCGTCCTTCTTGGCAAAGTGGAGGCGGATGATGTGGTTCACGTTCTCCCGGAAGAAGGAGCTGCCCGGGACGCCCGCGACGCCGACCTTCGCGGCCATCTCCTCGCAGAATTCCACGTCGCTCTGCCCCTTTTTGAGATAGGGGGAGATGTCGGTGAGGAGAAAGTATGTCCCCTCGGGATCGGTGAAGGGAATGCCGAGATCGCGGAGCCCTCCCGTGAAGAGGGCCTTCATGTGGGCGTAGTGGGCGGTAAAGTCGGTATAATAGCTGTCGGGCATCTCAAGGCCCACGATGGCGGCCTCCATGAGGGGTGCGGGCGCGCCGACGGCGTTGAAGTCGTGAAACTGCTTGATCTTGTCCATGAGGTGCTTCGGCGCGATGGCGTAGCCGAGACGCCAGCCCGTGATGGAATAGGTCTTGGAGAGAGAGTTGCAGGTGACGGTGCGCTCCCACATGCCGGGGAGATTGGCGAGGTAGGTGTGGACGTGCCCCTCGTAGATGATATGCTCATACACCTCGTCCGTGACGGCGTAGACGTCGTACTTGATGCAGAGGGCGGCGATGAGCTCCAGCTCCTCCTTCGTGAAGACGCGGCCGCTGGGGTTTGAGGGGTTGCAGAGGATGATGGCCTTGATGCCCTTTTTGAACACATCCTCGAGGACGTTGGGGTCAAAGCGGAAGGAGGGCGGGACGAGGGGGATGAAGACCGGCTCGCAGTCGGCGAAGAGGGTCTGGGCGGCGTAGTTTTCAAAATACGGGGAGAACATGGCGATCTTGTCCCCGGGATTCGTGAGGGCGAAAAGCGTGTCCACCATGGCCTCGGTCGAGCCGATGGTCACGACGATCTCGGTCTCGGGGTCGATGTCGCGGCCCATGAAGCGCCTGGTCTTCGCGGCGACGGCGCGGCGGAAGTTCGGCGCGCCCATCGTGATGGGGTACTGGTGAGGGCCGACGGCGGCGACCTCGGCAAGCCTGTCGGTCATGGCCTTGGGCGGGTCAAAGTCCGGGAAGCCCTGGGCGAGGTTGATGGCGTTATTCGCGATGGCGATGCGCGTCATGCGGCGGATGACGGAGTCTGTGAACTGGCTGCACTTTTGATTCATGGGTTTCATGTGTTTTCTCTCCCCTCCAGATAGTTTTTGAGAAACAGGATGGCCTGCCGGTAGCCCTCGAAGCCGAGGCCGATATAGCTTTTTACGCACGCGAGGCCCGCGTAGGAGATCTGCCGGAAGCTCTCGCGCTTTGTGACGTCGGAAAGGTGCACCTCCACGGCGGGGATACTGACGGCCTTGAGCGCGTCGAGGATGGCGACGCTCGTGTGCGTGTAGGCCGCGGGGTTTATCACAATGCCGTCAATGCGGCCGTACGCGCCCTGGATCGTGTCCACGATGGCCCCCTCGTGATTGGACTGGAAAAGCTCCGCCTCGATGCCCTGCGCTTCACAGGTCTCGCGGATGAAGTTTTCCAGCGCCGCAAAGTCCTGCCTGCCGTAGATGTCCGGCTCCCGCAGGCCGAGCATGTTGAGATTCGGCCCGTTGATGATGAGCAGCTTCATCCCAGCGCCTCCAGAACGGCGCGCGCGGTCTCCTCCGGCGTGCCGGTATTTTCGACGGTGAAGTCGGCAAACTGCGCGTACAGCGGGGCGCGGCGGGCGTACATGGCGCCGAGGTCCGCGTTTTCCGACAGGGGCCTCCCCTTTCGCGCAAGCTCCCCGACCGGCCGCGTGAGCCAGACGAGACGCCCGTTCTGGTGCAGGAGCGGGTAGTTTTCCGCCCGGGTGACGCAGCCGCCGCCCGTGGCGATAACCGTGTGGGACTCTTTGCCGAGCGCCGCGAGGACGGCCGTCTCCCGCCGGCGAAAGCCCGCCTCCCCCTCCAGCTCGAAGATGCGGGGGATGGACATGCCGGCCTCGCGCTCGATCTCTCTGTCCGCCTCGGCACAGGGGCGGCCCAGCCGCTGCGCGAGGAGCGCTCCCACGGTGGACTTGCCGCAGCCCGGCATCCCGATGAGGATGATGTTCTGCATGGAGGCGTCGAGAAGGGCTGTGATACGGGCGATCTCGGAATCGGGGAGGGCGCGGCCCTGGAAGATTTCGCTTGCGCGCTTGGCCTGGGCCACCAGCATCGTAAGACCCCCGGCGCAGGGGATGCCGCGCGCCTCCGCCTGCAGAAGGAGGGCGGTGCGCTTCGGGTTATACACCACATCCAAGACAGCCTCGAGCCCCGGGAAGCTGCAGAGCTCCACCGGGCTCACGCCGTTTTTGGGGTACATGCCGAGGGGCGTGGTGTTCACAAGGATTTTCGCGTCCGCGTGGCGGTCGAGGTTCTGGTAGTTATTCTCACCATTCCGGGAGATGGGCACCACCTCGGCCCCGTGCGCTCTCAGCACCGCGCAGACCGTGACGGATGCCCCGCCGGTGCCGAGGACGAGGGCCTTATTCCCCGCGATGCTGCCGGGGAGCGTTTGACGCAGCAGCGTCTCGAAGCCGAAGGCGTCGGTATTGTCGCCGAAGATCGTGCCGTCCTCGCGCCGCAGGAGAGTGTTGACGCTGCCGATGGTCCTTGCCGTGTCGGAGAGCGCATCGCAGAGGGGGATGACGGTCTTTTTATACGGGATCGTGACGTTGAGGCCGTGCCAGGCGCCCTCCCGGATGAAAGCCTCCAGCTCCGCCGGCGCTTTTTCATAGAGGGCGTAGTCATAGTCCGCAAGTTCCCGGTGGATGCGGGGGGAGTAGCTGTGGCCGAGCTTTTCGCCGAGCAGTCCGCATTGCATGTCAGATCACCTCGCTGTAGCTGCCGAGATACTCGTACTCGTCCGTGAGCTCGCCGAGCTCGCCCATGAGCTGGATGAAGCGCGGGGAGTAGACCGAGGTCTCGAAGTCAAAGTAGAACATGAACTCGAAGCTCCGCTCCGGCATGGGGCGGCTTTCGAGCTTTGTGACATTGATGCCGAGGGCGTTGAAGCGGGAGAGGAGCTTATAGAGAGAGCCCGGCTCGTGCGGCAGGACCATCATGACGCTGGTCCGGTCCGCGCCGGGGTAGATTTCAAGATTGCGGGAAATGCAGATGAAGCGGGTGTAGTTGTTGCCGGAGTCCTGCACGTCGCTCTTTAAGATATCGAGCCCGTAGAGTCTCGAGCAGGCGCGGGAGGAGAGGGCCGCGATCCCGGGCTCTGTGGACTCCGCCGCCATTTTCGCGGCGAGGGCGGTGTTCTCGCAGGGGATGACCTTCACCTTCGGCAGGGTCTGCAGAAAGGCCGCGCACTGGGCGATGGCCTGGGGGTGGGAGTAGATCTCGCGGATGTCCTCGAGCTTCGTGCCCGGGCGGACGAGGAGGTTGTGGTCCACCTTTACCCGCACGGAGCGCACGATGCGAAAATCGTGCTTTCGCATGAGGTCGTAGACTGCGTTCACCGTGCCGGCGGTGCTGTTTTCCACCGGGATGACCCCATAGCGGCAGAGGCCCTTTTCGATGGCTGCGAAGACCGCGTCAAAGCTCGAGAAATAAAAGGTGCTGGGGCGCTTGAAGAGCTTTTCGCAGGCGATGCCGGAGTAGGCCCCCTCCACCCCCTGGCAGGCCACCGTGGCCGTCTCGGGAAAGAGCTGGGGCGTTTCCCGCAGGGCCTTTTCGATGGCGCGGGTCTCGGCGCTCTCGGGGCGGAGGATGCGCGTCTGATAGCTGCGGGAGAGCTCCATGATGAGGGAGAAGAGGGAGAAAGCGTACTCGCGCATCTCCTCCGGGCACTGGGCCTCCAGGGTGCGGAGCTTCTCCTTTTCCCGGCGCAGGTCCAGAACGCGCATCCCGTTATCCCGCTTCCAGAGGGCGATGTCGCCCGCGATGTCCATGCGGCGGTTGAAGAGCCCTAAAAGCTCGGCATCCAGCTCGTCAAGCTGCCTGCGGTAGTCCTGTAATTCCATGTGGGTCCCTCCCTCAAATGATCATATCATAGACCGCGACGGCGGCCGCGGCCTCGAGGACCGGGACGGCGCGCGGAACGATGCAGGGGTCGTGCCGCCCCTCGACCGTGAGCGTCTCAGGCGAGAGCGTTTTGAGATTCACGCTCTGCTGCGCCCGCGCAATCGACGGGGTGGGCTTGATCGCGGCTCTGAACACCAGGGGCATCCCGTTTGAAATGCCGCCGAGGATGCCGCCCGCGTGGTTCGTGACGGTTTCGACGCGCCCGGCGTTTACACAGAAGGCATCGTTATGCTCACTGCCGCGCATCCGGGCGGCCCGGAAGCCCGCGCCGAACTCCACGCCCTTCACGGCGGGGACGGCGAAGACGAGGCGGGCGATCTGGTTCTCAAGCCCGTCAAACATCGGCTCCCCCACGCCGGGAGGCAGGCCGCGCACCACGCACTCGATGATGCCGCCGACGGAGTCCCCCTCCGCCCGGGCGCTCTGAATGGCAAGGCGCATTTGCTCCCCCGCGGCGTCGTCCACGACGGGGAAGGACTTTTCCGCGACGGAGCTTTCAAACGCGCCCTCGTCCCGGATGCCCGCGAGCTCCCAAATCCGGGCATCGACCGTGATGCCCCGTACCGCGAGCGCCTGCCTGAGGATGCCCCCCGCGACGCAGAGGGGCGCCGTGAGCCTGCCGGAGAAGTGGCCCCCGCCGCTGAAGTCCTGAAAGCCGCCGAACTTCACCTCCGCGGTGTAGTCGGCATGGCCCGGGCGGGGCGTGATTTTGAGCTTGGAATAATCCCGCGGTCTTGTGTTGGTGTTTCGGATTACGGCGGTCAGCGGCGCGCCGCAGGTACAGCCGTCCTTGAGCCCTGCGAGAAATTCCGGGCGGTCTGCCTCCCTGCGGGGGGTGGACCAATCGTTCTGTCCGGGGGCGCGGCGGTTTAAGAAGGCTTGCAGCGCCTCCGTGTCCACGGGCAGCCCCGCGGGCAGGCCGTCGAGCGTCATGCCGATGGCCTCCGAATGGCTCTGCCCGAAAATGCTCAGGCGCAGGCGCCGGCCGATAAAGGTACTGCTCATCTCGCGCACCTCCAGAAGTCCTCCCAGAAAGCGGGATAGGATTTTCGCACGCAGTCTGCGCCGCTGATCGTTACGCTCTCACGGCAGAGGCCGGCGGCAACGGCGGCGCTCATGGCGATGCGGTGGTCGCGGCAGGAATCAACGTCACCGCCGCGAAGTCCGCCCGTGCCGTGGATGACGAGGCCGTCGGGCAGCTCCTCCGCCGCCCCGCCGAGGTCGCGTATCAGCTTTGCCGTCGTTTGCAGGCGGTCGGACTCCTTCATGCGAAGCCGCGCCGCGTTTACGATGCGCGTGTCGCCCTCCGCCCCGCAGGCGAGCACCGACAGAACCGGAACCAGATCGGGGATCGGGGCGGCGTCAATGGTGAGAGGCCGCAGCTTTGCGCGCCGTACTGTCACCTCGCCCTCGGAGGCTTCGAGCGAAGCGCCGAACTGTCTTAAGATTTCCAGAACGGCCATGTCCCCCTGGGCAGAGCGGAGATTCAGCCCGCGCACGGTGACGCCCTTTTCGCTCAGCGCGCCCATACAGAGGAAGAAGGCGGCGTTTGACCAGTCCCCTTCCGCGCGCAGGACGCCGGGAAGCGCAAAACCTTGGAGGCCGGGGATGCGCCAGCTCTGTCCCGCCCGCTCGATCCGGACGCCGGAGCGCGTGAGCGCGTCCTCCGTCAGGCGGAGATAGCCCGCGGATTCAAGCGTCCCCTCCGCCGTGACCGAGCTCGCGCCCGAAAGCCGCGGCAGGGCCATCAGGAGGCCCGAGAAATACTGGCTTGACACGTCCCCCGCGAGGCTGTAGGCCCCGCTCTGGAGCTGTCCGCCGAAACGCAGCCAGCTCCCGTCCCGGGAAATCTCCATCCCGTGGGCGCGCAGGACGTCTTCATAGATCTGCATGGGCCGCTCGGGCAGGCGGCCCTCCATTTTGAAACAGCCTGAGACGCCGAGCGCCCCGGCCACGGGGAGCAGAAAGCGGAGCGTTGAGCCGCTCTCCCCGCAGGGGAGCAGGCCGCCGCTGACCGGCTTTTGAATGGGCGTGACACGGATGCGGCGTCCCTTCGTTTCGATCCCCGCGCCAAGCGCTTTGAGGCACTTCGCCGTGGCGAGGATGTCCTTGGAAAAGCCGTCGATCAGAAGGGTTGTTTTCTCCGTCCCCAGCGCGGCGCAGATCAGCAGGCGGTGGGCAACAGATTTGGAGGAGGGAATACAGACTTTGCCCGCGCAGGGCCCCGGTGTCAGCCCGACAGAAAAACCGCGTTCCTTCTTCATCTCAGCCCCGCCTCCAGCCAGGTGTACGCCTCCTCCGCCGTCACGGGGAGGATCTCGCACCGGCCGACGGCGCGCGGCACGATGAGGTGCAGCCTGCCGCCGGAAAATTTCTTGTCCAAAAGTAAGGTATCATAGAGCTCCGCCGCGCTGTACTTTGTCTCGGTTGGAAGATCATATGCGCGCAGGAGGGCGATCACGGCGTCGCGGTCAGCGGGGGCGAGCAGGCCCTTTTTGCAGGCCGCGCGGCATATCATCGCCGTGCCGACCGAGACGGCCTCCCCGTGCAGGAGAGTGTAGGCGCTGCGGCTCTCCACCGCATGGCCAAAGGTATGGCCGAGATTCAAAAGTCTGCGCGCCCCGGTATCCCGCTCATCCTCCGCGACGATGGCAGCCTTGTGCCTTACGCAGGTTTCGATGACCTCCGCTGGCTCGATGCTCTTATCCCCGAGGGCCTTGAAGAGCGCGGGGTCGCCGAGGACGGCGTATTTGATGACCTCCGCGTACCCCGCCGCAAGCTCCCGCGCCGGCAGGGTTTGGAGAGTGTCGGTATCGCACAGGACCAGGGCGGGCTGATAGAACGCGCCCACCTGGTTTTTCCCCTGGGGCAGGTCGATGGCGGTCTTCCCGCCGACGGAGGAGTCCACCGCCGCGAGGAGCGTGGTGGGAACCTGGACGAAAGCGATGCCCCGCTGGTAGGTCGCGGCGGCAAAGCCGGCGAGATCGCCGGTCACCCCGCCGCCGAGGGCGACAAGGCAGTCCGTGCGGGTAAAGCGCCGCTCGGCGAGAAATTCCAAAAGCTCCCCATAGTGCCGCAGGCACTTGGTCCCCTCCCCCGCCGGGAGGACGAGGGAGCAGGTCTCAAGCCCCGCACCCTGAAGGCTCTCCAAAGCCGCCGCGCCGTAGAGGGGGAAGACGTTCTCCCCGGCGATGACGGCGCACTTTCGGGCCTTTGTCCTCTCGCGCACGCCCGCGCCCAGGGTTTGAAGGAGCCCCTGGCCGATCCGCACCGCGTAGTGCCCCGAGGGGGCGTTGACCGTGACGCTTCTCATTTCCCGTCGATCTCCTCTTTGAGGCGCTTCCCCTCGGCAAGCAGGGCCGTGAGGGTTTCCCCGTCCTCCGCCGCCATGGCGTCGCGGTAGGATTTCAGGTTTTCGATGAGGCAGTCCACCTCGCGGATGAGGTATTCGCGGTTTTCCAGAAAGAGCTCCGACCACATGGGGGCGTTGAGCCAGGCCACGCGGGTGAGATCCTTGTAGCTGCCGGCGGAGAAGCCGTGGTGGAGCTTTGCCGTGGGGCTTTTCACATAGGCGTTGGACACCACATGCGCAAGCTGGGAGGTGAAGGCGATCATCTCGTCGTGGGCCTCGGCCGTCGTGACCGAGAAACGCCCGAAGCCAGCCGGGGCGAGGAGGGTCTTGACTCTCTCGAGGAGGAAGATATCGTCAAACTGCGGCGGCACGATGACCATGGGCTGGCGGGCGTACATGGTGGCCTTCGCATATTTGTAGCCGGAATACTGGGTGCCCGCCATGGGGTGGCCGCCCACAAAGGTGAAGCCGTGCTCCGCCGCGATGGGAAAGCACGCCTCGCAGACCGTGCGCTTCGTGCCGCAGCAGTCCATGACGAGGGGCTTTTTGCCGATGTAGGGGGCGAAGTCCCGCAGGGTCTCGATGGCGGCCTCCGGGAAGATGGTGAGGAGGACAAGGTCGCAGTCGGAGATGTTCTCCTTCGTGAGCTCCCCGTCCGCATCGCCGCTCAGGAGGGCGAAGTCCAGGGTGCTCCGGCTGCGGTTGTGGGCGAGGACCGTCCAGCCCGCCGCGTGGTAGGCCTTCACGAAGCTGCCGCCGATGAGGCCGAGCCCAAATACGCCGACGGTGCTCATCGGATCGCCTCCCGCACGGCGCGGACCTTTTCGGCAAGGGCCGCAAACTCCTCGGGTCGGAGGCTCTGCGCCCCGTCGCAGAGGGCGTGGATGGGGTCGTTGTGCACCTCGATGATGAGCCCGTCCGCCCCTGCCGCGGTCGCGGCGAGGGCCATGGGCGGCACCAGGCGCGCGATGCCGGTGGCATGGCTCGGATCCACGATGATGGGCAGGTGCGTAAGCTCCCGCAGCATCGGCACCGCGGAGAGATCGAGGGTGTTGCGGGTGTAGTCCGAGAAGGTGCGGATGCCCCGCTCGCAGAGCATGACGCGCTCGTTCCCGCTCGCCATGATGTACTCCGCGCTCATGAGAAGCTCCTTGAGGGTGTTGGCAAGGCCGCGCTTGAGGAGGATCGGCTTATCCACACTGCCGAGCTCGCGCAGAAGGTCGAAGTTCTGCATGTTGCGCGCGCCGATCTGGATAACGTCCACATCCTCAAAGAGCGGCAGGTCGTTGATGTTCATGAGCTCCGTCACGATGGGGAGCCCCGTCTCGGCCCGGGCGATCTTGAGAAGCTCCAGCCCCTCGGCCTTGAGGCCCGCGAAATCATAGGGGGAGGTGCGGGGCTTGAACGCGCCGCCGCGCATGAGCGTCGCGCCCGCGGCCTTCACGGCCTTCGCCACCGTGACGATCTGCTCCTCCGACTCGACCGAGCAGGGGCCCGCGATCATGACGAAATTGCCCGCGCCGACCTTCACGTCACCCACCTCCACCACGAGAGACTCCGGGTGGAACTTCCGGTTGCACATCTTGAAGGGCTCCGACACGCGCTTGACGCTGTCCACGATGTCAAGGCTCTCCACAAGGTCGATGTCCACGCGGGAGGTGTCCCCCACGAGGCCGAGGACGGTCTGAAATTCCCCGTCCGAGATGTGGATGCGAAGGCCCAGACCCTGGAGCCACGCGATGAGCTGCGCCCGCTTTTCCTCCGGAACGCCGTGCTTTAATACAACGATCATGTGATAATCCTCCTGATTGTATCATTCAAGTCGTTTTTCAGGCAGCTTTGCCGCCTGAAATCCATGATTTCAATCGAATAAAAAACAAACCGCACAGGATAACCTGTGCGGCAAAAAGCTGATTGCGTCCCTCTTTTTTGCGCCACAAATTATCCTTACCTGGCAAGGCCGGTAAAGAGGTAATAATAGGCGTAAAACAGAGAAGTGTTCATGAAAAAATCTCCCGATCTTTCATTCTTTACTGTATTGTAGCGCAATTTCATTATACTGTCAAGCTGAATAAGAATACGAAGAATTTCATGCCTCGGCCCGTTTTTTTGGAAAAATTCACGAAGCGGTGCATAGTGCCGGGCCGCTTTCGACAGAGTTTTCGCAGTGTTCACGATTTTTGTCTGGTGTTTGTCGAAAGAATATGATATGATACATAAAATCACAAAAAGAAAAGAGCTGGTTTTTTCATGAAGAGAAAGCTGCTGCTTCCGATGCTTCTGATATTCGCCCTGCTGCTGACAGGCTGCGCCGCGCTCTCCCCCGCGAAGGAAAGCGCCCTGCCCAGCGCCGCGCCGACGGCGATCCCCGCCCCGACGCCGACGCCGACGCCCACCGTGAAGCCCGTCTCGCCCGAGGTGCAGGCCCTCCAGCCCCGCAACCAGGAGGTCTGGCGCGAGATGCACCGGCGCGAGGGGATGGACGGCCGCCTGATGATCCCGTCGGCGGGCATCAACGTCGCCCTCTTCACGTGGATCAACGCCTCCGTCTCCGCCGCCGATCCCGAGGAGATCGTGGCCCAGGTGCGCCAGCTCATCGTGGACTATGAGGACAGCGCCGTTTTGTATAACGACGGCTACGGCAGCGTCATCGCGGACCACTCCAACCAGGACTTCTCGACGCTCTCGAACGTCGCGGTGGGCGATCCGGCCTACATCCTCGCGGGCGACCATGTGGTGAGTCTCCGCTGCAGGCTCGTGACGGACGGCGTCAACACCGGCACCGGCATCACCGACAAGGACGGCAACAACATCACCGCGGGCTCCGACTACACCTGCTACACCTGTCTGGAGGACTGGACCCACATTCTCGTGGTGGGGTTTGAGGTCACCGACCGGGACTTCTTCGACGTGGACCGCTTCGATATCGGCGCGGCGGAGACCCCGAACGGCGCCGCCGTTTCGACCGTGAGCGCAAGCCCCGCCCCCGCCGAGCTGCCGGGCGCCACCACGCCGCCGACGCCGACGCCTATCTACACGCCGGTCGGCTCCCCGACGCCGAGCCCCTCCCCCACGCCCGAGCGCGAGGAACGGGAGACGCCGCAGGGCGGCTATGACGACTACTACGACATTCTCGGCGGCTACGACATCTACGCCGACCCCAGCGGCTCCGCCGGCTCCGGCAGCATCGACGGGGGGTATTTGGCTTAATGCCGTAGGGGTCGATCCCCTGATCGACCCGAAACCCCGCCATATCGGAAATGTACGTTGCGTGGTAAAAAATTCCGTCCCCACCGTAGGGGCGGGCGTCCCGACCGCCCGAAACCTCACCGGATCGGGAACGTGCGTATAAACAGGAAACGCCCGGCGGCAACGCATCCAAAAACAGAATAGCCCCGGGCGAATCCGCAGCACAGTACGGCTTCGCCCGGGGGCATTTTTTGTTATGGATCATACCGCGCGGGCGGCTGATAGCCGCCCCTACGGAAAAGCGGGACCATTTGTGCACCGCGGTACGGTTGTACCGGGTTGTGGGCTTGCGGGCTGATGAGGGTGTACGCCCTGCGGGTGCATCGGCCCCTGCGGAAGTCACCAGCGGTATTGCCTGTATGTCTCCCCGGACTCGAGGTCGAGCCAGCGGAAGAGGCCGTCTTCATACACCATGGCGCTGTGGGGGCTCTGCTCCTTGGGGATGGCGGCGGAGCCGGGATTTAAGACCAGGATGCCGTCCCGCTCCTCGCACACAGGGACGTGGATATGCCCGAAGAGGAAGGCGTCCCCCGCGCAGAGCTTCGGGTGCTCCTCCGGCGTATAGAGGTGGCCGTGGGTCACGAAGACGCGGCGCGTGCCGCACAGCAGAAGGCTGTAGTCCGCCATGAGGGGAAAGCCCAGGACAGTCTGGTCGATCTCCGCGTCGCAGTTGCCGCGCACGCCGAAGACCGGGACATCGAGCGCCGTGAGCATGGCGGTGACCTCCTTCGGCGCGTAGTCCCGGGGCAGGTCGTTTCGCGGCCCGTGGTAGAGCGTATCGCCGAGGAGCAGAAGGCTTTCGCAGCCCTCCTCCCGCAGGCGGTGTATCACTTTGCGGCAGTAATACGCCGAGCCGTGGATGTCAGAGGCGATAAAGAGCTTCATCTCAATCGGCCAAAAGCGCCTCAACGGCGGCGATGCGCTGGCAGAGGCAGAAGACCTCCATGCTGCCGTGCAGCTCGCTGATGGAGGGGAAGGACGGGGCGATGCGGATGTTCTTATCCTCCGGGTCGCGGCCATAGGGGAAGGTCGCGCCGGCGTTGGTGAGCTTCACGCCCGCCTCCGCGCAGAGGGAGACGCAGCGCGCGGCGGTGCCGGGCAGACCGTCAAAGCTGATGAAGTAGCCGCCGTTGGGGTTTGTCCAGGTGCCGATGCCGTAGGGGGCAAGGCCGGTGTCCAGGGCGGTGAGCACGTAGTCGAACTTGGGGCGCAGGTAGTCTGCCTGCTTTTTCATGTGGGCCTTGATGCCGTCCACGCTCTTGAGATAGTGGACATGGCGGATCTGGTTGATCTTGTCGTAGCCGATGGTCTGCACACCCATCTGTTTGAGCAGGAACTTGACGTTGTTCGCGCTCGCGGCGAGGACCGCGACGCCGGCGCCGGAGAAGGTGACCTTGCTTGTGGACATGAACTCATAGACCATATCCTCGCTGCCGCACTCCCGGCAGGCGTCGAAGATGTTCAAGAGCTCGTCGTCCTGCTCGCGGAAGCCGTGGACGAGATAGGCGTTGTCCCAGAAGATGCGAAAGTCGTCCGCCGCGGGCTTGAGGGCGGCGAAGGCGCGCACCGTCTCGGCGGAGTAGGTGTAGCCCTGGGGGTTGGAGTACTTCGGCACGCACCAGATGCCCTTGACGCTGGGGTCGGACTCCGCGTACTGGCGCACAAGGTCCATATCCGGGCCGTCCGGCGTCATGGGGATGTTGATCATCTCCACGCCGAACTCCTGGCAGATGCGGAAGTGCCTGTCATAGCCCGGCACGGGGCAGAGGAAGCGGAGCTGCCCCTGCTGGCCCCAGGGCTTGCTGCCGCCGTACACGCCGAGCACCAGCGCCTTGATAAAGCAGTCGTACATGAGGGCGAGACTGGACTGGCCGCCCATGATGATGTTCTCCATCGGAAGGCCCAGCACCTCGCCGAAGAGCTCCTTGGCCTCGTCCACACCGGCAAGCTCGCCGTAGTTGCGCACGTCGGTCCCCTTGCGGCTGTAGATGAGCTCATAGGGGTTCATGCTCAGCATATCCATGCTGAGATTGAGCTGGGTGGGGTCGGGCTTGCCGCGCGACATGTCGAGCTTGAGGCCGCGGGCCTTCACGGTTTCGTAGCGCGCCATGAGCTTTTCATGCTCGCCGCGCAGCTCTTCCTTGGTCATGGACAGGTAATTGTTCATTGTATTTCCCTCGATTCATGAAAGATATAACAAAATGATGCTTAGAGCCGGACCGCCTCAAAGCCCGCGCCGGTGAAGTGCCAGAGCTCCCGGAAGCCCGTCTCGCGGGCGAGCGCCTCGCACCGGTCGAAGGCGCAGGCGATGGCGTTTGCGCTGTGGGCGTCGGAGCTCACGCAGATCCTGCCGCCGAGCTCGCAGAGATGCCGCAGGAGCTCCGGCGCGGGATAGGGCGTGGTGCGCCAGCCCCGGCTGATGGCCCCGGAGTTGATCTCGAAGATCTTGCCCGCCGCGCTCAGCGTCTCAAGGGCGGCAAAGGCGGCGTCGCGGTAGGTTTTCGACGTCTCGTCATAGAGGGGCGCGCGCTCGTTGTATTTGGTGAGCAGATCGAAGTGGCCCACGATGGAGATCTCCGGGAAGGCCGCCATGGTGCAGAGCCTGTCGTAATAGAGCTGGGCCGCCCGGTCCGCCCCGCCGTGGACGGCGATGAGCCGCGCGGCCTCCTCGGGCGTATTGTCGATGGCGATGCCGCCCAGCATGTGGCAGGAGCCGATGATGTAGTCATAGGGCGGGGTGCTGCGGCGCGCGGCGTCAAGGTCATACTCGAGCCCGCACCAGACCGCGATCCTGCCGGCATAGCGCTCGCGGAGGCTTCGCATCTCGGCGATGAAGCGCGCCTCATCCTCCGCGGGGCAGCACCAGTCCGTCTCCCCCTCGATGGGGCAGTGGAGACTCACCCCGACGGATGTGAGGCCCGCGTCCAGGGCGGCGCGGACCATCGCCTCCGGGCTGTCTCTCCCGTCGTCGAACGTGGTGTGACAGTGCAGGTTCTGCCGGACCATGGCGGCGCCCCCCTTTCAATGATACGCTATTCTACCCACAAGAAAAGCCCATGTCAAGAAAATCTTGGCATGGGCTTTTTCTCAGCCTGCGAGGACCTTATCGAAGGCCGCTCGGATGTTCTGCTTGATGGTGTCGTAGCTGTGGGTGAAGTGCGCCTCATAGAGCTTTTCGCCCTGATAGAAGATCGTCGGCACGCTGTAGTAGTCGCGCTTGTCCGCGATCTCGGGTTGCTCGCTCTCCTCGATCCAGTCGATGCGGATATCCCGGTAGGCGGGGTTTTCCTCCGTGAGCTCCCCGATGGCGCGCTTTGCGTTGCGGCAGTAGGGGCAGGAGGCGAGATAGAAAAGTTCGATTTCCTTCATGGGCTTTAGTAATTCTCGGCGTTCACTTCAAAATACGCCTGCGGGTGGTTGCAGACGGGGCAGATCTCGGGCGCGGACTCACCGACGACGATGTGGCCGCAGTTGCGGCACTCCCAGACCTTCACGCTGCTCTTTTTGAAGACCTCCTGGATCTCCACGTTCTTCAAAAGGGCGCGGTAGCGCTCCTCGTGGTGCTTCTCGATGGCGGCGACGCCGCGGAATTTGACGGCAAGCTCGGGGAAGCCCTCGGCCTCGGCGGTCTTGGCGAAGCCCTCATACATGTCGGTCCACTCGTAATTCTCCCCGGCCGCCGCGGCGGCGAGGTTTTCGGCGGTCGTGCCGATGCCGTCGAGCTCCTTGAACCAGAGTTTGGCGTGCTCCTTCTCGTTCTCGGCGGTCTTGAGGAAGAGGGCCGCGATCTGCTCAAAGCCCTCCTTCTTCGCCTTGGAGGCAAAGTAGGTGTACTTGTTTCTGGCCTGGGATTCGCCCGCGAAGGCGGCCTCCAGGTTCTTCTCGGTCTGCGTTCCGGCGTACTTGTTTGCCATAAGAAAACCTCCTTGTTTCCATTGAATCAAAATAATACTGCCTTTGCGATGCTGAAATAGACCAGCAGGGACAGGGCATCGACGATGGTGGTGATGAAGGGGCTCGCCATGACGGCGGGGTCGAAGCCGAGACGCTTTGCGCAGAGGGGCAGCGTGCAGCCCACGACCTTTGCCGCGAGGACCGTGAGGGCCATGGTGAGACAGACGACGAAGGCCGTCATCACGGTGATGTCCGTGTTGCCGAGGATCATGCGGTCAAAGACCATGATCTTCAAAAAGCAGAGCGAGGCAAGGGCCGCGCCGCAGAGGACGGCGGTCTGGATCTCCTTCCAGACGACCTTCGGGAGATCCGGCAGCTCCAGCTCGCCAAGGGAGAGGGCGCGGATCACGGTGACGGACGCCTGGGAGCCGGAGTTGCCGCCCGTGTCCATGAGCATGGGGATGAAGGCCGTGAGCACCACCTGGGCGGCAAGGGCGCTTTCAAAGCCGGTGATGATCATGCCGGTGAAGGTGGCCGAGACCATGAGGAGCAAAAGCCACGGGATGCGGTGCCTGAAGAGATCCCAGGGCGTCGAGCGCAGATAGGTCTTCTCCGAGGGGAGCATACCGGCCATCTTCTCGATATCCTCCGTGGTCTCCTCGACGAGGACGTCCATCGCGTCGTCGAAGGTCACGATGCCGACCATACGCTCATCCGCGTCCACGACGGGCAGGGCCAGGAAGTTATACTTGGAGAGCATCTGCGCGACCTCTTCCTGGTCCGTCAGGGTGCTGACGGAGATGACATGCCCGTCCATGATCTCGGAGACGGGGGTATTGTCGTCGGGGGCGAGGAGCAGATCCTTGACCGACACGGTGCCGAGGAGCCGCCGCGCCTCCGTCACATAGCAGGTGTAGATGGTCTCCTTGTCGACACCGGTGCGGCGGATGCGCTGGATGGCCTCCGCCACGGTCATCTGCGGGCGCAGGGACACATACTCCGTGGTCATGATGGAGCCGGCGGAGTTTTCGGGGTAGCGCAGGATCTCGTTGATCTCGCGGCGCATCTCGGGGTCCGCCTGGGCGAGGATGCGCTTGACGACGCTCGCGGGCATCTCCTCGACAAGATCCGCCGCGTCGTCCACATAGAGCTCGCTCACGACCTCGTGCAGCTCCTTGTCCGAAAAGCCGCGGATCAGATGCTCCTGCAGCTCCGGTGAGAGCTCCGCGAAAGCCTCCGCCGCAAGCTCCTTCGGCAGAAGGCGGAACAGGAGCGGGGTGCGCTCCTCATCCAGGTCCTCAAACACCGCCGCGATGTCCGCCGCGTTCATGGTGGCCATCACGTCCTTGAGCGTCTGATACTTCTTCTCCGCCAGGAGCTTCATAAAGGATTTTTCAAGCGTGACAAACTGTTCTGCCATCGGGTTTTCCTCCTTTCGGTTTTCGTCCGGGGTGGGAAGCCGACACGCAGACCAAAGTCAACCTTATTCTATTGTTCCGCGGAAACGCCATGCGTATTCCGCAATCGACTTCGGCCTGCCGATGCGCCGGTACCGCTTCCAGCGTCCATGACGTTTCCTCCTTCTAATTTGATAGGATCAGGCACTTGCCCTTTCAAATTTTACCCTGCCGGAGGGTCTTTTGTCAATAAAAAAACCCGGCATTCCTGCCGGGTGGAGAGATTACCAAAGATTCGTGTCACCGGTTTCTTCGCCGCGTACCCAGTACGCTTTGTTCTGGTCGACTCTCACATATACTTTATCGGCATCGCCGACCTTGGCAAGGATCTCGTTCACGGAGATCTCACCGCCGAGCGGGGACTGGACGATCACTTCGGCAGTCTTCTTGGCCGCGGCTTTCTTCGCGGCGGGCTTTCTGGCGGCGGGAGCTTCAGCCTTGGGAGCGGCTTTCTTCGCAGCCGCAGTCTCTTCGCTTGCTTTTCTGGGTGCCATGTGAAATACCTCCTCCTTACAGAATGCGATATCCGTCTTCGGATAACGCGAATATTATACCACGATTGCGTAAAAAAGCAACTGCTTTTTGTACTATTTCTGAGCTCAGGTGAACTTTTTTTGAAAATGCCGCGGGAGCGCGGCATTTTTTTGCGCGCCCCGGGGCAAAACTTTTGCGCACTCCCGTTCAAAATGCTTGAAAACAGGGCGGGAAACCTGTATAATGCATTTAAATTTGGTTTTTTTATCCTCACATAAACAGGTTTAAAACTCTTCGCGGCCCGGCCGCGTCTGGGGTGAATGATATGAGACAGCTTAGAAGAATCAAATCCGCCCTTGCGCTTTTGCTTGCGGGGCTGCTGCTTGCGGGCTGCGCGGGCAATACGGGCAGCTTCCGCGCGGAAACGCTCTCCGAGCAGGACAACACCGCGCCGAAGCCCCGCTATCTGCGCTTCGTCGGCAGTGACAGCAGCAACGTCGATCCCCAGTGCACAAGCGGCGACTACACCGTGGCGCTGAACGTCTTCGACCGCCTCGTGGAGGTGCAGACCGACGATGAAAACGGCAGCGCCCTCGTCCCCTCCCTGGCCGAGAGCTGGACCGTCTCGCCGGACGGACTGTGCTACACCTTCCGCCTGCACGAGGGGGTCCGCTTCTCGGACGGGAGCCTGCTCACAGCCGGGGACGTGCTCTTCACCATGAAGCGCCTGCTCACCTATCCCGACTCCGTCAACGGCGATATCGCCATGCCCATCCACGGGGCGGCGGCCCTGCGCGCGGGTCTGACGCAGGAGCTGGACGGCTTTCGCATCCTGAGCGACACGGAGTTTGAGATCACCCTTGCCCAGCCCTATGCCGCCTTTCTCGCAAACCTCTCCACACCCGGCGCCTCGATTCTGAGCGAGGCGGCGACCCTCGCCGCCGGGGAGAGCTTTGGCCGGGACGCCGCCACCCTCGTCGGCACCGGGCCCTTTATCTTCCGGGACTGGGTGCGCGGCGACCATATGACGCTGGAGGCAAACCCTGCCTGCTGGAGCGGCGCGCCCCGCTGCGGGGGGCTGGAGATCCGCATCGTCCCGGACCCGGAGCAGCAGCGCCTCCTGTTTACCCGCGGGGAGCTGGACATCCTGGATCTCGAGAATATCGGCGACAGCGCGGAGTATTTTATCCGCGGGGAGACCTACCGCGACAAGCTCTGCCGCGGCTCCCGCGTGGGCATCACCTACATCGCCCTGAATGAGAGCGTCGCGCCCCTCGACAATGCCGACGTGCGCCGCGCGCTGCAGCTGGCTCTCGACCGGAACATCCTGCTCACGGTCGGCGCGGGCGGCAGGGGCCTTGTGGAAAACGGCATCTTCCCCCACGGTCTCATCGGCTTCAACCCGGAGCTTGAGGAGATCCCCTGTGATCCCGCCGAGGCAAGGCGTCTTTTGGAGCAGGCGGGCTATGGCGACGGGTTTGACCTCACCCTCATCGTGGACAGCAGCGCCGGCAAGAGCCGGGAGGAAATGCTCACGCTCGTCGCCTCCATGTGGGAGAGCGTCGGCGTACATACAACGCTCAAGCCCATGGACGAGAATGATTTTATCGCCCTGCGCAAGCAGGGGCTCGCGCCGTGCTACTGCTCCACCTGGTCGGCGGACTTTAATGACCCCGACAACTTTATCTACACCTTCTTCGGAAACGAGGAGAACACCCGCGCCCGCAGCCTCTGCTACGGGGACAGCGCGGTGATGGAGCGCGTACACAGCGCGCGGGCCATCGCGGAGGAGGACGCCCGCCTCGCGGAATACCGGGCGCTGGAACAGAAGATCGTCCGGGAGGACGCCGCCTGGATTCCGCTCTATTCCGCGCAGCACTACTTCGCCGTGAGCGACAGGGTGGAGGGCTTCAAGGTCTCCTGGAACGGCTGGTCCAGTAACCGCTACCAGGACGTGGCGCTCCGGGAGGGCTGAGCCTATGAAAAAACCGACAAAATCCCTGGCCTTGCGCATCGGCACGCTCTGTATGCTCGCGATCTTCTGCAGCATCGCCATCATCGGCGGCATCAGCATCTCCGCCATCAAGCGCGAGGGAGACCTGGACTCCTCCCGCCATATGAATCTCGTCTGCGATGACAAGAGCAAGAGTCTCAATGAATTTCTCATGAGTGTCGAGCAGTCCGTCGGCGTGGTCGCGCACTTCGCGGCGGAGGATATCAGCAGCGTCGCGCTTGTCAAGGGCGGCGTCATCGGCACGGACGGCTTCGGCAGCTATGATCCCGAGGGGAAGATCGACACTGCGCAGAGGCGCGCCCTCGTCGATTATCTCGAGGACCATGTCGGGCGTGTGTTCGCGGTCCTGCAAAGCTCGGCAAACTACACCCACGGCGCCTATTCCTTCTACTACCGCCTGAGTACCGAGCTCTCTCCGGAGCCGCTCGGCGTCTGGTACGGGAAGGTGAACAACGAGAGCAATTACACCATGCTCTCCCTCACCGATCTTGAGGAATACGCACCCGACTACTATGCCCGCGTCGGCTGGTATTATGAGCCCCTCACGAATGGGGAGCACACCTGGCTGAGCCCCTATTATAACGAAAACCTGGAGGAGAACGTCCTGTCCTACATTGTCCCGGTCTACAAGGCCGGCACCTTCATCGGGCTTGTCGGCATGGACATCCGCTACGATACCCTTGTGGACCGCATCCGGGATGTCCAGGTCTTTGAAACCGGCTATGCCTATATCACCCGGCCCGACGGGGAGATTATCTATCACCCCACCATCGACGCCGGCGAAATGCAGGACAGCTTCAACCCGGAGCTCACGCCCGTCGCCCGCTACATCTCCGGCACGGACAGCACCGGCGAGCATACCATCGCCTACACCTATAACGGCGCGGAGAAGGAGATGGCCTTCTCCACCCTCGCAAACGGCATGAAGCTCATCGTCGTGGCCCCCTCGCGGGAGATCAACGCCGGCTGGCACCGTCTCGTCAACCGCATCGTCATCGCGGGCCTCGCCCTGCTCATGATCTTCGGCCTCCTTGTCCGCTACACCGTCCGGCGCATCACGGGGCCCCTCAAGCGCCTCACGCTCGCCTCCCGCCACCTTGCCGAGGGCCACTACGATGTCGAGCTCGATTACAACAGCGAGGATGAGGTTGGCGTGCTGACGGACGCTTTCCGCACGCTCACTGCCCACCTGCAGATCTACATCAACGATCTCAACAGCCGCGCCTACCGCGACGCGCTGACCGGGGTGCGCAACAAGGGCGCTTTTGACATCGCCATGCAGAAGCTCGACGATCAGATCCGGACCCAGACCCCGGATCAGCCGCGCCCCGACTTTGCCATCGCCATGTTCGACTGCGACCTGCTCAAGCAGATCAACGACGATCACGGCCACGACAAGGGCGACCTCTACCTCCAGAACGCGAGCAGGCTCGTCTGCCGCATCTTCACGCACAGCCCCGTCTTCCGCATCGGCGGGGACGAGTTCGCGGTCGTCCTGGAAAATGAGGACTTCATCCGCCGTGAGGAGCTTTTTACCGTCATTGACCACGCCTGCGAAAACATCAACGCTACCGCCGCCGATCCCTGGGATATGGTTCACATCTCGGGCGGCATGGCGGTCTACGATCCCGCCGAGGATGAAAACGCGGAGAGCGTCCTCACCCGCGCAGACGCTCTGATGTACGAGGATAAGAAACGGCGCAAGCTCGATGTGCGCTGAGCAGATCACGGCGGCCCCGCAGCGTCCCTGCGGGGCCGTCTTATTATTTTTCGCATAATATTAACAGTTTCTTGATAAAAAAACCGGCGGGCGGGTGTATGCTCCCGGCATGAAGCACGGGAGAGAAAGGGATGAATCATGGATTTTCAATACCGGCACGAGTGGAAGCATGAGATAAGCTATGCCGACATGCTGGCCCTGCGCCAGCGTCTCAGCGCGGTGATGGCGCGCGATCCGCACGCTGTGGGCGGGAGCTATCAGATCCGCAGCCTCTACTTCGATAACCTCGCGGACAAGGCCCTGCGCGAGAAGATCGACGGCGTCAACATGCGCGAGAAGTTTCGCATACGCCTGTATAATCGGGACAGCTCCGTCATCCACCTCGAGAAGAAGGCCAAGCGCGGCGGTCTCGGCACCAAGTTCTCGGCCTCCCTCACGGCGGAGGAGGCGCAGAAGATCGTGGACGGCGACACCGCCTGGATGATGGAGAGCGGCCGGGATCTCGTCCAAGAGCTCTGCTGCAAGATGCGCTACCAGGGTCTGAGACCCAAAACCATCGTCGATTACACGCGCGAGCCCTTTATCTACCGCCCCGGGAACGTGCGCGTCACACTCGACTACAACATCCGCACGGGGCTTTCCTGCCGGGATTTTCTGAATCCCGACTGCGTCACCGTCCCTGCGGGCGACGCCCCCATCCTCCTCGAGGTGAAGTGGGACGCCTTCCTGCCCGACATCATCCGCGACGCCGTGCAGACCCCCGGCCGCCGCGTGGAGGCTTTTTCCAAGTACGCCCAGTGCCGCGTCTACGATTGAGCGGCACTTAAATAACAGAAGGAGTTAAACCATATGAGCTTTCAGGACATTTTCAAATCCAGCTTTCTCGAGAACGTCAACAGCGTGAGCGTGCTGGACATGGCGCTTGCGATGGTGCTGGCCTTCGGGCTCGGCCTTTTCATCTTCTTTATTTATAAGAAGACCTACGCCGGCGTCATGTACTCCTCGACCTTTGGCGTCACGCTCATCGCCCTCACCATGATCACGACGCTCGTGATCCTCGCCGTCACATCGAACATCGTGCTGTCCCTCGGCATGGTGGGCGCTCTGTCCATCGTCCGCTTCCGCACCGCCATCAAGGAGCCTTTGGACATTGCCTTCCTCTTCTGGGCCATCGCGGCGGGCATCGTGCTCGCGGCGGGGCTCATCCCGCTGGCTGTGTTCGGCAGCGTCATCATCGGCATCATCCTGCTGGTTTTCGCAAACCTCAAGGATAGCTCCCGCCCCTTCATCGTCGTCATCAACTGCGACGGGCAGAACAGCGAGAAGGCCGCCATGCGCGTCCTGCGCGAATACGCCGGGCGCTGCTCGGTCAAGAGCAAGACCGCCCGCGAGAACGCGGTCGAGCTCACGGTGGAGATCCGTCTGCGCGGCGGCAACACCGATTTCATCAACGAGATCGCAAAGCTCAGCGGCGTCTCCAGCGCGGTTCTCGTCAGCTACAACGGCGACTACATGGGCTAAGGGGGCGCGGCGGTGTCAACGCACAAGTACATTGATCTCATCTGCGTTGCCGTCCTCGTCTGCACGCTCCTTGTCACGGTCCTGTTCATAAACGGCGAGCGCCTCGGCATCCAGGCCGTCGTGGACGGGGACTCGATAGAGAGCAGCGATTCCGCCTTCTTCACCCGCAACGACCGAAACGGCAACTGGGACCCCGCCGGCGCGACGGAGATCACCCTTCTCGGCGACCACGCCCGCATCAGCGGCGGCGGGGCCTACGCCTATGACAACAAGGTGGTCCTCGCCCAGGCCGGGCGCTATCGCGTCTCCGGCGCGCTGGAGGACGGCACCCTCGTCGTGAGCGCCGACAGCAGCGCCAAGGTCTGGATCATGCTGGACGGAGTGGACATCGCCTGCGCGGACGACGCGTGCCTGCGCATCGACGAGGCCGACAAGGTCTTCCTCACCCTCGCGGCGGGGTCCGAGAACAGCATGACCGGCGGCGAGGTTTACAGCGACGAGGCTGTGGAGGCCGGGCGCAGCGGCGTCATCGCAAGCCGGGACGATCTCACCATAAACGGCACCGGCAGTCTGCGCATCACGGCGGGCTGGAAGCACGGCATCGACGCGAACGACGATCTCGTCATCACGGGCGGCGACATCACGATCGAGGCCCCGGGCGACGCCCTGCACGTGAACGACAGCTTCCGCACGGAAAACGCCGCCCTCACCCTCAAGGCGGGGGACGAGGGGGTCCAGGTGCAGAACGCGGAGAGCCTTCTCTACATCGCCTCCGGCAGCCTCACGGTGGACAGTACCGGCGCGGGGCTCAAGGGCGCGGGCACGCTCCTGCTTGAGGGCGGCAGCGTGGATCTTCGCTCCGAGGGCGACGGCATCCACATGGACGAGAGCGTCACCGTCACGGACGGCACCCTCCGCATCGCCTGCGGGGACGACGGCATCCACGCGGACAAGGCGGTCACCCTCGCGGGCGGCAGCGTCACGGTCAGCGAGTGCTATGAGGGCATCGAGGCCCTCACCATTGACATGCGCGGAGGCGAGGTTTCGATCTACCCCAGCGACGACGGGCTCAACGCAAACGGCGGCAGCGACATGTTCGGCGGCCCCGGGATGTGGAACGAGGCCCCGAGCACCGAGACGAACACGGACGAGGAGACCTGGATCCACATCAGCGGCGGCACGCTCACGGTCGTGAACAACGTCGCCCGCGACGCGGACGGGCTCGACTCCAACGGCGATATCCTGATCTCGGGCGGCAAGGTCTTTGTGAGCCTCACGAGCGCCGGCAGCAACAGCGCCATCGACTACGGCAGCGAGAGCGGCGGCGTGTGCGAGATCACGGGGGGCGAGGTTGTGGCCTGCGGCAGCGCCATGATGGCCGAGGGCTTCAGCGACACTTCCGCCCAGTGCTCCGTCCTCTATAACCTCGGCTACAACATCCAGGCCGAGACGGAGATCCGCCTCGAGGACAGCGCGGGGCAAGTCCTCCTGCGCTACACCCCGCCCTGCACCTTTTCCTCCGTCTCCCTCAGCGCCCCGGGCATGGAGCTCGGCGGGACCTACACCCTCGTCATCGGGGAAAAGGAGGAGCAGATCACGCTTGAGACCGTCGCCTCCACCTACGGCGATTTGAGGAGCGGCGGCTTCGGCGCAAACGGCGGCTTCGGTCGGCCCCAGCGGGACGAGTCCATGCAGACCGCACGCCCTGAGAACATGGGCCCCAGACCCTCCGACATGCCGCAGCGCCCCGAGGGGAGCGGCACGCCCACGGATTTTGCCGGGATGATGCCCGACTTTGACGGCGAGCGCCCGGATATCGGCGCCATGCCCGATTTTAACGGCGGACAGCCGGGGCAGATGCCCGCGGAGGAAAACGCGGCGGACGCGACGGCGGAGATCCCCACGGGCCCCCAGCCCGTCAGCCGGGACACCTGGTTCCTCCTCGAAGCCTGCGCCCTGGTCCTCATCCTCGGTCTCCTGTTCGCGATCCGGTATAAGAGATAAGAAACATAACATTGTAGGGGCCGACGCCCCCGGCGGCCCGGCATTGAAATGTCTGAATATGTTTTGACCCCCGGCGAATTCGTACCTTGATACGCTTTCGCCGGGGGCTGTTTGTTTAATTTGGGCCTATTCCGCGCGGGCGGTCGAGGACGCCCGCCCCTACGATATTATACAGGGAAGCGTCAAATCCCCGCCAGGAGGAAGCAGAAGTACACCGTCGGGATGGAGAAGAGCAGGCTGTCGGCCCGGTCAAACACGCCGCCGTGGCCGGGGATGAGGTTGGAGAAATCCTTCACGCCGATCATCCGCTTGAGAAGCGACTCCGCAAGATCCCCGATCTGCCCCATGCTGGTGCCGAGGAGCGACGTGCCGAGGCAGAGCCACAGGGGGGCGGGCGTCGTGCCGCGGAACACAAGCCACACGAGCGCCCCCGTCACGAGGGAGGACAGCGCCCCGCAGAGGGCCCCCTCGACGGTCTTCTTGGGACTCACGGCGGGGGCGAGCTTGTGCTTTCCGAAGCGCGTCCCGCCGAAGAGGGCCGCCGTGTCGCACACAACACTCCCGACGACGGCGGTGAGGAGCGTCTGCCACCAGACGCGGCTGACGGAGATGGTCATGATGATGCCAATGAGCACGCAGGGGTAGGTGAGCCCCGCGAGCGTGTAGAGCGCCCCGATGCCGGACACCTGCCGGTGCAGCACGCCCGAGAAGAGCGCGAGATACAGACAGAACACAAAGCACGCCGCGTAGCAGAAGAGCCCCATGTCAAAAAACGTCAGCACCGCATGGGCCGCGAGATACACGAACATGACCCAGAGCGTGCACCGCGCGCCGAGCTTTTCCACGTTCTTGCTGTATTCATAGGCGCACAGGGCCCCCGCCGTGCCGAAGTACAGAATCCGGGCGGGCGCGAAGGGCATACAGGCCGCGGTGATCAGAATCAGGATCACGGCGGATTTGACACGGTCTTTCAAGCGGCATCCTCTCTTTCTCGGCTGGGAAATCGGAAAACCTGCGCGGCGATTCACTCTCTGTCATTCTGAGGAGCATCGCGACGAAGAATCCCGTCGGTCTTGCGGGGGCTTCTTCCCCCGCACCCGGGATAACACGTCGCGGCTGTATCATGACAAATCTGCGGATTTTTCTAAGAATATTTTAAGCATACCATAAACCCGCGCCGAACACAAGCGCGGGCGTTATTTTTTATACGGCGAGAGTATTTGACCCACCCCGTCATTGCGAGGAACCAGTGCGCACACCAATGTCATTAAGATAAAGAATGTCATGGCTTCACGCAAGCGAAGGATCTCGTGGTTGGTTGCAATTAGGACGGGATTCTTCGTCGCTATGCTCCTCAGAATGACACTAACTAAATAACATTAGTTCGCAATGACGAGGTGGGCGCGCTGTCGCCGTTAGGCAGAAACAGCACATTTTTAAGCGTTACAAAGTCGTAGGGGACGTCGCCTACCCGCAGGGCACCAAGCCCGGCGTCCCGGAAAAGGCTGCCCCGACCGCAGACGAAACCGCAGAGGAAGACCCCTCCGACACCTTTGTAGGGGACGACGCCCTCGGCGTGAGTACGCCAGAGCCTTCCCCTTGAGGGGAAGGTGGCTCGCCCCGATCCCCCGCGAGGGGCGAGACGGATGAGGTGGCAAGCCCATCGCCTGTACATGGCCGGTCAGAGACGGCAGGCTCCACCTCATCCCCACCAGTTTGCGAACTGGTGGACCTTCCCCTCAAGGGGAAGGCAAGACGCCCCACGCGTCTCTTTACCCCCGGAATCTAAAACTTCCTGTTGTGCCCTGCGACAGACTGTGCTACAATATATGTACATTTTATAACAACAACAGGGGGACAGAACCATGTATACAGAAAACAAAATCTGGATGGCCCAGTCTGACAAGCGCCTCTACCTGCTGCCGAACATGGCAAACCGCCACGGCCTGATCGCGGGCGCCACCGGCACCGGCAAAACCGTCACCATGAAGGTCATGGCGGAGTCCTTCTCGGATATGGGCGTGCCGGTCTTCCTCGCAGACATCAAGGGCGACCTCACCGGCATGTGCAAGCCCGGCAGGGACAGCGCCGACATGCAGGCGCGCATCTCACGCTTCGGCATCGAAAACTTCTCCTACAAGGGCTATCCCACCCGCTTCTGGGACATCTTCGGCGAGGCGGGGCATCCCGTGCGCGTCACGGTGAGCTCCATGGGCCCCGTGCTGCTGGCAAGGCTCCTCGGCCTCACGGAGATCCAGACCGGCGTTTTGAACATCGTCTTCAAGGTCGCGGACGACAACGGCCTGCTGCTGCTCGATCTCAAGGATCTGCGCGCCATGCTCCAGTTCGTAGGCGAGAACCGCGCGGAGTTCACCGTGGAGTACGGCAACGTCTCCGCCGCGAGCATCGGCGCCATCCAGCGCGCCCTGCTCGCTTTCGAGCAGGAGGGCGGCGAGCTCTTCTTCGGCGAGCCGGAGCTCGACATCTCCGACTGGATGGCCACCGACGAGAGCGGCCGCGGCTACATCAACGTCCTCTCCAGCCAGAAGCTCATTCAGTCGCCCACGGTCTACGCGACCTTCCTGCTCTGGATGCTGACCGAGCTCTTCGAGCGTCTCCCCGAGGTGGGCGATCTCGACAAGCCCAAGATGATCTTCTTCTTTGACGAGGCGCACCTGCTCTTTAACGGGATGCCGAAGGCGCTCTTGCAGAAGATCGTCCAGGTGGTCAAGCTCATCCGCTCCAAGGCCGTCGGCGTCTACTTCATCAGCCAGAGCCCGAGCGATATCCCCGGCGACGTGCTGGCCCAGCTCTCCAACCGTGTCCAACACGCCCTGCGCGCCTACACCCCGGACGAGCAGAAGGCCGTCCGCGCCGCGGCGAGGGCCTTCCGCGCAAACCCCGCCTTCAAGACCGAGGACGCCATCATGGAGCTCGGCGTCGGCGAGGCGCTTGTGAGCTTCCTCGATGAGGACGGCATCCCCAGCATCGTCGAGCGCGCCTCCATCCTCCCGCCCCAGAGCCTGATGGGGGCTGCCGGGACCGAGGAGGTACGGCTTCGCATCTACGGCGACACGCTGGACGCCAAGTACCGCGAGGGCGTGGACCGCGAGTCCGCCTATGAGATCCTCACCCGCGCGAATGCCGAGCTTGAGAAGCAGCGGGCCGAGGCTGCCGCCGCCGCGGCGGAGGAAGCCGCGCGCAAGAAGGCCGAGGCCGAGGCCGAAAAGCAGCGCCTGAGAGAGGAGGCCGCCGCCGAGAAGCAGCGTCTCAAGGAGGAGGCCGCGGCGCTCAAGGCCGCCGAGAAGGAGGCCCTTGCCGCCGAGAAGGCCGCCGAGCGGGAAGCCGCGAAGAAAAAGAAGATCGCCCAGCAGGCCGCGACGACCGCCGCCTCCACGGTGGTGGGCGCGCTCTCCACGAACCTCATCAACGCCGCGACCGGCGGCAAGACCACGAGCGCCCAGACCATCGCGAAGCGCGCCGCGCGGAATGCCCTGACCTCCGCCATGCGCTCCGGCTCCACCGCCATCATCCGCGGACTGTTCGGGAACAAGAAGTAAGCGCGAAGAGGCAAAAAAGTCGGTATGAACCCGTAGGGGATGTTAGCAGCTAAAACTCCATGTCATTCTGAGGAGCGAAGCGACGAAGAATCCCGTAGACAACCGGGAGATCCTTCGCTTGCGCGAACATTAGAGATTCTTTGCGGCTTGCCGCTTAAGGTGTTATAAGCTAGTAGGGGCGGCTATCAGCCGTCCGGCAGTATCAGATAACCATATAAATGCAATGTACGGCGAAATCGCAGCATTTTGCGAAATCGCCGTACATTTTTTGTGTGTCGTATCATAGAGCCGCGCGGGACGTCGAGGGCGCCGTCCCCTACGACAGGCGGCAAGATTTCTGCATCATGGTTCGATTGTACCGCATCGTAGGTTTGCTGGCGGCTGATAGCCGCCCCTACGGTGCCGGTGGGATTTTTACTCCGCTTCTCGCTCGCCGCAGCAGCTCAGGTAGAGGCGGTGCACAATTACGGCGAGCCCCAGGCAGCAGAAGGCCATGCCGCCGTAGCAACTGAGATACCAGTCGCCGTGGCGCTGCACGAGATACTCCGTCATCCCGATGCCGGCGAGCAGAATGAGCCACAAAACCCACAGCAGCCAGTGCCAGAGTCGCCGGCCGTTTGCCCGCACGGAGAGGACGCTGTAATAGACAAGCAGCGCGAGGATGCACACGGCGGAGAGGATCTGCACGATGCTCACAAAGCCGTTGATGGGCAGAAAGCTCGAGTCATAGCGGGTGGAGTCCATCACAAACTCGGACGCCGAGTAGTAGAGCAGGAACATGGCAACGGTGTTCCCCTGACTCCGTCCCGCTTTCATGGGGATCTCGCGGCGCTTGAGATAAAATTTCAGCACGCACGCGCAGAGAAGCAGCAGGATAAAGAAGTGCGCGAAGAAGGTGGCGAAGCGGTATTCCACCGCGCCTGCGGAGTTTGTGATCCCGGCTGCAAAGGGCAGGTGCTGCAAAACAGAGCTCGTCACGGGGATCTTGCTGCGGCAGGCGTTATTGAACAGGGAGCTTAAGCGCACGAAGGCGATCGCGAGGGCGAGCCCCGGGGCCGCAGCGTCGAGGAGCTTTGCGGTGTCCCCGTCATCGAGCTTCGCGGCGAGGAAGGCGGCAAGCCACACCCCGGGAATCGCGGCGGAGAGGACGTAGCTGCCGGCGGAGTAGTCGGTCATGGCCCGCACAAGGCCGGCGTACTGCTCCTGATGGCAGTACCAGTGCAGAAGGCGGCAGAGGGGGACAGAGAACAGCAGGGCCAATGGGAAAAACAGCAGCATCGAGACAAGGCGGCCCTTGCCCGTCACCTGCAGGGAGAGACTCATAAAGAGCGCCGCGAGAAGCCCCACGCCGATGATGATCGCGCTCCAGTACAGAACGGTACTGCCGCTGTAGACGGCGATAGGATTGATCATGGGCGCACCTCCTCCGGGATCGCGGTGGCAAAGTAGATGATATCGCTGACCGCGCGTTCAAAGCCGAAATCCACATGGTTGATGGGCCCGCCCATCATGATGATCTCCGCGGTCTGGCCGCCGTCGAGGGTATAGGCTTTCCAGACGTTCTTGGAGTAGATGATGCGCGCAAGCTCGTTGACGGTGGCGCGGGGTCTCGCATCGGGCGTGTGGTTGATGGTCATGAGCAGGTAGTGCAGCTCGTCCGTCATGGCGATGCAGGAGCGGGAGTATTCGGTGTTGATCTCGCCGATGGGGTAGGCGGCGCAGTACTGCAGCTCGCCGTTATCCACGAGCACCGGCCCGAAGGCCACGGCGAAAACCACGTCGTTGTCCTGCATGAAGCGCTCGGCCTCGCCCTCGCCCATGAGCTCGCCCGCGCGGGAGAAGAGCATGTCGCCCGACGCCGTGAAGAAGCAGGAGTCCACCTGGGCGGGGTTGTTGCGGTAGAGCTTGCGCTGGTAGGCCGTGATGCCGAGATCGCGGAAGGCGTAGAAGTCCCCGTTCATGGCGACCACCGCGTTGGAAGCGTTTGCCATGTCGGAGGCGTAGAGCTGGACGCTCGAGCTGTAGCTGTCGTCGGCGAGCTTGCGCCGGAGCTGGGAGCCGTGGGCCACCTTGACCTCGGCAAAGGTGCAGCAGCGCTGCTCGATATATTCCTTCCAGGCGACGACGAAGATCGTGTCGTCAAAGTAGTAGCGGATCGGCTCGTCCGGCACAAAATCCGCGCTGGGGTCAAAGGTCATCTTCTGCCCGTCGAGCAGGATGGAGGCGCGCTGGATGAGCGCCTCGATGTCCGCGGGGTCATAGGTCGTGCCGAAGCCGTTGGGGTCCGGGGCGGGCGCGACGGTGAGGCTCTCCTGCAGGGTGTAGATCTTGCGGATGTAGGCGAGATCGCCCATGGCGTCGGCCGCGGCGTTGTTGACATACACGTCGAGCTTGTCCGAAAGGCGCAGCTTCGTGTCCGTCCCCGAGAAGGCGGCGCTGCCGGAGGCCGGGTGCAGGTACAAAAGCACCCAGCAGAGGATCGCGAGCGTCATCGCAAGAAACAGGAGCGACAGGAGCGCGCGCAGGGCCCAGGGGATGCGGCGCTTTTTATATTCGCGCGGGGGCCTGGAGGGTTTGGGCTCCTTTTCCGCTTTGAGTTTCTTCTCCGGTTTCGGGGCCTTTGCGGGCTTTTCCGTTTTGGTGTTCTGTCCGAAGCGGCGCTTCTTTCCCGTCTGCGGCTCTTCGGCGGGGGCTTCCTCTTCCTCGGCAAGCTCCCGGCTCGTCTGGGCAAAGCGGGTGTCGAGCGCGGAGAGATCAAAGAGGACCGTGGCCTCCGGCGCGGGCTCCTGTTCCGTCTCCGCCGTCTCCACGTAATCCGGCTCCTCCGGCTCTGTATAGACCGGCTCCTCCCTCATGGGGGCGGCGGGCTTTTTCTCCGCCGGGGCGGGCGTGTCATCGCCGCGAAACTCCGCGAGGATGGCGTCGAGCTCGCTGTAATCAAAGCTGTCTTTGCTCATACACTCTCCCCCTCTCAGTAGCCGATCCCGCCGGCGAGAGCGCGCAGCAGCGCGGCATTCGTGAGCACCTGCCAGCGCCCGTCGGCGTAGGCCAGGGAGAGCTCAAAAGCGGCCTCGGTGTAGTAGTCCGGGGCGTCCTGCAGCACCGTGTCGAGGGCGTTGAGATAGGCCTCGTTTGCGATCTCGGGGCGGTAGCGGTTGTTTTCGTCATACACCTCATGGGTGGAGCGGACCTGGACGATCCGCCGGGCCTCCTCCTGGGTCTGTTGGGCCACGGCCTCCTCCATGCGGTTCAGATCGAGATAGGTAAAGCGCACGGGCTGCACAGCCTCGAGCTTATCCACGCGGCACTCCCCGTCGAGAGCATAGGAAAAGCTCTCATGCAGGGCGGTGTAGATCTTCCGCCCCGCGGGGCTTGCCGGGGCCTCGCCGAGACCGAGATCCGAGTAGTCGCGCAGCTCGTGATAGGCGCTCTCATAGTCTCCCGCGCAGACCGCGCCGAGAAAGCGCGCGGCGCTCTCCGCGGGGTCGCCGCTGGGCTTTGCCAGGACCGTGCCGTAGTAGACCCCGCCGACTGCGAGCAGCATGGCGGAGGCGCTGAGAAGCAGTGACATAAGAAGCCCCGGAAAACGCGCGTGATACCGCAGGCACAGAACGATCAGGAGGATGAGCCCCGCAAGCAGAAAGAGACCCACCGCCGCGAGCGGGACAAAGATCGGCAGCTCCACGCGCGCGGGCGCGGGCTCCGGCGTCGGCTGGGGCTCCGGCGTCACGACCGGGGCGGGCGTCGGGGTCGGCTCCGGCGTCGGCGCGGGCTTATTGGCAAGCGTCTCGGCATATTCGCACATGGCGGTGCACCAGGCAGTCAGAAACTCCTCGCTCGTGTTGAAGCTCGCGGTGAACATCACAAGCGCGATGGGCTGCGTCGTAAAGCAGATGGCGCAGTCGTTGAGGATCGGGATATAGCTGTCCGGGGGCGACATCCAGCCCGGCTTCTGGGCGATGCGAAAGCGCGGCTCGTTGAGCTTGAAGAAGCGGTCGGTCATGGCCTGCTGCATCGTGGGGATGATGTCGGGAAAGCGCTCCTGCTCGTCATAGAGGAGCTTGAGACAGTGGATAAACTCCCGCGCGGTGTAGTAGTTGTGCATCGTGATCTCGACAGACTCGCTCCCCGGCTCCACCCCCATGTAGGGCGCGGTGAGCACGCGGAAATTATCGTACCCGTCGAGAAAGGTGTTGAAGAGAAACATGGCGTTCTCATTGCTCGAGTCGATGAGAACCGCGTCCTGCACATCCTTGTAGGAGAAGTACTCCTCATACGGGGTCCAGTCGAGACTGCCGTCGGCCAGGTGCTCGGCAAAATACATACACAGCGGCACCTTGTACATACTCGCGGCGACGGCGTATTCGTCGCCGTTGATGTAGTGCTCCTCCCCGGTCACAAGGTTCAGATAGCCCGCGTGGATGGAGGACTCGTCCATCTCGTACTCGGCGAAGACCTTTGCGTTCACCTCGTCCCAGGAGGGGTCCTCCTCGGCCCGTGCGGGCGGTGTGAGCCCCAGGCAGAGCAGCAGCGCCGCGGCCGCGGCCGTGAATCTTTGAAATGCTCTCATGCAGACACTCCATTAAAAACTGATAGTCGATTTATTAATTTTATCATATCCCGCCGATTTTGCAAGCCCAATGCGGGCTTTTTTGCAAAGGGCAGCTTCTGCGCGGCGTGGCGGAGGAGGGAGGGCTTTTGCTCCGTTTCACGCTCTGCGGGGGTCAGCCCCTCAAAGCGCAGCAGGGCCACCTGGGGCTCGATGTCGGCGGTGACGGTGATGCGGTCCGTGTCGTAGTGCTTGACCATACTGGGGGCGAAGTGCTTGGTCAGCTCCTCCACATGCTCAAGCCGCCGGGGGCCGCGCTTTCCGTCCCGGTAATGCATGGGGATGAGCACCTTGGGAAAAAGCTCCTCGCTCAGGCGGAACACCTCCTGCGACGGGAGGGCCGTGCAGGAACCCGCGGTGATCATCATGGCGTCAAGGTTGTAGAGCTTGCCCGCCTGCTCCCCGGTGAGAGGCGCGCCGATGTCGCCCATGTGGGCCACGCGGATGCCGTCGGCCTCGATGAGGTGGATGAGACAGGACCCGCGCATGATGCCGCAGACCGTGTCGTGCCAGACCTCCATGGGCGTGACGGTGAAGGGGCAGTCAGCCGCCGGCCTCTCGGAGAGCACGACGCCCTCTCTGTAATTATGCCCGTAGCTCTCGTGGCTGATGAGGAGCCTGTCGGCCTTCACGCCCCGGAGCTTCGGATAGCCAGGGGATGTAGTCGGCGTTGTACGGGTCGATGCACAGGGTATAGCCCCTGTGCGTCACGGTAAAGCAGGCGTGTCCCAGCCAGCGTATCTCCATGGTTTACCCCTCCATGATATGCATTGCCCGGAGCTGCGGGCTCTCGATGTGCGAGGCGATCTCAAAGGCGTGGGGCTCCAGATAATCCCAGCTCCCGTGGGTGAGGCGCTGCGCTTTGAGTTCCGCAATGACGGCGGCGCAGATATCCTCGATGACGGCGGACTTCAGAATGCGGCCCTGCTCGTCGTTCTCCGCCGTGAGCAGAAATTCCAACGCCTCGCGCAGGCTCGAGAGGCGCTCAAGCCCCGCCATCGCCCGGAGCTGCCACTTGTAATAGGGCATGTGCCGCCGGTTTAATAGAAAGATTGCCCCGCAGGCGGCGTTGACAAATTCCGTCAGGGCGAGCATCGCCGCGCCGTACTCCCCGTGGCGCACACAGCGGGGGTAATTATACTGCCCCGCCTGGGCCATGGCGATCACCCGCGCGGCGAGCTTTTTGAGACGCACATCCTCCGGCATCCCGGTGAGGAGCGTGTCCCGGATGGAAGAGAAGAGCCCCTGGTCGTCGCGGAAGACCTCGCCGTTCGTGGCCTCCGCGAGCGCGTGGGACGGGATGGCGAGCCACTGCGGCAAATCCTCCGGCGCGCCGGAGGTCCCGGTATAGCGCTCGTAGAAATCGCGGATGCGGCGCACGCCCCGGCTCGTCTCGCCGAGGGCGCTGCGCTCCTTCGCCCGCTGAAAGGGCAGGGCGCGGTAGGCGCGCGAAAGCTCCACGCCGATGGCGCGGTCCGTCTCGTCGTCGATCCAGAGGCAGAAGCCCTCGGGAAAGTCGTGGTCGCGGGAGAGCGCGTCGTCAAAGCCGAAGCACTCGGACCCGTGGCCCGCAAGCCCCGCGGCGATGCGCCCGGCATAAGCGGGAAAGAGCCGCTCGATCATGTCCGCGCCGTAGCGCTCATAGAGGCGTCTCGCCTCCTCAAGTCCCTGCATAGATCGCCTCCGCCCTTTCCCGAAGCTCCTTCGCGTAGAGGAAGAAGCCAAAATGATCGAAGGTCGGCGCGCACTTGGAGATGGTGAAGGCGTGGTAGCCGTCCCGGGGGAGATCCGGGGCGTTGAGACACGCCCAGGCCATGTCGAGACAGTCCGCGATGCGCGCGTCCTCCGCATCGCGCTTCCCGTACAGCTCGGCAAGATTGCACCAGGTCACGGCGCTGTCGTTCTCCGGGTGCTCGGTCTTCTCGATCGTCTGGAGGGCGAGATCGAAAAAGCGCTCGGCGCTCTTCACATCGCCGACATCGTCATAGCTCAGCGCCATGTTGTTGTAGAGCCCCGCGAAGCGGTAGTCCGCGGGGTCGAGATGGTCGGCATAGACCCGGGCGACATGCGTGAAGATGGGGATGGACTCCGCCGCGTGCCCGAAGGCTTTGAGCGTCGTCGCGGCGTTCAGGAGGATCGTCGCCCCGGAGACGGTGCGGCCGAGGCAGTGGGCGCGGATGATTGCAAGCGCGTGATTCACAGCCGCAAGGCCCTTCTCCGCCTCCTGTGTCCGGCGGTACTGGCCCAGAAGCTCACTCGTCACGCTCACTTCCGCGCGCCAGTCGCCGACCTGCCGCGCTGTCTCGAGCGCCCCCTCCAGAAGATCGCGCGCGTCCTCCTCGCGCCCCTGATTGCACAGGGCGTCAAAGCGCGCGATGAGGCGCGGCACATCCACGGAATGCGGACAGGGCGCAGCGTCCGGCGTGCCGGTATACTGCGCTGTATCAAAAATGCAGCAAAATTCGTTGTGATCCATCAAGCAGACTCCAAATATGATCGGTTCGTGATGTAACGGCTGAATGCCGCGCTGTCTGACCTCCCTTTCAAAAAGGGAGCTTGGATGCTGACCCAGCCCGTGCTGAATAATGCATTATACCATACAAAGCCCGAAGCGCCAACTGCTTCTTGAAAGAAACGCGCCGAATGGGTATAATAAATGAAAAAACAGTGTCTGGAGGCTCCGGTATGAGCAATCGACTTCTAAACGAAAAATCCCCCTATCTGCGCCAGCACGCGGAAAACCCCGTGGACTGGTACCCCTGGGGGGAGGAGGCTTTTGAAAAGGCGCGGCGGGAGGAAAAGCCCGTCTTCCTCTCCATCGGCTATTCCACCTGCCACTGGTGCCACGTGATGGCGCACGAGTCCTTTGAGGATCTCGAGGTCGCCGCGGTGCTGAACCGCTTCTATGTCCCCGTCAAGGTGGACCGGGAGGAGCGGCCCGATATCGACAGCGTGTATATGCGGGCCTGCGTCGCGGCAAACGGCAGCGGCGGCTGGCCCCTGACCGCGATTCTGACTCCGGCGCAGGAGCCCTTCTTCGTCGGCACCTACTTCCCGAAGGAGAGCCGCGGCGGGCGCATGGGCCTTCTGTACCTCTTGAAGGCCATCGCGGAAAAGTGGGGGGAGGACCGGGACAGCCTTCTGCACACGGCCGAGGAGATGAGCTTCTACCTCCGGCAGGAGGGCGCGATCGCGGAGCCGGTGGAGGACCTGCCGCAAAAGGCCGCTGTGCAGCTCCTTGGCGCGTATGATAAGGAATACGGCGGCTTCGGCTGGTCCACAAAGTTCCCGACCGTGCAGAACCTTCTCTTTCTGATGGAGTACGCCGCCCGCAGCGGGGAGAAAAAGCCAAGGGAGGCGGTGGAGCACACCCTGCGCCAGATGTACAGAGGCGGCATAAATGACCACTTCGGCGGCGGCTTCTGCCGCTACTCGACGGACCGGGAGTGGCTCAAGCCCCACTTTGAAAAGACCCTCTACGACAACGCCCTGCTCGCCCTCGCGTATACCGAGGCGTGGCAGGACGGGCACATGGCCCTCTGGCGGGAGACGGCGGAGCAGACCCTGGACTACTGCCTCCGGGAGCTCAAGGCGCCGGGCGGCGGCTTTTACACCGCCCAGGACGCGGACAGCGAAGGCGCGGAGGGGGCCTACTATCTCTTCACGCCCGGGGAGATCGCCGATGTCCTCGGCGCGGAGGCCGGGCGGCACTTCTGCGAGTGCTACGACATCACCGAGGAGGGGAACTTCCACGGCAGGAGCATCCCGAATCTCCTGCTCAACACCCGCTGGAACTTCCTGCCGGAGGGCTACGAGGAGTACCGCGAGCGCCTGCGCGAGTACCGGGCGGGGCGCATGGCCCTCTTCACCGACCGGAAGATCCTCGCGGGCTGGAACGGCCTTCTGCTCATGGCCCTCTCCCGCGCGGCGGCGGCCTTCTCCGACCGGCGGTATCTACTCGAGGCGCAGGAGCTGGCAAATTTCCTCCTCACCGCCATGCAGCCCGACGGCAGGCTCCGCGCCCGCCTCTGCGAGGGGGAGCTGCGCTATGAGGCATCTTTGAGCGACACCGCCTTCTGCGCCCTCGGCCTTCTGGAGCTCTATGACGCGGACCTTGACCCCCGCCATATCCTGGACGCCGCCGCCCTTGCCGAGACCATCCCCGCCCGCTTTCTGGACGCGCGGGGCGGGTACTTCGATACCCCCGCGGACGGGGAAGCCCTGCTCCTGCGCCCGAAGGAGACGCAGGACGGGGCCCTGCCCTGCGGCAACAGCGCGGCGGCGGTCCTCCTGGAAAGGCTTTTCCGTCTCACGGCGGAGGACAAGTGGCGCGGGGCGCTGGATGCGCAGCTTGACTTTCTGCGCCGCGCGGCGTCAGATTATCCCGCCGCCGCGCCCTTCGGTCTCACGGCGATGCTCGCGGAGGGCGGCGGGGCGACGGAGACCGTCGCGGTCCTCCCGACGGAGGAGTTCCCCGAGGCGCTGCTTGCCGTGCTGCGCCGGCGGACCCCGGGCATGAGCGTCCTCGTCAAGACCCCCGCGCGGGCGGAGGCACTCAGCGCGGCGGCCCCCTTCACCGCCGCCATGGACGCGAAGGACGGCAAGCCCAGCTTCTATGTCTGCACCGACGGGGCCTGCGCCCTGCCGGTCACGCTCTGAGAGGAGGCGCGAAGATGAAAAAGACCGCCGCGCTCCTGCTGGCGCTTTTGCTGGCCGTTCTGCTGGCCGGCTGCGGCAGAGAGAAGGAGGAGGCCGCCGCCCCCACGGCGACGCCGGCCCCCACCCCCACGCCGAACGAGGTGTTTGAGGTCCGCCTTGATCTCAACAACCTCTATACTTACTTTGACTACAAGGAATACCGCGCGGACGTGCGGGACGAGAGCACGGCCGAGATAAACTCCGCCACCGTCGCCTACGGGCTGCAGCTCAAGCCCCAGTTCACCGCCGCGAACGACCCCGCGCACAAGGACACCATGACCCTGCGCTTTGAGGCGGAGGGCGTGGTGATGAGCGGGGACTTCGACATCGACTTTCGCACCCTCACTTTCACCGGGACCCCCGCGACGAGCGAGCGCGTCCAGGTGAGCGAGCTTCTGCACTTCTGGCCCAAGGGGGACCGGACCACCACCTGGGCCTTCGGCAACTACTCCAGCAGCAACATCATGTACTTTGAGTCCTTCCGCGTCACCGAGGTCTCGGGCAGCGTCTATTTGAAAATGGCGGATCTGAACGCCGCCCCCACGCCCACCTTCATCCCGCACCCGACAGTGTGAGTGTCGCAGATTTCCATTGCTTTCGGAACTTTCGCGTGGTAGTATAGGCACGAAGCGCAAAACCAGATCTATTCCGGCTCTGCAACTCAATTGTCTGATAAAGGAGCTGTTTTGAACATGAAAAAAAGAAGCATCTGCATCCTGCTCGCGGCGCTGATGGCGCTCTCGCTCACGGGCTGTCTCGGGAACAGGCCCGCCCCCACGCCGGAGCCGCTGCCCAGCATGACCCTGCCGCCCGTGCCGGACCCGACGCCGACACCCGCGCCCACGCCGAGCCCCACCCCGACGCCGACAGCCACACCCGCGCCGACGCCCACACCCACGCCGGAGCCCACGCCGGAGCCTGAACCAGACCCGACGCCCGTGCCCGGCCCCACGGCCCCCGCGCCGGTGATCTCCAAGCAGCCCTACGGGGAGTCGCAGTACACGGGCGCAAGCGCCACGTTCATCGCAGACGCCGCGCCCTACACCAATGTGGGCTGGCGCGCGGTCACGCCCGAGGGAGACGATGTGAGCATGGCCACCTTCCAGAGCAACTTCCCGGAGGCCAGCGTCTCGGACATCTTTAACTCCACCCTCACCATCGGGAACCTCACCCAGGGGATGAACGGCTGGTCCTTCTACTGCGTGTTCGGAAACAGCGGCACGCTCGTGACCACAAACCGCGCCGCGCTCAAGATCCTCGGCAACGCGGCCCAGCCCCAGGTTCAGCAAAACCCTGCGCTTGAGCAGTTTGCCCAGCTTGAGAGCAGCGCCGCAACCGTCTCCTGCCCCATCTGCGGCGAGACCATCCCGGCCTCCTCCGCCGTCTGCCCGGTCTGCGGCGAGTATATCAACGACCAGGTGTGACAGGCCCCTCAAAGCTGCGTTCCTCCGCGCCCGGGCGAATGCGCAAAACCGACATCGTGCCGCCGGGCGGTCGGGGACGCCCGCCCCTACGGAGTTCCCGCTAACCTCCCTTTCGCAAAGGGAGCTTGGAGGCGTAGAGGACGGCGCCCTCATCGGCCCGCAAAGCTGCGACATGGTACAATCGTCCCGCGATCCAGAAATGTTCCCACATCACCGTAGGGGACGGCGTCCTCGACGTCCCGTA